>CACBUE010000038.1 GCA_902542325.1 uncultured SAR86 cluster bacterium | reverse complement strand
GAACGACGAGCCCCCAAGTATTTTAGCTGAGTCTAGTGAGCTCGGCCTTAGGAAAAGAATAAAAGACAAAATAAAAGAAATTTATCAAAATTTCTCCTATAAACCCCAAAATAAACAAGAACTTGCAGGATCCATAAGAGATTCAAGCGAGAGAGGCGTGCTTGAGAAAGGTACTCTGAATATGATTGAAGGAGCACTTAGAGTCTCTACAGACCAAGTAAGGGATGTAATGATTCCAAGGCCACAAGTGGTTTTTGTTGAAAGAAATGAGAAGCCGCAAGACTTCTTGCCTAGAGTTATCAAATCAAGTCATTCTAGATTTCCAGTAATAAACTCAGAGAATGACAAAATTGAAGGTATTTTATTAGCAAAAGACCTCCTGCCCTTCTTATCTTCTGAAAATTTAGATAACTTTGAACTTACCAAGCTTATCAGGCCTGCAATATTGATCCCTGAGAGCAAAAAATTGAATATATTACTCGATGAATTAAGAGCAGGAAGAAATCATATGGCCATCGTGCTTGACGAATATGGGGATATTACTGGAATTGTAACAATCGAAGATGTTTTAGAAGAAATTGTTGGTGAGATAGAAGATGAACATGATAAAGATGCCGGCACTTTAATAAAAGAAATTGCTCAAGATGAATATCTTGTATCTGCACTCACTCCAATAGATGTTTTTAATGAAAATTTTGGTTCTTCTTTAAGTGACAAAGATTTTGATACTTTAGGCGGTATAGTAATGCATCATTTTGCGAGGTTTCCCAAGCCAAACGACGCTATCAATATAGAAGGCTGGCGCTTTGTAATAAATTCACTGGAAAGAAGAAGGATCAAGAGAATTAAAGTTTCCAAAATAACATAAATCTTCTTTAGTAAAAATTTCTCTGTATTAAAATATTGATGATGCTCAAGAAGAGATTTCTTGCCCTTATTTGTGGAGTAATTTTTTCATTTGGTTTTGCACCATTTGACCTCTGGCTACTATCTGTTCTTTCAGTTGCAGTGCTTATTGGATTATTAGATAAATCTTCAAATAAAGAAGCATTTCTTGTCGGATATGCATTTGGATTTGGTATGTGGTTATCTGGAATTTCCTGGTTGTATGTAAGTATTCACTATCATGGAAATGTAGGAATTATTGGCTCATCATTAATCGTTCTTCTTTTCATTTCTATTTTATCTTTATACTCAGGTTTTCTGTTTCTTCTCAATAATGTATTTAAGTCTTTAAGTCCAAAAATAATAATTTTTCTTACTCTACCAGTTGCATGGACTCTAATGGAGTTCCTCAGATCTTACCTATTCACCGGCTTTCCATGGTTGATATCTGGAACAATGTTGGCGGATACTTTTATAGATGGTTTCACACCAATTATAGGTGCTCAAGGTAATAGCTTCTTTCTTATACTCCTCTCCGTTTCGGTTTATAAACTTTACGAAAATATAACAGAAAATAGAACTCCCCTACTCTTTTCTCTATTTGTTTTATTGATTCTCATGCCCTCTTATTTTCTTAAATCAGTTGAGTGGACTTCAGCTGAAAATGAGATTCATGTAACTCTTTATCAACCTAATTTAACCTTAGAGGATAAGTGGAGTCAGTACGGAATTATCAAATCTCAAGGAATGATGGAAAAAGCTATAGAAGATGCAAATGAAGGTGATCTCATAGTATTTCCAGAGACAGCATTGATATTATCTGAAAATGATAACAAAGCTTTTATGAATCTTGTCAGAAGCAAAAGTTTTGAAAAGAATATAACACTAATAACTGGAATCATTGAAAGAGAGGATGATTATAAAATTAGAAATAGGTTACAAACACTTGGAGCTATGGAAGACGTCTACGACAAGATAAAACTAGTACCATTTGGCGAATTCATACCTCTAGAAAAGTATTTGGGAAGTTTATTAGATATTATTGGCTTAAATTTAACAAATACATTACCTGGAGAAGCTGTTAAATCAATAAAAACTGGAAAATTAAGGATCTCACCTAGCATATGTTACGAAATAGCTTTTGACGAACTCATAAGGAAAACTGCAAAAGATAGTAACATTTTGCTGACAGTGAGTAACGATACCTGGTTTGGCAGGTCAATTGGCCCTATTCAGCATCTAGAAATAGCCCAGAATAGAGCTTTAGAACATAAAAAACCATTAATTAGGGCTACAAACAGCGGAATTACTGCTTTTGTATCAAAAAATGGAGAAATTATTGAAAGACAAACTTATTTCGAAGATAAAACTTTGACCAGAAACATAACCCTTTACTCCGGAAATACTTTTTACTCTAAGTATGGTAATTTACCATTGTTAATATTTTTAATTTTATATCTGGGTTTTACCTCATTTATAAAACTTTTTAATATTAAAATTAAATAAGCAACATATGTCACATAATATAGTAATAAATTCTTTAAATATCATCTTTTTATTATTCTTAATAGCATCATGTTCAACATTAGTGGAA
>CACBUE010000037.1 GCA_902542325.1 uncultured SAR86 cluster bacterium | reverse complement strand
GTTTTCTGCCTCTTCCATATTGTGAGTGGTGAGAATAATTGTCATTCCTGAAAGGTTTAATTCTTTTATTAGCTTCCAGAGATTATGTTTGGCTTGAGGATCTAAGCCAGTAGTTGGCTCATCGAGAAAAAGAACTTTAGGTTCATTGACTAAAGCACATGCAATGGAAAATCTCTGTTTCTGACCGCCTGACAGCTCTTCTGGTTTTGAGTTTATCTTTTCTAAAAGGTCCACTTTGTTAAGGAGATGTTTAGGATCAACATTATTTTGGTAAAGCTTGCCGAAAAGTACCAGTAATTCTTTAAGGCTTAAGGAATCGAAATATTCGTTTGATTGAAGTTGTACTCCTATGATCTCTTTAACTGCAAAGGGATTATCCGCAACATTTATTCCATTCACAGCAGCATAACCTCCGTCTATGTCAGTTAAACCTTCTATCATTTCTAATGTTGTAGTTTTCCCGGCCCCATTAGGTCCCAATATTCCATAAATTTGGACTTCTTCTAGTGTAATAGAAATACCGTCAACAGCTTTTAAGTTTTGATCAGACTCGGGGTCAGGATAAGACTTCTCTAAATCTCTAACTTCGAGAATATTCACTCTCTAAGCTTCTTCTAGGGGTAATGATTGAAGGCCTAAAGCCTCACGATATGTATTATGATAATGATGAAGAGCAGGCTCATTTTTACCAAATGTTAAATAATCGATATTCCCTGATTTTAGACCTTTATGAGATGAGGCTGCTGCAACATAATCTTCATCTCTAATTACTGAGGCAAATCCATTGTATTGCTCTTGAAGCAGTTCCTTTCCATTAATACCTTGCTTCTCAAGCTGTTTAACATGTTCTAAAACATGAGGATAAAAATAAAATGAAATTTTAGAAACACTCTTATGGGGTGAATTTTCTAGGGGGTACTCTTGAACTAAGAAGGCGCCTTCTTGTGTTGGCATAAAAATAATATTTGGAAATAAATAATATACCGGTAATGTGCCAGCACAGATATTCCAATCAGATTCCGGCAATTTTCTCATTTCATCTATAGCTCTTCTGCACAATATTAGCCTTCCATTACGGTTAAAGTTATCGAACATTTGACAGTTTCCATGGAATACTTCGTGCAAAGAATCTTTGTGTAGAACGGAAAAATGATAGGTTTCGCCAAATGTATCAATCGCTAATTTCCAATTCATATCAGTTATATATTCTTCTTGATGTTCAAAAACTAAACTCTCAAAATTCCAAGATTCAAATTCTTTAACTAAATCTTCGCCGAGTAATTCATCAAAATTAATCTTTCCTTCTCTTGAAGGATGAACCCAGAGAAACCCAAATTTCTCAGTGGCTGGCAACTCTTTAAGTCCGTAACATGCTTTATCTATTTCTCCGAATTGATCTTTTTTTGGATAACCTACGAGCTCCCCGTCATTATTGAAAGTCCAACCATGAAAAGGACAAGAAAATCTCGTTTTTTCACCTCTTTTGTTAGCCTCGACAGTTACACCTCTATGAGCACAGACATTAGCATAAGCCTTAAATCTACCATTGCTATCTCTCACGGCTAAGACTGGTACTCCAAAATCCTCAGTTGTTAAAAAAGTATCAGGTCCAGGTAGATCTCCTGACATGCCTACTATTTGAGGATAATCTTGAAAAAAATATTCCACTCCATATCAAATCTTTCTTCCGATGTATAAGTATCAGCTGGAGTTCTTATTATGCCACCCGCATCGATGTTAGTTTTATTGTCTAAATGATGGATTAACCCCTTTAGAAGACGTATCTGTTCTTTTTTATGCATTAACTAATTGTTACTGTTTGATTCCATATTATCATAGGTTGTTATTTCAAAAAAATTCCATGGAGGTAAAATTCATATATTAATAATTTGAAGAACAATTTATAATATGTAAACACTTTCAGTGTTGCTCGCTGCTCAATTTAATAATCTGCTTTGCTAGGTTCTACGAAACGTAAGGGCACTGACGTTCTCGGTTACGGACTTAGACGCTCAGAACAAATATAAGGAAATATTTATGAAATACTTATTTATATTATTGTTCTCAATAACTTCGAATCTGGCTCTTGCTAGTTATCATGGAGGAAGTGAAAATCCTTCTTCAGGTGATGATGGTGGCGGTGGATACGGTGGAAGTAGTTCTGCTGCAGGCGCAATTGTTGCAGTAGGATTAATTGCCTATTTTGTCATGAATAGTGGTGATGATTCTGAAGAAGCCGATTTCATCAATGAGACAGTTGAAAGGAAATTTACTATAGATTTCTTAAAACAGCCAACTCAAGATGATTTTGCCAATAATCAATATTTTGAACAAAATAATGAATTTCAAATAAACTTCAAATACCGTTTGAACTAATTTGAAAACCTTTGCGCCCAACATTTTGCTATGACAACCGATAACGGTAAAAACCTTTTTTTAATTCTAGGTAATCAACTTTTCAATCCGGACTACTTATTGGAGAAAGGTTGTACAGATGTATATATGTCTGAGGATTTTGGACTATGTACTTACCAAAGACACCATAAGTTAAAGCTCTATCTATTTTTAACTTCTA
>CACBUE010000036.1 GCA_902542325.1 uncultured SAR86 cluster bacterium | reverse complement strand
TACTGAAAAAATCCAAGCGCTGTATTGGAAATCAGTATCATCAGCATAATCATTCCACTCTTCAGTGACCTTTAATAAGTCTTCCATATCTTTGCCATCTGCATAATTACAAGCAAAACTCTCCACTGGAATAAAAGTAGGCTGGACATGATCATCCGAGATAATATCAAAAGAAAATAATAAAAATGCAGCAGATAAAGCTGCGCTTAATTTGAGTTGCATAAACCTCTCCAATTAACACAAGGTTTATTCCTTGAGTTCTTAGTCAAGTGAGAATGCTCCCCAACTATCTCCGACCGTCGACCACATTATTTGGTTTTTAAGTTCCCGTCAATAAGTTTATTTAATGTTTCTTACTTCTCCAAAATTTACTTTTTATAAAATTTAAAAGAGTATTATTTTTCAATGTATAGATATCTATTTGGTCGTATAGGTCTCTCAATCCCTCTGGGTCTTCAAAAAGTTTCATACGTGTAATTCCGTCGATATTTGGGTCAAGTTCTTTAATAATATGTCCAGGGTTTCCCCCAACTACAACATTATCTGGTACATCTTTTACAACTACAGCTCCTGCGGCCACTATACTATTTTTTCCTATGTTCACACCCTTACCTATCATGGCTCTATCTCCAATCCAAACATTTTCTTCGAGTGTTATGGGAGATGATTTTCCAACTGGTATTGCCCTATCATAAATCCCATGCCAATCAGCATCAGAAACATAGGCGCTATTTGCAAACATACAACCATCACCGATTGAAATCTTTGAAGCTGAGGCAATTCTTACACCAGGAGTTAATAAGCAATATTTTCCTATTGATATTTCTCCTTCATGATCTTCAAGGCTCCAAGTCGTTAAATGAATATAATTATCAGGAGAAGCTACCATAGTAGGATAATCATCAATTGATATATTACTCCCATAGACATCAAAATATCGAGCTCCCATAATATTGTGACCCTTTCCAAAATACTCGAATTGGGGAGCTAGATAATTATCTACGTAAAAATTATTGTATTTAGCAAATAGCTTTTTTAGCCAATATGGTCTGTGATCTTTTCTGATGTCTTGCCTCTTGGGTACATGATAAGATACGCACCTTCTATGGAACAACCCTTGGACTCAAAAAAGAGCTTTTTTTCTGAAAGATCTCTCACAGAAGCTAGTAGTTTTTTTAAGCTAGCTATACCTATGTTCCTTACTCAGCTAGCCCTTCAATTTATTCAAGTTAATTCAGTTATACAAAGTGGAAACTACTCTACTGATGTACAGGCTGGTATTATGTTAGCTGGTAATCTCTGGTTTCCAATAATGGTGGGAATTGGTGGAGTACTTTTCTTCGTAACACCCATGGTAGCTCAACTCTACGGTGCAAGAAATCTTAAAGATATAGGACCCTTAGCTAGGCAGGCGATATGGTTATCAATTCCAATAGTTTTACTAGGAATGTTTATTCTTTCTCAAGCCTCTTTCATACTGACAATTGCGAAAGTTGATCCATCGATAATCAAGTATTCTCAAGAATACCTAGATTATTTTATGTTCGCTCTCCCAGCAATTCTTTTGAGTCAGCCTCTGCGCTCTTTATGTGAAGGTGTAACTAGGCCCTTACCAATAACTTTATTGAATATTTTGATGTTGATTATAGCCATAATTGGAAATTACACATTCATCTACGGAAATTTCGGCTTTCCAGAAATGGGGGCTAGAGGAGCCGGTCTTTCAGCTATCATCGGAACATGGACTACTTTTATACTACTAATTATTTATCTCAAATTTAAATCAGGCTTTGATACGGAACTTTTCTCCCGATTTGACCTACCAAATATAAAAATTCTTGGAGAAATACTTAGAGGTGGAATTCCTGTTGGGTTTGGAAATTTCATCGAACTAAGCATGTTTAGTGGAGCAGGAATCATCCTTGGACGATTTGGCAGCGAAGTTATTGCCGCTAACGGTATAGCAATGACTATAGGTGGGCTCTTTTTTATGATTCCCTTATCTATTGGAAATGCAGCTGCAGTTAGAGTTGGAAATAATGTCGGCGCAAATGATATGAAAGGAGCTAAGTACAGTTCCTATTTCTCTCTAAGATTAGCAACAGTCAGTGCTCTAATAATGAGTTTAATTATTATCGTAAATGCTGAGTTTATGTCGAGTTTATTGAATAGTAATTCTGAGGTGATAACCCTGGCGGTAATATTGTTGAGCTTTGCCGCATTCTTTCAATTAGCTGATGGTTTAGCGATGGCTAGCATAGGAAGTATGAGAGGTTATAAAGACACTTTTGGACCCATGAAAATTATGGCTATTTCATATTGGGGCGTGGGATTGCCCCTAGGTATTATCCTTTCTATAACAGATATTGTGACTACTCAAATGGGAGCTGTAGGCATGTGGACAGGTATGGCATCAGGCCTATTAGTTGCAGCTGTACTAATGGTAAGAAGGGTAAGAAAAGTATCTACAAAATTTATCAATGAAAATTGAAGTGAATGCACTTGGTTTAGTGTGTCCTGAACCAATTATGCTTTTACATAAAGCTATTAGAGATTCAGACTCTGGAGACTTAATTGAGTTAGTTGCCTCTGATAAGAGTACAGAAAGAGATGTAGAAAAATTTTGCGAGTTTCTTGGTCACCAACTTGTAGAAAAAAAAGTTACAAAGGAGA
>CACBUE010000035.1 GCA_902542325.1 uncultured SAR86 cluster bacterium | reverse complement strand
TTACTTATTTCGCTCAATTATCTGGATTAGTTCCAGTCATAGGAATTACAACTGGAAGATGTTTCGCAGGAAATGCAGTTCTCTTGGGCTGCTGTGATGTAATTATTGCTACGGAAGATTCAAATATAGGTGTCGGGGGACCCGCCATGATTGAAGGTGGAGGGTTGGGAGTTTTTACTCCAGATGAAGTTGGACCAATGGATGTCCAAGTTCCAAATGGTGTTGTTGATATTGCTGTTAAAGACGAAGAAGAAGCAGTTCAAGTAGCAAAAAAATATCTTTCTTATTTCCAAGGACCAATAAAAAAATGGAAAGAACCTGATGCTAGAAAACTAAGATTTGCTGTTCCTGAGAACAGGCTTAGATATTACGATATGAGAGATATTATTGATGGAATAGCTGATATAGATTCAGTCCTAGAAATCAGAAAAGACTGGGCACCTGGAATAATAACTAGCTTCATAAGAATTGAGGGGAAGCCTGTTGGAGTTATTGCAAATAATCCAGGTCATCTCTCGGGAGCTATTGATTCTCCTGGTGCTGATAAAGGATCAAGGTTTATACAACTCTGTGATGCGTTCGATATTCCGATACTCTCTTTAATAGATTGTCCAGGAATTATGGTTGGACCCGAAAGTGAGAAATCAGCTCTTATAAGGCACGCTGCAAGAATGTTCGTTGTTGGTGCTAATATTGAAACTCCCCTTATGTCTGTTGTCATAAGGAAAGCGTATGGTTTAGGAGCTCAGGCTATGGCAGGAGGAAGTTTTAAAGTACCTTTATTTACGGTTACTTGGCCAACAGGAGAGTTTGGAGGAATGGGTTTAGAAGGTGCAGTTAAGCTTGGATATAGAAAAGAATTAGAAGCGATTAAAGATCCTAAGAAAAGAATTGAAACATACGAGAAGATGGTAGCTGATAGCTATCACAGAGGCAGAGCCGTAAATATGGCTTCTCATTTTGAACTTGATGATGTTATAGATCCAGCAGAAACTAGAAATTGGGTATCTAGCGCCCTCAAGTCACTACCCCTTAAGTCAAAATCTGGTAAAAAAAGGCCTAATATAGATACTTGGTAAATACTCTAATTTACCTAAGTAAATATATGATTCAATTATAATTTTTTGTCAATCATGAAACAAAGACTTCTTATTTTCTTTCTTTTAGGAATAATGATTCTTATCGCAGATTTATTTTTAAATAATGAGGATGATAACAAAATAACTATATTTGAATCAGAAGTTAACTCATTGATAAATACCTGGGTCACTCAAGTGGGAAGAGAGCCTACAATGTCAGAAGTAGATGGCATTATCAAACAACTCCTTGATGAAGAGATACTCTATCGAGAAGCAATAAAGTTGGGATTAGATAAGAACGATATAATCATCAAAAGAAGATTGGCTCAGAAAATTGGTTTCTTAAGACAAGAAGGAGATATTTCTCTCCCAACAGAGAGTGAAGTAAATGATTTTTATAATCGAAATTTAGATAAGTACTATGTAGAAAAAAGGATAACGTTCTCTCATGTTTACTTTAGTTCGAGCAAGACTAATAAGGACGATGCTTCTAAAGCTTTAAATCTCATTAAAAATGGTTCCTCTGAAACTAATTTTGGTGAACCGTTTTTATTAGGAAAGAACTTTTCTTCTAAAACAATTCGAGAAATTGAAAGATCTTTTGGTAAAACATTTTCGGAAGATATTCAAAATTTGACCATCAAGGAATGGTCAGGTCCCTTAATTTCTGAGTATGGATCGCACCTAGTATTTATTAACTCTATCGCAGAATCTTTCACTCCAAATCTTGAAGAGATTAAAAATATTGTTATCAATGATGTGGTCCTTGAAAAACAAAATAATTCTGTGAAGAACTATTTAAAGGAATTAAGAAATAAATATCAAATTGAGATTTTGGCAGATTTAAATGAAACAACTAAATAAATTTATTTTTATTCTTTTCAGCCTATCTCTTAGTGCGTTTGCACAAACTCATGAAATGAATCCTGCAAGATTGTCTCTGGAGGAAACACAAGACGGATTTTATTCAGGTTTATGGATGTTTCCAACTAATACTGCTGGACTTCCTGCAGAGGTAAGCTTTACAGACTGTCAGGAGGAGCAAAGAAAGTTACCTGAAGTCCAAGGTAAATATTTAGTCACGAATATTGTAATTACTTGCGAAGAATCTTTAAAAGGTAAGGAAATAGCATTTAAGGGTCTCACAAGGCTTACGGATGCATTAGTAAGTGTAAAATTTTTAGATAAGACCACTTTTGAAGGATTAGCAACAATAAGCAGTTCTAAGTTTGATGTGCCAGAAGAAGTAAGTATCTATCCGATCAATTATTTTTGGCTTGGAGTTGAGCACTTACTCGGTGGCATAGACCATATGCTATTCGTTTTTGGCCTTTTATTTCTTGTTTCAGGAACTTTAAACCTCGTTAAAACAATCACTGCTTTCACGCTAGCGCATAGCATCACATTAGCTCTATCAGTACTGGATGTTGTAAGCGTACCCCAAGCTTCGACAGAAGCTTTTATAGCATTAACAATTATATATCTAGCTTTGGAGGTAGGGGATGAACAGAAATATGATTCTACGCCTTGGTTGATAGCTTTTGGATTTGGATTGTTACATGGACTAGGTTTTGCAGGAGCACTTACAGAAATTGGAATAAATAATGAAAATCTCCTTCTGTCTCTATTATTTTTTAATGC
>CACBUE010000034.1 GCA_902542325.1 uncultured SAR86 cluster bacterium | reverse complement strand
GTTTCCATGTTTCGCTTCATCATTTCTCTCCAGTTTTCTTTTGACTTGAGTTGTTCAGGATCCTTATACCCATCAATAGATCCGACAGTGAAACCCAAGTACTCAGGCCATATGTTGATAAAAAGAAGCTTTAGATCATCAAGAAGAACTTCATAAGGATATTCATCTTTAATTTCAGGTTTCTTAGAAATCATGGACTCGTAGTATATCGATGTCATTTCATCAAGTCTGTGTATCATTCCGCTATCCAATGAAAATGAATTAAACCAAACTTGTCCGAATTCATTGCTTGCTGGGCCAGCTACCCACATCTGCCAATCTATTATTCCCATGCTGCCATCATTTTTAGATTTAAAGATATTATTCCCACGTGCATCACCATGAGTAATTGTTCGTGGTCTTTTTTGTAGCTCTTTAAGTAATTCTTCTTGTATTTTTTTTCCGTTTTTGGAGGCATAAATATCTACAAGTTTTTTTATCGTTTCACCAACTTCTTCGCTTACCATTGAAAGCAGTGACTCTCCATAAACATCTTCCCATTTAGGGACTGCTTTGTCCCAAGTTGTTTCTCCATCTTCCCAATAATCATCATTTAAATTTTGCCAATGTGCTCTAAAGGGCCCCAATCCAGCATCATTTGATACTGGTTCACCCCAACAAGCTGCATGAAAGTATCCAAGGTCCTTCATAAATTGAACTGTATCCTCATAAGTCATGGGATTATCAAACTGATCAAATGGAACCCAGTTATCTTGATCAAAATCTTCTAAAACTAAACAAAACTCCTTACATTCAATATCATCATCCGCTTTGAAGATTCCATAACATTCTGGAACTCTAATGACATCTTTTACTTTGTGAATAAGAGTCGAGTAAAAATAAACTTCTTTTGCATATACTTGGGTAGATAAACACATTTCGACTACTTCCGGAATTTCTTTAGTACATTTCAAAAAGCAGCTTTTTGGAAGATCATTAATTTCATCATAAGTAATGTTAAATACCCTAAATGCATCAGCTAAAACTCCTCCAGCTGTCATGCTAGTATCTAATTCATATGATAGGACTTTTCCATTAAAACATCTTGAAAGAAACTCATTAGTAACCTCTTCTGGATGAAGAGGAAAATCTCTTAATACTTTGCTCACTAAAAACTCCTTTTTAAAATCACTTTTACTTCATAAATTTGGTAACTTAGATGTATTTTTCAGTACTATTAATTACTCCGTAATCAAGTAAAATACGCCCGCGCTCACTTATTCAAAGTGGATATTATCATACTACATAGAAATCTTAGATTAGAGGATAATTCAGCTCTTTTCCATGGCTCTGTTAATCAGAACTATCGTGTTATTTATGTTTACGATAAACATTATTGGTCATCAGATGGAAGATCTCCCAGACAATTTTCATTTTTGATGGATTGTATGAAAGAAGTTCAATCAGGCCTTAGGAGCCTTAACTCATATATTGAGATCTTTGAGGGAAGTTATTCAGAATTATCGACTTATATTGAGAGAAACTACCCTCAGTCAAAGATTCACTTTAATCACTCAACTGATACTTCGTATTACAGAAATCAAATTAGTAAATTCAAAGATACTTTCAAGGGGTCATCAAGACTAAATGTATATGAAGATTTTGGAATACAAATTGACCAATTTAATAGAGATAATTGGTCTTTTGATTGGAATAGGCAAATGAGAAAATGTCGATATGATCAGCCAAAACCAAATCTTAGTAGTAAGTCAACAGATCTCATGAATTTTGACGACTTTTTAGATCTATCCAAGAGTATTATCCAAAAAGGATTCCAGAAAGGTGGTACCAAGGAAGCAAATGCAAAACTTAATTCGTTCTTTGATAGTAGATCTGAAGGGTATTCAAAGAAAATGTCTAGCCCTCATGAAGCTGAAGAATCATGCTCAAGACTTTCTCCTCATATTGCATTTGGTTCAATATCTATCAGAGAAATATATCAAAAGCTTGAGGCTCATTATCCTCAATCACCTTTTAAGAAAGATCTTTACTCATTCAGAAAAAGGCTTTACTGGCATTGTCATTTCATACAGAAATTAGAAACTGAACCTGCTATAGAATTTAATTCTATGCATAGTATGTGTGATGATCTCAGACCTTTCGATAATAAAGAATTTATTGATAGATGGATTAATGGCGAAACAGGATTCCCTTTTCTGGATGCTTGTATGCTTTATCTTAGAGAAAAGGGTTGGATCAATTTTAGAATGAGAGCAATGATTATGTCATTTGCATCATATAATTTATGGCAACCATGGCAATCCACATCTCCTTTGCTTGGAGAGCTGTTTGTCGACTACGAACCAGGTATACATATTCCCCAAGTACAAATGCAAAGTGGAGTTACTGGAATAAATCTGCCCAGAATTTATTCAGTCAATAAACAGAGCTTAGATCAAGATCCCGAAGCAAAATGGATAAAACAAATAATCCCAAGTCTCAATGATATTGATCCAAAAAAAATACATTCCTCAGATTTACATACAGCTTACATTTCTCCAGTCGTAGATCTTAAACAATCAGCAAAATATGCAAGAGATACTATTTGGTCAATAAGAAAAGGAGATGAGTTTAAGAAGATTGCTAGATCTGTTTACTATAAACATGGCAGTAGGAAAAGAAGTTGAAAATGACCATTAGAACAAGACAAGTATTAGGATATCTTGGGGTAATTCCCTTTATTTTTTTATCATTTTATCCGCTCTTTTTAGATTTTCCTGAGGGTTATGTATTTAATCTACTTTTATCATTTTACGGAGGTGTAATACTATCTTTCTTGGGAGGTATGACATGGGGCTGGGAAGGAGAGGATGAAAATAATCTTTCTTTAATAGTGGGTATCCTAGTTTCACTAGCCGGTTTTTTGATAATTGCACTCTCCAATATGTTTCTTTACTACAGTCTATGCCTAAGTCTTCTTACATTTATTTTATTCTATTTATTTGAATTGAGAGTCTCAGAGAAGATGAAGCACGTGAAATATAGAAACCTAAGAGCAAATTTGACCATATTGGTAACTATTTCTTATCTCGTTTGTTTGGCAACTTACACTTGGTAGAAAAAACTATTATTGCCTCCTTAGCTCAGTTGGTAGAGCAGGTGACTCTTAATCACTTGGTCGTAGGTTCGAGTCCTACAGGGGGCATCACAGTAATTATCCGTATGCAAAAGATTAAAAGCTCTTGATTTAATGTTTTTTGACAGTTTTAATCAAATTAATTCATCAATAAATGCAAAGGAGTGCAATATGAAATATTTAATAATAAAAATACTAGCGACCTTCTTGTTATCCAGTTTATCTTTTTTA
>CACBUE010000033.1 GCA_902542325.1 uncultured SAR86 cluster bacterium | reverse complement strand
ATAACTTCGAAAGAGAAAAGATCATATATTTCTCTAAAAACTTCATTTTGTGGTTTTGAGAATTCTAAGATAATTAGTTTCCCACCCGGTTTTAGTGCTTTGTAAATAGATCCAAGAGCAGTTTCTTTGTCAGTAACATTTCTAAGACCAAATGCTATTGTGATTAGATCAAATGTATTGTCTTTAAAAGGAAGAAATTGAGCATCTATTTGTGCAGCATGTACATCCTCTACACCTTCATCAATTAATCTGTTTCTTCCTTCGTTTAGCATTGAAGCATTGATATCACTGAGAATCAAAGTCCCTTTCTCAGAAATCTTATCTCGCATTAGCTTAACCATATCCCCCGTACCGCCTGCAAGATCTAGCACTATAAAGTCATCTTTAATTCCAGATGTCTCAATAGTTACTTTCTTCCAAAGTCTGTGTATCCCAAAGGACATAAGATCATTCATTAGGTCATAATTCTTTGAAACCGTATCAAAGACACTGCCTACAAGATCTGCCTTCTTATCAGAATCTACCTCTTTAAAACCAAAGCTCGTTTTATTTTTATTCTTTTCTTTCATAAAAATGCTTATGCATTTTATCTCATGCCGAACTAATTAACCTGTCTCTTAGATAATATTCTGTTTATAGACTTTAAATAAACATCCAAGCTTCTATTGAAACTATCTATTTGTTTTTCATTGCTTGATTTAAAGACAAAGCTAATGATTTCTTGTGCAAGTAATTCATTCTTATCAATCTTTTCTCTAAACTTTTCTTCTCCTAGTTCTTCAAGAGAATCTAGGTATGCCGACATTTTTGCTTCGTAATCCGAAGACTTATTATTTTTTAGAAGTTGAATAAACTCCTCTATCCATTGTTCTTGAAGATTAGACCATTCTTTTCTTACTTCAATGTGATTCTCTAATTTCAAGTTTATTTCATCAATCTGATCATCTCTAAGTTTGAGACCTACTCGATCAAATCCAGAAATATAGTTATCTATTAAGCTATAACCATTCTCTAATCTTTCTTTTTCCCTTTTCTCTCTAAGTTCCCTGAAATGAGATCCTATTTCATCTATTTGCACTTCATTTATTTCCTTAGTAAAGCTTATTATGGGTGATTTGAAATAGAAATTTGATCTTGTAAAAATTCCCTCTGCATCCTTATAAATAGAACTTATTTCTTTCTCAGGATTTTGTAAATTTATATTTTTTAATTGTTCTAGAATTACTTTTACTTTAATAAGTTCATTTTCACTAAACCAATTTATAAATTCTGTCGAAATAATTTCTATTTCTTCATCTTGATCTCGTGAGAAATTAGCAAATTCCTTGAAATAATCAGCCAAATAATTATCTAATCTCTCATAGACCCATGATCCCGCAATTGAGCACGAACTCATTGAAAAGATCATTAGGGAAAGTAAACAAAACTTGTAAATATTTCGAACCATCACTAGGGGTTATTGTAAATTGCAGTTAAAATTCTGTCGGAAATGTCAGATAAAGAGAAACATCCTACCCTAGTTTGGCTAGATTTAGAAATGACTGGTTTAGACCCAGATTCGGAAAGAGTTATTGAAATTGCCACAGCGATTACTAGTCATGACCTATCAGAAATAATTGAAGGACCAAACCTCGTGATTCAGCAACCAACGGAGTTTATTGACAATATGGATGACTGGAACACTAATCAGCATACAAAATCTGGACTAGTTGAAAGCTTAAAAGTCACAAATATCACTATTGAAGAGGCACAGAAACAAACACTTGAATTTTTGTCTATGCATGCCGAGAAAGGAAGATCACCATTATGTGGCAACTCTATTTCTCATGATAGGCGTTTTCTAAGAAGATATATGCCAGAACTAGATGCTTTTTTTCATTACAGAAACGTTGATGTTAGCTCAATAAAAGAACTCATTAAGAGATGGAATCCCGAGCTGCTTGATGGTTTTAGAAAAAGTGGCGGACATAGGGCAATGGAAGATGTACTTGAGTCCATTCAAGAGTTGAAGTTTTACCGAGATAAATTCTTTGTTCAATAAATTTATTTATCAGGCCCTTGAAAAGCAGGATTGGAAATAGGCATGATTTTTGCCGAATCACTTGCAGTTATTTTTGCTGTACCCTTCTTATCCACTTCATCAATTCTCATTATGCAATTTATAGGTATATAACTTCTTTGAACACCTTTGAATTCGTTTTTTAGTTTTTCTTCACTTGTATCCACAACTATTTGCGATTTTTGATCGAATATATACTCCTCGACTTCTATGAATCCATACATGTCACTTTGATAAATGGCCTCAGCATAAACCTCATAGATTTCACCCAATTGAACAAATACTACTTTGTAGATTCCTTTTTTTGCCATTACAATCCCTGCCTTTTATAGATTTAAACTATAGTACTCTTTAAAGATATTAAATATATATGGCCAAGAAACTTTTTATCAAGACCCACGGATGTCAAATGAACGAATATGACTCCGCAAGGATGCAAGACTTGCTTGGTGATAGTCATGGTTTTGAAACTACACAAAACGAGGATGAAGCAGACCTGATACTTTTAAATACTTGTTCAATTCGTGAAAAAGCCCAAGAAAAAGTTTTTCATCAGTTAGGCAGATGGAAAAAATTAAAAGAAAAAAATCCTAATTTAAAAATAGGAGTTGGAGGTTGCGTAGCAAGCCAGGAAGGAGAGAATATAATAAAGAGGGCACCTCAAGTTGATTTAGTTTTCGGTCCTCAAACAATCCATAGAGTTCCTGATCTTTATAAAAATATTACTGAAGCTAAGCCTGCTTCTGTGGATATAACCTTTCCGAAGACAGAAAAATTTGATTATCTTCCAGAACAAAATATTGATGGGCCAACCGCATTTGTTTCAATAATGGAAGGTTGCAATAAGTATTGCTCATTTTGTGTAGTACCTCACACCAGAGGTCATGAAATAAGCAGACCTATAGACGACATCCTCAAAGAAATTGAAGGATTATCCTTGCAAGGTGTCAAAGAAATAAATTTGCTTGGCCAAAATGTTAATTCCTATCGAGATTCAAAGCTAAAGACAAAAGGACTTGGATTAACAAATTTAATAAGAGCCTCAGCTCAAATAGAAGGTATTCAAAGAATTCAATTTACAACCTCTCATCCTTTTGAGTTTGGTCAAGATTTAATTGATATATATTTAGAAGTGCCAGAGTTAATTAGTTATGTTCATCTGCCAGTCCAAAGTGGTTCGAATTCTATTTTAGAGAAGATGAGACGCAGACATACCAGAGACGAATACCTGGAGATAATTGAAAAGTTAAAAACCGTAAGAGAAGGCATTAGCATATCTTCTGACTTCATAGTTGGGTTTCCTGGAGAAACTGAAGATGACTTCTCGGATACCTTGGATCTAGTTGATCGGGTTGGTTACGATGAATCTTTTAG
>CACBUE010000032.1 GCA_902542325.1 uncultured SAR86 cluster bacterium | reverse complement strand
TGGCTTGGTCCATTAGCTTCAGTCGTGACAAATCTATCAATTTCTTTATATCCTGTACCTGGTCTGGCTCTATGATTATCACTCGATGCAATAAACCCAAAATTAAATCTCATTGGGTTTTCTTGATCAAAGTTAGAGATTGCAAGTCCGTACTGTGCTGATCCAGCAGGTCTATAATTAAAAGAAGGCAGATAACAATCTCTGCATTGTCCTGAATCCAACCAATCTTCTATAGTTACACCAGGAACAGTTAGGTGTCCAGCAACACCCATTACAGCATAATTGTCTCTTGCCTCTGCTGCTCTCGAAGAGCACTCACTATCCGAGAATCCATTATCCAGACATCTCTCCTCAATAATTTCTCCAGCCCTCCAACAACTAGGTAAATATTCTTTAGTAGGTTTAGGACAAATCAAATCTCCGTTTTGATCCTCAGTTAAAGATCTCCATGACCTGTATTCTTCAGAATTTCCATGACCTGACATAACCTCAAATAAAATCTGCAAATTATCATCATTGAAATCTCCTTCTAACTGTTTATCTAACTTAGAGTTAGGTGGAGTATAAAAACCCCAAGTATTCCCATGTGGTATGACAATTGTAGGGAAGTTTAAATCTCTAAGCTTTTCAAATAGGTCTTTTGGAGTATCGGCGTATTCATAACAATCATCACCTAATTGGCTTGAAGATATGTCCTCTTCACACATTTGCGCTTCAGCCAGTTCGTCAGCAAAAGCTATAAAATCAAAATATCGATGTCTGTTTTCAAAATCAAGTAATGCAGCAGGTCTCAATTGTCTTGATTGTCCAGGTATACCAGCTCTCATTCCATTAGTAGCTAATCCACCTGCTCCAATTGCACGCTCTGGAACTTTACCCTCTTCAATATCTAGAAACATTACATTTTTATGACCATAGTGAGTTTCTGCTGTATTTCCGACTTGAGTCCATTCGTATCCAAGAAAAGTTACTAAATCTGGATCATTTGCATCTGTAGGACTATTACAGTTCCTAACAGCTTCTTTTATAGACTTCCATTTTCTTGGAGTTAATGCCTCTGCATGATCTGTAGAAACCCAAAAGTCCAAATTTGCACAAAATCTTGCAAAGTCACATGCATCTGCTATTGGGTGAGGTCCTTCTCCGTTGAGTATTGGCAAGCTCCAAAGAAAAGCATCTGTTGAATAAGTTGTATGAACATGAGTATCTCCGAACAAAATTTGCTTTTCTCTGCCAAATGGTTTTTGTGAAATGAGTTTTTGATTTACTAGAGACTTAGGTAATTCGGAGTTTATTGAATAACCGGGTTCTTCTAATTCACCATACAAATCTAGATATATACCCGCAGTATAGATACCAAAAACAATAAAAACTGTTCCAAACAGAAAATAGATGTAGCGCATAGATTAATTTTTATCCTTTTTATTTGCCGTGTCGATAAATTCTTGCATAAAATCTCTTTCTTTTTGTTGATTAAAAAGTCCATTGATTGAGAAGTTGCTAGACTCAAACGATTTAGAATTTCCAGTCTGAAATAATCTTATATTTGAGTGTTTAAAGAAATATATTAATAAGCAGCCTGCAACAAAGCCTCCTATATGTGCAAAATATGCAACTCCACCTTCAGAGCCAAATGAAGCACTAAAGAATTGACTAAATATCCAGATACTAAGAACTATAAAAGCAGGAACTTTTATTACTGTAATAAAGATAAATAGCCAAAATAAAACATTTACATTAGCCCTAGGGTGAAGGACTAAATAAGCTCCAAGGATTCCTGCAATTGCTCCGCTTGCCCCTATCATTGGAATACTAGAATCAGGATTAATTAATGCTTGAAGTAAAGCAGCTACTATTCCGCAAACCAAATAAAAAATGAGAAACTTTTTATGGCCCATACTATCTTCAATGTTGTCACCAAATATCCAAAGAAAGACCATATTTCCTATCAAATGCATCCACCCTCCGTGCATGAACATTGAAGTAAATATTGTTAAATATGGACTTACTAAACTTTCTTGATTACCGAGTACCGCAGCTGGAATAACTCCAAAATTATAAATTGCTTCGCGATTTAAATTAATAGGAAGTGTGCTTTGCCATAGGAATATAAAGCAACATATACCGATAATAAAATAACAAACTAAAGGTCTAGAGCTACTTTCGTTGTCGTCGGAAATTGGGAAGAAGAACATTATTTCTCTTCAACATAACCTAAATCAGAAACATGTGTATTGTGTTTTGTTCTATCTATGTCATACATAAGGACCAACAAGGTTGAGATAAAAGGCAGAGATAAACCAATAACTAGGTGGATAACTGCGAATCTATTAATCACATCTCCTCCATAAAGCTCACTTGAAAAATCAGGATTATCGAATCCGGAAAAAGACAATATCAATCCTGACAAGAGCACACCTCCACCTCCAACTAACTTATGAATAAAGGAGCTAACTGTGCCAAGAAGCCCTTCCTCCCTTCGGCCTGTAGAGTTTTCAACTTGCTCTGTAATATCCATAACCATGGACCCGATAAAAACAAAACCTAACGCACCTAATGAAGCCATTGAAGCTCCATGAATTGCTAATATATACCATAATGCATCTGTTCCATTTGCTGGAATGATATTTGTTCCATAGTAAATATCTAATAATCTGAAGGCTATTGGCATAGGTCCTACAATTATTGTAGTAAGAAAAATACCAACGGTAATTCTCTTCTTATTCCTACCTAAAGCAATTTTTGGAGCTAATGCAACGAGACAAATTACGCATACCGGGGTTATCAATGACCAAACAGCAATTGTTTTTGGTTCCCACTGCCAAAGATATTCATTGTAGTAAGTTCCAACTCCAGACTCGAGGCCGACTAATAGAGAATAAAAAATACCTGATGAAAATAAGACAATCCAGGACCTATTCGAAAGTGTTTCTTTTGTCTCTTTTATAAAGGAAGACAAATCGAAAGATCTTTGCGGAGGTGAATGTAAATCTGGAATATTTTTGTGTGTGCCTATAGTTGTTACAGCTGTTCCTATGAAAATACCAATTCCACCCCAAAAAGCCAAGATCTGGTAGCCATCAAAATCTACAAATGAATCGAGCCAATAGTACCTGGCTATAAAATCAATTCCAGCACCTCCAGCCCATCCAAACATCATTGATAGCGCTGCTAAAGTATTCCTTTGATCATAATCTTTTGAAAGTTCAGGTGCTAAAGCGCCTCTAGGGACCTCAAACAATGTCATGGATATTCTTAATACAAACAGCAAGAAAACAAGTCTCCAAAAAAGGTTTGGATCTCCTGGTTCTGGACCAGCAATAATGTAGTAATATGCTAGAGAAAAAGGAATTATAGAAAAATATAGAAAAGGATGCCTTCGACCATATTTGCTTTGAGTTCGATCAGACCAAATCCCTATAATTGGGTCGGATATTGCATCGATTACTAAGGCAAAAAGGAATGCCAAGGAGACGGTTATTGCATCAAGACCTAATACTTGATTATAGTAAATTAATAAAAACGTTCCGAGTAAATTATTCTTTATTCCTACAGCAATTGAACCAAACCCATAAAAAAATTGGGTAGAGGCATTTGCCTTTTGTGCGTTTAATTCTGTATCTCCCACTTCTAATATTTTATATATCTTGTTAATGCTTTGTTTATTAAAAAAGACTAAATTAATAGCTGAATTTTTTACAAAAAAGCTTATTCTATGGGATTTAGAGTAAAGAATTATGTCTAGATTACAAGATAAAGTTGCAATAGTCACAGGAGCAGGAAGAGGTATTGGGAGAGAGATATGCTTATATTTAGCATCTCAGGGTGCAAAAATAGTTGTTAATGACTTAGGTGGCGATAGAGATGGAAGTGGTGAGGGGAAAATAGCTGATCAAGTTGTTGAGGAAATAGAGGCTTTCGGCTCAGATGCTGTTGCCAATTATGACTCTGTAGGGACTGTAGAAGGTGGACAAAATATATTTGATACTGCAATAGATGCTTTTGGTCGTGCCGATATACTTGTCAATAATGCTGGTGTTTTAAGAGACAAGACACTGTACAACATG
>CACBUE010000031.1 GCA_902542325.1 uncultured SAR86 cluster bacterium | reverse complement strand
AGCAAAGGAGGATGAAAATTAATTTATAGGAGATAGAATTTCTTCTGCCATATTTACCCAGTATGTCGCTCCAATAGGCAATATTTCATCGTTAAAGTCATAACCCGGATTATGGAGCATGCAAGATCCTTCTCCATCTCCATTTCCAATCCAAATATAGCTACCTGGCTTCTCTTGAAGCATGAAGGCAAAATCTTCTGATCCCATACTTGGAGAAGGCGAAGTATTGATCATGCTCTCATCAGAGATTTCATTCATCACTTTTAAGGAGGTTTCGACTTCTTCAGCACTATTTATTGTTGGAGGATACCTGTGCTGATATTCGAATTCATATCTAGCACCGTAAGCAGAGCAAATTGAAGACGTTAAATTTTCCATTTGTTTTTCAATGGAAGCTTGAACTTTTGTTGAGAAACACCTTACAGTACCTTTAATTTCGATTTCATTTGGAATTACATTATATGCATCTCCTCCATGGAATTGAGTCACACTAAGAACCACTGGCTCCTGAGGATCTATATACCTGCTGACAATGGATTGATAAGCATCAACAATTTTAGTTCCAATTATTATCGGATCGATTGTTGTTTGAGGCATTGCAGCATGACCACCTTTACCTATAATTTTTAAGTTAAAAATATCAAAGGATGCCATGAAGGGTCCAGGTTTTACTGCAAATGAACCTATAGGCATACCAGGGATATTATGCATACCAAATACAGCTTCCACAGGATACTTCTCAAAAAGACCTTCTTCTACCATAACCTTTCCTCCCCCTTCATTCTCTTCAGCGGGTTGAAAAATAAAATTTATAGTCCCATCAAAATTCCCTTTTTCTGCTAAATATTTAGCAGCGCCGAGTAGCATAGTTGTGTGTCCATCATGGCCGCAAGCATGCATTTTCCCAGGCGTTTGTGACTTGTGTTCAAAATCATTAGTTTCATGTATTAAAAGAGCATCTAGATCAGCTCTCAGACCAATCGACCTATTGCCTTTACCTTTTTTTAGAGTGCCTACAACCCCTGTACCAGCTATTCCTGTTTCAACTTCTATACCAAAACTCTCTAACTTATCTGCCACGATTTTTGCAGTTCTGTGTTCTTCAAATGCTATTTCAGGATGAGCATGTATATCTCTTCTCCAATTTTGCATCTCCGGCTGTAAATCTTCTAATTCTTTAATTATTTTCATAAATCAAGTCAATATTCATATATTCTTTAGGCGTATAAATAAGTAATATAATCTATTATTAATAAAAACAAAAAAATTATGACCATCACTATGAAAGAGGTAAGGGAGGAAATAGATCTTCTCGACAAAGAACTAGTCTTATTACTTGCAAGAAGACAAAAGTGTATAGAAATGGCTGCCTTAGTTAAAAATGACAAAAATTTGATAATAGATAAACAAAGAATTGAAGATGTAATATCTAAAGTAACTAATTTTGGAGAATCTTGTGGACTAAGTTCTTCCATATCAGAACCTCTATGGAGGAAGCTAATAGACTTGTCCATAGAACATGAATTTAAAGAGCTAGAGTTAATAGAGAATTCTAATTGAAGTAAAGATTACGACCTCAAAGGTAATATGGAAAAAATACAAACAACATTTATAGGCGATACAGACAGAAAGAGTCTTGTAGAATTTGAAGAACTTTTCAAGTTAGTAGAGTCCTTCATGGGATATTTACCAAATGCTCATTTAACTATGTCCGAAAGACCGGAGTTACTGAAGGCATTTTCAGGTTTAGCAGGTGCCGTTTTTCAATCAGATGGCCTTGATGCAGGTACCAAACAATTAATTGCTTTAGCATCAAGCTTGTCCGCTGGCTGTAAATACTGTCAAGCACATACCTCGCATGGCGCGGAAAGGGCTGGCATTGAAGAAAAGAAAATTGCTGACATTCTTAACTACTCTGATAGTGAGGAATTTAGTAATTCAGAAAAAGCTGCACTCGATTTAGCGTTTGCAGCTGGAAAGGTGCCAAATAGCTCTAATCAAGAGCATTTTGATAACTTAAGTAAGTACTATTCCAAAAAGGAGATTGTTGATATTGTTTCTGTGATTTCTCTATTTGGATTTTTAAACAGGTGGAATGATACTCTAGGTACAGCTTTAGAAGAGGTTCCTGAGAGTTTCGTAAATGATAAGCTTAAACCTTTAGGTTGGATATAGGAGAGAAAAATGGAAATACCATACGAAAAAACAATGGTTGAAATCTTTCGATGGAGAGTCGAAAAGTCCGGAGAGCAGATAGCTCATAAATTTGAAGATAAAGAAACAACTTTTAAGGAATTAGATATTTTTTCTAATAAGGTTGCTCAAGGATTGATAAAAGAGGGTTGTAAACCTGATTCAAGAGTTGCTTACCTAGGTAAAAACTCTGACATCTTTTTTGAATTTATGTATGGAACTTTCAAATCAAGAACCGTAACAGTTGGAGTCAATTGGAGACTTGCCCCTCCCGAAGTTGCCTTCATCTTGAATGATTCCCAAAGTGAAGTTCTATTTGTAGGACCAGAGTTTTTTGGATTAATAGAGGAAATAATAGATGAAATTCCGACAGTTAAGAAAATTATCACAGTTGGGGGAAATCACGATGAATGGCAAGATTTTACCAGTTGGAGAGATTCGTTTGAGGATAAGGATCCAATGTTGGAGAGCAATGGCAATGATGATGTTATACAGCTTTACACCTCAGGTACTACTGGACATCCTAAGGGAGTTCAATTAACGAATGATAACTTTAGCGCTTGTTTCATAGTAAATGAAGAAGCCATGTATAGGGATATAGAAGAGGGTGGTGTAAATCTCGTATGCATGCCTATCTTCCATGTGGCCGGAACTAATATGGGCATAGCTGGTATGGTGACTGGAGCTAAAAGTATCATCATCCCAGAGGTAGATCCAAGTTTGATTCTCAAGTTAATAGAACAAGAGAAGATACAACATACTATCTTTGTGCCTGCAGTGATACTGTTCTTAATTCAACATCCTGAATCAGCTAATACTGACTTTTCGTCCTTAGAAACTGTCATTTATGGTGCTTCCCCAATAACTGACGACACACTTCTAAAGGCTATGGATTTAATGAAATGTAACTTTTGGCAAGTTTATGGACTTACTGAGACTAATGGAGCAATAACCTTTTTATATCCTGAAGATCATGAAATCTCCAGAGGAAAGTTAAGATCTTGTGGTAAGGCAGCAAAGGGTGTCGGTTTGAGAGTTGTGGACTCTGACGATAATGATGTGCCAGTTGGCGAGGTAGGGGAAGTAATAATCAAATCTGAATTAAACATGAAAGGTTATTGGAATAGACCAGAAGCAACGGCGGAAGCTATAAAAGATGGTTGGTTCTATTCAGGAGATGTGGGTTATTTTGATGATGAAGGTTTTTTATATATACACGACAGAGTCAAAGATATGATTGTCTCAGGAGGAGAAAACATTTATCCAGCTGAGGTTGAAAATGCTCTGCTCAGTCATCCGCAAATTGCAGATGCAGCAGTTATTGGAATACCTGATGATAAATGGGGTGAAGCTACTAAAGCTTTTATTGTTCAGACCGAAGGAGAAACTCTTGATGAAACAGAGGTAATTTCTTACGTCAGGACACAAATAGCCGGTTATAAATGTCCTAAAACTGTAGAGCATATTAACGAATTGCCAAGGAACCCCTCTGGAAAAATCCTTAGAAAGGATTTAAGAGCACCTTATTGGGAAGGCAAAGAAAGAAATGTCTCATAGATAGCCTTGGATTTTAAATTAGACCAGAGGCTCGAAAAAGATACATTTTTGATAGGGGAACTTCCTTTGTCTAGGGTTTTACTAATGAATGTTTCAAATTTTCCATGGGCAATACTAGTTCCAAAAATTTCAGGTGTAAGTGAACTTTTTGAACTGGATAGTAAGCAGCAGATTGTTTATCAAACCGAGTGCAATTACATTTCAAGACATATGTCTGAGATTTTTGGTGCTCATAAAATGAATGTCGCTAGTTTAGGAAACCTTGTTCCTCAGCTACATACTCATGTCATCGCGCGTTATAAAGATGATGATGCATGGCCTAATCCAGTTTGGACATTTCAGAATATGCTACCTTATTCTGATGATGATCCTAAACTTCAGATTGACAAGATAAGAAAGCTTGTTGATGATTATGAACAGGGAGAAAATTATGAATGACTTTAATCCAGATACTTTTGAACAAAGAAACTTACCTTTCATAGTTAATAGGTTGAGTCCAACAATAGGAGGAGAGATCCTGGGCGTCGATTTATCCAAGACTCTTGAGGAAGAGACAAAAGCCTTAATTTATGAAGCACTATTAGTTTATAAAGTTATTTTTTTTAGAGATCAGGATATCTCTACAGAACAACATATTAACTTTTCAAAAAATTTTGGCGAATTAGAAATTCATCCTTTTGCTCCAAAAAAAGAAAGTTTTCCAGAAGTATTGGTCATAACTCATAATGAAAAAAGTAAAGGAAGAGAGAACACATGGCACTCAGATGTTACTTGGAGAATGGAACCTTCTTTAGGTTCAGTTTTAAGAATGATAGAAAAACCAGAACATGGAGGAGATACATTATTCGCAGATAT
>CACBUE010000030.1 GCA_902542325.1 uncultured SAR86 cluster bacterium | reverse complement strand
AAAAATTCAGTGTAATCTTCTCGCACATCAGCAGCATCACTTGGATCATATCCAGTTATAGATCTTGCTTCTTTAGTGCCTTTGTGGATATATAAGGAAGTCAATTTTACCTCTGTAGAATCCGATTCAACACCAAAGACACCCATTCCATAAGTAGTTGCATCATTAGACGTAGACATAAATGTCTTATCTTCGGCCTTGATTACAGATACGGTTCCGTCTGAATTAGCTTGCAAGTCTCCAGTTTGTCTCAAACCTTCTTGAGTTTGCCAAGAAGACTTCACTCCGGCTGTTAATAGAAATCCAGATGAAAGGTCATTACCAAGATCCCAATCAAGTTGGTTTCCATAGGTTACATTAAATGAACCATTAGCGGGAACATTGCCCTTTTGAATCACCCATAGTTTAGAGTTTTCAAATTCTCTAGCTATATTAGCTAGTTGATATGGTTCAAAATTAGATCGATCAATTTTTGTACCAGCAGCAATTGCACTTGCAACTGAAGCAGGATAATCTCTGGTACCATCATCGTAACCCCAGTCATCATCTCCACCTCCATCGTAAAGAAGACCATCTTCTCTATGATTTGTGTTGTAGCCTGTGGATAACGATAAAGATGCAATTCTTTCGGAAGGAACTGCTTTTGTTTTGATTGCAATCATACCGCCACCAAATTCACCATTCATATCTGCGGAGTATGTTTTTTGAACAATAGCTGATTCAATCGCCTCTGTTGGAAAAAGATCTAATGGAACAACTCTTTTAAGAGGTTCAGGACTTGGTAAAACACCGCCATTGAGTGTAGCAGCAGAATATCTTTCCCCTAGGCCTCTAACGTAAACATATTTACCTCTAACTAAACTTAGACCAGTAAGTCTAGTTAATGCAACAGCTATATTGTCATCGCCAGTCCTTTCTATTGCAGTACTGTCTAAAACCACATTTATTTCTGAGGTTTCTCTCTTTTCGTCTGGAATGAAGTATCCGCTGACTACCACCTCATCAACTTCATCTGAAGAAATTGAAGAGGTTAGTAGTAACAAGGGCAATAGAGTCGTCAAGCCAAACTTTTTACTTGAAAATATTTTCATTAGTAACTCCTATTTTTACCCTTGATTAATTTAAGCTTCCAGCAACAGTCCAATCTTTATACCAAGTATCAGTAGAATCTTTAACAGCCCCTACGTAATCAGTAGTTGTAAAGAATGAATCGGCTGATTTATCAGCAACCGTCATTGCATTTTCAGCTGTACCATTAATTACACCTGAAACTGTTGGGACATATGAGCCCCCACCAGAATCTGTTGAATAAAGGTTATTGCTTCCTACGGTTATTAAAGCTTCAGCCTGAGCTAGTGTTCCTGCGTCATCACCCAGTGCTGCAAGCGCCTTACAATCAAACGCTACAGAGTTAAATGTAACCTTTGGCGTTGTTGCGGCATCTTGGAAAGTTTCAGCTTTAGTGGTTTCTATACAAGCCTTACTATTAGATGCATCTATTACAATACCATTTGTATAAATTCCTGAAACACCTTCTTTGAGCTTGATAACATCATCTTTACCATTACTGATAAAAGTAAAGTTTGAAATAATTGGTTGAGATCTAGGCTCTGTTAAATAACCAACAGATGCATCGGCATTGGTGTTATCAGATTCTACAATGTGATCACCCGCATCAGATGATTGTTTAACAATTACAAATTGTAGCTTCCCTTGGTAACCCCAATCAATATCAAGGTTATCGTCTCCAGCACCTGTGCAAATTAAGTATTTGACATTAACCGTACCTCCGAAGAATTCTACACAATCATCTTGATTATTATGAACCTGGACGTATTCAACAGTAGTTCCTGAACCTACACCACCAAAAGTGATTCCATTTAATTCGTTACCTGGAAATATTTCATATCCAGCATACTGAACTCTTAAGTATTTTAGTGATCCACTTGAGTCGTCAGATGTGTTTCCGCCCATAAGTGCATCGGATGAACCTTCAACTACTTTTTCACAAGCAGCGGTGCCTCGGACATCATTAGAGCATTTGTTTATTGGAGCTTGGCCAAGTAAAACTAACCCACCCCATAAACCTCTTGAAAACTGAGTAGCTTGGCCTGTAACATCATCTCTACCAGTCATGATAATTGGTGCAGATTTTGTACCGTTAGCCATTAATTGAGAACCTCTCATTACGATTAAGTAATCAGATCCTGATTCACCAAAAACAGTAACTCCCGGCTCTATAGTTAAAGTGGCGCTGGCTCCGCCAGTTTTTGTTCCATCACCACCCATGTCTTCACCAACTTGTACTTTTCCTACAAGCTTGTAAAAGTTGCCTCTTGTTAAGGTGACATCACTTGTTATGGTTCCCTGAACACTGCAGACTTTTTTACCTTCTAGCTGCTCGGATTCAAAAGTTCCGGCTGGACATTCTGGTGCAGTAAAAAGACCTTTAGTCCATCCTGCTGCCCAGTTGTTATCTTCATCGGATCCTGGAGCGAAAGCACCGATATAGTTTGTTTTAGCGAAGAAACCATCAATTTGAGTTGCATCACTTGGACACAAGGTAGAAGTTCCACTTGCATGAGATCCAACTGCACAAACAGCTGTTTGATTGGTAAATGCCGAAACAACACCAGATTCATTAGTACCTAGGAACATTTGACCAACTAATGTATTAGTTTGATCAGTAACTAGGTTAGTAGCTCTAGATTCAATGGAAGCTTGTAATTCTGCAACTGTAGCAGAATCGTCTCCAGCATTATAGATACCACCAGTTCCACAATCCATGAAGACTGAATGATGAGCAATTTTGTCATAACCAGGTGCGTCTTGGAGTGTTTCTGCCTTGGTATGTTCAATACAACCTTTATCTCCAGAACTGACAACCACACCATTCATATACATACCGGATACACCTTCTTTATATTTAAGAGCTTCGTCTCTACCAGTTGAAAGGAAAGTAAAGTTTGCAATTTTTGGTTGAGATCTTGGAGTAGTTAAATATCCTACTGATGCATCAGCATTCGTATTATCTGATTCAACAATGTGGTCTCCAGCTCCTCTAGATTGTTTAACTACAACGTACTGCATCTTGCCTGTATAACCCCAATCAATATCAAGGTTATCGTCTCCAGCTCCTGTACAAACCAAATGAGTAACGTTTACAGTGCCACCAAAAAACTCTACACAATCATCTTGATTATTATGAACTTGAACATAATCAACGGTAGTTCCTGAACCTACACCACCAAAAGTGATACCATTTAATTCGTTACCTGGAAATATTTCATAACCCGCATATTCGACTCTAACAAATCTTAATGTTCCTGAATTATCATTTGGAGTTGCTCCACCCATGAGAGCATCTGTTGCTCCTTCAACTAGTTTTTCACAGCTTGCGGTACCTCGCACATCATTTGAACATTTATTAATAGGTGCCTTACCTAAGACAACCAATCCACCCCAGAGACCACTAGCTGTATCTGGATTTGAAAGTGAACCATCTAAAACAGAAGAGTGAGTGAAAACAATTGGTTTAGATGCTGTTCCTTTAGCTTCAATCTTTGAACCTCTCTGAACAACAAGATAATCAGCGGAAGTTTTTGAAACAATAGTTACTCCTGCAGGAATGTTTAAAACACCAGCTGAACCCCCAGCTTTTGTTCCATCTCCTCCCATATCAGAACCTACATTAACTGTGCCGCTTAATCTATAAATTACATCATCAGTTAGAGTGAGGTCACCCGTTATGGTGCCTGATATTGCACAGACTGTGTTACCACCAATACTGTCGTCAACATCTATGTTTGATGCGCTAGGACAAGTTCCTGTCAGTACAGAACCACCAACTACAACTTGTTGGTCAGCAGCTGTTGGTGCTGAAACCTGACCAAGTTCTCCTGGAGAATCTATTGAGGTATCACCACCTCCTCCACAAGAAACAATTAAAAACAAACCGAATATAGATAAAAAGCGTAATAGCATTATGAACTCCTCCTAAATAAGTCCGGGTATTAGGCCTGAGCGATTTGACAATCACTTTTCTAGAGTGTGAAATGCTTGTGTCTTATGAAAAAAATTTTCTTTATTTCAGGACAACTTATCATCAAGCTAGATGCTTTTATTTAAGGTATCTAAATTTAGATTCCTAAATTCAATTCTATTCAGTGTTTTAAAGTGCTTTTCTAGGTTTATTTAACTTCGTCATGCTGTACAAAACCCATAAAAAGCATTGCTAAACAAGCACCAATAATCTGAAAGATTATGAAAAATAAAATAAACTCTGGATGGATACCAGTAAAGGTATCGCTGAATCCTCTGGCAAAGGTTACTGCAGGATTTGCAAAAGAAGTTGAAGATGTAAACCAATAACCTGCTGAGATATATAATCCTACTGCTGGAGCAATGGCAAGAATACTTAATTTTCTTACACCGAGAATAGTAATGATGAGGCCAAATGTAGCTACCAATTCACTAAAATATATATTCAATCCACTTCTTGAGTTTTCTGAAATCTGCAATGGATCCATTCCGAACATAACATTGCTTAAAATTACACCAAAAATTCCTCCGACAAACTGGGTGCAACTGAAACAAGAAAACTCCTTTAATGTTAACTCTTTCTTTAAAAACATTATTAAACTAACCGCAGGATTGAAGTGAGCTCCTGAAATTGAGGTGAATATCCAAATTAATGCAGTCAGTCCTGCTCCAGTTGCTATGGTATTTGCCAGAAGAATACTTAACTGATCAGTTGATAAGCCCTGAGCCATTATCCCAGAACCAACGACAATCATTACGAGGAAGCATGTTCCTACAAATTCGGCCAAAAGTTTCTTGATTAATGTTTTATTCATTCCCGCACTTTACGCAGGCTATATAGTTACTTGATTTATAACATTAGTAAAGGTTATTTGATTAGAGGTTTACCTTAAAGCCTAGGACATATCTTGAGCCATAACTTTCAACTTGATTTGGCAGATCGCCTAAATTTCTAATATCAACAAAATCAGTTAA
>CACBUE010000029.1 GCA_902542325.1 uncultured SAR86 cluster bacterium | reverse complement strand
CTTCTTTTTCATTTTGCAATGCAGAGTATTCTTGCTGTATGGGTTTTATATTTTCTTCACAATGTTTTTTCACTAAATCCATTAACGGCTGAGTCTTCTCAGACATGGATAGTTCAAAAAGTTCGGGGTCATTTTGTAACATGCTATTTCTCCTTTAATAACTAATTAATATGAATACCAAATTGGAGAGGACCAAGCCCTCTCTTGTATTGTTGGTTGTAAATCTTCTCTTGGCCTTGTGCCATTTTTTACAGCATCCCAAGTAGACCATCTGCAGCTAGGATTCTCTAATACCCTTACATAATAAAAAGACTTGACTGTCGAGTCAAAAGAATCGTCCGTCCAAACTGTTTTAATTTCATTAGCTCCTCTATCTGAGCTGATAGAGCAATTAGAAGTATCAACTAAAGCATCATTATCTGGACATCTTTTAGTCATAGCATCAGGGATTAATCCGTCTGAACAAGCCACGTCTATGACTTTTTCGTGAGGACGTCCGGTTATTCTATCAACCCAACCTTTTATAATTTGGACTCTTTGTAAAGGAGCAGCATTTTTGTCTCTCATCGCCCATATAAGAAAAGAAGGTGCAGTACCTTGAGAAGGTTCTAAGTCTTGCCCCATGGGTACTCCGTTTTTGTAAGCCTCCTTTACAAGATCTTCTCTATCTAGCAATGACTTATCAAAATTATAACCGCCAAAGAATCTAAGCTTGATCCTGCTTCCTGAAGTAGCGTAAGTTTCTTTTCTCCTGAAAGCATCAAAGATAGAGTCTCTTGTATTTTCTTCTGCCCAAACTGCTGCTAATCCGGAGGCTCCCCATGTATTAAAGACTGCATTATTAAAATTTCTTTCTCCTATTTTCTTGAAAGCTAGTTGCCTAATAGCATTTCCGCCAGTTAAGTCTTGCACTTGCTGATCAGATATCGGAACTGATCCTCTTGCTACTGCCGTTCCATCCAAGATACCAACTTTAGAATGAAAGTCAGATTCATCATCAGATATCGCTCCTGTATGAGTATCACTGGCTCCGACCATACCGAATTTATATGGATTACCTCTTCTTTCTTCTTCCAAACCTAATCCATCTAAGTAAGCTTGCCTAACATAACTTCCAAATGGGCGGCTGTAAGAGGAGTTTCCAACTCTTTGCCACATGATCTCAAAGTCAGCCCATTCATCATCAGGTGACAGTATTGGATGTGTTTCAGAGGTTCCCTTGACTTGAGTCATCTCAACTAATGGTTCATTCCTCATTCTAAAGTCTGCATATTGGGTGCTAATTGGAAGACCTTCCCAGTTTTCCATTTCAAACATTTGACCATTTGATCCATTGGAATTATGGGGTATGGCAATCGTATCAACTCCTCTGTTTCTTAAGTCATCCATCCAAGTCCAAAGCTTTTCTGGATTAACTGACTTAAGTCGGGTGTATGGCTCTACAGTAAATTTATTTCCTTTATAAATTACATTTCTATGTAAATTGGCATTTTCAAAAGGAGGAGAACCATCAAATCCACATCCTGTACCACTCAACCAGCAGTTTAAGGCAGAAGCACCTTGAGTATTAGATGATCTTGTAGTCGACGCCGTATACTCATAGGCAACAAAGGTTGTGAATTTCCCTGGATCATTGTGTCTTTGTGCGCTTAATATCACATCTTTCCATGCAGATCTGTGAACATCTACATCATAGAGTGTTGAACCTCTAGCTGCATCTCCTGTGAAATAAGCTATTGCGCGTGTCCAGATATTGCTGAATTGTGCAATATTTCTGACATAATCTTGAAAAAGTCTAGATCGGGCAGCTACTGATTCTTGGTTTAAATTCTCAGGAGCATTTAAGTTATGGAAAGGTTCAGTACCCTCTTTACCATTATTTGGATTTGCCCAATCTTCAACACTTCCCAATAAAAATCCGTGATCAGTTACGGCATAAAAGTCTAAAGGCTCTCTCAATTGCATGTCATAACCTAAAGGATGCTGGATAGCATAGCCTTTAGCGTATTCGTAAGCATCATCAGGTGTTGCGGTAGTTCCAAAAATATAGGCATCAAAAGAATGCTTTGTATGTACATGAAGGTCTCCAAAATAAACATTCCTGTCAGAGTTATATCCGGGAGTAGATCCGGGTTCAGGATCGGGGATGACAAGGTCATTGGTATAATCAACAACATTATCAGGAGAAGTACAGCTCCAAAGGCCAAAAATTAAAATGCTAACCAGAACTTTTTGAAAGTTACCCATAAATCTCCCCAATAAGAGGTAACAATTTAACAAGTTACATAGTACTTGGAAAGGTTATCTTCTAAAAGAATTTCATAAAAAATTTAATCAATCTAAGGATTAAATATCATCAGGTAAAATATTTCCTATAGTGATTCCTTCATTGTTTGGAATGTACCAGATGGGTGAGCTCCAAGCCCTTTCTTGTATTGTGGCAGGAAGATCTGCTCTGGGAATCTCTCCAGATTTTATTGCATCCCATGACGACCATCTGCAAGTCGGATTTTCTAAAACTCGCACATAATAGAAAGCTTTCAGATTTGGATCGAAATCAGGATCTTGCCATACTGCTTTTAGTTCATCGGCACCCAAATTTTTAGATATCCTACAGTTATTTAAGTTAACCTTAGCTCTACTGTCCTTGCAAAGTTTTGTTTTTGAATCAGGTCTTCTGCCATCTGCGCATGCGACGTCATATACCTTTTCGTGAGGCTTTCCACTCAACTCAGTCCATCCTTTAATTATCTGCACCCTGTCTAAAGGTGCTCTTTTTAAGTCTCTCAATGCCCAAACCATAAATTGAGGAATTTTATTCTCAGACTGAAATAAATCGGAACCCATTGTTACCCCATTTGTGTAGGCATAATTTATGGGATTTTCTTGATTAAAAATATCATCTATTTCAAACCCTCCAAAAAATCTCACTTTAATTCTGCTTCCGGTTGTAGCAAAAGTTTCTTTTCTTCTGAATGCGTTATAGATAGATTCTCTGGTATTTTCTTCAGCCCATACAGCTGCAAGACCAGATGCACCCCATTCAGTGTAGCCTGTATCAATATATTCTTGACCACCAATTTCTTTATATCCATTAATAATTACATTCGCTCCGGAGCCTTCTATTTGCTCTTTAAAAGATTTCGTAAGAGGAGCTGCACCTCTCAACTCTGGCGTACCATCAAGAATGCCTATTTTTGAATGGAAATCTGATTCCTTATCAGATATTGCCCCTGTATGAGTATCGCTTGCACCCACAAGACCAAATTTATAAGGATTTATTTTATATTCAGAATCTAATGAAAGGCCTCTCAAGTAAGCATTCCTTACGTAACTGCCTGTTGGACTGGAATAAAAAGGAGAAGCTACTCTATTGTTCATAATGCCAAAATCTGCCCACTTATCACCAGGCGAAAGAAGTGGATGAGTATCCGAAGTCCCTTTAACCTGTGTAATTTCCACTAATGGTTCATTTCTCATTCTTTTCGAAGCATAGTCGTCATCCATTGGATTACCTGCCCAATCTACAAGTTGGAACATTTGTCCATTTGATCCATTTGAGTTATGAGGAATAGCAAGACTTTCAACACCAAGATTTCTAAGATTATCCATCCAGTCCCATAAATCCTCAGGATTACTAGAATCTATGATAGAGAAAGGCTGAATAGGAGCATTACTATCTTGGAAAATAACATTTCTATGAAGATTACTCTGCCCCGGACCACTTGAAGTAAATTCATATGCTATAAACGTAGTAAATTCTCCAGGATTGTTATGCCTTTCAGCAGCTTCCGCTACATCTCTCCATGAAGTGTGATGAGTTTCTCTATCGTACGCCCTCGTCCCATAAACCGTATCTTCTTGTAAATAAGCACCGAGCATTTTTATAGGGTTCTTAGAGGGTTCAATTAATTCATTTGTTATTAGGTTGGCGAATAATCCAGCTCGCCTAACAAATGTGTTCGTGTTTAAATTTTCAGGATCATTTAACCCATGCAGATCTGAAGCAAAATCTAACTTACCTGGTTTAGAGGTAGGATCCGCATATGCCGGCAACATGCCTAGCCAAGCAGCATGATCTGTAACAGCATAAAAATCTAAGGGATCATCAAGTTGCATATCAAAGCCTAGAGGATGTTTAATTGAACCTCCTTTAGCATATCTGTATGCATCATCGGGTGTTGCGGTTGTTCCAAATATAAAGGCATCGAAAGAATACATCGTATGAACATGAAGATCGCCAAAGAAAGCATCTTTATTCTGATTACTTGAAATTTCATTCGTCATTGCTGTTTTTTCTATAGAGAAATCAGCAACATCATCTTTTATAGAAAAAATATTATTTGCCCCTAAAATAAAAATGATTGCAGCAAACAAAAGAGCTATCAGAAAGGTTCTTATTATTACGCTCATTCAATTCTCCCCAGTATTGTTTATCTCTAAATCAGATAATTAATGTTCCCATGAAAAGTCTATATTTCAAACATTTATTATTAAGTATTGTAAAAATTCATAAATACTGTATATTTATACAGTATGAAAGATATATATAAAAAAAATAAACACTCAGGCCAGCCGATGGCCGTAAAAAGCATAGACACAATGGAGTTTACAGAGGCATTCAACTATCTATGGATAGATAGATTGATAACCTCGTTATACATAGTCTTATCAGTCTCGTTGACCGTCATTTCTTTTGCATTAATGCTAGGCATTTCAATTTAATAAGAATACCTGAATAGTTTTTATCCTGTTATCCTCTAAGTATGATTTTAGAGGATATCTTCTTCCCTTTTTTATTTATTTGGTCATTAGTCGCCGTCCTGGCTTTTATCACCTTGTTCTATAAAAATGCTCCTTATGGAAGATACTTTGCTTTAGATTCCAATCACAAAGTTCCTTCTAGAATTGGATGGATTATTATGGAATCTCCAACAATAATTGGAATGCTCTTCTTCATAGCCCTATTTCGTAGCAAAATAGGACAAACTGAAATTGTCTTTTGCTTATTATGGTTTTCTCACTATATTCATAGAACAATGATCTGGCCTTTTAGAGCACAATTGAAAGGTAAATCTATGACAGTTGGTGTTGTGTCTATGGCCATACTTTTTAATTCAGTAAACATCACTTTGCAATGCATATGGATATTTATACTTGGAAATTACAGTGATGACTGGCTGATATCTATATCATTTATTGTTGGAATAATTTTATTTTTTTTGGGCATGATCATAAATATTAAATCAGATGATATATTGATGAAATTACGCAAAAATAATGGTGAAGGTTATTATTCTCCTCAAGGGTTCTTGTATAAATATATAAGTTGTCCGAATTATTTTGGAGAGATTATTGAGTGGCTTGGCTGGGCAATTCTAACTTTGAGTCCTGCTGGTTTAGTTTTTTTTATTTGGACATTTGCAAACTTAGTTCCAAGAGCTAGATCAAATCATAATTGGTCTAAGTCTAATATTCCTAATTATCCAAAGAATAGAAAAGCTATATTTCCCTATATTTATTAATCAAGGTCATACAAATCCGCTTGTTTCTTATTAAGACAAACTTTATTCTATGAAACTTATTTATGTAAAAGGAGATATTCATGGATCTAGAATACGGACCTCAATACGAAGACTTTAGATCAGAAGTTATTAGTTTTGTAAAAGAAAACGAAGATACAAAATTAACTGGGCCTGCAAGAAGTGAGAGTAGAGTTGCATGGCAACAGAAATTGATTGACCACGGCTACTTCGCAAGATCTATTCCCAAAGAATATGGTGGTTATGGCGGGGACATGGACATAATTCAATTAAGAATCATCGCAGAAGAGTTTGCTAAATCTCCTATTCCTAAGCCGGCTGGAGGCCAGGGTATTCAAATGCTTGTTCCAACTTTATTATCTTTGGGCACAGAAGAGCAAAAACAAAAATATATTAAACCCACCCTAAGAGGTGAAATATTATGGTGTCAGGGTTATTCAGAGCCAAATTCAGGAAGTGACCTAGCGAGCTTGCAAACAAAGGCTGAACTTGATGGAGATGAATGGGTCATAAATGGACAGAAGATTTGGACCAGTACGGCTCATCTCTCGCAAATGTGTTTTATCCTAGTTAGGACGGAACCAGATGCACCGAAGCATCAAGGAATAAGCTATCTTCTCATGCCTATGGATGCTGAAGGTATTGATAGAAGACCGATTAAGCAAATGACTGGGGATTCAGATTTTAATGAACTATTTCTTACTGATGTAAGAATACCTGCAGAAAATATAGTTGGAAAAAGAGGAGAAGGTTGGAAAGTTGCAAATGCAACTCTTGGACATGAAAGAGGTTCTTTAGCAGATCCAAACGTAACACAAAATAGATTGAATTCTCTCATTGACCTTATGAAGAGCGAAACTATAGATGGTCAAAGGGTAATAGACAAACCAATATTTAGAGACAGGCTTTTATCCATTCAAGGAAGATTGATGGCTCAGCAATCAAATGCTCTTAGAATTCTTTCATCTCAAATAAATGAAGATCAAGATGCAAACTTAGCAAAATCTATTGTTAAGCTGCAAGGAACTGAATTGAGACATGAACTTGAGGGACTTGCGATTGACGCAATGGGTGAATTAGGAACGCTTTATGAAGACAGTCCACACTTAAGAGATGAAGGAGCTTGGCAAATGACGTATATGTATTTCCTTGGTCTGATTATAGGTGGTGGCACAAATCAGATACAAAAAAATATTATTAGTGAAAGAGCTTTAGGAATGCCTAAAGAACCAAAAATTCAAGGAGC
>CACBUE010000028.1 GCA_902542325.1 uncultured SAR86 cluster bacterium | reverse complement strand
GATAAGGAAAATAACTTTTTATCATGAAGTTATTTTAAGGAGTTGCAACTCCAGCACTCGGTCGTCTTGGATCTGACACACCATAGAAATAACTCCCCTCTTTCATGATCGCCTGAACACTGCCCATTGTTGATGAAGGATATAATCTATAACCTTTTTGCTTTAAAAGTGTTTCAGTATCAGTACCGAATCCTTTTTCTATCATCAATACTTCAGGTAACCATTGATGGTGAATGCGAGGGCTGTGAACTGCTTGAGCTATATTCATATCATGATCCATCACATTAATAGCAACTTGCAGTACTGTAGTAATAATCCTACTCCCTCCCGGACTCCCTAAAATTACATAAGGCTCATCATTTTTAAAAATAATTGTTGGAGTCATAGACGAAAGAGGTCTTTTATTCCCTTCAATTGCATTAGCTTCAGATCCGAGTAATCCATATCCATTAGGCGTTCCCGGCTTGGATGAGAAATCATCCATTTCATTATTTATTAGCATCCCCGTTCCTGGAATCATCTTTCCCGAGCCATAAGAAAAATTAATGGTGTATGTATTAGAAACAGCATTTCCGTAAGCATCCATAACAGAAAAATGAGTTGTATCAGGACTTTCATACGGATAAGGATCACCTGGAGAAACTTCACTTGAAGGAGTTATTTTGTCTTTGGAAATGTCTAAATTCAAAGATTTTGCATATTCTTTACTTGTAAGGCTTGAAGGTACTTCATAAAAATCGCTATCGCCTAAATACTTGCTTCTATCCGCATATGCTCTTTTCATAATCTCCGCGAGAATGTGAATACCTTCTGAACTTCCAAAGCCCATTTCTTTGATGGGAAACTCTTCAAGCATATTTAGCATTTGTACTAAGTGAGTTCCACCTGAGCTGCTAGGCGGCATAGATACAATTTTAAAATCTCTATAATTTCCAGTGAGTGGTTGCCTTTCAACTATGTTGTAATTATCCAAATCTTCAAGAGTGATTAAGCCTCCATTTGTTTCCATTTCTTTGACAATAAGCTTGGCTATATCTCCACGATAAAAAGCATCAGGACCGTATTTGCTTATTTGTTTGAGGGTAGATGCAAGGTCTGTTTGTATAAGAATTTCTCCAGCCTCATAAAGACTGCCATCTGATTTAAAAAAGACTTTAGAGGCAGCAGGATCAGAAGATAATCTTTCTCTGTAACGTTTTGAAGCTAGTGTATTTGCTAAATCATGAGGGATTTCAAAACCTTCTTCTGCCAATTTAATAGATGGTTGCATCACTTCTTGCCAAGTAAGCGTGCCGTATTTAGTTAAAGCATGATAGAAACCAGCTACAGAACCTGGAACACCTGCTGATAAAAGAGAAAACTGAGCCTTGTTTCTATCGTAATCTCCATTTTCATCTAGAAATAAATCTCTAGAAGCAGCAGCTGGTGCTTTTTCTCTGTAATCTATGGTCAAACTCTTATCTTGATCTTTGAGATGTATAACCATAAAGCCACCACCTCCAATATTTCCTGCTCTAGGTAATACAACCGCTAAGGCTAGCCCCGTTGCTACTGCTGCATCTACTGCATTTCCACCTTGTTTAAGAATAGAAGCTCCGACTTCACTAGCGATCATTCTTTGAGAAACAACCATCCCCTCATCGCTTATAACCGGATGATTAATTGATTGATATTCAATAATCGGTAGTTCATTAGCAAGTATGTGGCTAATAAATGAAAGATTCAAAATTGTAATGAGAAAAATCTTCTTCATTTTTAATCGTCTATTGATTGATAAACAAGTGCATTAAAGGTTTCTCTGAGAGGCCATGGATTAGCAAGCAATTGCGTCATCACTACTGCAACTAAATCTTCTTTAGGATCTACCCAAAAAAATGTTGATGCAGCACCTCCCCAAAAATACATTCCCTCAGAACCGTATTGTCCAATTAGTCCTGGATCTTCAATTACACCGACTGTGATACCGAAGCCAGCACCCTGAATATAGTCGTCAGACCCTTTAATATTATCTGGTAGAAGATTTGATGACATAAGTTCTACAGATTTTCTGCTCAATATTCTTTCTCCTGCAAGTTCACCGCCATTCAGTAACATTTGGGCAAACTTTAAGTAGTCTTCCGTTGATGAGACCAAACCGGAACCACCATCGAATAATGTTGCAGGTTTAAGATAAGGGCTAAAAGAACGATCATCGATTTTTATCATTAAAAGATCATCTGGTATTTTACCTTCCATTTCAGGTATCAAACGACCTAAATCTCCAGGATATGCATAAAGGGAAGTGAATCTATCTACCTTTGAAGCCGGAACGGAAAAAGAAGTATCGTTCATTTGAAGAGGTTTAAAGATTTTTTCCTCTAAAAAAGCATCAAACTTCATACCTGATGCTCTTTCAATAACACAACCCAAAACATCCATACCCATAGAGTATGTATATTTATCACCAGGTTGATGCATCAATGGAGCTTTTGATGCTAGTGCAGCAGAAAAAGTACAAATGTCTGGGAAAGACTTTCCTGAACTAACTACAGTATTTCCATTTATTTCAAGAGCTTCAAAATTATCAATAAAAAAATAAGGAGACAGTCTTTCTTTCGCGTAAATTTTCCGTAGTTGAGGTATTGCAGTGAAACTGTATGCAATTCCAGAAGTATGAGTAGCTAAATGTCTAATCGTAATCTGTCTATTGAGTTTTTCCAGAGATGTTGTGCCATCTTCATTAATTATCATTACCTCTGTATTGGAGAACTCAGGTATGTAGAGAGAAACAGGATCATTCAATCTCACTTTACCTTCTTCTAATAAAATCATTAGAGCAACTCCAGTAATTGGTTTACTCATTGAATAAATTCTAAATATAGAGTCTTTTTGGAGGGGTATTTGTTTTTCTAGATCTGAATATCCTTGAGTTTCAAAATGAACGACTTTACCTTTTCTTGCAACAGCTGAGATGAAACCGGGAAATCTCCCTGCTTTTATATTTTCTTCCAGAACAGGAGAGATTTTTTCTAGTCTTTCTTTAGAAACACCCACTTGACTGGCTTCATATGAGCTAGGTAAGAGAGATAAACTCAGTGTTGAAAATAATAAAAAGAAAATCCACTTTGATTTGATCATAGACACCCCATAATTTTTCAGTGTTAATGATACTGGATTATTTGATTAATATAAGACTTAACTGTAAATTTTGAATATGAATTTAAATCTTAAAAGTAAGAATGCAATTGTTTGTGCCTCTAGCCAAGGGTTGGGTAAGGCTGCTGCTATGGACCTAGCAATGGAGGGAGTAAACCTAGCAATTTGTTCAAGAGATTTAAATAAAATTAATAAAGTTAAGGATGAAATACTTGAAAAGACTAAACAAAATATCAAAGTAGTATCTTTACAGGTTAATCTTGATTCTGCAGAGGAGATTAATGGGTTCTTTCAAGAAGTCGAAAGTAGCCTTGGGTCAGTCGATATACTAGTAAATAATACTGGGGGCCCACCACCAAGTTCATTTGAACAAATTTCTGATGAAGATTGGCAAAATGCATTCAATTCAACAATGATGTCTGCAGTTCGTCTTTCAAGAGCCGTAATACCTAACATGAAAGAGAATGGCTGGGGGCGTATAATTAATATTTCCTCGGTATCGGTAAAAACTCCTGTAAACGGATTATTCCTATCTAACAGCCTAAGAATGGGTGTTCTGGGATGGGCAAAAGCACTGGCAGACGAAGTAGCTGCTCATGGCATAACTGTTAATACTGTTTGTCCTGGTTATACAAGGACAGAGAGAGTCGAAGCTATCTTAGAATCTCAATCTTCCTCTTCTGGTTTAAGTAAAGAAGAAATAGAAAAAACCATTGCCGATAATATTCCAATGAAGAGAGTTGGCGAAGCAGAAGATTTAGCTGGATTAATAACTTTCTTGGCTTCTAAGAAAGCAGATTATATGACTGGTTTGGCTGTGCAGGTAGACGGAGGATCTGCAAGGACTTTTTACTAGTCCTTAAAATATTTATTAAGTCGTCTGACTTGCTTGGGAGGCTTTCTCATTAGTACATAGCAGATAGAAGAGATAAAGCCTGAAATGATCAGTGGAGTCGCTAAATATCCTATATAAAAATAAGTAGATGCATTAGAAGGGATATCGCCTCCATAACTCTGCATAAAAAACAATAATAATGAAATTACCAGAAATAAAGAGAATATTTTTTTCTTGTAAGCCTGGTGCCTAGAAGCTTCTTCAATGAGTTCTTTTAGAAGGAATTGTTGATCAATCTCTTCAGAACTGACATTAAGCTTTCCATTTGTATAGGACCATTTCATATGATTCTCCCTTGAATCATTATAAATGGGTTAGATTGTCTTAACAATTTTTAGATAAATAAGCTTTCTAAGAAAAAATTAGTTTTTTAACTTTCTCCAATTCCAAGGTTCTAGTGGGTTTTGATCTTCCCATAAGCCTTTTTTTGAGTTCCTTGCTTTTAATTGATTTGCGTAAAAGGAATTATCTGTGACGTATTGATCATAAACCCAAGCATAGCCTGCCGATACAAGCTCACGATTGATATCCATGCCTTGCCAATACAGTCTACCTAGTTTTCTTCCGTATCTATCTGTACCGGAGATGTCTACATCAACCTTTCCTTCTTTCAAAAGACCTTTTAAATATTTGGTTGAATTACTTCCATAAGGTTGATCTCTCTCAGGTGCATCGATCTCTGTAAGTCTTATCTTATAAACTTCATCTTGATAAAAAACATGCACAGTGTCTCCATCAACTACTTTCTTTATTTTGAGACCCTCTAAGTATTCAGCACTAGAAACTTGAGAAATTAATAACACACCAATGAGAAATAAGATTTTCATATCATTATTCTATTGATTATTTAATTGCGTGTTAACCCTAAATGAAAAGTGGCGGACCGGACGAGACTCGAACTCGCGACCTCCGCCGTGACAGGGCGGCGTTCTAACCAAACTGAACTACCGGTCCATAGAACTCAGGCATTCTAACAGGAGTTAAATACTTTTGAGAGATTACTTTTTAGTTTTTTTAGGCCTCCAAAGAAAGAGATTCAAAAGCAACTTCTGATACTTTCCCTTGGACGAGTGAAACTAGATAAGACTGTTTTTGTTTGCCGAAATCAACGGACAAATAGTCATTATCATCCCTGATATGCAGTGCTGCATTACCTTCGGAGGCGTAACATGCATTAATAATTTCTTCTTCGAGAAAAGATTTAACTGAAGGACGTCTCTGAGGTTCTTCATCATAATGGGGACAAAAATTTCCTTTCACAAACCCCATACAATCGATAACTTTAAGTTCATCTTCCCATGAATCAACGACGGCTCTTTCAAACCAACAGTTAGCACCAGCACTGACTCCACTCATAACAACTCCAGCTTCGTAAGCTTTTTTAAGCAAGTTATCCAATCCCCAATCTTTCCAGACGGCCAACATACTCTTAGTATTGCCACCCCCAACAAAGATAGCATCTTGTTCACTTATTAATTTTTCTAAGTCCGGAGTTCTTTTAAAAAAATCTAAATGAATTGGATTACAGTGTAACTTTGAGAAAGTACTATAGTAATTTACCTTGTAAGCTTCATTGTCTCCGGTTGCAGTTGGAATAAAGCAAATATTTGGTTGTTCCTTGCCAGTCTGATCCAGAATATATTGTTCTATTAGACCTTCACCTGGATTCCTTCCAAAGCCGCCACCGCCAATCGCGATAATATGTCTCATGAAATATTATAATATTTTATACCACGTTTTATCCTAGGCCTGTTGTTCTCTCTGCGCCATTTATTAGTATCTCTCAAACTATAAACGCAACCACAGTATTCTTGTTGATAAAATTCTTCTCTTTTAGATATTTCTATCATTCTTGAAGAACCTCCTTGCTTTCTCCAATTAAAATCCCAATAACAGACATGGTCATACCTTCCTGCTGCTCTGTGACCGGAATCATTTATTTGTTTCATATCTTTCCACCTTGAGATACCTAGTGTTGTAGCGTATACAGCATAATCATTTTCACTGGCATATAGCGCTGATCTTTCGAACCTCATATCAAAGCATTTTGTGCATCTTTCCCCTCTTTCGGGCTCATTCTCAAGACCTTTTATTCGCTCGAACCAATTTTCTTTATCATAATCAGCGTCAATAAATTTAAATCCTAAGGCATCACAAAATCTTTTATTCTCATCTTTTCTTATTTCATATTCCTCAACGGGATGAATATTTGGATTATAAAAATAAACTGTAGTTTCAATATCCGATGCTGCGACGGCTTCCATTATTTCCCCTGCGCAAGGTGCGCAACAACTATGAAGAAGCAGCTTAGAGTTTTTTTTTGGTAGTTCTAAGTTAGGTCTCGAAAAATTATCAAGAGAATATTTATTGTCCATACTTTTAAATTCTTTAACCGTGGGAAAACATTAAAGCCGAAACAAATATAACACCTGTTGTTAAAACTCCAAAAATGGAAATAAACAAACAAGCTAAGAAGATTCTTGCAAACTGAATTTTGTTAGCTATTTGTAATGAATTATTTTTGAAATACCAATTAAGAATAAGCAACCAATTAAACAGAAAAGTTATACCGCCTAAGCAAAATATAAGTGTGATGGTATTGGAGCTCATTTAAACTTCTACAGCTGATCTATTTTTAGAAGAAGCAAGTCTCCAAAGCGATAAGACTATCACCAAGGCCTCTGCAATCATGGCAATCATAATAGAATTATCCATCTCACCAGTGAGAAGATAATTAGCAAGCCTTCCTACGAAAATACAACCAAACATGAACGAAAAAAGGATATAAGTTTGCCTAGCTAGCTTATGAATGATAATTGCCAAAAAGGCCATAAGTCCCAATCCTGAAATTAACGTGTAGTAAGCCCTTATTTCAGAATAAGCAAATTCAGTATTAAGTCCATAGCCAGTTAGTTCAGCAATACCTTCTGGAGAATAAAAGCCATAGATACCAAATCCTAAATGCTCAATTGCCAGTATTGCTAATATAATTTTATCTACTCTCAACATTTCCCCTCTCTTTTGCATCTTTTACTACAAAATCTTACCTCTTCCCAATTCCTTTCCCATTTTTTTCTCCACGAAAAAGGTCTTTTGCAGTTTGCACAAATTTTTGTTTCTAGTGTTAGTTTACTATGAGCCATTTTTTAAAGCTTCACTTACCTTTTCAAAACTGAAACCTCGCAT
>CACBUE010000027.1 GCA_902542325.1 uncultured SAR86 cluster bacterium | reverse complement strand
AAGCAATATTCTCTGCCTGTTTTCTAGTAATGGTCATTATTAAAATTTATCTATATTTGGTTTTATACTCTTTAATCCTAAGTAAAAAATCTCTTTAATCTTATTTAAATCATCATTTGTTTCAGCTTCAAACCTTAATACTAGACAAGGTGAAGTATTAGATGGCCTCAGTAATCCCCAGCCTTTTTCAAATTCAACTCTAATACCATCTATGCTCACTATTTTAGCGTCACTAAAATTAGAATTTTCTATAAATGTTTCTACTATTTTGAATTTTTCTTCGTCTGCAGCAGGTACATTTATTTCTGGAGTTGAAAGCATGTTAGGAACAGTTACAAATGGATTATCTTGTTCAGAATTTGCAACTATTTCTAACATTCTAGCACCAGCATATATCCCATCATCAAATCCTGGCCATCTGTCATTAAAGAAAATATGGCCACTCATTTCACCACCCAGTAAAGCATCTGTTTCCCTTATTTTCTGTTTTATAAAAGTATGACCAGTCTTGCATATCAAGGGCTTTCCTTTTAGCTTTTCAATTTCATCTGAAAGTAGTTTGGAGCACTTAACATCATAAACAATCTTAGCATTCGGACTAGACTGAATGACTTGTCTCGAAAACATTATCATCTGTCTATCGGGAAAGATCATTTCTCCTACTGGAGAAATTACACCTAATCTGTCGGCATCTCCATCAAAAGCCAGCCCCACAGAACATTTATTCTCTTTTACACTTTTAATGAGATCCTCCATATTTTCTAATTTTGACGGATCAGGATGATGATTTGGGAAGGAACCATCTGGTTCTCCATGTAACTCTATTACATTGCATCCTAATCTTTCATATACATCCTTCGCCACAACACCGGCTGCACCATTCCCACAATCTATTGAGATTTTTAGATTTTTATTTAGTTTAATGCTTTCCAATATACTTTTTATATAGGTCTCCTTAATATCTTTTTTCTTTGTTATCCCTTTTCCCCCTATAAAATTTTCTTCTAAGATCCTTTGCTTTAGATTCAAGATTTCTTCGCTAGATGTCGAATGATTATTAAAAACAATTTTGAATCCATTGTAGTTTCCGGGATTATGACTGCCTGTTATTACGACGCCACTTGACGTGTTTAAATCATAGGTCGAGTGATAGAACATTGGACTTGTAACTATGCCAATATCAATCACATTACAGCCAGTAGATATTATTCCTGAGGAGAGCCAATCGTAAATTTCAGGACTTGAAAGTCTTGCATCTCTTCCAACGATGAATTCTTGGATATTTCTATCAATTGCTTCTGAGCCCAAAGCTCTTCCAAGACTTTGAACTACTTCTGGGGTTAGGTCATCATAGGCTATACCTCTAATATCATTAGCCCTAAATATATTTTGGTTTATCTCCACTTTGTAATTATATATTCTGAATAATCCATTTACTCTACATAAAATAATTTATATCGATAGAATATAAAAAAAATAAAGGAATTTGATTTGGATCTCTCAAAAATAACTGGTGAAATTTGGTTTGATGGCGAAATGATAGATTGGCAAGATGCTAATACTCATCTCTTGACTCATACTCTTCATTACGGTTTAGGTGTTTTTGAGGGTGTAAGGGCGTATGGCACTGTTAAAGGACCTTCTATTTTTAGGCTTCATGATCATACAGACAGGTTATTCAAATCAGCATCTACAGTTAATATGGTGATTCCCTTTTCAAAAGAGGAAATCAATAAGGCTCATGGAGATGTTATAAGAGCAAATGACCTGGAAGAGGCCTACATTAGGCCCATGTGCTTTTATGGATCAGAAGGAATGGGCCTTAGAGCAGATAACTTGAAGGTCCATACAATGGTAGCGGCTTGGGAATGGCCTTCTTATATGGAACCTGAAGCCAGAGAAAAAGGTATAAAAGTTAAACTTTCTTCTTTCAAGAGACAGGTCAGGAACCCTGTTGCAAATTCTAAAGTTAATGGTAACTATGTTCACTCAATTGTGGCTTTGAATGAAGCACTTGAGAATGGCTTTGATGAGGCTTTGATGCTTGATTCTGAAGGTTTTATAGCTGAAGGTAGCGGTGAAAATTTTTTCTTGGTAAAAAATGGGATTCTTTATTCTCCTGATCTTGATTCGTGCCTTGATGGTATCACTCGAAGAACAATTCTTGCTTTAGCAGAGCAGTTAAATATAACTTTCAGTGTAAAAAAACTGACTTTAGAAGACGTATTGGAATCTGATGAATCTTTTTTTTCGGGCACTGCAGCTGAAGTTGTACCTATAAACTCAATCGATGGCAAACTAATCGGTTCTGGGACCAGAGGTCCAATAACTGAAAAATTGCAAAGCGCCTACTTTGACCAAGTGAGGGGCATCAGAGATGCCAATCATCTTTGGCACACTTATACCAAGTAAGAATCATGAACATTTTAATCATTGGACCTTCTTGGGTTGGTGATTCTGTAATGGCTCAATCTCTCTATATACAGCTTAAAAAAGAAGACCCTGATTGCAATATTGATGTCGTCTCTCCTCCTTGGACTGCATCCATAATGGAGAGAATGCCTCAAGTTGCTAGAAATATATCATCTCCTTTTTTACACGGTGACATAAAACTGATTTCAAGAAATAGATTTGGTAAGAGTTTGATGAAGTTTAACTACGATCGATCAATAATATTAACTAATTCTTTCAAATCAGCTTTGGTACCTTATTTTGCAAAAATTCCTATAAGATCAGGATGGTTAGGTGAGTTTAGATATGGTTTGTTGAATGACATAAGGAAACTAGATCCAACTAAAAACCATCTTATGGTAGAAAAATTTGTATCTCTTGCTTCGCAGAATAACAATTATCCTCTAGATAGTCTTGATTTCCCTTCACTCACAATTGACTTAGTTAATCAAAAAAATGTATTGAGTAAATTAAGTATAGATTCCAGTTTAAGAAGTCTAGCTATTTGTCCTGGAGCAGAGTTTGGCCCTGCAAAGAAATGGCCTCCAGAGTTCTATGCTGAGGTAGCACGAGCTTATATCGAGAGAGGTTGGAATATACTTTGTCTTGGGTCTCCTAATGATCAAGAAACAGGAGAGAAAATAGAATCTTTTCACGACTTAAATAAAGAGAACAAGTTTTATAACTTGATCGGTAAAACCTCTTTAAATGATGCAATTGATATATTAGGTCTTTGCGACAGAGTTGTTACTAATGATTCAGGTTTGATGCATATAGCTGCTGCAGTAGGAACTCCTTTAGTGGCATTGTACGGACCCTCTTCACCTGCTTACACTCCTCCTCTCACAGACAGTAAGAAAATACTAAGGAAAATGGAAGGTTATGAAAAGAAAAGGGAGGGGGATTTAGATCGAGGATATCATCAATCTCTTTTGGCAATCAAACCAACTGAAGTTATAAATGCTTTAGAGGAAATACAGAAACTTTGATGAATAAGAAATTGGCATTAGTTTTATATAAATACTTTCCTTATGGAGGACTTCAAAAAGACTTTATGGAAATAGCAAAGGAGCTTCTTTCAAGAGGTAATAGCTTAAAGGTCTATACAAGAAGTTGGGAAGGCGAATTCCCTGATGATTTAGAAATAATTCAACTAGGAGAAACAGGAATCTCAAATTACTCAAAAAATAAAAAATTTATTAAAAAAGCTTTTAAGGCCTTGGAAGATTTTGAGCCTGATATTATTTTTGGTTTCAATAAAATGCCCGGATTAGATTTATATTTTGCTGCAGACACATGCTTCGCTTTTCAGTCTCAGTCTAAGCCTTTTTTACAAAAATATACTAGAAGGTTTCGACAATCTATTAAATATGAAGAGGAGGTTTTTTCTAGAAATGTATCAACCAAGACACTCTTACTTAATAATAAGCAACTGAATGAGTTCTCTAAGTTTTATTCAACCCCATCTAATAGAATGACATTAGTGCCTCCTGGAATCGATAGAAACTGGAGTACATATAAGCCTATTAATATTCGAGAGAGATTAAGCATACCTCCAGAAGACAAGGTCTTGCTTTTTGTTGGTTCAGATTTTTCTAGAAAAGGATTGGATAGAGCTATTTTGGCGCTTAGCTATTTATTCAAGAAAAAAAAATCTGCTACATTAATAGTAATTGGGGATGATGACCAAGCTCCTTACAAGAAGCTTCTTCAACAAGAATCACTTGATAAAAAAGTTAGTTTCATCGGACCTAGCCAGGAAGTGGCGTCATTTATGAAATCAGCTGATCTTCTTATACATCCAGCAAGAGAAGAGGCAGCAGGAAATATAATTATAGAAGCTATCGTATCCGGACTGCCTTCGGTAGTTACAGAATCTGTTGGATTCTCTAGCGAAGTACTAAAACACCAATCTGGTGAAGTATTGAAAGGGGAATTCAACCAAGACAATTTTAATTTATTGGTGGCTGATACCCTTGCTGATCAAAAACTATCCGTTATTAAAGAATCTATTCATAATTTATCTGATTGTGATTATTTTTTCTCTCGGTTTAAATACATTGCAGATTACATAGAAAACGAATTTTAATGGACCAGGTAAAGTTTCTTAATGACGACCTTAAGCATTTCTTTACTGATAAACCTTTCGATGTTGCCAATAACTTAGATGGAGATATTTTCAGGCAACATGAAAATAGAGTTACAAAAAGATTTGAGCTGGAACAAAACAATTACTTTATAAAAACTCACGGACCAATAGGGTGGAAGGAAATTCTCAAAAACCTTATACAATTTAAAACACCTGTTGTAGGGGCAAAGAGAGAATACCAAGCGCTAAATCATTTATCTAAAAATGGAGTTAAATGTCCTGAAGTCAGGGGATTTGGACTTAGAGGTCTCAATCCAGCCAACTCGTCATCTTTTCTAATTACTAAAGAACTACATAACACCATATCGTTAGAAGATTTTTTCTTTAAAAGAATCCACGAAGAGCTTTCTTTTAAAGACAAAAAAAATTTGATTATAAAAGTGGCTGCTTTGATTCGCAGGATGCATGCAACAGGCCTTAATCATAGAGACCTTTACCTTTGTCATATTCATATTCAGAAAAATACAGATATCAATGATATTGACCTGTCTTTAATAGATCTTCATCGGGCTCAAATCCGGAGTAAGGTTCCTCTTAGATGGCTAGTTAAAGATTTAGGCGGTTTTATACATTCAGTTTTACAGTTCAATTTGACTGAAAGAGATTTTTACAGATTCTTCATGACTTATTTCGATTGTTCCTTAGAAGTATTGTTACAGACCCATCAAAAATTACTTCAAACAATTTTAGGTAGGGCATTTGAGATGTACTTAAAGCCACAGGTAAAAGGTATCTCTCTAAATGTTAGAGATAAGGAAGTAAACGAATCTGAGTTCTCCAAATATATTGAAGATAAAAGGAGATTTGTAATAAGAAAGGATAAAGAACTATTCAAAGATCAGATTCTTAAGTTTCTAGATGACGAGGAAAGTTTGATTAATTCAGGCGAGGTTATCAAAAATGAAAGAGGTCATCTGGTAGTAAGGCTAAAATTAAAAGACCAAGATTTCTACTTTAAAAAATATCGAATAAAAAATATCTATCATGGATTTACAAGAGTTCTGAAACCTACTCGCGCTAATAATTCTATGAGAGCTACATTTTGGTTTAATGCCGTGGGCATAAAAACTGCGACCCCAATCTTATTTTGTGAGGATAAGGGTTTTCTTGGGGCTAGAGCTTCCTACTTAGTCACTGAATCTATAGTAGGCAAAAGTTTAGATGATGCACTCATGATAGAGGATAATCATGTTAGGGTGATTTCATCTATCGATGCCTTTTTTAAAAGGATCAACTGGATTGGTTACTGCCATGGAGATGCAAAGACATCCAATTTCTTTATGGATAAAAGCTTAATAGCTTTCGATCTTGATTCGTCTTGCCAAAGTTTTATGCATCCTTTTCAAAGAAAAACCTTGTTACGTGATAAGAAGCGAATACTTAAGAGTCTTAAGAGTTACAATGCAATCTATTCAAAATTATCTAAAAGATTTAATAGGAGTTAAGATTGAAAGTTGGACTGTTAAGCTACAGAAGCCATCCTTATTCAGGTGGACAAGGAATTTATATTAAACACTTGAGCAAGGCTCTAAAAAATTTAGGTCATGAAGTTTCTGTGCTTTCTGGCCCTCCATATCCTGAGTTAGATTCCGGAGTGAATCTTATTAAAATACCAAGTCTTGGACTCTTTGAGAGTGGTGAGAGGCTCAAGGCATTCAGATTAAGATTCTTATGGAGTCCAATAGATCTCTACGAATGGATAACTGTTATGACTGGTGGATTTCCTGAGCCTTACACTTACGGCAAAAGGGTTTTAAAGAGACTCAAAGAAAATAATCTTAAATTGGATGTATTATTGGATAATCAGTCCTTATCTAGCTCTTTACTGGAAATTCAAGCACATTATCCGTTGGCAGTAACAATTCATCATCCAATAACTAAAGATCATAAATTGGAAATGCAAAATGCAATTAATTGGAAAGAAAGGTTATCTTCTTCAAGATGGCATAACTTTTTACCTATGCAAAAGAAAGTTGCTCCTCAATTAAAAAATATCATTTGTGTTAGTCAACCTTCTAAAGAGGATGTTATTTCTGAATTTAAAGTTGATGAAAAAAAAATAACAGTAATACCGAATGGTATAGATATAGGGATTTTTAAACCTTCCTCAATAAAAAAGTCTTTGAGCTTTAGGATTGTGACAACAGCAAGTGCAGATATACCTCTAAAAGGTTTGAGGCACCTAATATTGGCTTTACCTAGAGTTATAAGAAAATTTCCTTTTACCACTCTAACTGTCATTGGTAAATCTCCTGAGAAGAGTAATCTCAACAAGTTGATAGACGATCTTGATTTAGAAGATAAAATTACTTTCAGATCTGGTATCTCTGAAAAAGAGATTGTTAAAACTTATCATGATTCGGATATCGCAGTTATACCATCTCTATATGAAGGTTTCGGGTTTGGTGCAGGTGAGGCTATGGCTTGCGGAGTAGCATTGATAAGTACAGATTCAGGAGGACTTAAACAAGTTATTGGCGATGCAGCACTAAAGATTAAACCAGGTTCTGTTAATGAAATTGAAGAGGGTATTTTGAAACTATTCACTGAGGAAAAAATAAGGCAAGAGTTAGCCAAAAAAGGTAGAGCAAGAATTGAAGAGTTTTTCGATTGGAAAATAGCTGCATCAGCTTATGTAGAAGTATTCAAGAAGATAATCT
>CACBUE010000026.1 GCA_902542325.1 uncultured SAR86 cluster bacterium | reverse complement strand
AGTGCCATCCTGTATAAAGATCGTCTACTGATTCATTCTTAAGTTCATATAATTCATCACTGCTATCCCAACCAAATATTACATCGCAAAATCCAAAGCCTTTTTTCGAAGATTTGATGAATTTATCTACATGCATATATTTTCCTCGCAGAATGCCATCTATATCTGTTAGTCCAACTTTGACATACTCTGTTTTAGAAGAATCTAAAAACTTTTTTACATCCTCTGCTGACTTTAATTTTCTAATCTTCATGTCTCCTTCCTGATGGTTTTAGCTTAAAAAAATACAAACTGTTAGAATTTCTATTTGATTGTAACTTCATAAATATAATTGTTGAAAATTAATGAATAGAAAAACTATTTCTGTCCTAGGAGGGGGGAGTTGGGGCACAGTCTTAGCTCACCTTGCCTCATTGAATGGAAATAAAGTAATTCTGTGGATGCGAGATGAAGAAAATGCAAAAGAAATCAATCAAATTCACATTAATCAACGATATCTGCCGAGCTTAAATCTAGGATCGAATCTCGTGGCAACCCCTCATATTGAGGAAGTATCTGATTCAGACACAATAATATTTTGTATACCAAGCGATGCTTTTAGAGAGGTATCGTTACAAGCAGCAAACTTTATTCAAGAAAGTTCATATCTTATTACTGCAACTAAAGGTGTCGAAAAAGACAGGTTCAGTTTGATGAGCAATATTCTTGATGAATATTATCCTAAGAATCCTATAGGTGTCTTAAGTGGACCTAATCTAGCAGAAGAAATAGCCAATCATCACTTATCTGGAACGGTCATAGCTAGCAAAGATAAAGATCTGAGAAGAGAGACTATTGAAGATTTATCAACAGATTATTTTAGAGTTTATGAGAATGATGATCCTTATGGTGTAGAAATGGGTGGTGCATTAAAGAACATATATGCAATTGCATGCGGTATGGCTGATGGTTTAAATTCAGGAGAAAATACTATTGGCATGATCATGACAAGAGGGTTAGGAGAAATGGGACGTTTGGCGACTGATTTAGGCGCTAATCCTCAAACTTTTCTAGGCTTGGCAGGAGTAGGAGATCTTATTACAACTTGTGCATCACCTTTGAGTAGAAATCATCAATTTGGAAAATATATTGGTGAAGGTCTATCTGTTGATGAAGCTAAACAAAAAATTGGCCAAACCATTGAAGGATTAAAAACCTTAAGGGTTGTAAAGAACATATCAGATAAAAATCAAGTTGAGATGCCTATTGTGGATTCTCTTTACAAAATAATCTATAAAGGTGATAGTCTTGATGGATCAATTCAAAATGTCTTGGGTCAAGACATGATAAAAGATGTTGAATTTGTAAAATAAAAATATGTCAGAAAAAGAAGAAGATAAAGTTATTGATGTAGGTAATGAAGAAATCATCGATAGTGAAGAGTGGAAAGATAACTTTCTAAAACAGGGAAAGTGGATAAGGCTTTTTTGGATGCTAGCCTTCTCGTTTGCATATTATCTATCTATGACCTTCCTTTGGTTAATCGTATTCATTCAGTTTCTTTTCGTTTTAATTACGGACAAAAGAAGTGAGAATATCTCTAGAGTTTCTCTAGGTTTTAGAGATTATATGGTTCAAATTATTGATTACTTAACTTATCAAAGTGGCGAAAAGCCTTTTCCATTCAGCGATTTTCCTAAATCTCAAGATACTAGCGAAAATTAGTATAACTTTATAAATAAAAGGATCTTTCAGGATGAAAAATTTCAAAAATAAAATAGCAGTTGTAACTGGTGGCGGTACCGGGATGGGTAGAGAGCTAGTGAGGCAGTTAGCTGCAGAAGGCTGCCATGTAGCCATGTGTGATGTGATTCAGGAGAATATGGAAGAAACATTTGAAATTGTTTCTAAAGAATGTCCAAATATTAGAGTTACTAAGCATATTTGTGATGTCAGCGATGAGGAGCAGGTCCTCCTATTCAAAGATGAAGTAATAGATCAACATGATACTTCAGTAATAAATCTACTATTTAATAATGCCGGTATTGGAGGCGGAGGAAGCTTCGTTGAAGGTTCTAGAGAAGAATGGGAGAGATGCTTCGCAGTTTGTTGGTATGGTGTTTATTATTGCAGCAGAGCTTTTATGGAATATATTGTTGCAAGTGACGAAGGACATATTATAAACACTAGCAGCGTTAATGGTTTCTGGGCTACTTTGAATGGAGTACCTCATACCTCCTACTCGGCCGCCAAATTTGCTGTTAAAGGTTTCAGCGAGGCATTAATTGATGATTTTAAAGTTAACGCACCACATGTTGGGGTTTCAGTTGTAATGCCAGGACATATTGGAACTTCTATAGCTGAAAATACAGGGAAGATTTTAGGAGGGGAAAGATCAGATGAAGATTATGAAAAGACAAAAGAAGCCATGATAAAAATGGGAATGCCAGTTCATAACTTTTCGATTGAACAAATCAAAGATCAAATAAAAGAAAATGCTGAGTCTTTTAAAAATAATGCTCCTACATCTTCAGCTGAAGCTGCAGAAATTATCCTTAATGCTGTAAAACGAAAAGAATGGAGAGTGCTTGTTGGAGAAGATGCGAAGGCAATTGATGGGTGGGTTAGAAACTCACCGGAGGACGCTTACAATATTAATTTTAATGGGGAGAGAAGGGGAGAATAGATGAAAACGTTTAAAGATAAAGTCGCTGTAATTACTGGAGCAGGATCAGGAATGGGAAGATATCTGGCAGTATTGCTTGCACAAGATGGCGCTGATGTTTGCGTTACGGATGTAAATGAAGAGACATTGAATGAAACAGTCGAAATGTTAAGGAAATATAATGTATCTGTCTCTTCTCATGTTTTAGATGTATCCGATAAAGAATCTATAGAGGCCTTACCCCAAAAGGTGATCGATCAACATGGAAAGGTTGACTTGGTATTCAACAATGCTGGTGTTACAACGGGATCGCACTTTAAGGATATGGATGAAAAGAACTGGGATTGGGTAATGGGGATCAATTTTGATGGCGTTATAAATAGCACAAGAGCATTTATACCTCATATGATTGACAGCCCTGAAGCAGCTATCGTCAACACATCATCTATCTTTGGTATGGTTGCTGTCCCTGGACAAACCGTTTATCACGCAACAAAGTTTGCCGTAAGAGGATTCACCGAAAGTTTAGCTCTTGAGATGAAAGCAACAAATCCAAATCTGCAAATTCATTGTGTTCATCCTGGCCATATTGGGACAAATATTGCGGCAACTGCAAGGATGAGTGATGAAGACTTCAATAGAGATGATGGAGCTAGAGACTCTATTTTCACAAGAAATGCTCCAAAATCTCAACAGGAAATGGGAGATCTTTTTAGGGAAGGAGGTATGCACCCTAGTAAAGCTGCAGAAATTATTTTGAATGGTGTGAGAAAGAAGAAAAGTAGAATCTTTATTGGTTTAGATTCTAAATTGTTAGATCTTTCACAAAGATTATTTCCTAAACATTATCACAAGACATGGGCTTTTTTCATGCCATTTTTGATGATTTTTAGAGACAAAAAGGCATTAAAGTCAGTCGACTAATTTTTTAAAAGTAGAGTAGTTAGGATTATCAATAGTAATTTTATTCTTTGATAATTTTACAAGCAGATTCTTTAAATCTTCGTTTTGTAAGTCTACCTTTTCTTCTTTAATTAATAATGCAAGATCTTTAATATTTGCAGTATCTGCCTCAATTAGTTTTCTTAAATCATTGATTACTTCACGAGATAGTTTCTCCCCGAGTGCTATTTCTCTGCTGACTATGTTTAATACATTTTCGACAATCCTCAACTTAAATACTAAGTGAGGAGGAACCTCATCTTTTATTTTTTCATTTAAAAAATGATTCACCGCATCCAATAACTCAACACTATCGGGTTTATCAAAGATCATTATCTACCTCCTAAAAAAAGTAAGTCCACTATATCAATTTCCGTTTCAGATACTCTTCTACCAATTGCTGCTTTTTCTACAGAATTAATGGTTCCATTTAAATGAGCAGATGCTTGTATGAGGCAAATAACTCCCCACCTGAAAGTTCCAAAAACTTGCCATGCCTTAACTGTTTCCGGATCAACTTGATATTCACTTACGGAGTTGTATCCATCCAGAAGGTCTTCTAAATTTCCAAATCCACCTACAACTTTATCTGTATTGCCAAATCTCCAAGAATTGCCGCAAATCCATCCAAGATCCTGTAAAGGGTTACCTACATGTGCAAGTTCCCAATCTATAATTGATTGCAATCCATCTTGACTAACAATGATATTTCCAAGCCTGAAATCACCGTGAACTAGAGCATCATCAATTTCACCAAAGTTTTGTTCCTTTAGCCAAAGATAGGTGTACTCAAATACGGGAGAAGGCTGATTGAATAAAGTATAGGTTTCATATAAATCACTCAGTTGCTCTTTTACTGTCTTTTTTGGAAGAAAACTTAATTCTGCTATATCTGTTTGATGAATTTTTGCTATGGATTCACCACATTCAAAAGCCAGATTTAGAAGTGCATTTTTATACTCTGTATCTCTTAAGATTTTTCTTGCAATAGTTTCACCTTCAACAAATTTCATAATGTATGAATCTCCCAGAGGTTCGCTAAGAGATGACACAGAAATGATTTCGGGAACTAATGCACCTAATTTTCTTACAGTTTTTTGTATCAGGGCTTCATCTGAAGTTTTGATTACAAGTGGTCCTTCAATTCCTGAACCTCTCCTGAGAATATATTTTTCAGATTTATCTTTGAGTTTTACTTCAAATTTCCAAATTTCTTTAGATGCTCCTCCAGTTAAAGGCTCAAGATTTATAATCTCACCATTAATGGACTCACTCTCAAGTTTCTTTGATAAAAGACTTCCTAACTCTTGGCTCATTTAACTCTCTAAGCTTGCATCTCTCTCACCAAAATCCCAACCTACACCATTATTTTGATAATTTTTTAAGATTCTTCTGGCAACAGATTGAACATGAACCTCATCTGGGCCATCATAAATTCTCGCTTCTCTTGCGTGTCTATACATTAAGCTCAGAGGAGTATCATCAGTAAGACCTTTAGCCCCATGTACTTGAATGGCTCTATCAATTACATTGTGAACCATTTCAGCACCAACAACTTTTATCATTCCTATCTCTATCCTTGCATCATCTCCTTGATCAATCCGTTTAGCAGCATCGAGTGTAAGGTGTCTGCTGGCTTGAATTTCAGAAGCACTATCAAAGACAAATTTTTGCAGTAACTGTTTGTCTGCTAAAGGAGTCCCAAAAGTCTCCCTTGAATGTAATCTTTCACACATTAAATCAAACGCTCTTTGAGCTTGGCCAAGCCACCTCATGCAGTGAAAAATTCTTCCAGGGCCTAATCTTCTTTGGGCAATTAAGAAACCTTGTCCTCTAGGACCAAGAAGATTTTCTTTAGGCACTCTGACATTGTCATAATTAACTTCATAATGACCACCATTTATGCCAAGAACCGGAGTTTCTCTCACTATCTTATAACCAGGATTATCTGTTGGAACAATAATCATACTGAAAGCTCCATGACTAGGAACATCTAACTCGGTACGACACATAACGGTCGTGTAAGAAGCTCTGGCAGCTCCTGTTGTAAACCATTTAGTTCCGTTTATAACCCATTCATCACCTTCAAGAATAGCAGTAGTTTGTAATTGCGTTGGATCCGAACTAGAAATATCTGGTTCGGTCATTGCAAAGCTTGGAAACACTTCACCTTGAACCAGTGGTTCAAGATATTCATCTCTCCATTTTTTAGGGGCAAATTCTCTAAGCATTATCGAGTCTTGAAGTGAATGCGTTCCCAATGCAACCATCGCACTTGAAGATCTTCCAACAACTTCATTTATATAGACATATTCCATGAAAGGCATACCTTGACCTCCTATATCTTTAGGATGGCCTAGCGCCCACAAAGAATTATCTTTTGCTTTTTGCATAAGTTCAGAAAGTTTCTCTTTAGATTCCTCATTTCCTTTGTGCAGAATAGGTTCAGCAGGATAAACTTCTTCTTCAACGAATCGTTTTACTTCTGATCTTACTTCTTTCCAGTTTCTTTCCATTTCTATCCCCGTTTTATTTTTTTAAATTTATTGATTGCTTAAACCCCTTAAGACTTACTTTACTCTTTTCTATAATTACGTCTGCCTCTCCCTGAAGAACATTTTCATTGAACTTATAGATGATATTGTAATTTCCTCTCAAACATTGTTTGTTATGTTTTGATGCCTTTGCACTCACGCCTTCATTTAATGATAAGTATTTCTTCATCTTCGAAGAAGAGTATTTTTTAGATAATAAAATCATTGATTCTTCAGGCGATAAGATCAAGGCAGAGGCATTATTACCGCCAAACCCTTTTGCATTCAGCAAAGCTGCACTGAAGTAACTTTTATCTTCTTTATGATTTTCAAGAAGAATATCTAAGTTCTTCTGATGAACATCTTCAGCAATAAAATCAGTTGAGTGTATACCTGGCACTATACCTTTATCCCAAGTTCCTAGGGTAGCTGTAAGTTGATCGCCAGAAGCAGGGGCCATACTATGACCCAAATAAGATTTGATGCCTGTAACTGGAAGAGATTTTATTCCAAAGGTTTGTGCCACTTCATTAAGAATATGAGACTCAGTTGTCCTATTTGCAGGCGTTCCTGTTCCATGTGCATGCACGAAGGTTCTGTTTCGCAATTTTTTCAGCCCAATTATTTTTTCTGCTTCTGAAGCACATTTGGCCATAGTTATGTAATTACCAACTCCTGGCCCACTAATTGAACTTTTGAATCCATCTGAATGAGATGAAACAGCAGACACACATCCATAAACCTCGGCCCCTAATTCTATAGCTAAAGCATCATCCATTAATATTACGAATTGTGCAGACTCACCAAGTACCATCCCCATATTTTGACCAAAAGGCCTGCATGCCTTCTTTTGAATTGGACCATCTTTTAAATTTTCATTATGTTGAGCCTGCATTTCCATCATCCTTTTATCATCTGATAAGGCGCTCATTGCATAAAAACCATCAACAATCTCTGGAGTGATAGGGGCTTCTGCACCGCCTACAACCACAAATCTAGCAGATCCCGACTCAATAGCTTCTTTCCCCATTTGCAGGTTATACAAAAATGTTGCACACGCACCAACAACATGACCAGTGCGTCCCACACTACCTAAAATATAGGCATTAATGAAATCAGCAGACATTTCTACTAAACCTAGAGCTAAATTTTTGGAACTCGCTCTAGATCCTTTAGATCTAGATTGCATCAATCCACCAAATCCGAAGCCATCCAGTTGACCTATTGCTGCCCCACTAAAAACTGCTACTTCATCTGGGGCAATTTTTTCTTGGATGATTTTCCAGTCTACTCCAAGCTGTCCAAGAGCATCACCCATACCAAATATTGTCATCTGAAGTGCTTTCGGATGTTGTCTTGCAGGGTATAAGCTAGAAGGATCAAATCCTTTTGGTAATTGTCCGGCTGCACTTGCACCGATTTGGTCAAGAATAATTCCATCTTGATCGTATAAATCCCTGTCTATTTCTCTTACCATTGAATCAGACCTTATATCTGTGACGTTATCGAGTAAGTATTTTTTAAGATCAATTGAATCACCTGAATTAGTTTCCCAAGATCTACCAATAGGCTCAATTTTGCCCTGAAGAACCGCCAAGTCTTGA
>CACBUE010000025.1 GCA_902542325.1 uncultured SAR86 cluster bacterium | reverse complement strand
TAGAGAGCAATGGAATTAAATTAAGACTTGCAATGATGGGCGAAGGCCCCTTAGTTATATTTTGCCATGGTTGGCCTGAGAGTTGGTATAGCTATAGACATCAGCTTCCTGCTGTTGCTGCCGCAGGCTTCAAAGCAGTTGCTTATGACGTTCGTGGTTATGGAGAGTCAGACAAACCTCACGAGATAGAAGCATATTCCATGAAGAACATGACTGATGATGTCATCGGTATCATAGATGCTTTAGGTTATGACACAGCTATAACAATTGGACATGATTGGGGTGGTCCGATTGCTCTAAACACAGCAGCTTTAAATGAAAATAGAATAACTGCAACCGGCACTATGTCAGTTCCTTTTACTGGAAGAGGTCCGATGCCAACCTTGGACCTTTGGAGAGAGATATACAAAGACAAATTTTTCTATCAACTTTACTTTCAAAAAGAGGGTATTGCGGAAGAGGAATTTGAGTCAGATTTAAGAAGATCACTTTTCATAACCTATACAAATAGTGATGGAAGGGGCATGAAACACAATCTTGAAAAAGGTCAAAGTGGTTTGATGCCTCAAAAAGATAAGCATTCCAGTTTTCTTGAGGGAATGGAAGTATTTGAAGACTTTCCTGGTTGGTTTACAGCTGAGGACCTTGATTATTTTGTAAGTCAATTTGAAATGAGTGGGTTAAGAGGTCCTTTCAATAGATATAGAGCTCAAAATATTGATTGGCATGAGCTTACAGAATTAGAAGGTAAGATTCTTGAGCAGCCAGCATTTTTTATCACTGGAAGCTTAGATCCCGTAAACTTTTTTATTCCTTCGGACCAGACTCTAATTGACAGAATATCGCCAAATTATAAAGAGCTTAAATTTGCTGAAGAGTTTGAGGGTATTGGTCACTGGACTCAACAAGAGATACCAAATGAGGTTAACGAACTTATAATTAGATTTTTAAGAGAAGTTTCTTAATTGGCTCTATCAAGACCGGACTCTATAATCCATGAGATCAGTTTTCTATGCGATCTGGTAGGAATATCAGTAGAGGTTTTTCTAGTAAGTTTCTGGATCTGTCTTAAGGAGTCATAAGCAGCAGCAGTAGCCAATTCATCATAATAATCTTGAGCTAATAAGCTTATTAGTCGCCTTACATACGAAGTTTGAAGGTTACGTCTTATGGAAGATACCTTGTTATTTACGTCTCCATCAAAGATAGCCTTTGTCATATCATTAAACACCTCATTAACAGAGTAATCATTGCCATAAAGTTCAGTATCTGAAATCCTGTAGAGTGTCCAAGGGCTTAAGATATGATCTAAAACTCTGTTCTGAATACCAAGAACAATTTTGTGCATTTGAGGATCTTCGTGTTCTCCATAAAGATCAAACATCCTCCTTTCAACTTGTACCAATTGAAGTAAATCAGAATTTATTGGAAATGCTTCTGGAGAAAACGCGTATTCACTTAAAAGTTTCATGGCTCTTCTTTGTTCATTAGACGGAGCAGGAGTGTATGGTTTCTTCTCATTGATATTTTTAGGATCATATCTTTCTACATATACCCCTCCAATGTGTCTTGAGATAACCTCTAAAGATCTCGAATACTCTCTCATAAAAATTGCATGAGCTAATCTATATTCCTCAAAGGTTTCAATTGAGCCTGATAATTTTGACACTAATTTAGCTTGAGTATCATTTACTAATTCAATTCTTTGCTGTGCATAAGTCATTGGATCATTTGTAAGATCATTGATCATTGCGCGCGGATCAATACCTCTTCCTGGAGATCTCATATCTTCTGAATCATTTGCAAACATATGCTCGGGTTTATGTTGCTCAGAAATAATATCTTCTAAATCAGACTCATCCAGATCGGGCGTATATCCATATTTTATTGCCCATATGTCATAGGGCCCAGGTATTGTGTCGTAATAGTCTCCTTGTTCAACTCCTAATGGAGCGAGGTTAATAGCTGGATATTCCATTACTGAGGCGGTTACTCCAGTTTTACTGGTTAGTTCTGGATTATGTACGTCTTCAATGTTATGTAAGTAACTTCCTTTGAAATTATGATTCAGACCAAGAGTATGTCCAACTTCGTGAAGTGTTAATCTAATTATCGCTTGCTCAATTATTTTGGGGTCATTTAATTCAATAGCTTGAGCTAGAATCATTCCATCCTGTATGTAACTAGAAGATGAGCAGTTGTCATGACTTGAATGTTGATTAAAAATGCCATCGTAATTTACTCTATTGGTTAAGTAGACCCACTCAAGCATGATATCTGCCCCAATGATTTCTCCCGTTCTGGGATTTGTGAAGCTAGGTCCATATCCCCCAAAAACTGGATCTGGGGATGATGTCCATCTTAAAACATTATATCTAATGTCTCCTGCATCCCATTCTGCATCATCTGGTTGAATTTTGACTTCTAATGCATTTATAAAACCTGCAGCTTCGAAAGCAATATTCCATGCTAGAACCCCTTCTTCGATATAATCTCTTAATTCATAAGGAGTTGTATTTTCTATCCAGAATGTTATAGGTTTGATTGGTTCTGAGAGCTCTTCATTAGGATTCTTTTTCTTAAGATTCCATTTCCCGATAAGATCTTTATAAGGCGTTATATCTGTGGACGTAAGATCAGTTATTCTTTCTGAAAAATATCCTATAGATTGATTTGCTTCACGAGGTTCAAAATCATTTTTTGGCATCTCAATAAAGCTATATCTAATATTTACATTTACATTCCTTGGATCTGCGACATCTTCAGCTTCGTAATCATAAGACGGTGCACTTTCTATAACATACTCAACTTCAAAATCTGTATTCTTCTCATAGTTGAAGACTCCTTTGATTCTTGATTTTGATGGGCTTACTTGACCCCAACCAAATCCTGACGGGGGGCCATCTGGAGAGTAAATAGGCATTATGGGTGTTAATGCCTCAGACAAGAGCATACTCGTTATATCTATTAAATATTCATCTTCAGCTTCATTCATTCCCATGATTTCAAATACTTTGAATGTTGAATCCGATACATTTGCCCCTTCAGACTTTGCAAGAGGACTGGCTTCATCAAAAAAATAATTTGTTAAAACTCTTGAAAACCTGAGATTGTTAAAGTCTTTTTCAATTTTAAAAATACCTTCATCTAAATATGAACCCTTAACTTTTCCCACACTCGCCACTCCATTTAAAGCATGTGCAAAGTAAATAAACTCACTTCTTAATTGGTTATTAGTAATTTTTAAGAAAACCTGATTAGTCTTTGGATCTCTAAAAGTTGTAAAAAAGCCTGGAATTTCGTCAAAGTCCTCTACCAGTTCTTCTATAGAAACCTTTTTTTCTTCTTCAGAAGCTACATCTTCATTTTCTGTTGTTGATTTCTCTTCCTCAGCAAGTAAGACCTGAGAAGACAGAAGAAGAAAAATAAATAGTTTAAATAAGTGTTTTTTCATGAAGTTTTTAGATATTTTTACTATTATGTTAAAAATTAATACGAATATCTATATTACATAGATCTTTAAAATGTTTTAGGTTTTTAATATGTTCGATCTAATAATAAAAAATGGCTCAATTTATGATGGAAAGGGAAGCGAGCCTTATCAAGCAGATATAGCTATATCAAATGAAAAAATTGTTGAAATTGGTGATATCAAGGGTGAAGCTAAAAAGGTCATAGATGCTGAAGGAAAAATTGTTACTCCTGGATTTGTTGACATTCATACTCACTATGACGGTCAAGTAACGTGGGATCCATATTTAAGACCTTCAACTTATCATGGAGTCACAACGGTAGTGATGGGAAATTGCGGTGTTGGATTTTCTCCATGTAAACCAGATCAAAGAGATTGGTTGATAGGTCTTATGGAAGGTGTAGAAGATATTCCAGGAACTGCTTTACATGAAGGAATAGATTGGGAATGGGAAAGTTTTCCTGAATACCTCGATGCACTTGAAAAGAAACCACTCGCAATAGATGTTGGTACACAAATTCCCCATGGAGCTGTAAGGGCTTATGTCATGGGAGAGAGAGGTATCAATCACGAAGAAGCGTCTCAAGAAGAAATCGATACAATGAAAGAAATTGTGCAAGAGGCAATAAAGGCGGGCGCTTATGGATTTAGCACATCTAGGACTGAGAAACATAATGATGTTGATGGTAATTTGACTCCAAGCATTACTGCTCACAAAAATGAATTAGTGGAAATAGCCAAATCTTTGGGTGAAATAAATCAGGGTGTCTTACAAGGGATATCTGATTTTTATGATTTTGACTCTGAGTTCGACATCTTTAAGGCAATGTCAAAAGAATCCGGTAGACCAATATCAATAACAGTCGAACAACAAGATGCACGTCCAGAATGGTGGGAGCAATTACTGGATGGAATTGAAGATGCCCAATCTGAAGGTATAAATATGTATGGACAGGTTCCTCCTCGAGCAACAGGCATCTTGATGGGTCTGACAGCAACTTTGAATCCATTTAGATTTCATCCTGCTTATATGGAAATAGCAGACCTTGCTTTAGAAGAGAGAGTCGAGATCATGAGCAATGATGAATTCAAAGAAAAGCTACTTAACGACAATGCCTTATCCATAAATCCATTAGTGGATGAGATAGTTAATTCTTACTCAAAGATGTTTAAATTAGGCGAACCTGCTAATTATGAACCAGATCCTGAAATGTCTTTTGAATCTTTAGCTAATTCGTCAAATATGACCGCACAAGAAATAGCTTATGATGCGATGCTCGAAAAAGATGGTAGAGCATTGATCTATCATCCACTTTTTAATTATCAGACGGGTGATTTAAGTCTTGTAGAGAAAATGTTGAAACATCCTTATACAATCTCAGGTCTCGGCGATGCTGGTGCACATTGTGGTGCTATAAGTGATGCTAGTTTCCCTACAACACTTGTACAGCATTGGTCTCGAGATAGAAGCAGAGGATCCAAATTGCCTTTGGAGACAGTCATAAAAATGCAAACATCTGAGACTGCCAACTTACTGGGCATCAAAGATAGAGGAGTATTAGAAAAAGGCTATAAAGCGGATATCAATATAATTGATTATGAAGGCTTAACTTTGCATGAGCCTGAAATTATCAACGATTTGCCTGCTGGAGGAAGAAGACTAGTTCAAAAAGCTTCAGGTTATGATTACACCATCGTTTCAGGGGAAGTTGCTTTCATTAAAGGTGAAGCTACTGGTGCTCTCAATGGAAGATTGATCAGGAACTCCTAGAAATTGTGTCTAGTCATGTACTGGATCTTCATGGATATAGACATCATGAAGTAGATATTGCAGTAGAAAACTTTGTTTTTCTTAACCAAGAAGAAATGCCTTTAACGATAATATGTGGCAATAGTGAAAAAATGCTCTCTTTAGTGAGAATTGTATTAGATAGAACAAATGCCGAATATTATAATGGGATAGGTCATGAGTACGGACAAATCAAAGTCCATAAACTTAAGTAATATGGATATTAAAATTTTAAAACCTTTAGGTGCCGAAATATCAGGATTAGATCTAAATATCCTTTCCGAGGACGATTCTTTAAAAATTAGGCAATGCTTTCTAGATAACTCGGTCCTGGTTTTTAGAAATCAGAAATTAAATCCATCTCAACTCAAAAATATTTCAAGTTTATGGGGTAAACCTTTGGTTCATCCTGTATTTAAAGGCATAGAGGGGCATCCAGAGATTATTGAAATTAGAAACTACGGCGAGAGATATCATACAAATGCTCATTGGCACTCCGATGTAACATTTGAAGAGTCCCCACCAGATGCAACACTTTTATATTCTTTAGTAGTACCTGAACTAGGAGGAGATACTCTATTCTCTAACCAGTATCTTGCTTATGATGATTTAGATCTTGATCTAAAATCAGAACTATCAGAAAAAAAAGCAATTCATAGCAATATCGGAGTATTAATGTTGTCAGGTGGAGATCTGAAGGATGCCAAGACAGTAGAACATCCAATTTTTAGAGAGCATCCTGAAACTGGAAAAAAGGCACTTTATGTCACAGAAGCATTCGTTAAAGAAATTAAAGATTTAGATCCTAAAGAGTCTCAACAAAAGCTTGAATTTTTATATAGTCACGCTTCTCAAGAAAAATATATTTATCGACATAAATGGTCGAAAGGTGACTTGATTGTATGGGACAATAGGAGTGTTCAGCATTATGCTGAACATGGATACGGAGACAATGAAAGGACAATGCATAGATTAACCACATCAGGGAGCAAACCATATTGAGTAATATAATCACCATCAAGAACTGTAAGGTTATAAATGAAGGTTCTATAACCGAAAAAGATATTCTTATTAAAGATGGTAGGTTTGAGAAAATAGCAAATGATATTGAGCCTCAAGGAGAAATTCTTGATGCAGCAGGTCATCATTTATTACCTGGAGTAATAGATGATCAATGTCATTTTAGAGAACCCGGGCTGACGGAGAGAGGAAGTATAAAAACTGAATCTCTGGCTGCTGTTGCTGGTGGCACAACCTCCTTTATGGATATGCCAAATGTTCTTCCGCCTACACTTAGCCTTGATTTGTGGAGGGATAAAATTTCCATTGCTGGTCAGACCTCATCAGCTAATTTCTCTTTTTATATGGGCACATCTAACTCCAATATAGACGAGATAAAAGCCATAGATCCTAAGGAGGTGTGTGGGATAAAGATATTTATGGGTTCTTCAACAGGCGATCTTCATGTTGATAGTGAAGATGCTTTGAATGACCTTTTTAAAGAATCTCCGGTAATAATAACTACGCACTGTGAGGATGACCCAATGATAAAAGCATTGGAGAGAGAATACCTTGCCAAGTATGGTGAACAGATTCCTGTAGAAATGCATGGCCTAATTAGATCTAGAGAGGCTTGTTTAAAATCTTCAAAAAAAGCTATCGAATTAGCTACAAAACATAATTCTAATTTGCACATACTTCATTTAACTACTAAAGAAGAAATAGGACTATTCTCTAATAAACCTTTAAATGAAAAAATGATCACGGCAGAAGTTTGTATTCCTCATCTGTGTTTTTCAAGCGATGATTACGAAACCAAAGGAACTTTAATAAAGTGCAATCCATCATTAAAAGAGTCTGCGGACAGAGACGCATTAAGGAAGGGGTTATTAGATGGCTATATCGATTATGTTGCTACTGATCATGCTCCACATGTTTTGGAAGGAAAATCTAATGACTACATGAATTGTCCCTCTGGAATTCCAAGTGTCCAACACTCACTCCTTGTTCTTCTAGAACTTGTTAGAGAAGGAATTTATTCTTTAAATGATCTTCCATACTATCTTTCACATAAAGTTGCTGATAGATTCAAAATTGTTGATAGAGGCTACATTAGGGAAGGCTACTGGGCAGATTGTGTTCTCGTAGATCTAGAATCTAAGCATACAGTTACTAAAGAAAATACTTTCTATTTTTGCGGCTGGTCGCCATTTGAAGGAGAGACCTTCAATTCAAAAATTATGAGTACTATTGTGAATGGTAAACTTGCTTATAATAATGGAACAATTGTAGAAACAAATTTAGGAGTTCAATTAGAATTTGATAGATAGCTATGGATAAAGATATTAGGTTACATGAAAGTAATAAGAGCTTTTCTTGGAACATGCCCGATGGCCCTTACACATTCTTCTCTGATGAAGACATCACATTATTTAACGAAAAAGGTTATGTTGTACTCGAAGATGCTTTTTCAATCGAAGAAGTCGACAAAGTAGTAAATCAAATTGACCCATATGAGTTTAATGTAACAGAAGCATTGAAAGGCCTTGATGGAGGAAAATTTTTTATTGCTAGAGCAGAAGAAATTACTTTTACCACCCATCTTGTAACTCAGTCTGATGTCCTTAAAGAATTCAGCAAACATAAGGTTTTTACTGATATATGCAGAGATTTAATCGGACCTGACGTGAGATTATATTGGGATCAAGCGGTATACAAAAAACCAGGTACCAAAGACGAATTTCCCTGGCATCAAGATAATGGTTATACCTATATTGAGCCGCAGGCCTACCTGACTTGTTGGGTAGCTCTTACTGATACAGATGAATCCAATGGTTGTCCTTGGGTGATGCCTGGATTACACAGAAGGGGGACTCTCTTCCATGAAAATACAGATTTAGGTCATGAAATACCTTTAGATTCATCCCAAGCAATTTGCTTACCGCTGAAGGCAGGCAGTATCGCAATCTTCTCTTCTTTAACACCGCATAGGACGGGGCCTAATTTATCAGACGATATTAGAAAATCTTATATTCTCCAGTATGCACCAGAGGGTTCTAAAAGAGTAATATCTCAGTCTCTTACAGAAGACCTGAATGATGAAAACAGACAGTTTTTAATTCTTCAAGACGGTAAAGAAATTAATTAAGATACAAAACCTGTTAATCTTTCGTAGGCTTCTGCAAAATCTTCTTTAAATTCCTGTACAACATCACTTGCAGATATGCTTTGATTCATCAAGCCTACTCCTTGTCCAACCCAATATGTTGCTAAATCTCTAGCTCCATCATGTCCGCCTTCAGCTAGCTTAGCAACTTTCTGCAAAGCAGGTTCAGCTACCATTGGTTGTAAGGGCATAGGTAAAGGGTCTGGAGCCTGTTCCGATTCCCAAGCATCTGTCCAAGGAGACACTAGTTGTCTGGAGTGCTTGCCAGTTCTGCTTCTTGATCTTGTTGTTTGACTTGAATTTGCAGCAACCATTTTCTCTTTAATAACAGGAGGGACTTCTGATTCCACAGTAGTCAGCCATACTGAACCACACCATGCTCCAGACGCTCCCATTGTCATTGCCGCAGCCATCTGTTTCCCAGTTACTATTCCACCAGCAGCTAGGATTGGCGTATCACCATAGGGTTGAATTGCTTCGTAAACTTCTGGAATAAGTACCATGGTTGAAACGCTTCCACAGTGCCCTCCGGCCTCGGTACCAGATACAACTAATATATCTACACCTGCTTTTACTTGATTTATTGCATGTTGTGCAGTTCCTAAAAGAGCTGCAACTTTGACGTCATTTTCTTTTCCCATTTCAAGCATCCAATCTGGTGGTACACCAAGTGCGTTGGCAATTAGTTTGATGGGGTGGCTAAAGGCTACATCTAGAAGAGCTCTTGCTCCATCAGCTTTTGTATTTGCAGCAAAACTTGAACCAGCTGTATCTATAGTTCTTAACTCGGAAGCTTCAATGTCATGATTCTCAAGGACATCTGCTCTAAAGTCTGCATATTCTTGTGGGATCATTCCTTTCAATTTATCGGCATCAAATTTCTCACTTTGATCGACCATCTTATTAGGAATGAGAACATCAACTCCGTAAGGTTTTCCGTCTATATGTTCATCTATCCATTTCAATTCTTGTTCCAACTGTTCCGGTGACATCCCTACGGCGCCTAACACTCCGCATCCACCTGCTTTAGATACCGCTACAACTACGTCTCTGCAGTGAGTAAACGCTACTAGAGGGAATTCTATATCTAGAAGTTCACATATTTTTGAGTTCATATTCTTTCCTTAGTTTTATGCCTTTGTAAATAAATTAATAAATTGATTGTAAATAATTCGCTAAAATAATTTGTGCTACTACGACAATTGCAATGATTACACTAAACATTGTCATGTATTTATAAGTTTTTTTATCCTCTTCCATTTTTTCCTCCCATTAAAAGGGTTATTATTCCCATAAATTAGATGAAAGGTCAAAGAAAATTATCAACAGAAGCTTGGAGATGGGCTTTTTATGACTGGGCCAATTCTGCATTTGCGACAACTGTAATGGCTGGTTTTTTTCCTATTTTTTTCAAATCTTATTGGGCAAATGATTTAACTGATGGCGAGAGTACATTTGTTATAGGAACAGCAAATTCTGTTGTTGGTTTATTGATAGCCATAAGTGCACCAATTTTAGGTGCTTTCGCGGATGCGGGAAACTCAAAAAAAAAGCTGTTACTTACATTCGCAGTTATAGGAATAATAGCAACTGGTTATTTATTCTTTGTTCCTGAAAGTTCATGGAAATTTGCAATTACCTTTTATGCAGTTGGTGTCATTGGATTTTCAGGCGGAAATATCTTCTATGACTCTTTATTGGTTTCGGTGGCTGAAGACCATGAAAGGAATCGTGTATCGTCTTTAGGATTTTCTCTTGGTTACCTAGGTGGAGGGATATTATTTTTTATCAATGTCTTAATGTTCTCTTTTCCATCTTTTTTTGGCCTTAATTCACAAATTGAGGCTGTTTTATGGTCTTTTTTGAGTGTAGCTATCTGGTGGAGTATTTTTACACTTCCTCTGCTTACGGGAGTAAAAGAGCCTCAAGTCTCAGTAAGTAGAAAAAGTTTTTTTGCAATTTCAGGTCAAGCTTTCACTAGTCTGTATCAAACAGGAAGATCCGTCAGACAATATAAAAGTGCTGTTATTTTCTTAATAGCCTATTTTCTCTATATGGATGGTGTAGATACGATCATAAGAATGGCAACATCTTATGGTTCTGATATAGGCCTTTCAGCACAATCTATGATAGGAGCTCTTTTACTTACTCAATTTATTGGCTTTCCTGCAACCTTAGTTTTTGGAAGGTACTCTGACAAATTCGGGCATAAACAAACTCTTTCATTTGCGATTATTATCTACATAGGAGTCGTAATATTTAGTTCCCAGATGGATAGTGCATTAGAATTTTTTATCATGGCATCTATCATCGGTCTGGTTCAAGGTGGAGTTCAAGCTATTAGCAGGTCTTATTTTAGTACCCTAATACCTAGCAATAAAGCTGCAGAATTCTTTGGATTCTATAATTTCATTGGAAAATCTTCAGTTTTTATAGGTCCCTTTATGGTCTCAGGAATTGCACTCATAACAGATAGCCCAAGCCTAGGCATACTAAGCTTACTTTTACTGTTTATACCTGGATTAATAATTTTAAGAAGAGTTCCCTGAATTAGAATAAGCCCCTTTCAGTCATGGCTTGTTTTAAAACACTAGGCTTATCTGTCATTATTCCATCAACACCAAAGTCAATTAATTTGAACATCTCTTCTTTATCATCGATGGTCCAAACATGAACAAGTTTATTTTCCTTCTTTGCAATTCGAAGAAATCTCTTAGTAAGAATTGGCACTCCCCATTGCGTTATAGGAATTTGAGCACAATCAGCTGAATTAATCTTTAAAGTAATTCCTAAAGATTTGCATATCAATTTGACTATATCCATTTGTCCAGAAGAAGTGCATGCTCCTGGACCGGCTAGTTTTCTAATTCTATTTAACCTTGAAGAAGAGAAAGAAGCTAAACAGGATCTATTAAAGCATTTCATTTCTTTTATAATTTTAATGGTGTTTTCCAAGGCATCCTCAGTTTTAATATCAATATTGAATCTAAGGTCAGGAAAGCTATCAAGTGCTTCACTTAATAAAGGGATCCTACCACCATCAATTAATTCTATTCCCTTTACTTCGTCTAACATCAGATCTTTTATACGCTTATTTATACCTGCCATCCTCTTTAAAGTTGAGTCATGAAATATTACAACATGACCATCTTTAGTAGATTGAACGTCTGTTTCTATAAAAATAAATCCTAAATTTGATGAGTATTCAAAGGCTTCTAGAGTATTTTCTGTTTTGATCTCATCTCCACCTCTATGTACAAAGCCATAAAAGTTGAAG
>CACBUE010000024.1 GCA_902542325.1 uncultured SAR86 cluster bacterium | reverse complement strand
TTCAGACAAAAATGGTCAAGAAATTACTCTCCCAGGAAGAAGTGTTCTTTTGGTAAGAAATGTCGGTCATTTAATGACAAACCCTGCAATCCTTGACGGAAATAATAATGAAGTTCCCGAGGGAATTATGGATGCTATGTTTACTATCTGTATAGGCAAGCATGATCTCTTGAAGGAAGGAAAACAATCTAATTCAAGAACTGGAAGTATTTATATAGTAAAACCAAAAATGCATGGACCTGAAGAAGTTAAGTTTACATGCGATTTATTTTCAAAAGTAGAACAGGAGTTGGGCTTAGATCCTCTAACAGTAAAAGTTGGTATTATGGATGAGGAAAGGCGAACTACTGTTAACCTTAAAGAATGCATTAGAGAAGCCAGCGATAGAGTTATTTTTATAAATACTGGTTTTTTAGACAGAACGGGTGATGAAATTCATACCAGTATGGAAGCTGGACCTGTAGTGCCAAAGGCAGAGATGAAGCAGCAACCTTGGATTGGCGCATATGAGGATTGGAATGTTGACATAGGTCTTGAAACTGGTTTTAAAGGTAAGGCGCAAATAGGTAAAGGAATGTGGGCAATGCCTGATGAGATGTTAGGAATGTATGAAAATAAATCCATGCATCCTGATGCGGGTGCGAATTGTGCATGGGTTCCATCTCCTACTGCCGCTACTTTACATGCTATTCACTATCACCAGGTTTCTGTTTCAGAACGTCAAGAGAAATTAGCCTCAAGAACAAGAGCTGACTTAAAAGATATTCTATCTATTCCATTACTGGATAATCCTGAAAGCTTAACATCTGAAGATATTCAAGCTGAACTTGATAATAATTGCCAAGGCATACTTGGATATGTTGTCAGGTGGGTAGATTTAGGGGTAGGTTGCTCCAAGGTCCCTGATATAAATAATGTTGGTTTGATGGAGGATAGGGCTACATGCAGAATTTCGAGTCAACATATAGCAAATTGGATTCATCACAATCTTATTACAGTGGACCAAGTTGGAGAGACGATGAAAAAAATGGCACTAGTAGTTGATCAGCAAAATGCTGGAGACCCTGAATATGTTGCGATGGGTCCTGACTTTAATGGCATATCTTTTTCTGCTGCTCTAGATTTAGCTGTGAAAGGACGAACTCAACCCAGTGGTTATACAGAGCCAATTCTTCACTCCAAAAGATTACAAGTAAAATCTTAATAACTCTAAATTTGACCTTTAAGGTCTATTCTTTAGACTGATAAAAGCTTTGGAGGTTTTTTATGAAAAGAGCATTTTTTTTAAGTATTTTTTTGTTACTAAGTAATTCTTTTTTTGCTGAGGGAGAGTCTTTTTCTTGTGATCCAAAAAAATATTTACCTGAGGATTTAGCAAATAAAGTCTTAGTTCATAGAGAATCAGGTTTTAATATTTGTTTAAGTTGCGAGGGTGAAACTTGTAAATTTAAACAACAGCTATTAGATAATCCCGATACCTTGTCCATCTGTAAGCGACTCTTTTGTACAGCCTCTTTTGCAAGCAGAGGATTTGAGATTCCTGCAGGAACGCCACGTGGAAAAAGTTCTTTTAGTTATCAATACTCGATTTCAAAACTAGGAGCAATTAAAGATATAACCATCACATCAACTGATGGAGTATTTTCAAACAAAGATGCAAAGGAATTCGTAAAAGCCTTAACAAGAAAAACTAAATTTTTACCAATTAAATACCAAGGGAATAGTTACGAATTAATGAATTTAGCTTCCGATATGAATATTAATACACGATTAGGAAATGATTAACTATGAAAGGATACTGGATAACGTTATGTCACGTCACAGACAGTGAAACTTACGGGGAATACATAAAACTTGCAGGGCCAGCTATACAAAAATATGGCGGTAAATTTTTAGCTAGGGGTGGTGAGCAAGTGAAATATGAAGGATCTTCATATGATAGAACAGTTGTTGTGGAATTTGACTCTCTTCAAAGTGCTAAAGATGCATATAACTCAGAAGAATACAAAAAGGCACTGAAGTTTTCTTCAATTTCCTCAGAGAGACACCTAGTCGTTGTTGAGGGTCTCTGAAGGTTGATGTGGAACTACCAAATTTATTTTTAGTCTGTTTTGCTGCATTTTTTGCAGGAGGTCTAAATTCTCTAGCTGGCGGTGGCAGCTTCATTACACTTCCAGCATTACTGTATGTGGGGATACCTCCAGTCCTAGCCAATACCACCAGTGCAGCAGCCATATTGCCGGGATATTTTGGATCTGCGGTAGGGTTCAAGAAAACTTTTACAACTATAAACCTGAATAAAATTATGCCTTTGATATTTTTGGTAATAATTTTTTCTGTTGGCGGGGCATTCTTTTTAATAAACACATCCGATGAATTTTTTATGAAGGCTTTACCCTTTTTAATTTTCATAGCAACTCTATTATTTATATTTAATCCGCAAACTGTGCGAAAGAAATCTCAAAGTCCAAGAAGCATATATCAAAAAATTGGTCTGTCTTTTGTCAGCACTTATGGTGGATATTTCAATGGAGGACTTGGTTTAGCTCTGCTATCTGTACTTTCTATAGATAAAGAATTTTCTTTAAAACAGCTCTCGGCTATAAAGTCTTTATTATCATTATTTATAACCCTGGTTTCTGTAAGTATATTTTTCTTAAATAACTTTATAGCTTGGTCTTTTGTTTTTTATATGATGTTTTTCTCAATTTTAGGAGGCTTTATAGGAGCAAAACTCACCGAAGTATTGTCCAATCAATTATTGAGGAGATTTATTATCTTAGTAGGAATTTCTTTAAGTATTTCTCTGTTCACACTTAATTATTTATAAAAATATGGTTATCTACGGAATAGCTTTACTTGGTATCTGCACATTACTTGGTTTATTTGTAGGTGAGTTACTTGGATCTTTATTCGGTATTGATGCTAATGTTGGAGGCATTGGGATAGCAATGTTTCTTTTAATGTGTTGTACAAGTTTCTTCAAAGGGAGATTTAAGATAGGGGATGTTTCCGAAAAAGGAATTACTTTTTGGAGTATGATTTATATTCCGATAGTAGTTGCAATGGCAGCAAAACAAAATGTAGTTGGTGCAATTGATGGTGGATTTATGGCTCTATTGGCAGGCCTATTGGTTGTTGCAGTTTCTTTTATTTTCGTTCCAATAATTTCTAACTTTAAAAGAAAGTAGATGGAAATACTCAACGAAGTCCTTGTAAGCAACAATCTTATTACTGCCTTCGTCTTTGTGGGATTGATAGTCTACTTATCTTACTTTTTCTCCAACCATTTTACAGGTGGTCGATTCCATGGATCGGCAATCGCAATTATTCTCGGCTTGATCTCTGCTTATATGGCAGGATTATTTACTGAAGGTCAAAAAGGAGTTGCAGATTTTGCAATACTATCAGGGGTAGGTATTCTTGGGGGTTCCATGTTGCGAGATTTTGCTATTGTTGCCACAGCTTATGGAGCCAACTTCAATGACTTGAGATCTTCCGGCAAAGCAGGGGTATTTTCTTTATTATTCGGAGTAATATTATCTTTTAGTTTCGGAGCGCTTGTAGCGATTTCTTTTGGATATGATGATCCAAGAAGTATTACTACCATAGGGGCAGGTACTGTGACATTTGTTGTAGGACCAATTACTGGCTCCGCAATTGGAGCTGAGAGTGAAGTAATTGCACTGAGTATTGCTGCTGGTTTAGTTAAATCAATTTTGGTGATGACCATTACCCCTTTAGTAGCTGGACGCATCGGTCTCGATAATCCAAAGTCAGCCATGGTATTTGGAGGATTAATGGGAACAAATAGCGGTGTGGCCGCTGGCTTAGCTGCGGTTGATCCCAAACTAGTTCCCTATGGTGCTATGACAGCTACTTTTTATACTGCAGTTGGTTGTCTACTTGTGCCTTCAGTTTTATTTTTCCTGATCAGCGCACTTTATTGAAATGAAGCTTATAACTCAAATAATCATTTTTGCTCTCTTAGCTTCTTGCTCTTTATTACAAACAAATATTTCATCCATAAGGAGTGCTGATAATTTATTTCTTTGTTTTCCAGATACTGACCTTGAGTATTCTTCACTAGAATTAAATGAAAAACTTTCTGTACAGAAACAGATTTTCCAAGAGAAGCAAAGAAGGAAGCTGCAGTGCGATAATTATGAGAATTATGCTGATGCAGAGAAGAGTTTAGACCAAATAAATGAAGAAGAGATGAGAACAAAATTAGGAAAATGTCCTAGGAGAGAGTTTTGTACCTATAGATAATGAAAAGCTTAAGTTTAATTCTAATAATCTTGCTTTCATCTTCTTTAAGATCGGAGATGATAAATTTAGAATGTAAAACTCAAACTCAAAACAGTGAGAGAACTAATACTTTTAGCTTATTGCTGGGAACAGAGACAAAAAAAGCAGTTCAAATCTTAAAGAAGGGACAATTAACAATGGACCTTTCAATTCGAAAGGACTATTTTGAAGTAGGTCAGTTTAAAGATGCATCTCAAACAGATTTGATAGTTGTTTTAAGAATTAATAAATCGACGCTCGAAATTGAATACGCAAAATATATGGAATTAATAGAGCCAATCTTATGTGTAAAGTTATAAAATAATACTATGTTTAGTTATTGCGTTACTAAAGATCAAAATAATGAGAAAGTCTATCTCGTAAGTTATCTTGAAGAAGAAATTGATGCTTATTGTAGAGAAAATGATCTCGAAATCTTAAGTAAACCTAAGTATGTAGAGCCTGCGATGGTTTCCCATCATTTTCTATGGGTTGGAAAAGATAAAAAGCCACCGATTCTTGAAATATCAAGACCTTATAAATATTAGTTTGTTTTGATTACTACTTTACCTACAAGTTTTCTTTCCGATAAAAACTGAATAGCATCTTTTGCATCTTTAAGATCAAATTCTCTGCACACATAAGGAGAAAAATGACCTTCCTCACAAATTTTTCTGATAGCAATATTATTCTCTATTCCTGCTTCGGGATCTTTACGTCCGTATTCACCCGCACGAACTCCAATAACTGAAAAGCCTTTAATCAAAGCCATATTTATGGGCAGGTTAGGTATACGTCCACTTGCAAATCCAACAACTAAAAGCCTTCCGCCCCAATTAATGCACCGTATTGAGTGATCAAATACATCACCTCCGACTGGGTCATAGATAACATCTGCACCTTTGCCATTGGTGATATCTTTCACCTCATTACGAAAATCTACAATATTATTTTTATGTGTTAACAGGGTATGGTCTGCTCCCCATTTCTTAGTAAATTCTAATTTTTCTTCTGAAGTTCCTGTTGCTATAACCGTTGCTCCAAGATATTTTCCTAACTGAACTGCAGCCATACCAACCCCTCCTGTAGAGCCATGAACCAAGAGTGTCTCTCCTTTGATAAGATTTCCTCTTCTGACAAGAGAAACATATGCAGTTAGATAGGCCGTATGAAATGCAGCGGCTTGTTCAAAGGTTAAGTTATTTGGTTTAGGGTTTATAGCTCTCTCATCAACAAGAACATAATCTGAAAAAGCTCCCTGACCAAGAGCTCCAAAGGTTACTTCATCTGAAATTGCATAAACCTCAACACTTGATCCTATTTTTTCTATTATGCCTGATCCTTCCATACCTAGACCAAAAGGGAGTTCTGGTTTGTGTTGATATTTTCCTTGAGTCATAAGGTAATCTGGAAAATTAACCGAACTAGCTTTAACTTTTATTAGGACTTCTTTTGGTCCTGTTTCCGGAATTACTCTCTGAACTAATTTCACTCCAGACATATCATCACTTAAGAACTCACATTGAAGTGTTCTTGATTCCATGTGATTACTTGAGTTCTTCAGGACCGGAAGGTCCAGGCCCATCATATTTGTAAGCTATTATCTTTTTAAAGGCTTCTCTTTCAAATAGCATATCAGTCCATCTTTTAATGTTAGGTTTAAATGCTTGTTCGATGCCTAATGTCCCAGCTAAATATATAGCGTAGCTCACACAAATATCTGCGATCGTAAATCTATTTGAACAGAGATATTCTCTATCATTTAGGGTAGCCTCCAAAAGCTTAAGTCTAGCTACAAACCATCTTTTATAACCCTCTGCAGCTGCGTCAGCCACACCTGGTTCTTGCAGGGTGTACCTAATGAATACTGTTTGTGGAAAAGTCAGAGTAGCATCTGCATGAGTTAACCAATTCAAATAGGCTCCATAATCTTCTTCATCTACATCAACTTTTAAATCAGTTGGACCATATTTATCAACTAAGTACTGACTAATACCAACGGATTCTGTCATTTTGGTATTGCCATCAATCATACAAGGAATAGTTCCCAGGACATTTACTTCCAAATATTCTGGTTTTAAAAATCTAGGAGGGAAGGGCATCATATCTATTTCATAATCTAAGCCCATCTCTTCGGCAGTCCATATTGGTCTAACTCCTCTCGACCCCTCAGTACTGTAAATTTTAATTGTCATATTCAATATTCCTCTTTGTTACATACTATACAAGAGATGTCACTTTCACAAAAAAAGGGAGCTATAAGCTCCCTTTTTTCTTAAAAGGTATTATTTTTTTGTCATCCAGATACCACCCAATTGTATTAATAGTAAAGATAATATTAATAATCCTTGAGCTACATTAGGCACAATTGAGAATCCTTCTGAGCTACTATTAGCTTCTGCAAAGGCAATAAAATTTTGTGCTGCAGGAGTAAGTGGTTCAGTTAATGCAGACATTGCTGCAGCTGTTCCAGCCAAGTTCCAAGCAGATGAGCCAAAATTGAATAACATGAAATACGCAATGATAAGACAAAATACTGTTCCAGATACTTTTACTAGCATATTAGAATCTCCGCTATTGTAAATTGACGAAGAAATTCTCAACCCCACCCAAGCGAGAAAAGCTATCCCCAAAAATTGTATTCCATTAGACATGTTTGCGACTTGAAATAAATTCCATAAATCCAGTTCAGTTGTTCCATTCATAATTACCTCTCCAAGATAGTTTAATAAATAATAACTTTTTATATTTTCTCATAAAATAAAACTAAAATTTACTTTGTGACAAAAAATTCACAATTAATTACAGACTTTAATTATTGAATAAGGATAATAAATATTAATTAAATATATATATATGGAGGTTTTATGAAGTATTTAACTATTTTTGTTCTTTCAGTTTCAGCTTTTTTGAGCGCTGCTGATTATAAGTATCAGCCAGAACCGAATAAAGCTGAGTATTACATTGGAAAATTTAATTCAGGAAAAGATATGGATGCTCTAGTTTCTTGGGGTGAAATGTTCGTTGATTGGAGTGCGGAGAATAATTGGAGACAATCTACTACTACAGTCATAATGAGCACATATTTTGATGATTCTATATCTGAATCTGATTATGTATGGCTCAATATTATTCCAAATGCCAAAGAGCAATATACATCTTTAGAAACATGGTTAGAAGTAGGTACGGATATGCTAAGTACACTTCCAGTAACAAATGAACGAGTTATAGACACAATACAGTGGCCTATATCATCTCCAGCTAATACTGATTCAGATAATGGAATTGTAAGATTCTCTGATTGCACTATGAATGAAGGGGTAACGGCTAGGGACATGTTCGATGCGTATAAAGAATTTGATGCAAAGGCAAAATCAATGGGGGACAACCTAGGACGAAAAATGATTCTCCCTTTTGCAGGAGCTGGAACAGTAGATTATGATTTCGTCTACTCCCTTTATGGAAGCTCAATGGAAGACTTCGGATTTGCGGTAGATAATTATGGTGAAAATCTCGCTCTTACTGATGAAGCTATGAAGATGAACTCTATGGTGGAGTGCGGAAACTCTAGAGTTTTGACAACAAATCGTATTCAAAGAGGAGAACTTTAAAAGAGGGCCCGAAAGGGCCTTTTTTTTACATCACTTTATATTTTGAAATCGTTCCGCCTTCTAAATCTTTGAGTATTATCTCAACATTCTTATCATCATTAAAAATGATTAAACCATAGTTTTCTGACTCATAGATGTCGCTAATAAGGTATTTGTCGCTCTCACCAAAGATAAGATTAGAGAAAAAAGAAAGAGGCTTAGAAACTGGTTTATTCATTGATGATGACGTCATTTCTATTAAATTACCCTTTTTATAGATTGCAGCCTTATGCCTATCTCCAGATAAGATAATTGTTGGTTTGTTTTGTGAGCTGAGTAAGTCAATTAATCTGTTTCTTTCATGCGGTAAATTATGCCATTTTTCAAATATGTGGTCTGTTGGCAGGACCTGAATAGATGAAACGATGATATTAAGATCATTTTTATTATTTAAAACCTTTTCTAACCACGCCCACTGCATATCTCCCAACATGGTTTTCGTTGAATCGGTTGAAGGATAATAGGGTTTGTTTTCTTGATCGAGCGGGGATCTATGATATCTAGTGTCAAGTCCAATAAGATTTACTTTTAGTCCAGATATAATTTTTTCTTCATTAAAATAAATTCCATTTCTTTTATGCCTCGGATCATTGGCATCAACATTCCAAAATTCTAAGAATAGTCTCTGAGCTTCATCTTTCAGGGGATATTCAGTTCCACCATCATTTTTTCCATAATCATGGTCATCCCAAATTGCATTTAATTTTTTTTCAGAGAGCCATTCTGGAAACATTTTCTTTTGTTTGTCATATGAAGCTCTCATTCCATCTAGGAGACCATCTTTAGTATCACCATAAACGTTGTCTCCCATAAAAAAGAATTCATTAATATTTTCTTTTTCTATAGCTTTCCATATAGGCTGTTCTCTTTTTTCGGTTATACAAGAACCAAATCCCAACACATAACTATCATCTAATTGATCTGCATAAACAGAAGTAGAGATTATGATAAATGCAAATATGAATGCTTTATAAATTAATTTAGTCATAAAATTCTTAAAGGATATTTTGTTTTATACTTATTATATTAATTAATGGGGATTATATTGATAAGGTTAGTAAATTATTTGTGTCTTATCTTACTTATAGGGTGTGTTTCAGAAAACAAACAAATGCAATATCCGGAAACTAAAAAAGATGATATCCAGGAAGTAATTTTTGGAAAAACTATTACTGATCCTTATCGTTGGTTGGAAGACTTTACCAGTGAAGAAGCTTCTGCTTGGGTAGATAAACAGAATGACCTGACAAATACTTTTCTTGAAAATAAATATCAAAGAAAAATAAAAAAAGAACTTGAGGAAATATGGATCACTCAAGATATAAGCATACCTTTTAAAAGAGGAGATAAAACTTTCTATTATTTTGATGATGGTGAGCAACAGCAAGCCGTCTTTATGATGAAGGCTTGTGATAATTGTGAGGCTAAAGTTCTACTGGACCCCAATAAATTCTCATCGGATGGCACTATATCTTTGTCTGATATTAGCGTTAGTCCAGATGGTAAATACCTTGCTTATTCTATCTCTGATGGTGGCTCTGATTGGCGTAAATGGAAAGTTCTTGATATTGAGGATGATCGAGAAACAGATGATCTTATTGAATGGTCTAAGTTTTCTTATGCAGTATGGGAGTCTGATAGTTCAGGCTTTTATTATCAAAAATATAGCCAACCCGATGAAGAGTTATCAGATATTAATAGAAGTCCTCAATTATTTTTCCATAAATTAGGACAAAGCCAACTCGAAGATCAGCTTATATATGAAGATCAACAAAATCCTGATTTCTCATGGTCTATAAATGTCCCTGAAAAAGGCGACTACAGAGTTTTATCTATAGGGGAGGGTACAGATGAAAGGAACTTTCTTTACATCAGTCTGGATGGATCTCTTAATTTTATTCCTTTGATTGATAAATTTGAGGCAAGTTACAGATTTCTTGGGGGTAATGCGGAAACACTCTGGTTTTTTTCTAATTTAGATGCCCAAAATGGCAAAATTCTTACTCTTAATATTTCAGATAAGAAGTTTCAATGGAAAGAATTGATAGGAGAAAAAACTTTTCCGATATCAGGTGCCTCTATAGCTGGTGACAAACTAATTATTAATTATCTTAAAGATACAATATCTCAAGTCGAATTTTATAATCTTCAAGGAAAATTTATTAAAGAATTACCCTATAAAAACATTGGGACCTTATCAGGCTTCACTGGCAGATTTGATAGCAATACAACCTATTTTGAATTCTCAAACTTCACTTCCCCTCAACGTATATATGAATTAGATCTAAAGTCGCTCGAATATTCTTTATATTGGGAAACTACTATCAAAAATTTAAATATAAATGACTATGTGAGTAAATTAGATTTCTACCAATCAAAAGACGGTACAAAAATTCCCATTCACATAGCCCATACAAAAGATTTAGAAATAAACAAAGATACTCCAGTTTTACTTTATGGATATGGAGGTTTCAATATTCCAATTCTTCCTTACTTCAGTAAAACCTTTTACATGTGGATTAAATCCGGCGGCGTTCTGGCAGTAGCTAATCTAAGAGGTGGGTCAGAATATGGAGATTCATGGCATAAAGAGGGAATGCTTTTGAATAAGCAAAACGTTTTTGATGATTTTTCATATGGGGCAAAATATTTACATTCCAAAAACATAGGCTCTCCAGAAACTACCGCTTCTCTTGGAAGATCAAACGGCGGATTACTAGTTGCGGCAACAATGCTTCAAAAACCTGAATTATTTAAAGTAGCTATTCCTCAAGTAGGTGTTTTGGATATGCTTAGATTTCATAAGTTCACAATTGGGTGGGCTTGGAAGAGTGATTATGGAGAGCCAGAAAAAGAAGAAGATTTTCTAAATCTATTAGAATATTCGCCGTATCACAATATTAAACAAGATATGTGTTACCCAACCACTTTAATTACCACTTCGTCTAGAGATGATAGGGTGGTTCCTGCACACTCATATAAATTTGCAGCTAGACTACAAGATCTGCAATCTTGCTCTAATCCTATTTTACTCAGAGTAGAGTCTAGAGCCGGTCATGGCGCAGGAACTTCACGAGATAAACAAATAGATGAAATAGCTGATATATTTGGATACGCATTGCAAGCAATTTCAGAACGATAAAATGGCAAAGATTCATGAAATAGAAGGGTGGATAGATAGAGTAAAGGAAGACGTAATTGATCCTGAAAGATCAATAATTGATCCTCATCACCATCTATGGAAAGGTCCAATCAACCCCACTGGTATAAAAGAATCTTATAGATACATGCTTGAAGATCTATGGAGAGATACATCAAGTGGTCATAATATTGAAAAAACAGTTTTTATTGATTGTGGTCAAGAATATTACTCGAGTGGCACAGAAAAATTTAAGCCAGTCGGTGAAACAGAGTTTGTTGTTGGTATTGCAAAGGAAGCAGAGAGAGATAAATCAAAAGCTCAAATTGCCGGCATTATTGGGCATGCAAATATGATGCTTGGAGCATCGGTTAAAGAAGTTTTGGAATTACATATAGAGAAAGGTGAGGGTCTTTTCAGAGGAATTCGACATGCTGGTGGATGGGATGAAGATGAGAGGGTAAAGAATGCTCACTCCCATCCAACTCCTCACATTTATCTTGAAGAAGATTTCCAGTTAGGTTTACAAGAATTATCTTCGATGAATCTAGTCTTCGATACATGGCATTATCATAATCAAATAACCGATTTAACTAAATTAGCTAAAAACTTACCTAACCTTATTATCGTTCATGATCACTTTGGTGGTCCTTTGGGTATAGGTCCTTATAAAGGAAAAAGAGAAGAGATCTTTAAGCAATGGAAGGAAGATATTTATGAGTTAAGTCAATGTAAAAATGTTTATGCAAAGTTGGGGGGTTTAGCTATGCCAGTTAATGGTTGGGCTTGGCATAAAAACGAATATCCTGCTTCGTCAGACGACATCATTACAGAACAATCTAGATATTATCTTCATACCATCGATTGTTTCGGTTCTCAAAGGTGTATGTTTGAAAGTAATTTCCCAGTCGATAAACAGTCAGTAAGCTACCATGTGATATGGAATGCCTATAAAAAACTAGTTCAAGACTTTGACGAACAAGATAAGCATAACCTTTTCTACGGTACGGCAGAGAAAGTTTATAAGCTAACCAGTTAAGTTCTACTGATCAAATCCTTGTAACTTTCCAGCTTCTTCTCTGACAAGTTCAGGAGATCCTAGAAGCTGTCTATTTAGTCCAATTCTCTTGAACCAATAATGTAATCCTAGCTCATCAGTAAAACCCATACCGCCATGGACTTCAGTTGCAGTTTTTGATACTTGTTTACCAACTTCCGATATATGTGCCTTGGTTTGACATGCCATTAGTCTTGCCTCTTCAGGGACATTATCTTGACAATGGGCGGCGTGCCATATCATTGAATGGCAGGGTTCAAGATCAGCGGCCATTTCGGCACACATGTGTTTCACTGCCTGAAATGAACCGATAAGCCTTCCAAATTGCTTTCTTTCTAGTGAATAAGCTACAGATTTATCTAACATCACTTGAGCGGCTCCAACTGTGTCAGCAGCCAACATAAGTCTTCCTGCATCTAAAACCTTTTCTATAACAGCCTTGTCCTTCGACCCTTCTAAGAACTCTGCATCTACATCATTAAGTTTCAATTCAATTGAGGTTCTAGTTTTATCTACGGTTGTTAGCTCTACAACTTCAATACCCGAATTGTTGCTATCAATTAGATAGAGTTCACCAGATTTATTGGCAAGAATATAGGCATCCGCACCCTTACCATCTATAACGAAAAGAGATCTTCCATTAATTTTTCCATTGGTAAATTCTATCCCTGCATCTTCTCTTGCACCTACATACTCAGAGATACCTACTCCAACTTGAACTTCACCTCCAGCTATCTTTGGCAGCCAATTATTTTTTTGCTCAGCATTGCCGGCTAAATTTATAGCAATAGGCGACATAATATAGGATCCTGCAAAAGGTACGGGTGCCGTTCCTGAGCCTAAAGCAGCAGATACAACGGTTGCAAAAAGCATATTAAGT
>CACBUE010000023.1 GCA_902542325.1 uncultured SAR86 cluster bacterium | reverse complement strand
TCTATGTCAATGCTGCTTTTACCCAATACATTAAAGACTGGGATCCTGAAGAATCCCAGCAGATGTTAGATTTCTTATATTCAAGAGCTTCTATACCTGAATACCAGTGCCGTTTTGCCTGGCAAGATAATTCAATAGCTTTTTGGGATAATCGAGCATGCCAGCATTATGCAAATTCTGATTATTGGCCAAATGTCAGGAAGGTTGAAAGAGTTACTATCATTGGAGATCGACCTTACTAGGATTCTTTAGTAAGAAAAATTAATTTTATAAATGTATAAAAGTGCAGTTATTGACTGGTCTTTAATTATTGCAATTGGCATCGCATGGGGGTCGTCTTTTCTTTTTATAAAGGTTTCTGCGCAAGAAGTTGGCCCTATAACATTAGTTTTCTCTAGATTATTGATAGCCTCATTAATACTAAGTCCATTCTTTATTACTAAACAGCATCTTCAAAATATTAGAGAAGATTTTCCTTCTATTCTCTTTCTAGCTTGTATAAATGCTTCTGTGCCTTTTTATCTTTTTTCTAGAGCAGCAATCGATTTGAATGCAGGTACCATGTCTGTTTTGAACGGTACAACTCCTCTGTTTGCTTTCATTATTGCCAGTCTTTGGTTGAAATTGGGCTCTAATTTCACTCAATTGCTCGGCATATTTATAGGCATTGTTGGTTTGTTTATATTTGTTGGTTATGAATCTTTAGAATTTTCATTATTTGCACTTGTGCTCTGTCTTTTGGCATCTTTCTTTTATGCATTCAGCTCAAACTATATATTTACTACTAAAGAAATTGATGCAACTTATTTAGCTTCTATGACTTTGCTGGTAGCAACTTTCCTTGTTTTTCCCTTTACGTTTTTAGAAAGTGGATTACATTTCAGCCATCAAAATGAAGTTCTTTTGAGTGTTTTTCTTTTAGGCTTTTTATGTACTGGCTTGGCTTACATGGGTTATGTAATATTGATAAAGAGAGTAGGGCCGGTCAAAGCTTCGACTGTCGTGCTTATTGTGCCTGTTTCTGGAATGTTGTGGGCTAATCTTTTTTTAGATGAGGCAATAACTTACACAATGCTAGTTGGTTGCCTTCTAATAATTACAGGTGTTGGTTTGATTAATTTTTTCAAGGATGACCTCAACTAGGAGATTTCCTAAGATAAACTACGCTATGGTCTTCATAGTCCTTGGTACCAACATCTTCAAAACCAAACGAATCATGAAAAGCTAAGGAAGGTTCATTTTTTGGCAGGGTATTGACTTCACAACATGTCGGTAAGTTTAACTCTTTAGCTATCTCAATAGTCTTTGAGTAAATCATCTGTCCCAATCCTTTACGTCGATGTTCCTTTTTAATTGCAATTCTATCAATGTACAGAAAAGGGTATCCTTGAGAATTGAAGAATTCATAATTGAGAGATTCGTAACTCTGATTTTCTCTCATCAGGATGATAAATCCTACTATTTCCTCGTCTTTTACAACAATTAAATGACAGCTCCAATCGATTAAACGTTTAAGCCTATCGATGTTATCAATATTACCAACTTCAGGGATATTGGCCTGATTAATGGCAAATATTTCCTCTAAATCATTTGGGTTGTATGGATGATGAAGTATTTCTAGTTTGTACAATAATTAGCTCAGTTCGAGGCCTTCTAGATTTCCTTTAGATCTCCATTTTTTCCATGAGAGCGAAGAACTCTATGGGACCGCCTCCGTAAGTGTTATTTTGAGGCGTTTGATTTACTTTACCTTCATTATTGTAATAGCCAGGAGTACAGTTCTCCTGAAAGTCAGCTGTCAGTCTAGCTTTATCGATTATGGTATTGATCCAATTTTCCTCAGCTTCTTCAGAAGCTTCAATTCTGGTTGCACCTTTATCTTTTGCAGTTTTCAAAATGTGAGCTAAATGAATACTTTGTTCGTCAAGAGAATATGTATAGGTAGCTGTGAAACCTGATTGCGCTGGTCCGAAAAAGAAAGAATTTGGAAAACCTCTACTGTGCATACCGTGAAATGTAGCGAGTCCATTTTCCCACTTCTTAGATAGAGTCATTCCATCAACTCCATGTATCTGATAACCTGCTCTTCTACTATAGTCAGTTCCAACTTCAAAACCGGTAGCAAAAATTATGCAATCAACCTCATATTCTTTACCTTCGAATATTATGCCGTTTTCAGATATTTCTTCGAGACCTTTTCCATCAGTATCCACCAATTCAACATTGGGGTTATTGAAAGTCTTGAGATATTCATCATGAAAGCAAGGACGCTTACAGAATTGATTGTAGTAGGGTTTCAGTGATTCAGCAGTCTCTTTATCTTCCACGACTGCATCAGCTCTAGCTCTAACTTTTTCCATTTTCTGAAAGTCAGCCATTTGCATAGCATTTCTTAAGTCCATAGCTTCTGTAACTTTTCCTGTCATATAAGATTTAAAGCCGACTTTATACATTTTAGAAGAAAAAATACCTGATAGCGCAAATCCAACCATCTTTAATTTGGAAGGTGCTTGCTGTCTAAGATTACCAAAAAGAAGTCTAAATGCCTCTGTCCATCCATCAGAAACTAAGTCTTCCTTGACCATTCCGCCGGTGAGAAGAGTTTCAAAGTTCTTTCTCCTTTCATCATGCCACCCAGGTTTTTGTGTGGAAATCCATTCAGGGTCTGTTGGTTGATTATTTCTTACATCAATAGAAGACGGAGTTCTTTGGAATACATATAGTTTTTTCAGCTGCTGCACCGAGATGAGGTACGCATTGCACTGCAGTAGCCCCAGTTCCGATTATTGCTACTTTTTTATCTTTAAGCTCTGCTAGATGTCCATGCGAAGATCCTCCAGTGTATTGATAGTCCCATCTACTAGTATGAAATGTATGACCTTTGTAGTCATTTATACCTTTAATGGCTGGGAGTTTAGGCCTGTTAAGAGGGCCATTGGAATGTACTACGAATCTAGCTTTTAATTCATCACCTTTGTTAGTTTTAATAATCCACCTTAATGACTCCTCATCCCAATCTGTTGAAATAACCTCAGTTTGCAAAAGTGCATTTTCATAAAGTTTGAACTTTTCACAAACAACTTTGCAATATTCTAGGGTTTCAGGTGCATTAGTATATTTCTGCTTAGGAACGAATCCTGTTTCTTCTAGTAATGGAAAGTAGATGTATGACTCGATATCACAAGAGGCTCCGGGATATCTATTCCAATACCACGTGCCGCCGAAGTCACCACCTTTCTCTATGATTTTGAAATCATCTATGCCAGCTTCTCTTAGTCTAGCGCCTGCTAGCATTCCTCCAAAACCACCACCAATAACCACAACCTCAATTTCATCTTTGATGGCCTCTCTTTCTACTGCATCATCAATGTAAGGATCTTCAACAAAGTAAGAAAATTCCCCAGAAACTTCTTGATATTGCTCATTACCGTCTTGTCTGAGACGCTTATCTCTTTCTTCTCTGTACTTCTTCCTGAGATAATCAGGATCAAAATCAAAACTTTCTGTATTAATAGCCATTAAATCCCCTTTTGACTGAATATTAATGCAAATTTATATCGAAATCATCCAAAAAAATGGTTAAAAAAATATATATATTTTTTTAAATTTTAAAAGTCCTTGGGACTATTAATTAGATTCATAAATTCAGACCTAGTTTCGGGATTATCCCTGAAAGCACCGAGCATTCTGCTAGTAATAGTGCTTGATTCAGTTTTATGGATACCCCTAGTGGTCATACATTGGTGACTTGCATCAACAACTACTGCTACACCTTTCGGTTCTAGAACCTTTTGGATTGTATCTGCTATCTGGGCTGTCATTGTTTCTTGCGTTTGCAGACGTTTGCCAAAAATTTCAATAACTCTTGCAAGTTTACTTATTCCAACAACACGATTATTTGGGATATAACCAACATGAGCTACGCCAATAATGGGCACGATGTGGTGTTCACAATGCGACTCAACTCTAATATTTCTGACAATAACCGCATCATCATAACCTTGAACTTCTTCAAAAGTTTTTTGCAATACCTCTTCAGGATCCATATCGTATCCTTCAAAAAATTCTTCGTAAGCTTTTACGACTCTCTTCGGAGTTTCAACAAGACCCTCTCTGTCAGGATCGTCTCCAGTCCAACATATAAGGGTTCTAACGGCTTCTTCAGCTTCTTCTCTGCTGGGTTTTATAACTGTAGTTGCCTGCTCTATTTTATTTTGTATACTCATAATTTAGGTATTTTCGTTGTTTAGTAGGGCGGGAATAGTCAACATAGTACCTAAAAGTAGAGATTTTGCATAATTTAGTGCGCATAAATTATCTATTAATAAAGAATAAGGGGACAAATATGAGTAAATTTTCAACACCAAACTTTTCTGTAGACCTTAGTGGCCAAGTTGCTTTAGTGACTGGTGCTTCTTCAGGCTTAGGATATCGTTTTTCTAAAGTTCTTGCGGGCTGCGGAGCTAAGGTAGCTCTAGCCGCAAGAAGAGTTGAGAAATTAGAAGCACTAGAGAAAGAAATAAGAAATGCAGGTGGAGAATGCGCTGTAGTACCATTAGATGTAATGGATCGAGATAGTATCCGTAACTGCATAGATATAGTTGAGAATCAACTTGGTTTGATTAATACGCTTGTAAATAATGCCGGTATGGTTGATGCTCAATGGGCGATCAAACAGGATGAAGCTTTGATTGATGGAGTCATAGACACAAATTTAGTGGGCCCTTATCTTCTCTCAAACGAAGTTGCAAGGAGACTTATAAAAAGTGAAAAACCAGGCAGGATGGTAAATATCTCTTCTATGGCGGCTTTTAATACCGGTCCTAATTCTGCAGCGGTTCTTTATTCAACTACAAAGTCGGCTATTGTAAGAATGACTGAGTCTCTAGCTGTAGAGTGGGCTAGACATCACATAAATGTAAACGCTATAGCACCTGGTATATTTCATTCAGAGATGGCTGACAAAATGTTAGAAAGAATAGGTGATGTAAGTAAAGGTCTCCCTAGAAAAAGAATCTGTGTTCCTGAACAAATGGATTCTACATTACTGTTCTTAGTATCTCCTTCATCTGAGTGCGTTACAGGAACCTGTATAAAAATTGATGATGGACAAACTGCGCGTTAAAAATTGCAATGGAGAATCTCTACTTAATATATAGAGAAGGCTTTCCAAAAGATTTGAGTAGACCTTGTATCGAGCTCAAGGATGGTTCAATTCTTACTTACAAAGATTTAGAAGATCAGTCATCCCAATATGCAAACGGATTTTCAAATTTAGGTTTAAAACCTGGCGATAGAGTATCAGTTCAAGTAAATAAATCACCTGAGGTTCTTTATATATATCTTGCATGTTTGCGTGCTAACTTAATTTTCCATCCTCTTAATACCGCCTATAAAGACAACGAGCTATCTTTCCTGTTGGAGGATGCTAACCCCTCTTTATTCATTTGCGAAAAAGAGGTTTATGAAAAAGTTGATACTCTCAATCTAAAACATCCACCTAACCATGTTTTTACCATTCAAATCCAAGATAAAGACTCTATACAAGCGATTAAATTGGCAGGCATTCATGAAGTTGTAGATTGTTCGGAAGAGGATACAGCAGCTTTACTTTATTCTTCTGGAACAACTGGAAGGCCTAAAGGCATTATGTTGACTCACGGAAATATAGGTTCGAATGCCATTTCACTGAAAGATGCTTGGGAATTTACAGCAAATGATTGCTTACTTCATGCTCTTCCTATTTATCACGTACATGGTTTATTTGTTGCTCTTGGGTGTGTATTTTTATCAGGTTCAAAGATGTTATGGTTAGATAGCTTTGAAGTTGATGAGGTTTTAACTCAATTGTCTAAATGTACGGTAATGATGGGTGTTCCAACTTACTATACTAGATTAATTAATAATAAAGGTCTCACCTCAAAAGTAACTCGAAATTTGAGGCTCTTTATTTCAGGCTCTGCTCCACTTTTAGAAGAAACATTTGTGGACTTTAACTCCATAACTGGTCATAAAATTCTTGAAAGATATGGCATGACTGAAACAAACATTATTAGCTCTAATCCCATAAACGGTAAAAGAAAATCCGGAACGGTTGGATTACCGCTTGAAGGGCAACAGGTTAGAATAGTTAATAATGATGATGAACCGGTTGGAGTGGACGAAATTGGAAATATTCAAGTAAAAGGGCTAAATGTATTTAAAGGTTATTGGAAACTCGCTCAAAAATCTAAAGAAGATTTTAGTTTAGATAATTATTTCAATACTGGAGATCAAGGTTATTTTGATCACGATGGTTACTTAATTATTGTTGGAAGAAATAAAGATATGATTATTACTGGAGGATTGAATGTTTATCCCAAAGAGGTTGAATCATTTATTGATAAAATAGCAGGTGTTCATGAGTCTGCAGTTATCGGTCTAGAAGATGCTGATTTCGGTGAGCGTGTCGTTGCGGTAATAGTTAGAGATGAAGAGTCCAAAGTATTAGAAGAAGATATAATTAGTGATATGAAAGTACAAATGGCAGGATTTAAGGTCCCAAAACAAGTTTACTTTACTAATGAACTACCAAGAAATGCTATGGGAAAAGTGCAAAAAAATCTTTTAAGAGATAAATATAATCAGGGGAGATAAATGAATAAACTTGATAAAAAACAGAGAAGTTCTTTAATTAAACAACTTGAAAAAAAGGGCATAAGTCCGCTAACACAATCCGTAGACTCAACTGAATATAATCAAATAATTAAATCTATTTTGGATCACATGAACAATGTGGGAGGGTACTCTTCCGATCAAGTCAGAGAGGATATTGAAGCTATAATTAATCTTAAATCGGTGAATGATAGATTTTATGAAGTTAATAGACTTCAAAGTAATAGTAAAAAAAATATCATCGTAATACCTATCTTATTTACCATCCTTTTATTGTTTTTTATCTTGGTTTTATTAAATAACGCGCAAAATGAATTTACTTATGGGCTAGGCTTTTTGACATTCTTATTTGGAGGCTTAGGACTTGCCTTTCGTCAAGATTATAAGAAAAATGAAGATACACTTGATCAGTTAGTTCATGAGTTTATGAATGCAAATGAAAAAGCAGATGAGGTCAAGGCACGATTAGGTATAAAGGAAGTTTATAAATCTGACTAATTTCTTATTAAAGAACCTAGAAAATCAAAAAATCTTTCGTGTATACTTCTCTTCCTGCTTAACAGGGATTCATCAAGCGAGATTGGTATAGTGGTATTACGCAACCTTGCCAAGGTTGAGAGACGAGTTCAATTCTCGTATCTCGCTCCAGCATTTTAGTTCTATATATTATCTAAAAAGCAGTTACAGTTAATAAAGTGCAAGACCTCCAAAAGAAGTACCTTAATACATTTGCAGTAAGCTCTGCAGGTGGTGCAGCTTCAGAGGCCTTCTTGTCCATGTTTCTGCTTTATTTTTATAATCAAGTTTTAGGGTTAGTTCCTTTTTTATGTGGTTTGGGGATTGCTCTATCATTATTTGTAGATGCTTTTACAGACCCCATGATTGGGGGCATATCTGATAGAAGTGCTACTCGTTTTGGTAGAAGAATTCCTTATATGGCTTTTGGTTTATTTGGCTTCGCGCTTGGTATATTCCTGCTTTTCAATGTCCGGCTGGGAAGCAGTCAATTTGCTTTATTTACTCAACTCTTACTATTCATAATCATTACTAGAATAAGCAGTACTATGTTTTTTATTCCAAGAGCATCTTTAGGAATAGAGATGATAAAGGGTTATGAACAAAGAAATTTACTTCATGCCAGGGATAATAACTTTGGCATTCTAGGTACTGTCATATTTTACTCCTCTATCGCTACTATATTTGGAGACAACTGGAATCAAGAGGATGGTTATAAAGCCGTATCTTTGATCGTTATTATCCTTTTTTTAGTCACAAGCTTATATTCAGTTTTGAGATTACGAAATATCGAATCTCACTTTGAAAAGACTACAATAAATGACGAAACAAGAAATACAGGAGTTATAAAAGGACTCATTTCACTTTGGAAAAATGATTCTTGGCGCAATTTAATCATCGGCACATCTTTATTTGGAATAGTAGGGTCTTTATCGAGTGTCTTTAGCATTTATATGATTAATTTCTTTTGGTTGTGGAAGCCGGATGTGTTTACTTTAATTTTAGCTTTGACTATTCCTGGAGCATTCATAGCAGCATTAAGCGCGAACAAACTCTTGAAGAATAAGGATAAGAAGAGAACAGTCCTTGTGCTTACTTGTATTATGATTTCAATAGGACCTTCTTTGACCATCCTAAGAATAATCGATATTGAATTTGGAACCAATATACTTCCAGAAGCAGGACTTGCCCTGCCGCTGCTAGGTTTACTTTTTTACCTCTATGCCACACATTCAGCCTTTATGGCCGGTGTCCGAGTAATAAATGGTATTGTTTTTAGTTCTATGTTTTCTGATGTAGTTGAGGATCATCAAAAAAATACACATGCTAGATCCGAAGGATTAATCATTTCAGTAAACGGTCTGTCAGGTAAAATTCTTGGAGGAGTTGGTATATTGTTATCAGGAGTACTCCTTTCATTGGCTGGCTTTGGCGAGGAAGCCTCTATTGAAGAGAAGAGAGAGGCTGTAACCTCTCTTGCAATCTTTTCTACTTCTTTACTCTTTGTAATCGCACCGATTTCTTTATTCTTTATTTCAAAATATAGAATCAATAAATCTATCCATGAAGATAACCTCCAGGATCTTGGCTATGAAACAGGGAAAGTAGAATTATGATGTTTGATTCAAAAAAATTCTTATTAAGGTTCATTAAGAACTATTGAGTTAATTGATTTTTTAGATAGTAACTTTTAGGCTGTATAAGCATGGATATCTTAATTATCATTTTATTAATAATTGTAATTGGTTTAATTTTTTTTAACACTTTTAAAAATAGCAATGACAGTAATCAATCTGATGACTTTCTCAAAGGAATAGATCACTCGATTGAAACTCAAAGAACCACGATTGGAGAACTCTCTAAGGATATACAGTCTTTCAATGAACCACTTACTAAATTAAATCGTTATTTATCTGGCGGAACCTTAGCAGGAAAATTTGGGGAGTGGTCTTTAGAATCAATCATTAAAGATATTTTCCATTCTAACCAGTTTGAGAGTAACGCAGAGGTTATTCCTGGTAGTGGTAAACGCGTTGAATTTATTATAAAACTTCCTGAAGGCCTTGTTCTCCCAATAGATGCCAAGTTCCCATCAGCTCTTTTTGATAACTTTATAAATGCCAGTGATTCAGGTGATGAGAAACAAGTCAAGAAAACCAGAGATGATATTCGAAGACATGTACTTAAAGATGCTTCAGATATAAAAGAAAAGTATGTTCAATCTGGCATTACTGTTGATCTTGGTGTTATGTATATTCCCAGTGAGAGTCTCATGCAAACCATAGATTCTTTAGACAATATAAGAGAGACAATTTTCCGCGATTATAGAGTACTTATCATGGGACCTAACTCTCTTGCGGCTTATCTTATAAGCGTGCATATGGGATTTAGAACTTTAGCTCTTAATGAAAGAGCTGGAGAAATCATGAATGAGTTTGGAAAACTGAAAAAAGAATTTGAAAAGTTTAGCGGTTCTACTGAAGATCTTATGAAGAAAGTCGATGCATTGCAGAAATCTGTAAATGAATATTCCACACGTGAAAGGCAAATGGAAAGGGCAATAGATAGTATGGATAAATTAGACTCATAAGGTCAATATGTCATTTGATAAAGTTCAGGATGAAATAATAGATTTGCTTTCAGATGAATCTGAACAGCAATTCATATTCTTAACAGGTGCCGCGGGCACGGGAAAGACAACTCTTCTTGAAAGGGTAAAGAATCAATTGTCTTTAAAAAAAATGGTTGTAGCTCCTACCGGAATTGCTGCTTTAAACATAGGTGGCACAACAATTAATTCCGCTTTTAGGATTGGTTTTGAGACTATTCCTTTGATTACAAAATCTAAAGATCCTAGATTTACAAAACTACTCAGGAATTTAGAATTATTGATCATTGATGAAGTTTCTATGGTTCGAGCACCTATGCTGGATGCGATATCTCAATCTCTTCAAATACACAGAAACTCTGAGAAGCCATTTGGAGGTATTCATGTACTGGCTTGCGGTGACCTATTTCAACTACCACCTATAATTAAAGAGAGCGAAGAGAGAATAATCTATGAGAAGTATAATTCTATTTATTTCTTCGATGCACATTCATTTAAAGATATGAAAAAGATAAGTTATTTTGAACTTACAGAATCTTTTAGACAGGAAGAAGATCAAAGGTTTTGTGAACTTTTAAATAATATCCGAGTTGGAAAAGATCTAGATGTCACTATCGATCAAATAAATTCAAACTGTTTTGATCCAACGCTTGAGTCAGAATTTTTTATGACACTTACTTCAAGAAAAAAAAGAGCTGAAGAATTAAATGAATATAAATTAGGTCATATTGAAGGCGAACAGGAAATTATTAAATCTAAAGAAACTGGAGAGCTAAACGAAAATGATTTACCTGCCCCTAGAGAGCTTAAGATAAAAGTTGGAGCAAATGTAATGTTCATAAAAAACGATCCTGAAGGCCGTTGGGTCAACGGAACCCTTGGGACGATTTCTGAGTGTCTGGATAAGAAGAAAAAATATATCAAAGTAAAAATAAATAAAAAAACACACAAAGTAGAACGTGAAGCTTGGAACAAAGTTAGATTCACTTACGATGAGGATTCTGATGAGGTTTTAGAGGAAGTCGTCTCATCATTTAAACAATTTCCTATCAAATTAGGATGGGCAGTTACCATTCATAAGTCTCAAGGCTTAACCCTTGAAAGCTGTTCTGTAGATTTAGGTGCTGGAGCCTTTGCAACGGGACAAGCTTATGTTGCCCTAAGTCGCTGTAAGAATCTTAGCTCTTTACATTTGCAACGAGAGCTAAAAGTTTCCGATGCTCTAGTGGATCCTGATATTATTGATTTTCATCAAAAATTTATAAGTAACTAGTATGATAAAAATAATTTTTTCGATACTTACCCTTTATGTCTTTTCTGCCTTAACACTTGCAGATGAAGACTTAGAAAATGAAGCGGTAAAATTGCTTCAAGCATACTTAAAAGTAGATACCATTAGCCCTCCTGGAAATGAATCTAGAGCAGTAGATTTCTTGGCAAAAATATTCGATGAAGAAGGTATCGAATACGATTCTGCAGAAAGTGCTCCAAAAAGAGGAAATATCTGGGCGCGAATCAAGGGAGGTGACAAACCAGCTCTTATCCTTTTGCATCATTCTGATGTTGTACCAGCAAATGAAGAATATTGGGACTTTGATCCTCTATCTGGTGAGATAGTAGATGGTTACATACAGGGTAGAGGTGCTTTAGATATGAAGGGATTGGGCATCTCGCACTTAGCAAACTTTCTTAAACTGCACAGATCAAACAAGCCTCTCAATAGGGATATAATTTATATAGCAGCAGCCGATGAAGAGTCAGGTGGAAAGTATGGAATGGGATGGCTTGTTGAGAATAGACCGGAAGCTTTTGAAGGTGCTGAATTATTATTGAATGAAGGCGGTAGTGGCTTTAGATCCAAAGATGGTATTGGATTTAGCATCGAGGTCACTCAGAAGATTCCTGTTTGGTTAAGACTTAATTCCGTTGATCAGCCTGGCCACGGCTCTTCACCCAGGACGACAAGTTCAGTTTCAAGAATAGTAGAAGCTTTGAATATTATATGGAATAGTCCTTTTGATCCTAGAATCATACCTGAAGTTGATAGAGTATTTTCAGATAGGTCTGAAGGCTTAGAAGAACCTTTTAAAAGTAAATATAAAGATATTAGGAATATGATCCAAGATCCAATCTTTATGAAGGAGCTGCAAGAATTTTCTCCTTCTTCTCACGCACTTACTAGAAATACTTGTTCGCTTACAAGAATGAATGGAGGTGTAAAAATAAATGTAGTTCCTCCCACGGCATGGGCCGAAATAGATTGCAGGATATTGCCAGATAATAAGCCTGAAGAATTTATAGAACAGATAGAGGATCTTATAAAAGATACTGGAGTTGAGGTTGAACCTTTAATGTTGGGTTTTCCTGGATCATCTCCTATCAATTCAGAGCTTTACTTAGCTATAGAGGACTTTATTCAAAAAAATTATCCAGGCTCAAAATTGTCCCCATCAGTCAGTACTGGGTTTACAGATAGTAGATTTTCCAGAGGCATTGGCATAGCTAGCTATGGTTTTAATACATATATTTACGAAGGAAATGAAAGTTCAGGTATACATGGTAATAATGAGCGTATTCATGAGGATCGTTACAGGCAAAGCGTAAGTGATCTTAGTCTTATTCTTGAAAAGGTTATATACGACTAGATTGGATCAATAGGAGTAGGGCATGGAACTTGTTTTTGTATAAGTTCAGCTGCACCTAAACACAGATCCTCTCTATATAATTCTGAATAAATCTGAATACCTGTAGGTAGACCATTATCCACTCCCATTGGCAATGCAACGGAAGGAATCCCTAAGCAGTTTCCTGGAGCAATAAACATAAAACTCTGTCTTAATGCTTCGTCTCCTTTATCAGGATCTAGGTCGGTATCAATTGGCCATTGTAAATTAGACCAAGTAGGCCCAATACAGACAGTATATTTTGTTAAGAAAGCTGACCATAATCTTCTTAATCTTCTTCTTTCAAGTAAGGCTTGATCAAGTGTCATCTCCGATAAATTAGCCTCGTTGGTTCTGTTTAGATAAGCAACTGTTTCCGGTTTAAATATTTCTTCAGGTAGTACTTCTATCAAACCTTGATTTAAGATAGTTCCCCAAATTTCATGCACTCTCTCTACTTCAGGTGCCTCCACTTCATCAACTTGCCAACCTTCCGATATCAAAACTTCACCGGCTTTATCTATTTCTCTTAGTGTAGCTTCTGGTAATTCGATATCACTTACCTTTTTAACTAAGGCTGCTTTTGGCTGGATAGGAAAATCACCAATTAACGGACTATTGATTGATTGAGGATCATCTATATGTCTACCTGACATAACCGATAATCCCATTCTCAAATCCTCTACAGACCTAGCCATAGGTCCATCACTTAAAAAAGCACTGGATATACCCATATCCTCAAAAGGGGCTATGGTTCTGACAAATGGGATTCTGCCTATCGAAGGTTTTATAGATGTGATGCCACAACAATAGGCCGGGTTTCTCAATGAACCGCCGATATCATTTCCTATTCCAAAAGGACTCATCCCTGAAGCAATAGCAGCACCTTCACCGCCACTTGAACCTCCTGGTGTTATTGCCTTATTCCAAGGGTTAAAGGTCCTACCTCTAAGAGGATTATCCGTATCTAAGCGCATGCCCATTTCAGGCATATTCGTCCTACCAATTGGAATTGCTCCGGCATTTAACATTCTATCTACCAAAGGAGCATTTCTAGGAGGCATAGATTCAGCCAGCAGAGGAAGACCATTCGTTGTTGGAGTTCCAACAAAATCTATATTTTCTTTTATGGTAATTGGAACGCCATGAAAAGGCTTGACCTCGATATCGGTATTAGAACTATCGGCTTTATCGGCCATCTCGAGTGCTGATTCTTCAAGGGTTACTGTGATGGCATTAATTTCTGGATTAACTTCTTTAATTCTATCCAAGTGAGCTTCAACCACTTCCTTGCTGGAAACTTCTTTTCTTTTGATAAGTTGCGCAAGTTCTCCCGCACTTTTTTGGGTAAGTTCATTCACATTTAATTCCTAAAGAATATTTATTTTTTCAGCTACAACCCTTTCTAGGTATGGTGAAGGTTTAAATTCAGGACCTAACTCTTTTTCAGCTTTTTGTAACCAATCAAGTACTTTGTCGTAACCTACTAGGTTGCCATAAAACATTGGCCCACCTTCATATACTGGCCATCCGTAACCATTAGTCCACACAATATCTATATCACTTGCCCTTATGGCCATACCTTCTTCTAATATTTTGAAGCCTTCATTAATCATCGGATAGAGACATCTTTGAAGTATTTCTTCTTTTGAAATCTCTCTCATTTGGATTTGTCTCTCTTCTCCAAATTTCTTAATTAATGCTTCTACTTCTGGATCTGGAGATTTATTTCTATTTTCGTCATAGACATAAAAACCTTTTCCTGACTTTTGCCCCAATCTTCCTGCTTCGCATAAAACATCTCTCAATGTCTCACCATTTGAGGTTTCTTTATTCCAACCTATATCTAAGCCTGCCAGATCTGACATTGCAAATGGCCCCATAGGAAAACCAAAATCAAATAAAGCGTCATCTATATCCCAGGGAAGGGCGCCTTCTAGTATCAATTTATTGGCTTCTCTTTGCCTTTGTGCGAGTATTCTATTACCAACAAATCCTGGACATACTCCAACTACAGCAGCAATTTTTTGAATCTTTTTAGCTATTGCTAGCGAACTCGCTACAACTGATTTAGATGTCTTATCGCCTCTAACAATTTCTAAGAGTTTCATAACATTAGCTGGACTAAAGAA
>CACBUE010000022.1 GCA_902542325.1 uncultured SAR86 cluster bacterium | reverse complement strand
TATTCAATCCTTATGTCAGTTTGGAAGGGCAGATATCATCTCTTTGCCATTTTCAGATTGTTCCCTTGATGCTGTAATTTGCAGTGAAGTTTTAGAGCATGTTGATTCACCGCAAAAATCTATAGAGGAGTTAATAAGAGTTTTAAAGCCAGGAGGAATCTTGGCCCTAAGCGTACCCAGATATTTACCTGAATTAATTTGCTGGAAACTTAGCAAAGAGTATTCAAAAACTCCTGGTGGTCACGTGAGAATATTTAGGCATAATCAACTTAAAACCTTAGGAACTGAAAACGGATTAGAGTATCAAAATTTCCATTGGGCTCATGGATTGCATTCTCCGTACTGGTGGTTACAGTGTTTGTTTTGGAAAACAAAAGAAAAGTCTTATATCGTTAGGCAATATCATAAATTATTGATATGGGATTTAATGAGACAACCCCTCATAACAAGAATTTTGGAGAAATTCCTTCAGCCCTTAATAGGAAAAAGTCTTGTTATGTATTTTAGGAAACCTATTTAAATGGACAGCTCAAAAATCGAGTTTTACAAAAGACCAATAGAATATATCTTAAAAGTCCAAAACCAGGATGGATCTATTCCCTGGGAAGTAAATAAAAAACTTGATCCATGGGATCATATAGAGGCTGCCATGGGACTTTCAGTTGCAGGAAAGAAAGAAGAGGCTGAGAGTGCTTTTTTATGGTTAAAGGCAAATCAGCTGTCCGATGGCTCATGGTATTCTGAATATTTGATGTCTTCTCCTGTCACCAAAAGAAAGGAAACCAATTTTTCTGCCTACATAGCAACAGGTCTGTGGCATTATTATTTAATTTTTGAAGATAAAAATTTCTTGAAATTTATGCTTCCCACAATCATTAAATCTGTAAATTTTGTAACCTCAATGCAAACAGAACAGGGAGATATTTACTGGGCTTCAGAAGAAGATAAGGAAATATTAGATGATTCACTAATAACAGGCAGTAGCTCAATTTATAAAAGTTTAGAATGCGCTTCAGCCATATTTAATCTTCTGGGTGAGTCTAGCTTACAGACCGATATCGCGAAAAAAAATTTAAAAAATTCAATTCTAAATAATCCTGATAGATATGATAGAAACTGGGAAAGTAAGTCTAGGTATAGCATGGACTGGTATTACCCCATCTTATGTGGTCTTTATGATGATAAAAAAGGTATAAAAGATATTGAGACAAATTGGTCAAAATTCATAGTCGATGACATGGGTTGTAGGTGTGTTGAAGAAGAGCCTTGGGTTACTGTTGCAGAAAGTTCGGAACTTGTTGTGGCTCTAGTGAAGATTGGTTTAAGGGAAGAGGCACTTAAAATTTTTAATTCTTTACATCAGTGGAGAGATAAGCAAGATGGACTCTATTGGACTGGTTACGTATATAAAGATAAAAAGTTTTGGCCAGTAGAAAAGCCTACTTGGACTGCTGGTGCAGTTTTACTGGCAGCTGATGCTCTTTATGAATTTACTCCTGGCTCTGAGCTGTTTCTGAGATCTTGGTCGTAGAGATATTACTTTATCTTTCGTAATATTCTTAAAGATCCTACAGCATCTATTTCTTCGAAGTTGCCACTTTCAAGAGCTTTTAGATATATATTATAGGGAGGTCTACCTCCATCTTCTGGATTAGGAAAAACGTCATGAATTGCCAATACTCCCTCATCGATCAACCTTACAGACCACAGCCTATAATCATTTTGAGCTGCCCCTTCACTATGCCCACCGTCTATAAAAATAAAACTAAACTGTAAGCTAATGTCTGCATAGGCTTCTTCGGATGTTGAAACCACAGGTATTACAACACCTTCTAAGTCAGATTCACGAATGGTGTCTAGAAAGAAAGGCAAAGTATCAATTCCCTTTCTTGTTTTATCAATCAGGTCAGAGTCATGGTATTCCTCTCCTGGTTGTTGTTCTTCCGACCCTTTGTGATGATCTACGGAATAGAGTTTTTCATCATTTTCTTTTGCAGCTAAACCTATATAGACAGCTGATTTTCCGCAATAACTTCCAATTTCGAGTGCAGGACCTCCCTCAGTTGCAGTTTTTGAGTGAGTGTATAGAGCTTCTCCTTCTAGTGGATCAAGAAAGCCTTTCACTTTTTCTATATCAATAGGAAGATTTAATTTCATTAATTTATAAGATCATTTTGAATTCGACATAACTTACTAAAATAGTTAAATCAATAATATAGAACAGCATATTGATCTCAAGGTATATAATTAACTCATATGGTTCTTAAGATGTTAAATAAGGGACATGTCCTTGTTTTTGGAGATATCATTTTAGATAGATATATTTCTGGAAGTGTCGACAGAGTTTCTCCCGAAGCACCTGTGCCTGTCCTCAAACCATCTGCTGAAGAGATCAGATTAGGCGGGGCAGCAAATGTTGCTTTAAATTTATCAAGTCTCGGTTCTAATGCAACATTAATAGGAGTAACTGGAAAAGATTCTGCTTCGACTGAAATTATTGATCTACTCAAGAAGAACAATATTAAAAAAGCTTTAAGCAAATCTGATCATCCTACAATCTCAAAGATACGAATCCTAGCATCTCAGCAACAATTAATAAGAATAGATAACGAAGAAGAATTTTCTGAAATAGACTGGCAATCAAGTTTATCTCATTATAAGAAGCACATAAGTTTAAAAAAAAATAAGGTTCTTATAATCTCTGACTACGGCAAGGGTACCTTAAAGAATATCCCGCTAATCATTAGAGAAGCAAAAAAAACAAAAAAAATAATCTTAGTTGATCCCAAAGGAGATGATTTCGAGAAATACAAGTCAGCTGACATTATCACTCCAAATCTTTATGAATTTGAAAGGGTAGCTGGAAAAATAAGTAACGAATCTGAAATTACGAAGAAAGGAAAAGATCTTATAAATTCTCTAAGACTAAATTCACTTTTAATAACTAGAGGTTCAGATGGTATGACACTCTTAGAAAAAAGAAATGGAAAAGTAATTAGAGAGGATTTTCCTACAGAAGCAAGAGATGTATTTGATGTTTCTGGAGCTGGAGATACAGTCATTGCTAGCATTGCTGCTGGTCTAGCAGGAGGTTTTAGTCTTTCAGAGTCAATTCGATTGGCTAACATAGCTGCAGGAATAGTCGTCGGTAAATCTGGCACAGCTACAGTCAACCAGGCTGAGTTAGTTCCTTACTTAGGACTTTCTGAATCTTATGTTACCTCTAGTGAAATAAAGGTTTATTCACAAGACCTTCATGAAAGAGACAAAAAAATAGTCTTTACTAATGGATGTTTTGATATTTTGCATGCTGGGCATGTTGAGTATCTTGCAGCTGCAAAAGAAATGGGAGACAAACTTATAGTTGCTATAAATACTGATAGATCAGTTCGTAAATTAAAAGGTTCTAGCAGACCAATTAATACACTGGCTCATAGAGCTAAAGTTTTAGCTTCTTTACAATGCGTAGATAAGGTAGTTTTTTTTGATGAAGAAACCCCAATCAAGCTAATTAAAACTATTAAACCAGACGTGCTTGTTAAAGGAGGGGATTACAAAATTAAAGACATCATTGGCTATAAAGAGGTTACCAAGTCTGGAGGTTCTGTAGTCACAATTCCTTTATTTGATGGATTATCAACTTCAAAGATAATTGCTAAGACACTTTAATCTTTATTTCGATTCAGTCTTCTCTTTTCTCTTCTTCTTTCTCTGCTTGTCCACTGAGGATAAAGGGATTCAGCTTGTCCGGACTTAAATCGTCTATGCATCCAGAGATAACCACTTGGATCTTTTTTAATGAACTCTTCATAAGTTTTGTTCATTTCAAATAAGAACTCCTCTTCGCCAGCAGAGGAATCAATATTTTTGATTTCAATTTCATATGTATCATCTATTTTAGAAACATTAGCCAAAACTATTTTTATCTCTTTTTTGAGAAACAGAGCAGGAAAAGTAACTGTTGCTGCAGTTTGTCCAAAGAAAGGAACCATTTTGGATACTTTTAGACCATAATCTTGATCCGCTGCATATAAGAAATTCTTACCCGATCTGATCCATCTAACAGCCTTCATTGCTTCTCTATTTGTTAAAGAGCCTTGAATATAATTGCTTCTTGCTCGCACCATTACATAATTAACAGCTTCATTTGTCTGAGATTTATACATGCCAGTAAGGTCAAAATGCTGACTCAATAAACGCAGATCTAATTCAAGATGGGTGGAGTGTTTTATAAGAACTAGTGCTCCTGTTTGTGTATCTTCCAATAACCTTTTATTTAATACTCTCGTATCAAGTTTTTTTATTCTCTCATCAGAAGACCACCAGGCTATAGCCATCTCAAAGATACCTCTGCCTATAGCTCGGAAGTTTTCTTTAACTAATTTATCTAATTCATTATCTTTAATATCAAGACAAAGTTTTATATTTATTTCACTTATCTCTCTTCGGTGGGGACTGACTGTATATATTAAGTTACCAATTCCATCACCTAAATTCATTAGAATTGAATAAGGTAGATAGGAAGTAAGTCTTAGTAAGCCAATACCTAGCCAAGTAAGTAAACTTTTGAAGGATGAGAGAGCTCTTATCAGACTTGGCGCTGCCTTCTCTGGTAAGGATTTAAGTCGATTCATTTTTTGGCCAACTTTCAAGTCTGTCTAAATATTTCTTTACACCTTCCTGAACGTTCAAGAACTCATCCTTATAGCCAGCTTCTCTCAATTTTGAGATATTAGCTTGAGTATAGCTTTGATATGCACCTTTTAGCTTTTCAGGAAAAGGAACGTAATTTATCTTGCCTCTTTTATTCCAATTTATTACTGAGTGAGCTACTTCATTGAAAGTCTGACTCTTACCTGTCCCTACATTAAATATACCTGATACTTTTTGATTTTTTAGAAACCATAGGTTCACTTTAACTACATCCTCAACATAAATAAAATCTCTTCTTTGTTCTCCATCGTCATAACCTTCAGAACCCTCAAATAATTTAATTTCTTCATTATCTTTGAGTTGATTATGCAAATGGAAAGCAACGCTTGCCATAGTTCCTTTATGTTGTTCTTGAGGCCCATACACATTGAAATATCTCAAGCCAACTATTTGTGTTTTGCTTTTGATTAATTCTTGTCTTACCAGCTGATCAAATTTAAATTTAGAGTATGCGTAAAGGTTTATTGGATCTTCGTATTCAACAGATTCTTTAAAAATTTTCCCCGATCCATAGACAGAAGCAGAAGAGGCATAAATCAGGGGCGTTTTAGTTTTTTGTGAAAAATTCAAGAGCTCTTTAGAATATAACAAGTTATTGTTGTATAAAAAATCAGCATCCCATTCCATTGTATTAGAGCAAGCTCCTTGATGAAAAATAGCCATAATTTTTGTCCCATCAATCTCATTATTCCTAATCAAATTAATAAATTCGTCTATATTCAGGAAGTCCTGAACATCACAATGGGCAATATTTTCTTTAAGCTCTGGATCGTCTTGATCATCGACTGCAATAATATTCTTATACCCAATTTCATTGAGACCTTTTATTAAGTTGGATCCAATAAATCCATTACTTCCAGTTACTACTATCACAATTTAAATTTTAATTTAGGACTATCTGCTATGGTAGCATACGCTAATGCCAAGAAACCTTTATACGGCTTTATTTTGCTTATTGTTGCCTGTTTATTTTGCTAGGTTATGCTGGAAGGGTCTGTCTAATAAAGAGTATTTTTCAAGATGGTCTGAAAGGCTAGGGTATAGTTCAGAAATTCCTTCTAAAGATAAATCAATTATCTGGATTCATGCTGTGTCCGTAGGAGAAGTAAATGCCTCCATGTCTTTATTGAGAAGTTTAATTACTGACTACCCTTATTCTGAAATACTTGTAACTACTACCACACCTACTGGATCAAAACTTTTAATTGAGAGACTTGGAAATAAAATAAAACATCAATATTTACCGGTAGATATACCTTTTTTTATAAATTCCTTCTTAAATAAATGGAATCCCAAAATTTTGATACTTTTAGAAACCGAGATTTGGCCAAATCTAATAAACATATGCAAGAGAAGGGGAATCTATTCAGCTTTAGTGAACGCCAGACTTTCTGAGAAGTCTAAAAAAAATTATCTAAAATACAGTACTTTAATTAAACCAGTAATTGAAAAAATAGACCTAATACTTGCGCAGTTTGAATCCGATAAAAGACGTTTCCAAGAAATAGTAGAAAGAAAAGATATTAATACCTGCGGAAATTTGAAGTTTGATCAAGATGTCCCGCCAGAACTTGAAGATATATCAAAATCAATCAAACAAGATTGGTCGATAGATGGAAAATATAGACCAACATTAATTGCAGCAAGTACTCATAAAACAGAAGAGGAGGAGGTCTTAAAAGCTTTTCAACAAATCCTTAAGAGCTATCCAAATGCTCTACTGATTCTTGTGCCAAGACATCTTGAAAGATTTGATAAAGTAAAAAAATTAATCAAGATCTCTGGTTTAACTTTAGCTTCGCGTTCAAAAAAAGATGAAGTGAAGAGAAGTACTCAGGTGTTACTTGGAGATACCATTGGAGAATTAAATTTTTTATATTCCTTATCAGATGTAGCTTTTGTGGGTGGGAGTTTAATCGATCACGGTGGCCAAAATCTCTTAGAACCAGCAGCTCAAAGCTTAGCACTTCTATCTGGTCCAAGTTTGAGAAACTTTTCAGATATTTCAGAACAACTTATACAAAATGAAGGCCTCAAAATAGTAAATGATTCAAGAGAACTATCAGATAGATTCATTGAATACATAGCAGATCAAAAAGCGAGGGAAAGGGCAGGAAATAATGCATTAGAAGTATTTATGAAAAATAGAGGGGCTTTAGGGAATATTAGCTATCACTTAGATCATCTTTTGAAGAAAACGATATAATTTGCCCAATTCTAGAACTTTTCTCTCCAATTTAGCACTCTCTTAGAACATCAAAATAGAAATTACACTAAATTTTCCTTAAATTCACTAGTTTTTTTCTGGCATATGGATTGCATATATTTTTTTGTATTATTTTTTAATAATCAGGAGAATTAGTATGAAATTAATAACTGCGGTTATTAAGCCTTTCAAGCTCGATGAAGTCAGAGAAGCCCTCTTAGCGGTTGGTGTTTCTGGTCTTACCGTCACCGAGGTTAAAGGTTACGGCAGGCAAAAGGGCCACACTGAGTTATATAGAGGTTCAGAATATGAAGTTGACTTACTTCCTAAAACGAAGATAGAGATCGCTGTTACTGATAATAACGCAGATGAGGTTGTGGAGGCTATAAGTACTTCCGCTAATTCGAACAAAATAGGTGACGGAAAAATTTTTGTTGTAGATTTAAATCAGTTGATACGTATCAGGACTGGTGATCTCAACGAAGACGCGTTGTAAAAATTTAAGGAGAAAAAATGACAGAATTAGAATTCGCGCTCAATACCTTCTACCTACTAATGAGTGGAGCCTTTGTCATGTGGATGGCAGCTGGTTTCACAATGTTAGAGGCTGGATTGGTAAGATCAAAGAATGCTGCTGAGATAGTAACTAAGAACCTAGGATTATTCTCAATAGCTTGTGTTATGTATTTAGTATGTGGTTTCTTTATCATGTACCCTGGTGATTCAGCTGTATCGGCTTGGGTCCCTGGATTCAGCTTGTCCTATTTAGGATTGGGAATGGGTGATCAAGATATGTCCTATGGATCATATTCAGAAGCTTCTGACTTCTTTTTCCAAGTCGTATTCGTAGCTACAGCTATGTCTATTGTCTCGGGAGCAGTTGCAGAAAGAATGAAATTATTACCATTCTTCGCATTTGCTGTAATCTTGACTGGTTTTATATATCCTGTCCAAGGATACTGGAAATGGGGTGGCGGCGGCCTTGATGCTCTTGGTTACACTGACTTTGCAGGTTCAGGGGTAGTTCACCTTTGTGGTGCGGCAGCAGCACTTGCTGCGGTAAGCATTCTAGGAGCTAGAAAAGGAAAATATGGAGCTGATGGCACTGTATATGCTATTCCTGGTTCAAATATACCAATTGCAGCTTTAGGTGCATTAATTCTATGGCTTGGATGGTTCGGGTTTAACGGTGGTTCTCAACTAGCAGTTAATACTGCGGCTGATGCTATTGCTGTTGGCCAAGTATTCATGAATACAAATATGGCAGCAGCCGGAGGAGTATTAGGCGGACTTTTTGCTAGTAAAATATTTAGTGGAAAAGCTGACGTTACTATGGCAATAAATGGAGCTATTGCTGGTTTAGTTGCTATTACTGCAGCACCAGACACACCAACAGGTGGTTTAGCAACATTGATAGGTTTAATAGGTGGCGTAATCGTATATTTCTCTGTAGTCATATTAGATACTAAACTAAAAATCGATGATCCAGTAGGCGCTATATCTGCACACGGAACAGTAGGAATTTGGGGAATCATGGCAACACCTTTATCAGGTGCAGGTGCTTTTGGAACTCAATTCATAGGTGTGATAGTTATTTTTGCTTGGGTCTTTGTTACTAGCTTTATTGTTCTCAAAGTCATAGACAGTATTGTTGGAATTAGAGCGACTGATAATGACGAAGAGATCGGCTTAGATAAATCTGAAATTGGTGTAGAAGCCTACCCTGATTTCAAATAATGCTGCGTACCTTTATGCCTCGATTGGCATAGTAAAGATGGGCAATCCTTAATTGGATTGCCCCTTTTTTTTGAGTTTAAAAGGAATTAATTATTAACAAGGATGTTAACTCAGGTATAAAAATGGATATGGATATAAAACTAATTAAACCAAAGGATGCTGCAGAAATTCTAATGTGTAGCGAAAGAACACTGGAAGCTTGGAGAAGAGAGGAGAAAGGTCCTAATTATTACAAGATTGAAGGTAAAATTTTGTATGAGCTAGAAGAGCTTTATCAATTCATTAAGGTTTCAAAGGTTTCTGTTTCTTAGTAATAGAACAACAATTTAGGTTATTTTTTAAGGAGAGGTTATATGTTTAAAACCAAAGTTTTAGGATTTTTTTTAGTACCCTTTTTGGCTTACTCTTGTTCAGAAAGTGCACAAGAAGTGGAGTTAAGCGATTCAGCAATCAATACAGGATATGTTGAGTACTTGTTTTGTGATTTTGGACCCGATATGAGCCAAGAGTCTTTTTCTGAAATGCTTGTCGAATGGAATGAGATTCTCGATGGCCTTGAGACTGCTGTGCCTATGTCTGTAGGTCTTGTTCCGCGAACAGAAACTGATTTATATGATGGTATGTGGACTCTTGTTTGGCAATCTGAAGAACAGGCACAAGCTGGTTGGGAAGAATGGATAGCAGGACCTGCAGAATCTTGGACTGATAAAACGAGTAGCATTATATCTTGTGGAGCTTCTGATAATGGTGAAGAAGCTAACTATGGTTTCGACGTAAATGTTTACAGAGCTGCTACTGAGCCTGATTCTGAACCAGGTGGAGTCGTAGGATTCATGTTTTGTAGTTTTACAGATAGCTTTGGAAAGGCAGATTTACTTGCAGGTTTAGACACTTTTAATAGCTGGATTGAAACAGGGCAAGATACAGCTGGAACTGGATCTCCTTATTTCTACACAATACACATACCAGATTTTGAAACTCCTATCCCAGGATCCTCAATAGGTTCTTATGATTATGCTTTTCATCAATTTTGGGATTCAGAGGAATCTAGAGAATTAGGTGCACAGCTCTTTCAGGAAACTGCTCCGGAAATTGAAGGACCTCAACCTGACTGCAGTGAAATGCTTCTATTTGATTCGGTACCATTTAGAACACCACAAGTGTAGCAAATAAAAATATATGCAAAAAAGGTGCATTCAATGCACCTTTTTTTTGAATTCCTGAAAAAATACTGCAAAATACTATAAAACACTATTAAATATGTTTTTGAACTATAATCTCCATTTAAACACGTTGGGTTCTTATTTTAATAGTAAGTATTTAGTCTATAGTGAAAGGAATAAATAATAGGAGTTTTTAATGAAATTAATTACAGCAGTTATCAAACCTTATAAACTCGATGAAGTCAGAGAGGCTTTATCTGAAGTAGGTGTCACGGGTCTCACTATAACCGATGTTAAAGGTTTCGGAAGACAAAAGGGTCATACCGAACTATACAGAGGTTCTGAATACGTCGTAGATTTTTTACCAAAAACTAAGATAGAAGTTGCAGTTAGTGATGATAATACTGACAAAGTAATAGATGCTATATCGCAAGTTTCGAATACTGGAAAGATAGGAGATGGAAAAATATTTGTATCTTCTCTTGAGCAAGTTGTAAGGATTAGAACCGGAGAGCTTAATGAAGATGCCTTATAAACTATAGGTGATCTCATGATAAAAAAACTTTTTCTTTTTAGTACTTTAATTTTTTCTTTTACTATTTCAGCAGATGAATTGAATTCAGGAGATACTGCCTGGATACTAACTTCAACTGCATTAGTTCTGTTTATGACTCTACCAGGGCTTTCTCTTTTCTATGCGGGACTAGTAAGAAGTAAAAATGCGATATCAGTTTTAATGCAATGTTTTGCTATAGCTTGTATCGTCTCCGTCGCTTGGGTTGTCTACGGATACAGTCTTGCCTTTACTGAGGGCAATGCCTTTATTGGAGGTACCGGCGCATTTTTCTTAAGTGGTATCGGTAGAGATACTTTGGCTCCCGGGACAACCATGCCCCATTCTCTATTTGTAATATTTCAAATGACTTTTGCCATCATTACACCAGCTTTGGTTGTTGGAGCATTTGCAGAAAGAATGAAATTCGGTGCAATGTGCTTATTTTCCTTGCTTTGGTTTACGGTAGTTTATCTGCCTGCTTGCCATATGATATGGGGAGGAGGTTACCTAGCCGATGTTAAGGATTTTGCCGGTGGTCTTGTTGTGCACTTAACTTGTGGAGTTGGTGCTTTAGTTATAGCTATCGTATTAGGTCCAAGAAAAGGCTTTCCTTCAACAGCTATGCCACCTCATAACAGAACAATGGTAGTTACTGGAGCTGCCATGCTTTGGGTTGGCTGGTTTGGGTTTAATGCTGGAAGTTCTTGGGCTGCTGATGGTCTTGCAGGCATGGCAATGCTTGTAACGCATATAAGTGCAGCTACAGGAGCCTTAACTTGGATGGCTATTGAATGGATTAAAGGAGGTAAGCCTACAATAGTTGGTATAGCAACTGGTATGGTTGCAGGCTTAGCTACTATTACACCTGCGTCAGGAAGTGTTGGACCAGAGGGTGCATTATTAATTGGTCTAATGGCAGGTTCAATATGCTTCTATGCTACCCAAGCTGTGAAGGGTTTATTTGGAATAGATGACTCCTTAGATGTATTTCCTGTTCATGGTGTAGGAGGAATAATCGGTATCATTATGGTAAGTTTTCTTGGCGTCCAAGGAGGTTTTCTTGGCTCTAGTGCTGGTGAAGAATGGATTCCTATGGAACAGTTTGTTATTCAATTAAAGGGGGTTGCTGTTATAGGTTTATGGACTGCTGTTGCCTCGTGGGTAATTCTAAGATTAATCGGTTCTTTTACTTCCTTAAGAGTTAGTGAAGAAGAGGAATACGAAGGTTTAGATGTTACTGAGCATGAAGAGAGAGGTTACGACTTAACTTGAGATTTTACTTATCAAAAAAAACCGGCTAATCAGCCGGTTTTTTTTTCTTTTAATAAACTATCATATGTGAGTGGAAAAGAGATTAATTGTTACGCTAATGGGTCCAACAGGAGTGGGGAAAACCGACTTAGCAATAGAGTTATATAAGAACTTAGATATCAATATTATAAGTGTTGATTCTGTTCAGATTTATAAACATTTGAATATAGGTAGCGGAAAACCATCATCAAAGGTTCTTGAGAAATATCCTCATGAATTAATTGATATCTTAAAACCAGATGAAAGTTATTCCACTTCTCAATTTCAAGATGATGTCATCGACTCCATAAGAAATGCATTTCAAACCAAGAGAATACCTTTACTCGTTGGCGGAACAATGATGTATTTTCACCACTTAGTGAATGGTATTTCAAGATTACCTCCAGTAGACAGTCAAATAAGACTCAGAGTTAAAAAGGAGTTTGAAGAGAGAGGGGTACATGAAATGCATAGATATTTAGAAAAAATAGATAAAAATTCCTCTTTAAAAATTCATCAAAATGATACTCAAAGAATTAAAAGAGCTATTGAGGTTTTTTTAGCAACGGGTAAAGAGCTTTCTAAATGGCAGACTGAAAATAAAAAAGAAATCAAAGAAGTAATAAGCGAATCTAATTTAATTCAAATTGCCATTAAGCCTCAAGACAAAGACATGCATCGAGAGATTATTGCAAAAAGATTTAAAGGAATGATCCATAATGGACTGATTGAAGAGGTGGAAGGCATTCTCGGACGCAAAGGAATGAGTCCAAATTCTCAATCAATGAAAAGCGTAGGGTATCGTCAGGTATGTGAATATTTAGCAGGAGATTACAGTCTTGATGATATGATTGATAGAGGTATTAATTCAACAAGACAATTGGCTAAAAGACAAATGACATGGATGAGAAGTTGGGACAATATAATTTTTCTAGAGAATAATTCTTCAGTATTTACTTCGGTAAAGAATTTAATTTTAAAAAATTCATGAATATAGAAGAAACATCACCACAATCCATACTTGTACACGTGGAAAGGTTTTCTTTAACTAAAGATTTACAACTAGAAGCCAAAGAAGAGTTTAAAGAACTGTGTATGTCTTCAGGTGCAGGTGTTTGTGCGGAGATAACTTGCAAGATTGACAGACCTTCTCCTAATTATTTTGTGAAACTAGGCAAACTCAATGAAATTAGGGAACTCGTAAAAATAAATAAATGCGGATTAGTTATTTTTAATAATGATCTATCTCCTTCTCAAGAAAGAAATTTAGAAAAATACCTTGGAACTCGAGTTTTGGATCGTACATCATTAATTCTTGATATCTTTGCAACAAGAGCAACAAGCCATATTGGAAAGCTTCAAGTTGAATTAGCTCAATTAACTCATCTTTCTACTAGGCTGGTTAGAGGATGGAGTCACCTTGAAAGGCAAAAGGGAGGCATAGGGTTAAGAGGTCCAGGTGAAACGCAATTAGAAACAGATAGAAGACTTATAGGCCATAGAATCAAAAGTTTAAAGAAGAGATTAAATAAGGCACACAATCAGAAAGAAATAAATCGTTACGCAAGAAGTAAAGGTAAAGAAATGGTCGTTGCACTCGTGGGGTATACAAATGCAGGCAAAACTACTTTATTTAATCATCTTACTCAAAATAATTTGTACGCTGCAGACAAACCTTTTGCAACCCTAGACTCTGTTACCAGAAAGAACAGTAAACAAGAACTGCGACATATTCTGTTCTCAGATACTGTTGGGTTTATTTCAAACCTTCCAACACAACTCATTGAATCATTTAAAGCAACGTTAGATGATTTAAGTTCAGCAGATCTTCTACTTCATGTTGTAGATATTTCAGATAAAGATCACAGATTTAAGGTAAAAGAAGTGGAAAAAATTTTAAAAGATTTGGGCTTATCGGATAAGCTTTTGATAAGAGTGAATAATAAGACTGACAAACTCGATGTCACCTCTGTGGAAGAGATATCACAAGAAATTTCCGATCAGGTTTGGATATCGTCGACAGAACAAAAAGGGTTCGAAAGTCTATACGATGCAATCAACACAAAGCTTAATGGCAAGATAACTACTAATTGGGTGAGCTTAGCAAGTGACTTAGGTTGGTTGAGATCAGAGCTGTATTCTTCTGGAAGTGTCCTTGAAGAGAGAATATCTAACGAAGGTCTGATAGAATTACATCTTGAAAATTTTCAAAATGACCTCATTAAGTTATTAGAAGTCGATGGCTTCGACTTAATCAAAGAAAAACAAACACAGGAAGCAATATAAATGTCTTGGAATGGAAATGAAAATAAAGATCCTTGGGGAAGAAATGATACTCCCCCGGAGATCGATGAAGTAATTAAAAAAGTTAGACAAAGAATAGAATCTATTTTTGGAGGAGGATCTTCTGGTGACTCTTCCGGTGGTGGATTTAGCCTTAAGAGTTTACCTTTAATACTAGGCGTGTTGGTTCTGTTATGGGTAGGGGCTGGAATATATCAGGTCGAGCAGGCAGAAAGGTCAGTAGTACTTAGGCTCGGTAAATTTCAAGAAATCAAAGGCCCCGGCTTGAGATGGAATCCTCCCATCATTGATGCTTGGGAAATTGTCGACGTAGTTAGAGTTAGACCACATAGGCATGATGCTTTAATGCTCACCAAAGATGAAAATATTGTTGATGTGACAGTGTCTATTCAGTACCAAATTGCAGATCCACAAAAATATGTTCTAGATATTAGAGATGCTGATGCTAGCTTAGTTCAAGCTACTGAAAGTGCTTTAAGGCATGTTGTAGGTGGTTCAATTATGGATGATGCACTTACAACGGGTCGTGAGCTAATTGCCCAAGAAGTTAAAACCAGGTTACAAAGATACTTAAATAAATATAACACTGGTCTGGAAGTTGTGATTGTAAACATCGAGGACTCTTCACCTCCAAATCAAGTGCAAGAAGCTTTTGACGATGTTATCAAAGCAAGAGAGGACGAAGTTAGAGCGAGAAATGAAGCTGAAACTTACGCTAATGGCTTGGTACCAGAGGCCAGAGGACAAGCACAGAGAATGTTACAAGACGCTGAGGCCTATAGGGAGCAAGTCATATCCGAGGCTGAAGGTGATGCAACCCGTTTTAATCTTCTTTTATCTGAATATCAAAAAGCTCCAGATGTGACTCGTAACCGTTTATATTTGGATTCGATACAAGGAGTAATGTCCAATAGTACAAAGGTTATGATAGATGTAGAAGGTGGAAATAATATACTTTATCTACCTTTAGATAAGATCGCCGAATCGGCGCGAGGAATTGATAATTTGAATATACCAAGCACTTCAGGCACTGCATCTATAAGTGATTTAACAAATCAGGTCATTGAAGAGATAAGGCGAAGAAACAGACAAGAGGAACGAAGATAATGAAAACACTAAGACTTTTATTGATACCTTTATTGATAGCTTTTATAGCTCTAATTTCTGCCTCAATTTTCGTAGTAAAAGAGACTGAGAGGGCTGTTAAGCTAAGATTTGGAGAAGTAGTTGAAGCTGATGTGCCTCCAGGGTTACATTTCAAACTTCCAATCATTAACACAGTAAGAAAATTTGATGCAAGAATACTAACCTTAGATGCTCCACCTCAAAGCTATTTAACATCTGAAAAGAAAGCTTTAACCGTAGATTCTTTTGTAAAATGGAGAGTAAGTGATGTCGAAAAGTACTTCACTACTACAGGTGGTGACGAGGAGAGGTTGAGAAGACTTTTGATTCAAAGGGTTGATGCAGGTTTAAGGAACGAATTTGGCACAAGAACAGTTAATGAAGTCGTTTCTGGAGAAAGAGACGAACTCATGGATAAACTTACTCTACAGCTAGATAATATCGCTGTTGAAGAGTTGGGTGTAGAGGTAATAGATTTGAGAGTCAAAAAGATAGATCTACCTCCAGAAGTAAGTGAGTCGGTATACAACCGAATGAGAACAGAGAGAGAAAGGCTGGCTAAAGAACTGAGAGCACAAGGTAATGAGGTTGCCGAAAAGATTAGAGCAACAGCCGACAAAGAAAAAACGATCATCCTTGCTGATGCATATAGACAAGCAGAAGAAACAAAAGGAAACGGTGATGCAACAGCAGCAGCAACATATGCTAATGCTTATTCTAAAGATCCGGAATTCTATGATTTCACAAGGAGTTTAAAGGCTTATCAATCAACTTTTGAAAGTAAGTCAGACATCCTATTGATTAAT
>CACBUE010000021.1 GCA_902542325.1 uncultured SAR86 cluster bacterium | reverse complement strand
CCTTGGAAGGCACGAAATTTACAAGAAGATAGGGAATGATCTGCCGAATAATGCTATCTTAAAAGGAAGAGTCTGGAATGGAGCAATTGCAGATATTATTGTAGAGCCTATAGATACTGATTTTGACCACGTTACTTCTAGGATTTTGTGGTTGGATGGCCTAGAGGTAGGAAAAAATAAAGGAAAAGGTATAGATTCTAGAAATAGATATATCTACATACATGGAACAGCTGAAGAAGGATTAATTGGAAAACCTGCTTCTGATGGCTGCATAAGGATGTATAATGAAGATGTTATAGAGCTTTTTGATCTAGTTGATGAAAAGGCACAAGTATGGATTTATTAAATATTTAATTATGAAGAAATTTTTATTGTTCTCTCTAGTCCTTTTTGGTTCTTATGTATTTTCATGCTCCCAAGTTTTGGATCACGAGGTGAGGGTTTTAGATTCGACCGAAACTTTGAATCTATGCCAATATGAAAATAAAGTAGTTCTTGCTGTTAATGTTGCTAGTCGATGTGGTTTTACATATCAGTACGAAGCTCTTCAAGATCTATATACGAAATATGGAAAGGAAGAATTTGTAATATTAGGATTTCCATCAAGAGATTTTATGTATCAAGAATACAGCGATGAGTCCAAGGTAAAAGAATTTTGTAGTACTGAATATGGCGTTACCTTTCCAATGTTTGCAACGACACCCGTTAAAGGAAAAAAAGCAAATTCTTTTTTTAAAACTTTAGCTGAAATTACAGGACAAACTCCTGGTTGGAATTTTCACAAGTATCTTATTTCAAAAGAGGGTGAAGTGTTAAGCTTCGACACGAAAGTTGAGCCTGATAGCCAGGAACTCACGTCCCAGATCTCTAAGCTTCTATAAATATAGTAAGTACTTACTATCTTTTAAAGACATTAATTTATTGAATTATTTCGATAGAGGAATCTGTCGAGCAAATAATGACATCTGCTTTTCTGTTTGCAAATATACCGTTCTCCACAACTCCAGGAATGTTATTTAATTTGGCCTCCAGATCATAAGGTATGTCTATAGGCAAGTTGTGGATATCTATTATTTGATTTCCATTATCTGAAATAAAACCATTTCTAAAAATAGGCTTCCCGCCCATTTTCATAAGCTCCCTTGAAATTGCACTTCTAGCAATCTCTATTACTTCAATTGGCAGAGGAAATTTACCTAATAAATCTGTATATTTTGATTCATCTACGATACATACAAAGATGTCTGATGAATAGGCAAGTATTTTTTCTCTGGTAAGAGCTCCACCACCCCCTTTTATCAATTCCTTTCTATCATTGTATTCATCTGCTCCATCAATATAAAAATCGATAGAGTGAACCTCATTTAATGACAAAACTTCGTAGGAGCTATCTATTAATTTTTCCGAAGCATCTGAGCTGCACACAACACCTTTTATGTGCAATCTGGCTTTATTAAGTTCTTCGATGAAGAAATTAGTTGTAGTTCCCGTTCCAATTCCAATAACTGAGTCTTTTTTTATATCTTTCTCAATAAAACTAAAAGCTTCTTTTGCTGATTTTTCCTTTTTTAAGTCTTGATTCATATTATTCTAGATGTAATGAATATTATCACTGACTCAGTATAATAACCTCCTTTTATAAAGCCTATCAAAGCGAAATTAATGAATTCTTCTAAGATAAAAAAGTATGTAGGTTTGATTGAGTCCTCAAATGTTTATGATGTGGCTCAAATTACTCCTGTAACAAAAGCAAATCAGCTTTCGAAGTTACTCAAAAATGAAGTTTTGCTTAAAAGAGAAGATCTTCAGCCTATCTTCTCTTTTAAAATCAGAGGAGCTTATAATAAATTATCAAAATTAAAGCAAAAGGGCATAAAAGGTCCCTTTATTGCAGCTTCAGCAGGAAATCATGCTCAAGGCGTTGCGTTTGGCGCTAAAAGCTTAGGTTTAAAGGCATATATTGTCATGCCTATAACTACACCATCTATTAAAGTAAATTCAGTAAAAAACTACGGAGGTAAGGTTATTTTGTATGGCGATAATTTCGATGAAGCTTTCCAACATGCAAAATTTCTAGCTAAAGAACAAGAATATATCTTCATACATCCATACGATGATAAAGATGTAATTGCTGGCCAAGGTACTATAGGCAAAGAGTTGATCGAACAGATGGATAGTGAGATTGATGCTATTTTCGTCCCGGTTGGTGGTGGAGGGCTGCTTGCCGGTCTTGGCACCTATGTTAAATCTGTCAGTCCTAAAACCAAGATTATAGGTGTTGAGCCAGAAGATGCTGCCTGTCTAAAGCTAGCCCTTGATAATAATAAGAGATTGTCTTTAACCGAGGTTGGTTTATTTGCAGATGGCGTTGCAGTGAAACAAATAGGAAGGGAAACATTTTCTTTAATAAGAGACTGGATCGATGATGTTGTGACCATCACAGTAGATGAGATGTGCGCATCTGTTCAAGATACTTTTCAAGAGACACGAACAATCTCAGAGCCTGCAGGCGCTCTGGCTTTGGCAGGATTAAAAAAATATAGCCTTTCGAGAGGATTAAAGAATAAGACCTTAGTTGCAATTAATTCTGGTTCAAATTTAAATTTTGATCGTTTGGGTCATATTGTAGAAAGAGTCCAATTTGGAGAGAGTAAAGAAGCGCTTCTAAGTGTAAAGATACCAGAGGAGAAGGGGAGCTTTAGAAAATTTTGTAATTACCTGGGTAAAAGAAGTATTTCTGAATTTAATTACAGAGCAGAAGAAAGTGAAGAAGCTAATATATTTGTAGCATGCAGATTTAATGATAAGGACGGTAAGTTAAAGTTAGTAAAACATTTAAAGTCTAAAGGGTTTTCACCTAAGGATCTTTCAGAGAACGAAGTTGCAAAACTTCATATAAAGCATATGGTAGGTGGAAGGGCACCAAAAGAAGTTTTCAGTAAGGGTGAATATATCTTTAGAGTTCAATTCCCTGAACGTCCTGGAGCATTAATAGATTTTTTGGATAAGTTGAGCGACCAATTCAATATAACATTATTCCATTATAGGAATCAGGGTGCAGCATACGGAAGAGTTCTAGTTGGCTTTGAGTCTAAGGAAAAGAATTATCCCAAATTATTAAAATATTTAAGTAATACTGGATTTAGATTTTGGGATGAAACACAAAATTCAGCCTACAAATCATTTTTAAAGTAGATTTCATTTAAATTCGTATATAGTCTTTTCCGTGATACACATATGCGCTTTTATATCATGATCTTCAGGAAGGCAATTTTCAATTTTCTGAAATTCATGCGCCAATATTATTAGTTTAATACTGGAAGAATCTATGCCAGCTAATGAATAATCGTAATAGCCTTTTCCCATGCCAATCCTATATCCCTTTTCGTCAAAACAAACGCAAGGGAGAAATATTATGTCTAGCTCATCTGGGTCAATTTCTGTATTCCCTATGGGTTCAGAAATCCCTAAATTGTTCTCTCTTAAACTAAGCTGACCATCTGTCTTAACGAATTTAAGTTTTTTAGAATTATCAATCATCTTGGGCAAATAAACTTCTGATCCAATGCCGGAAAGCATTAACACTAGTTCATGAGTTGGCAGTTCTTTGCCAATTGACCAATAGCAAGACACTTTTTTATTTGCGTATAATTCTGAATTATTTCTTACTATAGATAATAAATTTATTTCAGCATTATCGACTTCATCAAAAGTAATACCATTTCTCAGATCGATATATTCTTTTCTCAAATAGGATTTTTTGGTCATGGACAGTATTTCCCAGATTACCGTTGTTGATTACTGCCCTGAACCGTGAAGTTCAAGGCGGTGACTCTGTCAATTTATTAGGCTTCCCAATCTATGAGTATGCACAACAAAACCTTTCAGAATCTCCTATTATTTTTTTATCGGCTCGAGAGTAGTAATAACTATCGAATAATCCAGGAAACTGAAAAATTATAACTTACTTATTGAGCTTTAAAAGATAAACTTTTTAACTGTTTTTTAACCTCTAGGGTTAAATTATCAAGGCCTTGATTAATGGATTCATCTCTACTCACATCAGACAAGTTTTTGAGGTATTCATTACTTATATTTAGTGCAGTGATAATTGCCGCTCTCTTCTCATCAAGACCAGATGCTTCTTTTACCTCACTCAGTTTATTATCTAAAAATATTGCAGCTTTTTTTACTTCTTCTGATTCTTCTGGAGGACAGGCTATTTTATAACTTACTCCTAGAATTTTTACAGTTGTAGTTTCTTTACTCATTAGCTTTTGTAGGACTGAATTATTTTCTTTATACCTTTCTTTGCTAAATCTAGATTTTTTGAAAGTTTGTTATTCTCTTTTGATAACTCCAGATTCTTTTTAGATAGATGATCATTTACTTCTTTAAGTTGCTGACTAAGCTTAATAAGCTCGTTAACTTCTTTTTCTAAATTATCAAATTTATTTTCAGACATTTTCTAGTTTAAGTTTAACTTTGAACTTAATTTCTTGCTACCATGTTTCTCTATAAAATTGTTTATTGCTTGTTAATGCCATGAAAAATAACTTTTCTGAAAGAAGATCGAACCTAGCTCATAAAGTTTTGGATGATTCTGCAATTATCATTGCATCTGCCTCTGTAAAATCGAGAATCTCAGATACCGACTATGCTTACAGACAAGATAGCAATTTTTATTACTTATCTGGTTACGAAGAACCTGAATCATTGATCTTGATAAGACCTAATCATGCTAATGAGAAATTTATTATCTTTTGTAGAGATAGAGATCCACTAAGAGAGCAATGGGATGGCTTTCGAACTGGACAAGAAGGAGCAATATCAGAATATGGGGCTGATGCGTCCTATAGTATTAATTCTGTAGATCAATTAATGCCCGAACTTCTTAAGGGGTCTAAGAATATCTATTTTTCTATGAGTTCACCTTGTGGGATAGATTCTAAGATTAATCATTGGATTGAAGATATTAGAAAGAATATGAGAGCGGGAGCTGAACCTCCAGAAAATCTTTTGTCATTAGATTCCATCCTGCATGAAATGAGACTTATCAAAGAAGACCATGAGTTGGACATCATGAAGCATGCAGCCGATATAACCACGGAAGCTCATATCAGAGCTATGCAAGCAGTAACTCCAGGTATGTTTGAGTACCAATTAGAAGCTGAGTATCTGTATGCATTTAATAAAAATGGTGCAAGATCTCCTGCTTATAATTCAATTGTTGGCGGAGGAAATAATTCTTGTATTTTGCATTATGTTGAAAATAATGCGGAATTAAAGGACGGAGATTTGGTTCTTGTTGATGCCGGATGTGAGTATCAGTATTACGCCTCGGATGTAACAAGAACATTCCCTGTAAATGGAAAATTTTCTCCCGAGCAAAAAGAGATTTATACGATAGTACTAGAGTCACATAAACAGTCTATCGAGCAAGCTCAACCTGGTAACAAGTGGAATTTGATGCATGAAAAATCAGTAGAAGTTCTTGTTGAAGGACTTTTGTCTCTAGGTTTATTGAATGGTTCTAAAGAAGAAAATATTGAAAAAGGTCTTTATTCAAAATTCTATATGCATCGAATTGGTCACTGGCTTGGTATGGATGTTCATGATGTAGGTGCTTATAAAAAAGATGGCGACTGGAGAGAACTAGAAAAAGGGATGGTTATGACAATAGAACCCGGAATTTATATTTTAGATTCTCTTGAAGATGTTGATGATAAGTGGAAGGGAATTGGTGTAAGGATAGAGGACAACATTGTAATTAATGATTCTGGCAATGAATTTCTCACACCTGATGTTCCGAGGACTATTGAAGAAGTTGAACAAACTGTTCAAGGTTAAGTGGACTATCAAGTATCTGTTGTAGGAGGAGGTATTTCTGGTGCCTTAGCGGCATTATATTTGGGTAAATCAAGGGTTAAGACTTGCTTAATTGACCGAGGAAAACCATCTCAAATATTATCTAATCCTTATATAGGAAAAACTACTTCTCTAAATCTATCTTCAATAGCATCGCTTAGAGATGTTGGGATATTGGAGGATATCAAGAAAAATGCTCAAGAATTTAATGAAATATATGTTTGGGATGCAGAGGGCTCATCTTTTGTTCAATTTAAAGCAGAGGAAATTTCAAGAAACGACCTTGGTGTCATAGTCCATAATAATATTATCCTTGAGTCAATTTACAGCAAGTTAGAACAAATCTCCGAAGTCACACTAATTGAAGAAGAGTCTCTAAAAGAAATTAGTCAAGATCAGAATAAAATAGAATTGACATCTGATTCAGGTTTAAGGATTGCTTCTGAACTTCTTATCGGAGCGGATGGTTCACTTTCAAAAGTTAGAGATTTTAGCAGGATACCTATAAGAACATGGAGCTATGAACAGCTTGCGATTGTATCCTCAGTAACTACAGAAGTTCCGCTCGATAAGACTGCTTTTCAAATATTTACTGATACAGGCCCGATTGCTTTGTTGCCATTAATGGTTGGAGAAAATGTTGCCTCATTAATCTGGTCTACCGATAAAGCTTATGGCAAGAAACTCCTCGAATTAGATAATGATGAATTGAGTCAAGAATTAAGATTAAAAACAGAGGGCAAATTTGGTGATATTTCTTTTAATGAAATGATCAATTCATTCCCATTGCATCAACTACATGCTAAAAAATTCTATAAAGGTAGAGCAGTCTTGATAGGAGATTCAGCTCATACAATCCATCCCTTGGCAGGTCAGGGTTTAAATTTGGGGATTGCAGATGCACAAGAGATCACTGAATTAGTGATATCAGCTAATAGATCGGGCAAGATTTTATATGATGAGGAGATGCTTAAATCTTATAGCAGAAGAAGGGAACCTGAGAGTTATAAGATGATAGCTCTTATGGAAGCCTTTAAAAGAGGGTTTGGATCTGAAAATCTCATAGTAAAGCTGGGAAGAAGTTTTGCTTTTGATTTTGCAAATAAAACTAAGCCACTCAAACAACGTTTAATAAAGGAAGCTGCAGGGATTATTTAATTTTTGCTTCTGTATAAATAACGTGCTTTCTGACAACTGGATCGAATTTTTTAATTTCCATTTTGTCAGGCATTGCAGACTTATTCTTATCAGTTGTGTAGAAGTGGCCAGTTCCAGCAGAGGATACTAATCTAATTTTTTCTCTCATATTTTTTCTCCTCTAGCTCTTATCTTAGCAAGGACAGTATCAATACCATTTTTATCGATGGTTCTTAGTCCATTTGCAGAAACAGTAAGGCTTATATACCTATTTTCAGATGCTACCCAAAACCTGTGTTTGTGAAGGTTTGGTTGAAAAGTTCTCTTATTTCTGTTTTTGGCAAACGAAACATTGTTTCCTGCTTGAGGCCTTTTCCCTGTTACTTGGCAAACTTTAGACATAACTTTATTAAAAATTCCTATATAGAGCCGCGTTTTATACCAGAAGCATTGACAGCAAGCAAGAATAAGCCGCTATAATCTATTTTACATAGAGATAAATATTGAAATCATTAGCAAACAAAAATATTTTATTAGGCGTTACTGGTGGCATTGCAGCTTATAAATCTGCTGAAATTGTGAGACATCTTAAGAAGTCTGGTGCATCAGTAAGGGTTGTAATGACTAAGTCTGCTGAAGAATTTATAACTCCTCTCACTTTACAGGCCTTATCAGGCAATAGAGTGTCTACCGAACTACTTGATGCTGAAGCTGAAGCGGCTATGGGACATATAGAGTTAGCAAAGTGGGCAGATGGAATACTAATTGCACCTGCAACTGCAAATACTATAGCTAGACTATCCTCTGGAAGAGGGGATGATCTCTTATCAACTGTCACACTTGCCTTTGATGGTCCAATAGCTATAGCTCCAGCCATGAACCAAGCGATGTGGAGGGATAATAGAACTCAAGACAATTTAAATAAATTACTTAACCAAGATTTTGGTATCTGTGGACCAGGTTCTGGTGAGCAAGCATGTGGAGATATTGGTCTTGGACGAATGCTAGAACCACTAGAGATATTAGAGGTATTTTCATCTTCTTTTGATAAAGGAGTTATGTCAGGTAAAAGAGTCCTTATTACTGCTGGCCCCACTCAGGAGCCAATTGATCCTGTAAGGTTTATCACAAATAGGAGTTCTGGAAAGATGGGATATAGTCTTGCTCATGCTGCAATTGAACAAGGTGCACAAGTTACTTTGATCAGCGGTCCGGTAAATATAGAACCACCATCGAACTGTAATGTAATTGCAATTAAGACTGCAAAAGAAATGTCTGATGCAGTCAAACATCATATCAAAGAGATGGATGTTTATATCGGAACAGCAGCAGTTTCGGATTATAGTCCTACTGAAGTTAAAGATTCCAAAATAAAGAAAACTGGAGATAATTCGCCAATGATATTGGAGTTAAAAGAAAACGAGGATATTTTAAAGTTTGTTAGCGAGTTAGAAGATAGACCATATGTTGTAGGTTTTGCAGCTGAAACAGACAAACTCATAGTAAATGCTGAAAATAAACTTAAAAATAAAAGACTAGACTTGATCGTGGCCAATGATGTGTCTGATAAATCTATAGGATTTGATTCAGAAGAGAACGAAGTTACTCTTATAACGAACGAAGAGAAGCAACTTCTCAAAAAACAAAATAAAAAGAAGATATCAAAAAAAATAATAGAATTCATATCGGTGAGAATTAATGAGCAAAATAACTAAACCAGATATGTATAAAAAAAGACGCTTTATGCGTCTTTTTTTTCGAGTGGTTTATTTATTTATCTTCTGATGTATCTTCCTCAGCAGGAGTTTCTTCACTTGATGCTTCTTGAACAACTGGTTCTTCAGTAGCAACCTCTTCTGTAACAGCTTCCTCGACTACAACCTCTTCAAGAGGCGCTTCTTCTGTAGCAGGCTCAGCTACCGGAGCAGCCTTCGTCTTGTTTCCAAAACGTTTTCTAAATTTATCAACCCTTCCGCCGGTATCTACAAGTTTTTGTTTACCAGTATAAAAAGGATGTGAAGCAGATGAGATATCTAACACACAATAGGGATAAGTCTTTCCTTCATATTCTTTTGTCTGATCTGTGCTTAAAGTAGAGCGTACAAGGTAGTATTCATCAACACTTGTGTCATGAAATAGTACTTCTCTATATTCTGGGTGAATGTCTTTTTTCATCTATAAATCTTGTAAATAAAAATATGGTGGAGCACTATAACAGACAGGCAAAACAAGGCAAATGCATAATTTTAAAAACAATGACTGATAATTAGTTCATGAGTTTAGATTTAGTAGAAGTTCTCATACCTATTCCTTTGATGGAGAAATTTTCGTACCTACCTCCAAAGAATAATTCTAATTTACTAAAACAAGGTTCAAGAGTTTTGGTCCCTTTTGGAAAACGAACATTGGTGGGAGTTGTCTGGAGTTTTTCTGAAAGAGATAAATCTTCAAATAGGAAATATAAATATATTAAAGAGATTCTCGATGAGGTTCCCTTATTAGATTCTAATTCAATCAACCTAGCCGAGTGGTCGTCACGTTATTATCATTATCCACTTGGAGAAATCATTTCTTATTTTTTCCCTCCTTCTTTAAGAAAGGGTAAAGAAGCAAAATTTAGAGAGAGTAAATATTTAGAATTAACTTCCAAAGGTTCTTTTTTGGAAGAAGAGACCCTTACAAGAGCACCGAGTCAACAGAAACTAATTTCCATACTGAAAGACAAGAAAGAAATGACATTAAAATCTGCTCAGGCTTTTGGGATAAGTAATGCTGCAGTAAATGGTCTAATTGAAAAAGGATTTGTTAATAGGTTTTCAAGAGAGTTATCTCCTTATAAGAAATTAGAAAACAAACAGTTATCTTCACCTAAGCAACTTAACCCGGAGCAAATTAAAGCAGTTAATGCTATTAAAAAAGCTAAGGATAAAAATATCACGTTTTTATTAGATGGCATTACAGGAAGTGGAAAAACTGAAGTTTACTTGCAAGCAATCCAGGAGGTCATTAATGAAGGCAAACAAGCATTAATACTCATCCCAGAAATAGGACTCGCCCCTCAAGCTGAAGAGCGATTTCGAGAATATTTTGGAGATAGAGTAATGTCTTTTCATTCCGCTAAAAACGAGCGAGAAAAAGTTGATGCATGGTTGGGAGCATCTAGAGGTTTGGTTGATATAATCATTGGTACTCGTTCGAGTGTATTTTTGCCAATGAAAAATCTCGGCATCATCGTTGTAGATGAAGAGCATGACCTATCATTTAAACAGATGGAGAAATTTCGCTATTCAGCAAGAGACATGGCTCTGTATAGAGCTAAACTCGAAAAGATACCAGTTGTACTAGCATCTGCAACACCATCTTTGGAGACCCTAAAAAACGTAAAGGAAGATAAGTACAAAGTATTGAAATTGAACAAAAGAGCAACTGGAGCAAACTTACCTACATATCACGCTGTAGATTTAAAAGGCAAAGAGCTACATGAAGGGCTTAGTAAAGAGCTTCTAGAGGCCACTCAAACTGAACTTGATAAAGGTAATCAAGTATTAATATTTTTGAATAGAAGAGGTTACGCACCTTCAATGATTTGTAGGGCTTGTGGCTGGATTTCAAATTGCGACAGATGTGATGCCCTTATGACAGTTCATAAGAACCCACTTAAATTACATTGTCACCACTGCGAAGCACAGAAGCCTTACCCAAGTAAGTGCCCGTCTTGTGATTCTGATGATTTCCTTACATATGGTTTTGGAACAGAGAGAGTTGAAGAGTTTTTAAGTAGTCACTTTCCCGATATAAAGACTCTAAGAATAGATAGTGACTCAACAAGAAAGAAAGAGAGTCTTAATGAATATTTTGATGAAATTAAAAAAGGAGAGCCTATTATTTTGCTGGGTACACAACTTCTTGCAAAAGGTCATCATTTTCCCAATGTAACATTAGTCGGAATAATCGATGCGGACTCGGGTCTATTTAGCGCAGACTTCAGAGGTAGTGAAAGAGTTGCTCAGCTTATGACTCAAGTCGCTGGTAGGGCAGGAAGAGATAAAAAACCGGGAAGAGTAATTTTGCAATCTTATTGCCTTGACCATCCTCAAATAGAGGAAATTATCACCGGTAGTTATGAAAAGTTTGCAAAAAAATTATTAGAAGAAAGAAAAAGTTACAAGATCCCTCCATTTTCATTTCAAGCTAAAATTTTTGCAGAATCACCAAAAAGCTTAGTCAGTAGAGATTTCATTTTAAAATTATTGAATCAATCAAAAATAGAGAAAGAGATAAGTTCGAATGTTCGTATCGTAGGCCCTTTTCCATCTATCATGGAGAAAAAATCTGGCGTTTATAGATGGGAGTTGAGTATTTTTTCAAGCAGCAGATCAAATTTACATAAATTTTTAGATGTTATGCAGTCTAGGCTTTATGAACCTAAATTAACAAAGCAAGTTAGGTGGTCTATTGATGTAGATCCGCTTTCATCAATTTAATTTCAATCCCGTAATTTCTTCGCTTATCTCCCAAAGTCTGGCGGCTTGCTTCGGATCTTTTGCTGCTTCTGAAATTTTTTCAATTTTACAGTCTACGAAATATTCTCCGGTTGTATCTTTGACTTCAGAAGAGCAGCATAAGTAGATCGAAGTTTCTGCTCCTTTATCTGTCTTTCTTGCAAAAGGCTTTGCTAAGAACATGAGAAAAGGCCATAGCCCCTGATTATTGTTTGATCCTATACCTGTGCTTACAAAGCCTGGATGCAAGCAATTAACAGTTACACCAAAACTTGAAAGTTTTTCAGAGAGAGATTTTGTAAATAATATATTTGCAAGTTTGGATTGCCCATAAACTTGCATGGGTCTGAAGGTTTTTTCTGACTGTAAATCTTCAAAATTCATATCTTTGACGAATTGATGAGCACCAGACGCAACATTTACAACTCTAGATCCGCTTGTGTTCTTAAGCTTTTCAGCCAATAACAGAGTAAAGGTAAAGTATGCTAGATGATTTACTGAGAAAACTTCCTCAAGGCCATCAATAGTTTCATTTCTTTCTCTATTCATAATACCTGCGTTATTGAGCAGAATATCTAGAGGTTTCTCCATGGACAAAAATGCCTCAGCTGCTTGTTTGACTTCTGCTTGGGAAGATAGATCAGCTACTATCATGGTTGCCTCCCTTCCCGATTCCTTTAGAAGTTGTTCTTTTAACCGGTTACCTTTTTCTGGGTTTCTAGCAATAAATATTATTTCGGCTCTCATCTTATTAAGTTCTTTTGCTGACTCTTCACCGATTCCATTTGTTGCACCAGTTATTAAACAAACTTTATTTTCTAGGTTCTCATTCATTGTCATTGCCTTTAATTCTTCTACGTATTAGATTAGTTCTATGAGTTTATACGAAAAATATGTACTGCCAAAATTTCTAAATTGTGCCTGCGGATCTAAACCGGTTTCTTACCAAAGAAAAAAAGTTGTTCCTCATGCTGAGGGAAAGGTTTTAGAGATAGGAATTGGGTCCGGTCTCAATTTACCTTTTTATGATAACTCTAAAATCGAAGAATTATGGGGGTTAGATCCTTCTGAAGAACTCAGTAAAATGGCTAAAGAAGTCGCTATCCAACAAGGGATAGATGTCAAATTTGTTTCTTCAGGGGCTGAAGAAATGCCATTACCGGATAACTATTTTGACACCGTTTTGGTTACTTACACTATGTGCACTATTCCAGAAGTACATAGAGCTAATACTGAAATTAAAAGAGTACTTAAAAATGATGGCAAAATGATTTTTTGTGAACATGGCGTAGCTCCAGATGCGAATATAAAGAAATGGCAGAAAAGAATTAATCCTTTCTGGGGATTAATTGCAGGTGGTTGCAATATTGATCGAAAGATTCCAGATCTAATCCAAGAATCAGGCTTCGACATTGTTGAGATGGAAGAAATGTATCTCCCAAGTACTCCTAAGATTGCTGGGTATAATTATTGGGGATATGCAGTAAGTAAACAATGAGATTAGGGTGGATACTTGTAAGTATTTTCTTTTTAGTCGTATTAGTTCAATCAAAAAATATATTAACTTTCATTGGTATTGAGCTAGGCGTTTATTTTTCATTCCAAGAGCAAGACAAAAACTCAAATGGATCTATAGAAATAGAAGAATGGCCAAAAGGGATATTTACTTTAGTTGACTCTAATCGAAATAACTTAATTAGTAAGAATGAACTCAGAGAGTTCATAAAAGAGTATTCCAGAGAGTTTTCTTGGGTAAATGAAGTAAATGAGAAGTTTAGTCTACCAACACAGTTAAAAAGAGGTACTTTCAATAGTACTTCAATGAATTTACCTGTCGGATACTACATTTACATTCCTGATATCTATTTTGAAGATCCAGACAAAAGATTTAGAACTGTTTATTATCTTCATGGGGGCAGGCCTGGTAATGAAGCTAGGTCAGTAAATATCTCTAATTTTTTACAGGATACCTTTTCTGCGGTATCTATTGATCCTGCTCTATATATCTTTGTGAACGGTGGAGAATTAAGTCATTACAACTCTGAGGAAAAAAACTCATTTGGAGAAGATATTTTCATTAATGAGCTTATTCCATATATAGATGAAAAATATAGAACAATTCCGAAAAGAAATGCTAGAGGTCTTGAAGGTTTTTCTGAGGGAGGAAGAGGTGCAACACGATATATGTTCAAGTACCCAGAACTCTTTGGTACTGTTGCAGCTGGAGGTGCTTCTTATATGACAGAGAAGCTTATTCAAGACAATAATGGATATGAAGATGAGCCAAGAGATGAAGATGAGTCAATCTACTATGTTGGTAAAGGGAATGATGCATGGTCCCTAGCAAAGATACATAAGGATTCTGGAAAAAGGACACCTAAACTACTACTTTGGTCAGGAAGAGAGGATATGAATTTTGAAAGTATAGAAGAGTATAGTTCCTACTTAGAGAAATTCTCCATAGAACACGACTTCTTAGCCGTCGACGGAATAGATCATAATCCTTTTTTATTTTATGAGAAAGCAGGTGAAAGATTGATACGATTTCACCAGGAAAATTAAATGAAATTTAAATTTTTGTTTTTAATATTGTTTTGCTCGTTAAATCTCATGAGTGAGCATAGGACTGTGATTCATGACGGATTAGAGAGAGACTATATTATTCATGTTCCATCTAATATAAATCAAGATTCTCCTTTAGTATTTGTCATACATGGGTATACAAGTAGTGCTGAAACTATTATGACCTATTCTGGCATGAATGATATAGCAAATAGGGAGGGTTTCATTGCTGTTTACCCTCAGGGAACGGTGGGTAGTGATGGTAATACATTCTTTCAAGTAGGTTATGATTTTCATTCTGATTCAACTGTAGATGATGTGTCATTCATTAGATATTTAGTAAATTCCCTGACTCAAGAATTTAATCTCAAAAGGCAAAAGGCCTTTGCAACAGGGATGTCTAATGGAGGTGATATGGCATACTTATTGGCATGCACATCATCTGATTTATTTAAAGCTCTTGCTTCTGTCACGGGAGTCATGATGAAACAAACAATGGATAATTGTGAGTTAGATAATCCCGTTCCGATATTTGAAATTCATGGAACGGCTGATGACATCTCTTTTTTTGATGGTGATATAAATAATTCAACCGGTTGGGGTGCATATTATGGCTTACCGGAAACTATAGACTTTTTTGTTGAAAAATATAAATTGGCTCAGAAATCAGAAGAATTAATATTAAGTAAAGCTGAAGGAGCGCCTAATGATATATTTTTTGAAAGATATTGGACTGACGGTGATGAAACTGAAGTATGGATGTACAGAATAGAAGGGGGTGGACATATTTGGCCAGGAGCGGGAGTAAAATTGACTTGGTGGAATAACCCAATACTTCGATACTATTTCGGTTCTGGAGAAGATGAAATAAGTGCTTCTGAAACAGTCTGGATGTTTTTTAAGAAATATCTTTAATTTACCTTATCCTCTTCTTCCCATTCGAACTTCGGTAAAGTGTGAATTGCATCTGAGAGTTTTTGGGCCCAGGTTTCTGACATTTCTTTGAAATAAGGTGACATAAATTCATACTTTCCTTGATAATCTAAATGTATTTGATCCTTTTTATAAACCACAAAATCGATTGGTGGTCCGACAGTTAGGTCACTTCTCATAGTTGAATCCAGAGAAAGAAGGGCTACTCTTGCTGAATCTCCAATAGGAGTATCCTTATTTATCATCCTATCAAGTATTGGTTTTCCATACTTAGTTTCACCTATTTGTAGGTAGGGTTGTTCATTTGAAACATAAATGAAGTTACCCTCTGGATAAATCAACAATAGATTTGGTTCTTGATCTTTGATTTGTCCACCTAAAATAAAAAATGATCCCAACATGGAAGATTGATTTTGAACTTCTAGGGACTGGTTCGAACTAGAAACACTTAGCCTTCCAACATATTGAGCAGCAGCTTCAATATCCTCACAAAGATTAAGGTTCATTTCTGGATTATCTGCATTTAGATCTTTCTCGAGTTGGTGATATACCGCTTGTGATGTAGCGAGATTTCCAGCTGTTAGAATAACAAAAGCCCTGTCACCTACGTTATAGGTAAACATTTTTGAATAAGTATTTATATTATCTAACCCCGCATTGGTTCTGGAATCAGAAGCAAATACTAAACCTTCATCTACTTTAATTGCTAGACAGTAAGACATATGACCTCCCACAAGAACATGCAATACTTATGCCAGTTTAATCTTTTTTTAACTCTCTGCCATTTTTTTTATATAAGGCCTGCAAAAGGCACTCAGGAAGAAATCTCATAAATTATTAGATTCTTTTTAAGCTACAAACAGCACTTAAAAAGTGCATTATTTACGATAAAGAACCAAAATGTTTTGGCTTGCTAGTTGCATATAAATTGAAGTGGCTATTTCATGGAAAAACTATCAAACATCACCTTTTTTTGATGAATATCTCAACACATCTCAAGGCTTCAGAACTCACACAAAGAAAATAGGTAAGTTTCTAGGATCTTTAAGTCCAAATGATCTAAATGAAATAAATAATGCCACTGAGTCAGCTATTAAATCAATGGGAATCTCCTTTCGAGTTTATTCTGAGGAGTATA
>CACBUE010000020.1 GCA_902542325.1 uncultured SAR86 cluster bacterium | reverse complement strand
AAGACATCTTTCTCCCTTAATTATCAGAGGTACTTTTTTTGAATACTTGAGAAATCTAGTGTACCAAAACCTTGATCTTTCATCTCCTCATACAGCTGCAAAGCAAGTTTACCCATAGGGGTACTTGATTCAGATTGAAGAGCTAATTCTGACACTAAGTTTAGATCTTTAAGCATCAAGGTATTTAAGAATCCACCAGAATAATCTTCACTAGCGGGGGCTGTCTTCATCACTCCTGGATAAGGATTATATTTCTCTAGAGACCAATTTCCTCCTGAACTGTTTTTCATAATTTCAGAGAGAACTACTGGATCTAATCCGTTATTTACACCTAAAGCGAGAGTTTCTGCAGTTCCACACATATGAACAGCCAGTAACATATTATTACAGAGCTTAGCAATTTGACCGGAACCAGATTCCCCTGCATAAAATATTTTGTCTCCCATAATTTTAAAAAGACTTGAACCTTTCTGGAGATCAGCTTCGCTTCCGCCTACCATAAATGTAAGATTTCCTAATTCAGCTCCTTTTACGCCTCCAGACACCGGAGCATCAAGCATTGAAATGCCATAATTTTCAGCCATCTTGGAAACCTTCTTACTTATTTCAGGACTGATAGTGGACGATTCAATAATAAGCGTTTGCTTATTAATCCCTTCGAGCAAATTATCATCTAAAAAGATTTTTTCTACTGAGCTCCCATTTGGCAACATTGTAATGAGAGCATCTATATCTTCTAAAACGCTTTCAGAATTTTGCTTGATTGACATTCCTAAATTTTCAGCCTGATTTAGAGCTTTCTCAGATAAGTCAAAAGCGTTAACTTCAATTCCTGTTTTTAAAATATTATTAGCCATTGGTAGACCCATATTGCCTAACCCTATAAAACCTATTTTTTTCATCTCAGAGATCCTCCAAAGGATTTGTATCCCAGGCTAAATCAGTATGCCTCTCAAGCCATAATGATGGTGTATTTGATATTGAATCATATTTCCATTTAGCTTCATTATCTTTATCTATTATTAATGCGCGTATACCTTCCTTGAAGTCTCCTATCCTAGTTATTTGAATCGCTAGGTTGAGTTCAAATTGAAATACTTCCTTGAGATCTAAATGTAATGAATTCTGACATTGCAGCCAAATCAGATGTGCAGATGTAGGACTCCCTCTCTTCAATGATTCTTTACCTTTCAAATACCACTCGTCTTTACTTGGATTTGACAGAATATTTTCAGAAACTTCAATTAGATTTGAAGCATTAGTAAGTGACTGAATGTTGCTTAATTCATCTTTGAGCTTGCTCTTAGGAAAATTATTTAATTTTTTTATGTAACCATCTTGTTGAACAATTGCATTCAGTATTTTTAAGTTATCTTTTTTCTTATCTTTCCATTCGGTTTCCTGGACCTCTCTGAAAAATTTTTCTAGATCTTCTGAGCTTAATGAACAATCCGTCAAATTACAAAATAGGGTATCGGCAGCATTTAACTGAGTTGAAGTTAGCATAATATAAAGACCAAGGCCTTCAGGTAAATCTTTTATTACAGATGTAAATCCTACATCTGGGAATAATCCAACACCAATTTCTGGCATGGCAAATTTCGTTCTTTCTGTAGAAATCTTATAACTACTTCCAAACATCAAGCCTGCGCCACCACCCATAACAATACCATCTATGATAGAAATTATAGGTTTGGGAAAATTATGTAGCTTGTAGTCTAGTCTATATTCAGACTCAAAAAACGTTTCTGCAAAAATTGGACCATCTCGAGAACACATTGACTCATATAATGCTCTGATATCTCCTCCAGCACAAAAGGCCTTATCTCCTGAACCATCTATTATTATGATCTTTATTTTGGGATCAGCTTCCCATTTGTCTAATAGATTAGAGATCTCATTAACCATATTTAAGGTTAATGAGTTTAATGTTTCAGGAGAGTTGAGAGTTATATGGCCGGTTCTAGTATTATTTTGGCACTCAAGTATCTCTACCAATAATTCATCATTAGGCATTTTGCCAGTTTGGTTTTCTTTTATCTAAGAATGCTTCAACGCCTTCTTTTTGGTCTTTTGTATCAAATAAATTTACAAAAGGTTCAAGTTCTTCTTGATAAGGTTTGTTAGATAGACGTGCTTTATGAATTAACTTCTTGCACTGTGCAATGCTAATAGGACTTTGGTTTGCAACGGAAGTGGCTATCAACAAAGCGGTTTCTAGAGCCTTTCCATCTTCCACTTTTTCTTCTATTAAACCGATTCGAAGAGCCTGATCAGGATTAATCTGCTCACCGGTTAAAATAATTCTTTTAGCCCAGCCTTCCCCAACTAATCTTGGTAGTACTTGAGTTCCACCTCCGCACGGCAATAAACCTACTTTAGGTTCAGGCAGGGCAAGTACAGCTTTTTCTTCAGCGACTCTAATATCACAAGCTAATGCACACTCAAGTCCCCCTCCCATGGCAAATCCATTTATAGCGGCTATAGATACACCTCTAAATTTACTGAGCGAGTCGAAGGCATTTGAAAATGCATTACTCATTTCCATGGCTGCATCTTTCCCTCCTTCTTGGAATACTTTAAGGTCAGCACCTGCCGAAAAGAACTTTTCTCCCTGTCCAGTGATAACTAAAGAAAAGATTTCATCATCTTGATTGAGATGCTCAATAATTTCTTCTAATCCTGCTAGGCTCTCAAGATCCCATGTATTAGCGCTAGGATTATTAATGGTAATCTTGGCAATATTATCTATTTTTTCGAGTATTAATTTTTCAGTCATAATTTTCATTGGATTATTGAGGCTGCATCTTCCATTATCATTCTTCGCCCAATTATCATTTTCATAATTTCGTTAGTACCTTCTAGTATTTGATGGACCCTTACATCTCTTACATATCTTTCTAAAGGGTACTCTTGAATATATCCGTAACCTCCAAATATTTGAAGAGCTTCATTGCAAACATTAAAGCCTACATCAGTAGCAAATCTTTTTGCCATTGCAGAATAGATGGTTGCTTCAGCATCATTTTTATCAACTTTTGAAGCTGCAAGTCTTGTCATAGTTCTGGCTGCAATAAGTTCAGTGACCATATCAGCAATCTTGAATTGCATCGCCTGGAATTCAGATATCTTTTTCCCAAATTGTTCTCTTTGATTCATATAGTTCTGGGCTTCTTCTAAAGCCGATTGAGCTGTTCCTATAGAGCAGGTTGCTATATTTATTCGTCCTCCATCCAATCCTTGCATGGCAATTTTGAAACCATTACCTTCTTCTCCTACTAAATTCTTTTTAGAGACTATAACATCGGTCAAAGATACCAATCTTGTTGGTTGATTTTTCCATCCCATCTTAGGCTCATTTTTCCCATACTCTATACCTGGTAAATCAGCTGGAATTAGGAAACATGAAATACCTTTTGCACCTGAATCACCTGTTCTGGCCATTAACACAAGACAATCTGTAGATCCAGATCCTGATATGAAAGCCTTTGAGCCATTTAGAATGAAATTATCACCGTCTTTCTTAGCTGTAGTGCGCAAAGAAGCCGAATCTGAACCTGAACCAGGTTCAGTCAAACAATAAGAGGCAAGCTTCTCACCTGAGCTAAGTTGAGGAAACCATTCTCTTTTTAATTCTTCCGAACCAAATTTACTGACCATCCAAATCGCCATATTATGGATTGTCATAAAGGCCGTAGTGCTTGTGCATCCTTGGGCTAGCTGCTCAAAAACTATCGAAGCATCAAGTCTACCTAAACCCATTCCTCCTAGATTAGTATCAACATAGAGTGACAAGAAACCTAACTCTCCAGCTTTCATAAGAGTTTCTTTTGGAAAAAAAGCTTCTTTATCCCATTCCGCGGCATTAGGTTTCAGTTCTTTATCAGAAAAGCTTTTTGCTAAGTCCCTGTAATGTTTTTGATCAGAATTTAAATCGAAATCCATGAACTACTCCAGATTGATGGTTAAGTTTTTTGTGCTTTTTTCATCTTCTTCAAACCATCTTTCAGTTACAGTCTTGGTCTCTGTATAAAACCTAACTGCCTGCTTCCCATAGGCATGAAGATCTCCATAAAAAGATTGTTTCCAACCAGTAAATGAAAAGAAAGGTAGTGGAACTGGTATAGGTACATTTATACCTACCTGACCAACTTCAATTTCATGTCTGAATTTTCTTGCAGAACTACCAGAGGCTGTAAATATAGAAGTTCCATTACCGTATGGATTTGCATTAATTAATTTTATTGCTTCCTCTAAAGTATTAACTTCCATACAGAGTAAAACAGGCCCAAATATCTCTGTTTTATATATTTCAGATTCAGTTTTTACACCAGAAAATAGGGTAGTACCAATCCAGTTCCCATCTGGAAATCCTTCAACTTCACATTTGCTTCCATCTATCAGGCATGTTGCTTCGCTTTTGCCTTTTTCTATCAAACCAATAATCTTTTCTTTAGCTTGAGCACTAATGACAGGCCCAAACCCAGATTCTTCAGAATCCCATGGGCCTGGTTTCACCATTGCCATTTCTTTCTTCAGGTCTTCTATCCATTCCTTCGAAGAACCCACGAATACGGCAACACTGATCGCCATGCATCTTTGACCAGCTGCTCCAACTGAAGATCCCACCAAACTATCAATAGTTTTATTTCTATTGGCATCTGGCATTACAACCATATGATTCTTAGCCCCAGCAAAAGATTGAACTCTTTTTAGATGATCAGTTCCTGTTTTATAAATATATTGGCCGACGGGAACTGATCCAACAAATGAAATAGCTCTTATATCAGGGTGTCTAATAAGCTGGTCTACTTGATCTTTTGCGCCATGGATTACCTGAAGGAGATTTGGAGGTGCTCCAGCTTCTGTAAAAAGTTCTGCAAGTTTATTGGAGGTCATAGGATCTTGCTCAGAAGGCTTTAGGATGAATGTGTTGCCACAGGCTATCGCCATCGGAAACATCCACAGAGGTATCATGGCAGGAAAATTGAATGGAGTAATGCCTAAACAAACACCTAGAGACTGAGTATAACTATAAGAATCTATTTCTCTTGCAACATTTCCAACAGTTTCGCCCATTAATAGAGGTGTTATATTCGCTGCTTGCTCAACAACCTCTATACCTCTCCATAAGTCACCCTTGGCATCTTCAAAAGTTTTTCCATTCTCTTTACTAAGAATTTTGGCTATTTCATCTTGGTTAATTTTAAGAAGATCTTGATATTTCATCATGACTCGAGATCTTTCAGGAGGAGGAGTTTCCCTCCAAGAGAAAAAAGCTTCTTTTGCAGAAGCTACTGCATTATCAATTTCGTCATCAGTAGCGCATGGAGCCTCACAAAGAACTTCTTGTGTTGCAGGGTTTAGAACTTCAATCCAATTTTTTGTAGTACTCATAACTGAGCTACCGCCTATAAAGAGATTCAATTTTTCAGTCATAAAGTATTTCTTCTTAAATTATCTCAAGTATCTTACTATCTTTCTTAGAAACTGATATAAATTGAATTAAACCGACGGGAGATTCCTATGGAAGCTGTGAAAGTATATATGGTTGTAAATCTGGAAATTGAAGATAAAGATACTTATCTTAAATATGAAAAAGGTTTTTTCCCCATCCTAAAAAAACATGGTGGTGAGTTTTTAACATTTGATGACTCATTTAGACATCTGGAGGGGCCAGAACCTCTATCTGGAGGTCGAGTAATAATATTTTCTTTTCCGTCTGAAGCTGCAGCAGACGAATGGTATAACGATCCCGAGTATCAAGAGCTATCTAAGTTTAGAAAAGAAGGTGCTCCATTACGTTCATTAAGTCTCATAAAAGGCTTACCTCCAAGATCCTGATTTATTCAAAAATAGTAAAGTAAATCAAAAGAAGAAGCATCACATCAACAAACATCAGCACACTGATTGATGTACAGCCATAAGATATTTCTTCTTTGTGTAACGATTTATGGATTGAGAAGGAAAAGTATAAAAAAACAAGAAGGAAAAAAATTTTTATCACTGAATCAAACCCATTTTTTTGCAATATCCTTTATAGCTGCTGCCAAATCTAATGGCTGGTCCAACAGAACATGATGAGCTGCTTTTTCTATCGCCAACATTGGAGTATTCTCAGGAATATTCTCTCTCATAAAATTTAGAATTTCATCTGTCATCATATTGCTTTCAGTTCCGTAAATAATTCCAAGATTACATTTAAGTTCAAAAGCTTGATTCTTTGTCATATGAGAAAAACCTAATTTATCAAATATTGTATCGTCAAATTTCCATTGATATCCATCTTCAACTTCTCTTATAGACCATTCAGCTATGTATTTAACTAAAAATTCATTTTCACATTCCTGCTCTGGGGTGAGCCTAAATCTCTCCAAAATCGTATCTCTTGTTGGATAGGTTTTTATTCTTCTTATAGGCCCACTTCTTACATGAGTTGAATAGTCATAGGTTGGTGGTCTGATGGGTGAATCTATCATTATTATTCCCCCAAGCTTTTTGTCAGATATAGTGCCAGCAAAAGCACTCATGAAACCTCCCATGCTGTGTCCACAAATTATTGGATCAGATATCTCAAAAAAGCCACTGTCTTCAGCTACCGATAAGATTTCTTTAGCATAAAGTTGAGCAGAGTAGTCTTCTCTATGATCACTATCACCCATTCCGGACATATCTATTGCACTAATCTGAAAATCTTCCAATAATAATGGAGCTATGAAGTCCCACCAGTGAGAATGACTTCCGCTGCCATGAACTAGAACCATGCCAGGTTTAGTTGCGTCGCCCCAATGTTGATAGTGAACAGTTCCATCATCAACATCTATACTCCTTTGTTCCTTTGGTATGGACAAGGCTTCTTTAAACCATTCAGGATGAGAATTCATCATTTAGACATTCCTTTGAAATAAATTTATAGTTAATTAAGTTTTTGAAGATGCTAGTCTATTATAATCTTAGACAATAAGGACGATTTATGAAAAATCCATTACAAGGTGCAAATACTCAGATGGCAGACCCGAATGAAGAACCGACTGTTCCTCAGGCTGCTGCAACAGTTTTATTGGTTAGAGATTCTAAAGACGAAGGAATAGAAGTCTTTTTGGTTGAAAGGGCATCTAAAGCAAATTTTGGAGGTGCTTTTGTTTTTCCTGGTGGAAAAGTAGATCCAGAAGATGGCTTGGATAATATGGAGGCAATAACAACTGGCTCATCTGATCAGTACCTTTCTAATATTCTAGGTGAAGAAAAAGGAGGGCTAGCATACTGGGTGGCCTGTATTAGGGAATGTTTTGAGGAAGCGGGAATATTAATTGCATTTAGGGAAGATGGCTCTCCATTTGATCCCTCAGATTCTAATGAAAGGAATAGATTTATGGAGTATAGAAATAGACTGAATGCTGGAGAAGCTGTATTGGAAGAGATGTGTAACAATGAAAAACTAACCCTTGCTACTGAAAGACTTGCCTATTTGGCTCATTGGATAACTCCTAAAATAGAAAAGAGAAGATATACAACTCGTTTCTTTGTAGCTATTGCACCTCAAGGTCAAGAAGGTCTTCATGATGGTTCAGAGAGTGTAAATAGTTTATGGATAAGACCTGAAGATGCTCTGCAACAACAAAAGGATGGAAAACTTTTGTTGATAATGCCCACTATTAAAAATCTTGAGAGTATTTGTGGTTACTCAAATGTCGAAACACTCCTAGAGGATAAATCCTTAATAGACCCATCAACAATTCCTGCAATTGAACCTAAATTTTTTATGGAAGATGGAAAAATGGTAGGACTTCTTCCTGGAGATGAAGGTTACGAGGACCATTAATGGAAGCTGAAAAGGTTGTACAAATCTCCCCTTTAATAAGAAGGATTACCGCTGGCAATGGAAGTGTTTTTACTGGCCCTGGTACAAATACCTACCTAGTAGGTAATGAAGATGTAACAGTTATTGATCCCGGACCTGCTATGCAAGATCATATCGATGCCATTTTAGCTGCCTCTAAAAATATCAAACAAATACTCGTGACTCATACACATCCAGATCATTCTCCTGGAGTTCGTTTACTTAAAAACAAGTTAGATATTCCAGCTTATGGCATGCTTACGAACTCTACGAAAAATCAAGATACAACTTTTAGCCCGGAAAGAATTTTAGAAGATGGGGAATTGCTTAAAGAAAATGAATTTTCTATAGAAGTGGTTCATACGCCCGGTCATGCCTCTAATCATCTCTGCTTTATTCTGAAGGAAGAGAAATTTATTTTCACAGGAGATCATATTATGAGTGGCTCTACTGTCGTTATAGGACCGCCAGATGGGAATATGAATCAGTATATAAAGTCATTAGAAAAACTTAAGAACTATGATATTAAAAAGATCGCACCTGGTCACGGTGATGTATTAGAAAACCCTCATGAAGTAGCTGACTGGATAATCAGTCATAGATTAGAAAGAGAGAAGAAGGTATTTTCAGCCCTCAAAGAGGCTTCTCGAGGAACGCCCGAATCTTTGGTAGAACGGGTTTATGATGATGTAGATTCCTCTTTATTTCCTATCGCAAAAGCTTCGCTTTTAGCCCATTTAATAAAACTTGAAGAAGATAAGGTTATTGCAAAAGAAGGCGAAGAATATATTTGGGAAGAGTTTAATTAATTTTTACCCCTGTGCCGGCTAGAGCACAATAACCATCAGGATTTTTAGCTAGATATTGCTGATGATAATGTTCTGCATAATAAAAGATACCAGCTTCCTTAACTTCAGTCGTAATTGTGCCAAATCCATTTAGGTCTAATTCAGATTGATATTTTTGTTTTGTCTCGGCAATGATTTCTTTCTCTTCCTCTGAGGAGTAATAAATGCCTGATCTATATTGGGTACCCATATCATTCCCTTGTCTCATGCCTTGAGTAGGATCATGATCTTCCCAAAAAGTCTTTAGTAGGGATTCGTAACTTACAACATTAGGATCATAAACAACAAGCACAACCTCATTATGTCCTGTAAAACCGGTACAAACTTCTTTATAAGATGGATTTTTTGTATATCCACCAGCGTATCCTGCTGAAGTAGTATAGACGCCATCTAATTCCCAAAACCTTCTCTCGACACCCCAAAAACATCCCATTCCAAATATGGCTTGTTTTAGGTGATCTGGAAAAGGACCTTTTAATGGCGTTCCCTTTACAAAGTGGTGCTCTGGAACTTCAACTTCCTCTTCTCTGCCAATCAAAGCTTCCGATTCAAGAGGTAGGATGCTTTTTTTATTTAGTAAATCTATTAGCGACATTATTTATTCTCTCTATTTGCAATGAGTTCATCAACTACAGATGGATCTGCTAAAGTTGTGGTATCACCTAAGTTATCAATTTCGTTGGTGGCAATTTTTCTCAATATTCTTCTCATAATTTTACCAGATCTTGTCTTGGGTAATCCAGGAGCCCATTGAATAATATCTGGTTTAGCAATAGGTCCTATTTCTTTTGCAACTAGTTTAACTAAATCAGATTTGAGGTCTTCTTCTGGCAAAATACCAGACATCAAAGTTACGTAGCAATAGATACCTTGTCCCTTAATATCATGTTCATAACCAACTACTGCCGCTTCAGCTACATCTTGATGAAGAACTAAAGCACTTTCAACTTCTGCTGTCCCTAGTCTATGGCCAGATACGTTGAGTACATCATCTACTCTTCCAGTTATCCAATAATATCCATCTGAATCCCTTCTCGCTCCATCCCCAGTTGTGTAGTACCCAGGATATATCGAGTAGTATGTATCTATGCATCTCTGATGGTCACCATATACCGTTCTGATTTGAGAGGGCCAGCTAGATTTAATGACAAGATTTCCGGAACCCTCGCCTATAATTTCTTCTCCACTTTCGTCCAGAAGAGCTGGCTCAATTCCAAGAAAAGGTTTTGTGGCACTTCCTGGCTTCATCGAAGTAAATCCTGCTACAGGGGTAATCATCATGGCTCCAGTTTCAGTCTGCCACCAGGTATCGACTATGGGACAAGAAGAATCTCCTACAACTTTGAAATACCATTCCCAGGCTTCAGGATTAATAGGTTCTCCCACTGTCCCTAAGATTCTCAGTGAATCTCTGCTCGATGATTTAACAAATTCGTCACCTTGTGCCATAAGAGCTCTTAGTGCAGTTGGTGCTGTATAAAAAATATTTACTTTGTGTTTATCAATAACTTCCCAAAATCTTGAAGGCGAAGGATAAGTCGGTATTCCTTCGAAGATTAATGAAGTTGCACCGTTTGCTAGAGGCCCATAAACAATATAAGAATGCCCCGTAACCCAGCCAACATCTGCAGTACACCAATAGATCTCATCATCCTTATAGTCGAATACTAGCTTGTGAGACATGGCAGCTTGCAGAAGATATCCACCTGTAGTGTGTAAAACTCCTTTTGGCTTACCTGTTGATCCAGATGTGTAGAGAATAAATAGGGGATCTTCGGAGTCCATTATTTCTGGCTCGCAATTGGAAGGAACACCCTTTGAAATTTCTTCAAATCTAACATCGCAGTTCTCATTCCATGAAATCTCTGCCCCTGTTCTGGTGACGACTAAAACAGTATGGACATCTGGACATCCTTTAAGAGCATCATCGACATTCTCCTTAAGAGGAACAATTTTCCCTCCTCTCAAACCCTCATCAGCAGTTATAACAGTTTGGCAATCAGAATCCAGGATACGGTCTTTTAAGGACTCAGGGGAAAAGCCTCCAAAAACAACAGAGTGAATCGCCCCAATTCTCGCACAAGCCAACATCGCATATGTTGCTTCGGGGATCATAGGCATATAGATACAAACTCTATCGCCTTTTTTTACATTTCTAGCTCTAAGGACATTCGCAAATTTGCATACTTCGTCGTGAAGTTTCTGATAGCTGATATTTTTTGCTTCTTCAGGATTATCTCCTTCCCATATGAAAGCAGTTTTTTGAGCATTTTCAGGAAGATGTCTATCAATGCAGTTTACAGAGGCATTTAATTTTGCATCTTTAAACCATATGATTTCGCCTTTCTCTATATTAGTCTCTTTTACTTTAGACCATTTATTATCCCAACTCAGATAATTCTCCGCCTGAGATGCCCAAAACTCTTCAGGTTTGTTTAAAGACCATTGGTATAGTTCTTCAAATTCAGATTCTTTTATATTTGAATTTTCCAGAATTGATAGGGGAGGGTTATAGATTTTATCTTTAGTCATGAAATTTATATTAATGCAGGTGAGGGATTAAAATACATTTTGGAACCCTCTGATTTATTAAAGTACTCTAATAACTTTTCCAAAAGAAGGTTGTAATCGCTTTTATTGGCTTGCAAGTCTAAATAATCCGAATTTACTATCAAAACTGGCGATCTATCGTATTCAAAGAAAAATTCTTTGTATGTCTCATTTAATAATTCTAGGTAGTCAAAACTGATTGTTTTTTCCATTTCAATCCCTCTATGCATAACTCTTTCATAGAGAGTTTTTGTCTCAGCTTGAAGATAGATCACCAAATCAGGAGATGGAAGATCTATAGCAAGATACTGATAGATTTGTTCGTAAAGCTTTAATTCTTCTGCTGAAAGGGTTGCCTTAGCAAACAGTTTATCTTTATCTAAAAGAAAATCTGAAACTCTATTGGATGAGAAGATATCTTCTTGTTTAAGCTCTTGGATTTGTTTTACTCTTTGAAAAAGAAAAAAAAGTTGAGTTGCTAAAGCAGCTTGTGACTGATTGATATAAAAATCAGGTAAAAAAGGATTTTCGGATGGTCGCTCCAAAAAAGTATCATAACTAAAAGAGTCTGCAAGAAGTTTTGTTAAAGTTGTTTTTCCGGCACCAATAGGTCCCTCTACAGCTATAAATGTAGGCAACTTATCATACTTTTTTATATCTATTTGACCTTTTTCCATGTGCTAGCTTATTACAAAATATATCTTATCCTAACTTCAAAACATTTAAGTATTTTTAGGTTTAAACAGCTTTAGTTTGCAATTTTTTTAGTCCACCACGCACCAACGCCGCTAAGATCTTCTCCTGATTTTTCCCTAAGCAAAAGAAAATCATAAGAAGCTCTAAATCTAGGATGTTTAATTAAAATTTTGGATTTTTCAGGTATTCTTAATAACATCACTTGCATCTCCCATGTCTCTTTTATAGATTTTTGAATTCTACTCGGGATAAAGCAATGTTCATTATGTCTTTTTAGTATTATGTTTGCTGCTCTTGTAATCTTTGGAACCTTTATTTTCTTTGAATTGAGTTCACCTACCTTATTTATTAAGGCAGGCCATAGAAATACTGAAAATAAAAAAGACGGAGTTAGTGTTTTATCCTCATGAAATCTTTTATCTGTATTTCTTAAAGCATTAAATATAAATCTCCTATCTTTCTTGGCATCCAGATAGCCTCGCGTAACGGGGAGGATATATTTAGTAATCTGATATTTTTGCATATCCTGCATTATTGATTCCGCATTTCCCGTTAGGAACAACTTGAGTGTTTCTTCATAAATTCTTCCTGATGATATTTCAATGAGTAAGTGAGAAAGTTTGACAATTTCTTTCTCAAGCTTGGGCTCAAAAGTTAGATCTAGCTTTGATTTGAATCTGATAGCTCTAATTATTCTTACAGGATCTTCTCTGAATCTTTTTGAACTATCTCCTATTGATTTGAGTATTCTATTTTGTATATCTTCGTAGCCACCAACGAAATCAATTACATCCATATTTCTGATATCTAAATATAAAGAATTAATTGTAAAGTCTCTTCTATAGGCATCGTCTTCAATGCTGCCATAGTTATTATCTCTTAGAACAATTCCTTTATGAGATTTTTTAGTTTCCCTATTACTAGACGATCTGAACGTAGATATTTCTGTAATATTTCTACCAGATCTTGCATGAACTATTTTAAATCTTCTTCCTATGATTCTTGATTTTGGAATAGCTTTTTTTATTTCTTCTGGCGTGGCATTTGTAACCACATCACAGTCTTTTGGTTTTAGCCCGAGAATTGAATCTCTTACAAAACCGCCAACTATAAATGCATCGAACCCTGAATTATTAAGCTTTGCTATGATGGATTTAGCATCCTTATCGAGATACTTACTTTTTATACCATGCTTAGAGGCCTTAATGACCTTAGGAGAATTAGTATTTTGGTTTAGCACCAAAACATTTTAGCCATATTGCTGCCTTTCATGAATCTCTTCTATGGTTTTACAATCAATACATCTTGTTGCCGTAGGCCTAGCTTCTAACCTTCTTATTCCAATTTCTATTCCACAGGATGCACAATATCCATAATCATCAGATTTTAGATCTTCAATAGATTCACTAATTTTTGATAAAAGTCTTCTTTCTCTTTCTCTTGTTCTAAGCTCTAGAGTAAATTCTTCCTCATGTGTAGCTCTATCAGATTCATCTGGAAAGTGGCTAGCATTTTTTTGTATTTTATCTGCCGTTCTATCTTGTTCTAGTTGTAATTGTTTTTTCCAACTGGCTAGTATTTCTTGAAAATGCTGTTTTTGCTTAGCATTCATATATTTTTCATTTTTCTTAAGCGCGTAGGGCTTAATTGAAGCTAGGAATTGAGACTCTTCATAACGATCTGTTTTCTTAGTTTTCTTAGATGTAATTTTTTTAGTTGATACCGTCTTTGCTGAGCTTTTTCTAGCAGTTGTTTTCTTAGAAGGCTTTGTTTTAACTGGTGCTTTTTTTGCCGTTGTTTTTTTTGCTGGAGTCTTTTTGATGGCCGGTTTTTTTACTGTTTTTTTTGCAGGCATTTTGTGAATTCTCTAATTGTTTAATGCTGAAGGCGCAGCAATTTAGCAGAATAATTTTTTAATTGCTAGTAAAAGTTCTTTTAATTTCTTCATATTCTTTTTTTGATAATCTAGGCCCATTTTTTTGCACAATTTTTGAAGCAGCGAAGCATCCAAATTTAGAAGATTCTTCAAGATTTTTTTGATTATTTAGACCATTTAAAACAGCACCAGCAAACATATCGCCAGCCCCATTTGTGTCTATAGCCTTGACCTCTTCTCCAGAAACGGAAAATTCATAATTTTCATCGTAACCAATGCAGCCATCTGATCCTTTTGTAATGATAAGGTTAGGAGTGTAATTTTTGAAATAACTAAAAATTTCCTTTTCAATAGTACTTCCGGCGAACTCTTGCGCTTCAGATTCATTACAGAAAATTAGATCGCAATTAATTTCTATAAGTTCTGCAAGTTCTTTTTTAAATGACTGCACTATAAAAGCATCTGACAAAGATAGTGCTACTTTAGTGTTATATTTTTTTGCTTGTGTTATTGCCTCTTTGAAAGTGTCATAACCTTCTGAAGAAGCAACTAGATAGCCTTCTAAAAATATGTATGCAGAATTTCTTATAACTTCTTGATCCACATTGCTGGTAGAAATATTGGAATTTATTCCAAGGTTTGTGCACATGGTTCTTTCTGCATCATCTGAGATCATAACTAGACATTGCCCAGAAGGTATTTTTGAATCAATCAATTCAGAATTATGACCTATTCCATTAGACGATAAGTCTTCCAGATAAAATCTTCCGTTGTCATCATCAGAAACAATACAAGACATATGACAAGAAGATCCAAAAAGGGAGGCAGCAACAATTGAATTAGTGGCCGAACCGCCGCAAGCCCTATCTGGTGATTTACCAAGATCCCTGAGCTCTTGAATTAAATTAAGCTGATCATCTTTTTCAATTAATGTCATACCTCCCTTGGTTATACCTCTCTCTTCATTTGCTTTAACGAAATCATCTTCAATTTGAAAGGTTATATCAACTAAAGCACTACCAAGACAACAAAGATCATATTTCATTTTTTTACACAAAATTTTTTAAAAAACGTAGACTGTGCCAAATGGAGCAAGTAATCAAGTATTAAATGAAATTTAAGCTGACAATAGGATTTTTTATCGGTTTTATTTCGATAATAGTCTTTATTTTTACTGCCGCAACTGTTGCCGTTCTCGACTATCGAGTTACATCTAAATTAGACGGTGTCCTGTGGACCATACCTGCAAAAATATACTCACGTCCTTTAGAATTGGCAGAAGGTATTAACCTTAATAAGGATAATCTGATTAAAGAATTAGAAATGCTTTCTTATGAAAGGGTTAAAAATCCCCTGCAGCCTGGTGAGTTTAAATTTTCCAAAGATGATCTAAAAATATTTCTACGAGGTTATTTAGATCAGCGCTCGGGTATATTTAATATCAATTTTGATGCTTCTAAAATTAAGGGAATTACTAATCAGTTGGGTATAGCCGAAGATTTAATAAAACTTGAACCAACCGTTATTGGCGGCATGTATCCCTCCCATATGGAGGATAGAGTGCTTCTTAATTGGCCAGAAGTGCCACCCATATTAGTCGATACTATTCTTGCAGTGGAGGATCAAGATTTTTTTAATCACTATGGAATATCATTGAAATCTATTTCACGAGCATTTCTAAGAAATATGCAAGCCGGAGAGGTAGAGCAAGGCGGAAGTACCATCACGCAACAATTAGCTAAAAGCCTTTTCTTTTCATCTGAGCAGACCATCAGAAGAAAGGTTTTGGAAGCAATAGCTTCTTTGATAATAGAATTTCGTTACACAAAAGAAGAAATTCTATTGGCATATATTAATGATGTATTCCTTGCACAATCAGGGAAAAGAGCAATTCACGGATTTGGGATGGGCGCACAACATTTTTTTGGTACTTCAATTCAAAATCTTTCTATAGATCAAGTAGCTCTTTTAGTAGGAATGCTCAAAGGGCCTTCTTTTTATAATCCAAGAAGAAATCCAAATAATGCCACCAAAAGAAGGAACTTAGTTTTAAGAGTTTTAAACACCAGTAATAAGATATCGGACTCAGCATTTGAGACATTAAAAAGCAAAGAGCTTGGTGTCTCATTACCAAATTATAGAACTGAAACAAGATATCCCGCTTTTCATGACATAGTTAGGCTTGAACTTCAGAAGAATTTTAATGAAAAAGAACTTAGAACTAAGGGCTTGGCTGTGGAAACTAATTTGGACCCTGTATTACAAGATTCTTTAGAGAACAATCTTCAAATAACTAAACTGCAGTTAATAAAAAAATATGGTTCTAGATTAGAGGAGCTTGAAGGTGCTGCCATTGTAGTTGATATTTCTAGCGGTGAAGTCAAAGCTGTAGCAGGAAGTACTGAACCCTCTAGTTATGGTTTCAATAGATCTATAAATGCTATAAGACCAATAGGATCTTTAGTGAAACCTTTCATCTATCTAACTGCTTTAGATCAATATAATGATTACAATCTCACAACTTTATTAGATGATTCTAGGTTAAGTCTTACGAGTGGCGGTAAGCTTTGGGAGCCTGATAATTTTGATAAGAAATTTCACGGCGAAATACCATTACACGTGGCTTTATGGCAATCATACAATATAGCTTCAGCCAGGCTTGGATTAGATGTGGGATATGAGGCTGTAGAAAACATGTTTCTAAAACTTGGCATAACTAAGGATGTTCCTAACTATCCTTCCCTCTTTATTGGATCATTTGAACTTTCTCCTTACCAAGCTATTCAAGCTTATCAGACTATAGCAAGTGACGGTTTTTACTCGCCTTTGAGATCAATTAGGCAAATTAAAGATACTGAGGGGAAGATAGAATTCTCTTACCCTTACAGTATAGATCAAACAATTAGACCTGAGCCCGTAGCATTATTGAAATTTGCTATGCAACAAACCTTTGAACGCGGTACTGCTAGAGGATATTCAAAGGAGCAGATTCAATCATGGAATGCAGGAGGTAAAACA
>CACBUE010000019.1 GCA_902542325.1 uncultured SAR86 cluster bacterium | reverse complement strand
GATGTATCGCCCATGGAATTGGAGTGCTTGCAAAATTTAGACCATTCGCTAAATGAGTTTGATTTAAGTTCCCAGGTTTATAACTTTCATACAAATCATTCATCACAGTTAAATATTCTTAAAACTCCTTTAAATATCAACAGATTATTAAATCTAGATGTAATTAGTGTGGGTGAATTCAGAAATTTTGCCATCCCCCTTTTAACTACCTTTTTGTTATCCATCTCAATAAACATCACAATTGAATCTCAAAATAAATTAGTTTCCAAAGAAACCAAACAGCTCTTTTCAAACTTAGGAAATCAATCGATAAGATTAATCAATCCAAAGGCACAAATAGATCAACTTATTAGCGAATTAGAAATATTAGACAACAAAAGTAAATTTAATTTTAAAATTTTAGATTTTATAAATAACTATCAATTAGATGAACTGGAAAGTATTGAAGTAAATCTTGATGAGCAATTTACTACTCTATACCTAGATGGACTTAGCTCAGAAAAATTGATGATCCTCATAAATCTTCTTAATTCTTCTGGCCTGTCAACCGAAGAAAATTTTGCTGAGGTTCAAAATAAGTTAAAAGGTTCAATTAAGGTTTTTTTATATGAATAGTTACATTAATGGTATTTTGGAGTTTATTAGGAATAATGATAAATATCATCAGATAGCTATGATTTTATCTTTACTAATTTTAGTTATACTTTTGCTATTTCAACTATCTGAAATTCAAGACAATAGAAAGCTTCTAATAAATGCAAAAAGCGACCATGCTTATGTAGAAGAAAGATTTAACCTTATTGCAAATAAGATTAGTCTAAATCAGCTTATTAATAATTCAGACAGTACAAATTCTTTGTTGATTAACATCGCAAAGAAGTACGATTTATTAAATTTTCAAATCTATGAAGAGAGCACACAAAATATAATACAGTTTGATATTGATGATCTGCAAAAGCTTGAAATCCTAATTAATATTTTTTCCAACGAAAGTTTTATTAAAGTCAAAAATATTTATATCAAACCCGAAAGTAAGGATTATCAAATTAAAATTAATTATGTGTACGGTGATGCACAGAGACTTGATTTAATAGAATAATTGATTGTTACTGAGTTAATTTTTTGTATTTCCATTGGAATGTGCCTTGGAAGCTTCGCTTCAGTTCTGATCTACAGAATTCCCAGAAATATAAATTTGCTAGTACCTGGGTCCCATTGTCCTTATTGCAGTAATACCCTCAAAACTATCTATTTAGTGCCGATTTTTAGCTATGTACTCTTAAGAGGAAAATGTGCTTTTTGTAGTTCAAAAATTAGTAGACTCTATCTAGTAAATGAAATTTTTATTACTGCAATGGTCGCAATAATTACATATCATGCTGGACCGTATTCAATGCATGGATGGTTAGCAATTACATTAATTTTGTGCTTATACGTTCAAGCAGTAATTGACTTTAAAATATTGTCTTTATCAACCTATCTCAGTGGAATTATTGGTTTATTAGGATTTGCGCTTAATTATTTAAACTTCTTCACATCAATTATTGATAGTTTGCTTGGATTGACCTTAGGCTATTGTAGCTTGTGGTTAATAAATTTTATTTATAAAAAATTAAAAGGTACTGATGGAATCGGTTCGGGTGATTATTTATTACTTGGAGCAGTGGGGGGTGTTTTCGGTTCAAGCTCTTTAGGAATTATCTTATTATCAAGTTCAATCATTTCTATAGGATTACATTTCTTTAGCAAAACAATTCACGGTGAAAGGATACCTCTTGGTACAGGTATTTCTTTATCAAGCATTATTTTCTTAGTTCTAATAATTTTGAACAAATAAAGAAAAAATCTATATGTTTATATAAAACAGTAATGACACTTTCCAGGGAAGGCGCCATCATTAGACTAAGCTTTATTTTTATTGGTATTGTTAAAATTGTTTTTTATTTATTATCGTCTTATACGCTAAACTTTTAAGCATTAGATTTAAATAAATAACATTTAACCCAATAGAAACATCATAGAAATACTAAAGAAACAATATTTTATTATTTCAACTTTTAGTTTCTCCCCAGACTAGCAATAAGATATTTTTCACAAATATCCATGAGTCAAGAAACCTAGTTTTTTTTAATTAGGTTTCTTACTCAACTTTAATTAACCAAATAATGAAGACAGGCTTTTTTTGTTTCAGCAATTTGTTGTGGAGAAAGATTTCCGCCTTGCATGAATGCTTCTTCCAAACAAGATATTAATATACTTAAACTATATCTGATCTTGAGTTCGTTGTAGTTTGACACAGAATTCAACTGTTCAAAGAGCTCATCTTTTATAAGCTTTTTTGAATGATCAGTAAAAATTAAATTTGATAAAGGGGAGTTATTGGTGAGATATATAGCTATAACATCTATTAATATTTTTATGAGCTCAGAAGTATTTTTATAGTTTACTGATTTGAAGTTTTTTTTAATTAAAAGCAATAATTTATTTGTGTGCTTCACTGAAATAGCTTCCAGAAGGGATTCATTGCTAGGAAAGAATTTATAGATCGAAGGTCTCTTTAATCCAGATATTTTAGCTATATCTTGAACTGTTAGATCGTAATCATCGCTCATATAGATAAATTCAGCAGTTTTGATAACCTCATCGAATCTCTTTTGACTGCGCTCTTGTTTTGGCTTAATGAAACTTTGATTTTTGGTTATTGGCACAATTAGTTTTCTTTATGTATACACTGGGGTTATATATTAAGCTTTATATATAAAAGATAAATGCAATACAGGACTTATTTTCACCTATTAGCCGGCATGGCTATGTTGGAACTGGGAAATCTAGCTTCTTCTTTGGCACCATTTAACGTGAGTGCTGTCTCTGTAGGACTGAATGCTAATTCACAGGAAGCTGGATTGGTGGTTACGCTTGAACTTTTTTTCGCTGCGATTAGCTCCTTATATTTCGGTAACGCAGCTTATAAGGGAAGGGCGCTTGGCTTAACTGGCAGTCTAATTGTTATGGTTTGTTATTACTTATGCTCTGTATCCAGTGATGTTAATCAAATTACATTAATAAAAGCTTTTTCGGGAATTGGTTGCGGCATGCTTATTGCCTCAGGTCATTCAATATTGGCCTCATCACAAGATCCCAATAGATCCTATGCACTGTTTACTCTTTTCGCATCACTAACTGCTGCTTTTCTTATATACATCTCCAGTACATGGATAGAGGACGGAGGACATAGTTATTATTTCTTTAATTTCATTTATGTCTACATAGCGTTAACCTTGCTCTTTTTCTTTGCCAAAACATCCAACGAAAATGATACTAATTTAGTCAGAAAACCTATTGCTCAGAAGTGGCTTTATTTCTTACTTATTACGGCGGTATTGTTTTATGAGATTCCTTCCAGTGGTATGTGGGCGTTTATGGAAAGATTTGGAGTGGAATATATTGATATGGGAGTGGCTGAAGTTGGGAGTGTTATATCTCTAGCTATTATTCTGAGTCTTCTTGGACCAGTATTTATAGGTATATTTGGAAATAAAATAAGAAGAAAAGAAACAATTTTATTGTGTCTATTGGTTTCCTCAATTTGCGTTTATGCAATCTTTGGAATCCCTTCTTATGACACTTTTTATTATGGAAACATCACTTGGAATATAGTTTTTGTCATTATGGTCATTCTCATCTTGGCGGCTGCAGCTGATATTGATCCTACAGGTAGACTTGGAGCTTGGTTAAATGCTTGCATTCTACTTAGCGCATCTTTAGCACCCGCAGTTTTTGGTTGGATCATGCTGGAGAATGAAATGACCGTTATATATCCTTACTTAATCTTATTCCTTATTGTTGCAATGATCTGTATATTCACTACAAAAAAAGACCTCGAACCCATTGATACAGTATAATTGTAGACATGAGATCACAAGAGAATCTAAATTTAGATAATTATTGGCTTCCTTTTACGCCCAATAAAAAGTTTAAGGCAAATCCGAGACTTTTAACCTCTGCTAAAGGGATGTTTTATAAGAGTGATGATGGCAGAGAAGTGTTAGATGGCATAGCGGGCTTGTGGTGCACAAATGCTGGCCATTGCCATCCAAAGATAGTCGCAGCTGTACAAAATCAAGCAGCTGAACTGGATTATGCGACAGCTTTTAATATGTCTCATCCAAAGGCATTTGAATTAGCTGAAAAAGTTTCTTCTCTAACTCCCAAAGGTCTCGATAGAATTTTTTATGGAAATTCTGGATCTGAAGCGGTTGAAACAGCTATGAAAGTTGCTCTGGCATATCATGCATCAAAAGGTGATGGTCAAAAAACTAAGTTCGTTGGACGAGAAAAAGGTTACCACGGTGTAAATTTTGGAGGAGTTTCTGTTGGTGGACTCACTCCAAACAGAAAATCTTTCGGACCTTTGTTGCCTGGTATTGATCATATGCCTCATACTTGGGATACAGAACATATGGCTTTCTCTAAAGGTCAGCCTGAATGGGGACTTCATTTAGCCGATGAACTTGAAAAAATTCTTATTCTTCAAGATCCCTCTACAGTAGCTGCTGTAATTATTGAGCCAGTCACAGGATCAGGGGGTGTTATAGTCCCGCCAGTAGGTTATTTGGAACGAATAAGAGAAATATGCACAAAACATAACGTGCTTTTAATTTTCGATGAAGTGATAACCGGTTTTGGAAGATTAGGTTGCTGTTTCGCTGCCAATAGATTCGACGTTAGGCCTGACATGATAACGATGGCAAAAGGTCTAACTAGCGCAATGATACCAATGAGTGCTGTTGCTTTTGATAATTCCATCTATGACCAACTTATGGAAGGTCCAGAAGCAATGATTGAACTATTTCATGGCTATACATATTCAGGTCATCCAGTTGCATGTGCAGCAGGTATAGCTGCCTTGGATGTATACGAAGAAGAAGGTTTGTTTGATAGAGCAAAAGAAATGGAACCTCACTTCCAAGAAGCCATTCACTCTCTTAAAGGTTTGAATCAAGTCATTGATATTAGAAATATAGGTTTAATGGGTGCAATTCATTTCGGTTCCGATGGACTTCCCGCAACAGAATTTGCAGCAAAAGTTTTTCAGCATTGCTATGACAACAATGTTCTAGTTAGGTATTCAGGTGAATTCTTGGTGTTATCCCCATCACTCATAGTTGAAAAGGAACACTTAGATATGATTGCCGATGCTCTTAAAGCTGCTATAACTTCAGTCAGCTAGATCCATGTCTAATTTAGACTGGTTCAATGAATCACTTTTAGTTGAACCTGTTTCTAAATACGTTCAAGTTCGAGATAAAAATATTCATTACTTGGTATGGGGTGATGAAAGTAAGCCAGGTCTATTTTTCATCCACGGTTATAGCGCTCATGCCCATTGGTGGGATTTTGTAGCTCCTGCATTTTTAGATAATTTTTGTGCAGTTGCAATCGATCTATCAGGATCTGGAGATAGTGACCATCGAGAAATGTATAGCCAAGAAATTTTTGCAGATGAAATAAAAGCTCTATGTGATGCTATGAAGTGGAGTCAGGCAGACTTCATAGCACATAGTATGGGAGGCTCTATATCTCTTAATGCCACATCTATCTATCCTGAAATATTCAAATCTTTAACACTATTAGATTCAATAGTTGTACTTCCACCAGATAAAGCTAGAGGATTTTCTTCCAGCAAATCCATGATAAGAGCTGATTTTATTTATGATGATAAAGAAGCTGCAATGGATAGTTTCAGATTAATCCCACCTCAGCCATGCAGAAATGATTATCTGCTCAATCACATCGCTTCCAATTCCTTCAAGGAAAGAGGTGATGGATGGGTTTTAAAATCAGACGGAAAGATCATGAAAACCTATAAATCAAAAGATCTCACCGATATTCTTATGGCCATAAAATGCCCAATTAATATTGTTTATGGTTTAATGAGCCAAATTTTTACACAAGAAATTTTGGATTACACCCTTTATGTTGGGAATATTCCAAATGAGAGAGTAATAGGAGTTCCAGGGACTATGCACCACCTATTCGTCGATGATCCACTGAGTGTTATCGATGCTCTAAAAAAAGTGATAGGAGAAGATTGATGACAGATGGACCTAAAAAAATCATAAAAGATATTACCAAGGGATTTGCGAAGCATGGATACATTTGTAGCGAGCAAATTGCTACTGCTGTATATCTAGCATCTGAATTAGAAAAACCTATTCTCATCGAAGGGCCTCCAGGAGTTGGAAAGACTGAATTAGCTAACACTGCCGCTTTGTATTTCAAGAAAGAAATGATCAGATTACAGTGCTATGAAGGCTTGGACGAATCAAAAGCACTTTATGAGTGGAGATATGGAAAACAGCTTCTATATACCCAAATTTTAAAAGAACAGATGCAAGAAGTATTGGAGGGAGCTAAAGGCTTAAAAGAATCCCTTGATAGGTTAATGAAGTTTGAGGATATTTTCTTCTCAGAGGATTTTTTAGAAACACGTCCTCTATTAGAAGCTTTAACTTCTGAAAAGGGCTCTGTATTACTTATTGATGAGGTTGATAAATCCGATGAGGAATTTGAAGCTTTACTCTTAGAGATCCTATCGGAGTTTCAAATTTCTATCCCAGAATTGGGTGTCAGGAAAGCAGATGTTAAACCGCTTGTGGTTTTAACAAGTAATAATAGTAGAGAAATAGGTGATGCCCTTAAAAGAAGATGTCTTCATCTATACATTCCTTTTCCTGATGCTAAACTGGAAAGACAAATTGTACAAGCAAGAGTTCCTGAAATATCAGAGTCTATGCAAATACAGTTAGTTAACTTTGTGCAGGGAATACGAGAATTAGACTTAAAGAAATTGCCAGCAATTAGCGAAACAATAGACTGGGCGAAAACAGTCATTCTTCTTAACTCTGAAGAATTAGATGCTAAATTAGCAGAAGACACACTAAATGTGCTTCTCAAACATCAACAAGATATAGAAGTGGTGAAAAAAGAGATTCCTGCTTTGGTGTCATCAGCTACTGAAACATCAGATGGAAAAAGTCTTAACTGATTTTGTAAAAGCACTTAGAAACTCTAATGTTAGAGTATCTCCAGCTGAGACCATAGATGCTGTATCAGTAATTGATTCTGTAGGTTACGAAGATAAAGAGTTACTAAAAAGAACATTATCAATAGTTCTATCTAAAACACCGGACGAAAAAGATAAGTTCAATGCTTGTTTCGATGATTTCTTTTCCGATGAAATAAAACAACAAGTCTCTGTTGATATGGATCAACTATCCGATATAAAAGATATAGATTCAGATTTGGCAAAAAAACTCTTAGAGGGATCTCAAGGAGAATTAATGTTGTCTATTGCTGATGCTGCTGAAGAGGCCGAAATCAGAGAGATTAGATATTTTACTCAAAGATCTGTCTTTACCAGACGTATCTTAGAAAAAATGGGTGTAGGGAAGCTAGAAGATGAATTGATGCAATTAGGTTCGTCTAGAGAAGATGAATTACCTTCAGATCTTGAGCAAGAACTCAGAAATCAACTTACGAATTTACGTGAAAGAGTATCTGATTATGTTCAACAACAATTTCTTCTACATGGAGATGTATCGGGGGAACAGCTAAGAGAGCAAATATTTAAATCCATGAATATGGCTCAAATAGACAGATCTTATTTAAATGAAGTTCATTCGTTGGTTAGAAAGATGGCAAAAAAATTAGCTAATCTTCATTCTCGAAGAAAGAAAAACTTTAAAAAAGGTAAGTTGGATATCAGAAAGACAATAAGGGATAACTGGGTTAATCAAGGGATTTTGTTCAATCTGAGCTGGGCTTATAAGAAAGTTGATAGACCTAAAATATACGTAATTTGCGATGTGAGCGGTTCTGTAGGTGCTTATGCAAGATTCATGTTGATGTTTCTTTTTAGTCTTACAGAAGTTGTGTCAAAGTTAAGAGGCTTTGTTTTCTCTGCTAATCTTGGAGAAGTTACTAACGACTTTAAAGACGCAAAACTAGATGAGGCTATCGAAAAAGCATTGCAAAAGCATGGTGGAGGTTCTACCGATTATGGACAAGCTTTAACTGATTTCGTGAGTTTGTGTCTGGATGAAATTGATAACAAAACTACAGTTGTCATACTTGGTGATGCTAGGAATAATTTTGGTCCCGAAAAGGCTCATCTGATGAAAACCATCAAAGAAAGATCAAAACAGGTATTTTGGTTAAATCCAGAAGGTAAATATAGATGGGATACTGGAGACTCTGTAATGACAAAATATTCTGCATACTGCACAAAAGTGTTTCAATGCGGGAACATAGACCAACTTGAAAGAGTCGTATCAACCCTTCTCAAAACTGCTATTTAGTTATATTATTTTTTTATGAAACACATCAATAAGATCTTCTTACTTCTTTTTATAACTTTATCTCTTGCTCCCTTATCCGCCCATGATTTAAAAGGTGCTGTAGCGAGTGATGATCGAACGCCAAAAAATATGCTGAGAGACCAATTTAGAAATCCAGTTGAGACTCTATCTTTCTTTGGTATCGAATCTGACATGGTTGTTATTGAATTATCGCCCGGTGGTGGGTGGTATACAGAAATATTAGCTAATTATATACATTATCCTGGAACTTTAATTGCCGCTCATTGGAGTAAAGATTCAGAAGTTGCATATTTCAGAAGAGGTAGAGCAAATTTTGAAAAGAAAATGTCCGAAAATCCAATGTACGGCAGAGTAGAGATCGTAGATTTAAATTCTTCAATGGCTGATGCCAATTCTGTAGATGCTGTACTCACATTCAGGAACTTACATAATTGGTTAGGACCGAATATGGACAGTATTTTTGAAAACACTTTCAAAGCTTTGAAGCCAGGTGGAATTTTTGGCATTGTTGAACATAGAGCTAAACCTGGAACATCAATGGAGATGATGAAAAAGAGTGGCTACGTAACTGAAGAGCATGCTTTAGAAATAGCAAAAAAACATGGTTTTGAGTTAGTTGCAACATCTGAAGTTAACGCAAATCCAAAAGACACAGCCAATCATCCTAGAGGTGTTTGGACTCTTCCCCCTAACTATAGATTAAAAGATCAAGATAGAGACAAATATACTGAAATAGGGGAGAGTGATCGTATGACACTCTTACTTAAGAAGCCTACTCAATCTTAAAAAGATTGATTATGTTGTTCTTGTGTTCGCATGTTTCGAATATTTTAAATTTGTGATCTAGACCGAATAATTCAACATCTTGAAAAGACATTTCTTCGGAGGTAAGGATTTCTGGAATGGTCAATAGAACGATATAGTCATGTTTTAAGATACTTTTATCTTTAAGAAATTTAAGATCCTTTTTAAGGATATTACAAATTTCCAGTGAATCCTGTTTAAGTTGCTGTTCATTAACTTCAAAACCATTAAGACTCTGAATAACAAAGTGCACTCTTGTATCGACAGACAATTGTTTTAATTGATCAACGATGGAAGTAAGACTCATGTTCGATAAGTATAATGTTTTTATAAATGACTTATTAAAAATTACCACATAAAAAAAAGGAGGGCTAAACCCTCCTTTTCTTCATTATCCTAAAAGTTTACTTTTAGACGTGAAATCAATTTTTCTTGGTTTCTTTTCATCAGGTATGACTCTTTCAATTCCTATATAGAGCATACCATTACTCAAAGCTGCGCCTTTGATGATCATGTCATCAGAGAGTACAAATGTTTTTGTAAAATCTCTGGCAGCTAAACCTTGATGAACTAAGCCTTCTGAAGCATCTTTTGCTTTAGATCCTTTGATTGTTAGATTTTCACCGGCTGCTTCTATATCGATTTCTTTTTCTTCGAAACCAGCTAGAGCAAGTTCAATGGTATATTTATCTTCACTTACTTTCCTTATGTTATATGGGGGGTAATTTGAAGATTGTTGTTTAGAATTGGCTAGAAGCGATAATGTATCGAAAGTTCTATCAAATCCTATAGTAAATGGAGATATATCTCTCCACAGTAGGTCAAATGTATTATTTATCATTTTTTTCTCCTTTTTTAAGCAAGTTATTAAATAATTTACGTAAGCCCCTAAGGCACTTACACTACTTATATGGGGTATTTATTTAATTAATCAAGGAGAAGTATGAAAGATTTATTTTCTATAGAGGGCAAAGTAGCTTTAGTAACTGGTGGCTCAAGAGGAATAGGAGAAATGATTGCAGCAGGATTTTTAGCTAATGGAGCAAAAGTTTATATAAGTTCTAGAAAAGCAGAAGTGTGTGATGCAACTGCTAAAAGACTTCAAAAAGAATATGGCGGAGAATGTATTTCCGTTCCTGGAGACTTATCAAATTTAGATGGGATAAATGCACTTAAAGATATGTTACCCGCTGACGAGACGTTGGATATTTTAGTCAATAATGCAGGTGCTTCATGGGGAGAACCGATAGATGAATATTCCGAAAAAGGATGGGATAAAGTCATGGATACTAATGTGAAGGGAGTTTTCTTTTTAACACAACAATTGCTACCCAAGCTCAGAGAATCAGGTAGTGCAGAAGATCCTTCAAGAGTAATTAACATAGGAAGTATAGATGGAATCAAAACAGGAACTTTTGATGCATTTTCTTATGGCCCTTCAAAAGCAGCCTTGCATCATTTAACAAGAGTTTTAGCTGCATCTCTTGTTAAAGAAAATATTATTGTTAATGCGATTGCTCCTGGTCCTTTTCCAACTTGGATGTTGAGTACAGGAGTTGGTGGAGGTGGTGATCTTGATATTAATTGGTCTGAGGTTGGTAATGCCAATCCAAGAGGTAGAGTTGGAACGCCAGAAGATATTGCTGGACTTGCTATATTCTTAAGCTCAAGAGCGGGTGCTTACACAGTAGGAGAAACTATTACTTGTGATGGGGGAGCTGTTGCAAGTTCGTAGTTAAGAGCTAGACAGTAGTATCTTTGGAACTTTATTATGAATTAATTATTTAACTGGGGAGTTATTATGGTAAGTGGATATTGCGATGAGAATTTTATCGAAGCGAGACATATTTTTGAAAAAAGTATCTCTAGTGGTTTTGAATTAGGTGGATCTATCGCCGTTGAGGTCAAAGGTAAAAAGGTTATAGATCTATGGGGAGGTCATTTAGATCATTCACAATCAAAACTTTGGGAAGAAAATACACTTGTAAATGTCTTCTCAACGACCAAAGGTATCGCTGCAATTTGTTTACTGCAACTTATAGAAAAAGGTCTATTGGATATTGAAAAACCAGTTTCTGAATATTGGCCTGAATTCTCTGCTAACGGAAAAGATCATATTCCTGTTAAATATCTTTTCTGTCATAAGGCTGGATTATGTGGTGTAAGAGAACCACTTCAATCAGGAGCATTTAGTGACTGGGAGTTAATAACTTCTGCGTTAGCCAGACAGGAGCCTCTTTGGGAGCCTGGAACAGCCCATGGATATCATGCTATAACTTATGGTCATTTGGTTGGCGAGCTTTTGAGAAAAATAGACGGAAGAACAATAGGTAAGTATTTTAAAGAAGAAATAGCTGAGCCACTAGAACTTGATTTTTGGATAGGTCTACCTGATTCTGAATTTGACAGAGTCTCTGATATTTATCCTTCAAAACCTGGCCCTCTTCAATATCTTTTTCCTCTATTAACAAAGTTGCCAAGATTTATGCTTCCTGGAAGAGCAAAGTTTTTATTAGACTTTGGAGATACTTCAAAACCTGTAGGAGCCGCATTTAATAATCCTCCAATCTCCTCTAGTGAAGGAATGGAGGCCAATACTAAGAAATGGAGAAATGCAGAAATACCGGCAGCAAATGGACACGGAACTGCAAGATCTATAGCAAAACTGTATGGAATTTTAGCCAATGGAGGCTCTCGAGATGGTATTCATGTGCTATCTCCAGAAACTATTGAAAAAGGAAGGCAGACACAATCTGATGGAAAAGATCTTGTACTGGGTGGAATGCGTACAAGGTTTGGCCTAGGGTTTATGCTAGGTACTGAGAATGTGAGTATGGGACCTAATCCTAATGCATTTGGACATGGTGGAGCAGGAGGTTCTTTGGGCTTTTCAGATCCCGATAATAATATTTCACTAGGTTTTGTTATGAATCAAATGCATCCTGGTATAACTGCATGGAAAACGGCAACTGATGTTGCAGAATCAGTATATAAAACATTATCACTAAATTAAAATCACCGTTTACGTGTAAAATAGAGAAAACTAGAAAAAATAAGCTTTTCTAATTACAAACTAAACTTAATGTTAATTTACGATCCTGTATTTTATGCAGTTTCTATTCCTGCTGTTCTTTTGTATGGAATTGCAAAAGGCGGTTTTGCGGGCCCATTGGCTATTTTGGGAGTTCCCTTAATGTCATTAGTTATTTCACCTCTGCAAGCTGCAGCAATATTACTCCCAATATTGTGTGTTCAAGACATGATCAGTATCTATAGTTATCGCAAAAGTTTCCATTTAAAAAATTTAATTATTTTATTACCAGCGGCTACAGTAGGAATAGTATTTGGTTACTTTTGGTTTAGTTTACTGTCGGAAGACAATATAAGAATATTTCTAGGTCTTCTTGCTATCACTTTTTCGCTTAACTATTTCTTTTTTTCTAAAGATTCTAAATTGGCAGATGTTTCAGTTACTAAAGGATCTTTTTGGGGAACAATTTCCGGCTTTACGAGTTTTGGTATTCATGCTGGTGGATTACCTTTTAATATTTATATGCTTCCTCAGAAATTAGATCATCGGATTTATGTAGGTACAGCTGCTATTTTTTTTGGAATAATTAACTTAGTAAAGCTTTATCCTTATTACTTATTAGATCAATTAAGGATCGAAAATATTACTACTGCATTATTTTTATTACCTTTCGCTCCTATAGGGTTCTATATAGGCTTCAAATTAACTCATAAACTGGATGGAGATAGATTTTATGGAATAACTTATTTTTGTTTGCTGATAATAGGCTTAAAATTACTAAGTGATGGTATATAAATGTACGGAGTAACTTTACGAGAGTACGGAGATGAATCTAAGTTGAAGCTAGAAGAGGGCTTAACGGTGCCTGAACCAAAATCAAATCAGGTATTAGTAAAAGTTTCAGCGTCCTCTGTTAATCCCCTAGACTTAATGAAGAGAGAAGGTTACGGGAAATCGATATTTGAAAAGCAAAGAAAACATATTTTTCCTTGGATAATAGGATCAGATTTCTCAGGCACAGTTGCTGAAATTGGATCTAATATATCTCAATTTAAAATAGGAGATGAGGTTTGGGGTTGCAGTTCTAATGCTAGTTCTGGTACTCATGCGGAATATGCGTGTATTGATGTAGATGAAATAACTCACAAACCAAGTCAATTAGATCACTTGCATGCAGCATCTCTTCCTTATGTAGCACAAACTACTTGGTCCGCAATTATTAGATGGGCAGGGCTTAGACCACAAGATTTAAAAGAAAAAAAGGTTTTCATACAAGGTGGTGCAGGGGGTGTAGGGTGTTTTTCCATACAGTTATTCAAAAGTATGGGTTGCGAGATAGCTACAACCTGTAGTGAAAAAAATATAGAACTTGTAAAATCTCTAGGTGCTGACCGTGCAATAGATTACAACAAATCAAATTTTGAGGAGGAATTGAGTGATTATGATATTGCCTATGATCTTCTGGGCGATCATGTATCAGATCATGCAGTAGAAAAATGCTGTTCTATCCTAAAGAAAACTGCAGACTCACATTACATAACACTAACCCATCCATTTGTAAGAACTATAGATAACAAAGGCATTCTTCTAGGTGCTCCTCACGCTTTGTATCTAAGACAATTGCAGAAAAGAAAATTTAGTCCAATTAATATTCACTGGTCTATATACAGGCCAAGCTTATCTGGCTTAGAGCAACTGACAGAATTAGTCCAGGATGGGACAATAAAGCCGATTATAGATTCAGTTTTTAAAATAGAAGATATAGGACAAGCTCATAGAAAAGCAGCAACTGGACACGTTAGCGGCAAAGTAATAATAGAACATCACAAATGACAAATTTAAGTGTTAATGTAAATAAAATTGCATGGTTAAGAAATGCTAGAGGTGAAGGCAGACCTGATATTATTGAATTATCAAAAATCTTAATTGATTGCGGAATTCAAGGTTTGACTGTTCATCCAAGACCAGATTTGAGACATATAACACCAGATGACGTTTATGATATTTCTTCAATCTGTATAGAATCAAATGTTGAATTTAATATTGAGGGAAACCCATATTCAGAGCCCACTGAGATTTATCCTGGTTTTATAAATTTGGTCAAAGAAATTGAACCTGATCAATGCACATTAGTACCAGATTCTCCTGAACAGATTACTTCTGATCATGGATGGCAGATTAAAGATAATGATCTTGAAAATATCAAAGAAATAGTTGATACACTTAAAACTACTAAAACCAGAATAAGTTTCTTTGTTGACCCAGATATATTGCACATAGATCAGATAAAGTTGACTGGAGCAGATAGGATTGAGCTTTATACGGGTCCATATGCTGTCAATCCAACTCATGAGGTAGTTTCTCTATATGAAAAGGCATTTAATCATGCAAAGAAACTTGGATTAGGTGTTAATGCAGGTCATGACCTAGATTTAAATAATTTACAATTATTTCTATCAAAAGTACCTGCCGATGAAGTATCGATAGGTCATGCTTTGATTTCAGACGCTCTTATCAATGGTCTAGAAGTTGTAACTAAGCAATTCCTAGATTTATGTAAATAATGTAAAATAGAGATATGACAATAATTGAAGAACTAGAGAATCAAGTTAAGGACAACCCAATACTCTTGTATATGAAAGGTTCACCAGAAGCCCCTCAATGTGGGTTTTCATCAAAAGCCTCGCAGATATTAATTGCATGTGGAAAACCTTTTTCATTTGTGGATATTCTTTCAAATCCGGAAATAAGAGCCAATTTACCGCAATTTTCAAACTGGCCAACATTTCCTCAACTATTTGTGAATGGTGAGTTAATTGGAGGCTGTGATATTATTTCTGAGTTGCACGAAGCAGGGGATCTTCAAACAATTATCGATTCTGCTGAACAACAGGACTAATTTTCTACTTCTTACTTAACTTTTCTGTCATCTCTTTTATATGAGATGGTCTTGTACGACAGCACCCGGCCAGTATTGTTGCACCTTCATCAATCCATTTAGAAACCTCATCAGTGTAAGTTTTCTCATCAATGACAGATGCAGAAGCCCAATGGTCATTTTCAGCACTTATATTTGAAGAATCATTTTGAATTGCTTCTATCATTTCTGAGTTGGCAAATCCCCCTATAGGTTTATCGGTGAGTTTGTTCAATTCTTTTAATGATTCAGTGACAAGGTTAGCACCACAACAATTAATTAAATACGCATCGCAAGCTAAATCAGGAACAGCTTCAAAGGCTTCAACTACTGTTTCACCACTAGGTAGCTTATTTAGTCTATTGCCATGTAAGGTCCAACTTAACCATTTTTTAGCTTTAGAATTTTGAATAGACGAGAGGGCAACTCTTCCTTCTTCACTATTTGCCATAGTTTCGCAAAGCATGATATCTACTTGACCTTCTAAAATTTCAGCCAGTTCACCATATTGATCGGACATTTTTGAGGTATCTTGAATAAGGTCAGCCCGATAACTTGTCTCCAGAGGGGGCAAGGAGGCTACAACCATTATATTTTTACCAGATTCTTTAATGGCTTCTTCAGCAAGAGAAATTGAGAGGAGTGTTAAGTCCTCAAGTTGATCTGACATTCCTGCACGTTCTAAGATTGGTTGAGTAACTGCATAATTATTAACTGTAATATATTCAGCTCCTGCTTCAATATAATCCAAATGAATTTGTTTTATAATATCTGGATTATCAATAAGAGCTAAAGCAGACCAGATTGACTCAACATGAGAAGGAACTTCGACTCCTCTGAATCTTAATTCAGAGCCCATTCCTCCGTCACCTATTATTAAATTATTCAAGTAGTTTTCCTAGAAATGCTAATTTTTAAATAATTTAATTAAATAGTCGAGTACTTTGTTAGGCTCTTCCATCATCAGGGAATGACCAGAGCCATATATTTCCTCTACGAGAGGTTGATTGAAATTATCAATTAATTCTTGTGCTTTAACCCTTGGTGTTAAGAAATCATTGGAACCCAAAATTAATTGCACTTTAGCCTCGACTTTTTTTGCCTTATCAAGACCATCAGTAAATTCTGAACAGGCTTTTAAGTCCTTATAAATAATTCCTTTTTTACTTTTCTGCATCAATCTTTTAGTTGATTCTGTCATCCACATCCCAGGGGTTTTATTACCACCTAATCTTGAAGAAAAACTATACCCCATAAATGTAAGAATATTTATAGCAATTTGAGGATTACTTTTTGCAGATTCCAATAGCGCTTCATTTACCTGCATTGGAAAAGCTGTTCCTATCATAGATATTGCTTTGACTCTTTCAGGTCGAGAAGATGCCATTTCTAATGCTATTAGAGAACCCATACTATGTCCCACTAAGGAGCATCTTTGAATTTTATATTTATCTAGAAAATTATAAATATAGGTTGAAATCTTAGATATTGAGTCTAGTGGTTTATCTTTATTTTGCCCGTGACCAGGTAAATCTATTGCCAGTACATCTATTTTTTTTCTAGAAAAGTATCTCACTGGTAAGGTCCATACCGTATGATCCATACCAGTACCGTGAATAAAAATAATAGGTTCACTATTATTAATTTTTTGTTGGATAGGATGATAATACATTTTATCGATTCGCTTGTTTTAATGCTTCATCAAGATCTTCTTTTAAATCATTTATATCTTCAATACCTATTGAAAGTCTTACTGTAGATTCACTAATTCCAGCATTTTTTAACGCTAGAGTATCCATTCTATGGTGAGTTGTACTAGCAGGATGGATCACTAATGATTTTGCATCACCTACGTTTGCTAAATGAGAGAAGATATTTAGTGATTCAATAAATTTCTTACCAGATTCAAGCCCACCTTTAATTTCGAATGTAAAAACTGCACCACAACCTCTTGGTAGAATTTCTTGGGCTAGTTTATTGTCGGCATGATTCTCTAATTCAGGATAAGAAACACTCTTAACATCTTTATGTTCATTAAGGAATGAAACAATTTCACGTGTATTTGAAATATGTTTTTCCATTCTTAAACTAAGTGTCTCTAATCCTTGCAGAATTAAAAAGGCGGTGTGAGGACTCATGCAAGCACCAAAATCCCTTGCACCCTCTTTTCTGGCTCTATTAATAAAGGCGGCAGGTCCAAACTCTTCTACAAATTTCATATTATGAAATCCGT
>CACBUE010000018.1 GCA_902542325.1 uncultured SAR86 cluster bacterium | reverse complement strand
AGTTATCTTTCCAATTTCTTATTTCACCTAATACCTCTGCAGTAGAGTTTAGTTTTCTTTTTGAGTAATTTTCTGCTGCTTCAATTACTGATAATTCTCTACATCTCATAAAAGGATTTATTTTAAACTCATTATCTATTTGGCTTGGCAATGATGGTTTATTCATTGATCTAGCTTCCTGCACTTGCTTCATCGATTTAAGTATATCTTGGTTATCAGGTTCCACTGTTATGGCAAACCTTAAATTGGATTCAGTATATTCATGCCCACAATATACGAGCGTACTTGGGGGAAGTTCTCTATACCTATCCATCGAAAAAAGCATATCTCCTGGTGTTCCTTCAAATAACCTTCCACAGCCAGCATAAAATAGTGTGTCACCAGAAAAAAGAATCGGCTTTTCAGTCATGTCACAAAAATACGAAAGTTGATCATTAGTATGTCCTGGAGCTGAAAAAGCTCTAAATTGATAGTTATCTAGGATATGAAAATTCTCATTATCTGCCACAGGATTAGTTATACCTTTTATATGTCCTCCCGAAGGGCCATAGGCTGAGCATCCATATTCAGCTATAACTTCTTCAAGGCCCCCGGTATGATCCCAATGATGATGTGTGATTAATACATCCGTAAGTACATACCCTGTTTTTTTAATATATTCATGCACTGGTTTTGCATCCCCAGGATCTACTATTGCTAGCTTACCTTCAGATTCCATAGTCCATATATAATTATCACTAAATGCATCTAAATGATTTATTTTCATTGTGTTTATAACTTAGTTTGAGAATAGTGTAATACAATAAGTATCTAACAAAAATGAAGGAAATAGAAGTCTTTACTGATGGAGCTTGCAGAGGAAATCCTGGAGTTGGAGGTTGGGGTGTGTTGCTTATAATAGACGGTGAAGAAACTACATTATTCGGAGGAGAACAGGATACAACAAATAATCGAATGGAACTCAAAGCTGCGATCAAGGCACTCGAGTTTTTTGATGATAATGTTTCTCTTTCCATTACCACTGACTCTAATTATGTTAAGGATGGTATTACAAAATGGTTGACCAATTGGAAGAAAAAGAACTGGGTTACAGCTTCAAGAAAACCTGTGAAAAATAAAGATTTATGGGAGCAATTAGATGCCCTTAATTCCTTTCACAACGTGTCATGGCAATGGGTAAAAGCTCATGCTGGGCATAGAGAAAATGAGATAGCAGATATGCTTGCTAATAAGGGTATAGACGAAGTTTAAATGCAAAGACAGATAATACTAGATACTGAAACAACAGGTTTAGATCCAAAATCGGGACATAGAGTCATTGAAATTGGATGTATAGAATTAGTGAATAGAAAATTTACAGGAGAGCAGTATCATATTTATTTAAATCCTGATAGAGACAGTGACGAGGCTGCATTAGAAGTGCATGGATTAACTTCAGAGTTTCTAAGCGATAAACCAAGATTTAAAGATATTTATGAAGAATTTCTTAAATTCATTAGCGGATCGGAGTTGCTCATACATAATGCAGAATTCGATGTAAATTTTCTTGATCATGAAATAAAGCTTCTCTCAAAAAAATTACCAACAGTATCAGATTGTGTAACAAAGATTACCGATACTCTTCAGATTGCGAGAGAAAAACATCCCGGTCAACGAAATAGCTTAGATGCGTTGGTTAAGAGATATGAAATAGGTGGGTACGACCGAGAATTGCATGGAGCTTTACTTGATTCGCAAATATTAGGAGATGTATATCTTTCTATGACCGGAGGACAGAGCGATCTTGATTTCAGTGTTTCATCTACAGAACAGGAAATAAAAGAAAATGGTCCTTCTGATCAATTAAATTCGGAATTAAATTTAAAAGTTATCGAGTTAACTGAAGAAGAGAATAAATCTCATAAAGAGTATCTGTTAAGAATGAAAGAAGAGACAGGTACGGATCCATTGGGACTTAATTGAAATGTCTTTAGTTAGAACAAGATTTGCTCCAAGCCCCACAGGTTATCTGCATATTGGAGGAGCTAGAACGGCCTTATTTACTTGGCTTTATGCAAAATCACAAGAAGGTGACTGCTTATTAAGAATCGAAGATACAGATAAAGAACGGTCAAAAGACGAATATACGACAGAAATTATTGAAAGTTTTAAATGGCTTGGAGTTGAATTTGATAACAAGGTTGTTTATCAATCTAACAATGCAGATCGGTATAAAGAAGTTATAGATCAGCTTCTTGAGCAAGGTTCAGCCTATGTTTGTAATGGTGAAGATCCAGAGACTGACAAACAGTATAGGGATCAAAATCTTCCAAGAGATAATAAAACAGTTGTGCGCTTCAAAATGCCGGAAGAGGGCAACACAGTCTATGCGGATATTGTAAAAGGCCAAATTGAGGTAGCAAATGAACAACTAGATGATTTTATTATTGAAAGAAGTGATGGCTCTGCAACTTACAACCTGTGTGTTGTTGTAGATGACTTAGATTCTAATATTTCTCATGTTATCAGAGGTGATGACCATGTTAATAATACCTTTAAGCAGATAAATGTTTTTAAGGCTTTGAATAAAAATGTACCCATCTATGGACATGTTCCTATGATTCTTGGTGAAGATGGAAAGAGATTATCTAAAAGGCATGGCGCTTTAGGGGTGCGAGAGTATGCTGCTTTGGGTATTTTGCCTGAAGCACTGAAGAACTACCTTCTAAGATTAGGATGGTCCTTGGGTGATGACGAAATATTCAATGGTGAAGACATGAAAAAAAGTTTTCAATCAGGTATTTTAAATAAGTCTCCTGCTACTTTCTCAATGGATAAATTACTTTGGTTTAACAAATATTACTTGGATCAAATGAGCATAGCTCAACTAATGGAGGTTGTAGCGTTGAAGGATTTTGATGGGAGTGAATATTCTAAAACTGTCTTGGAAACAATTAGAGATAGATGTTCAACATTAAATGAATTCTCTACAAATGCTGACTATTTCTTCAAGGATCCTGAAGATTATGACCCTTCTCTACTTAATAAACATTGTAAAGAACATACATTTAATCATTTATCTCTTTTGAAAGAGCAATTAGAGGTACTTGATATTTGGGATCAAGCTCATATTAAAGAAACTATTGATAAGGTTGTCTCTAATCTTGAAATAGGTTTTGGAAAGATTGGCTTACCTCTAAGGCTAGCTCTCACAGCAACAGTAAATTCTCCTTCAATAGATCTAGTATGTGACATACTCGGAAAAGAAATTACTTCCAGAAGATTAGAAAGCTTCTTAACTAAGATTCAAAACTTAAAAACTGATCAATAGCTTCCCAAGCCTTTTTCCGTATTTCATCCTTTTCCATCATGATCTCATGCTGAGATTCTAACGAAACAATAGTTGTTAAATCAGACTGACCTAATAATTCCCTATTCAATGAGCTATTAACCAATTTATCATTAGTTGCATCTAGAAGCAGGAGAGGTCTCTTTATTGCAGAGGACCAATCTATTGATTTGAAATCATTAGTCCTTTTCAGGGCATGCTTTAACCAGCCAACAGTTATTCCCTTAATGCCTAGATCAGGAAACTGGCTCAGAAACTTAAAAGTCCTTCTAAATCTTTCTTCATCTGTTGTAAGCGCATTCTCTAGAAAAGATTCTTCTTGCCATCCTGAGTCATCACTCCAAGCAGGCTTCTGCATAGGAAATGCACCTAAACCGAAATTTTCGAAAATTCCCAATAAACTGACTATCCTTCTCGAAACTGCATTTGCTCTGACAGAGATCATTGGAGCGCATAGGATACATTTACTTAATATACTTTCAGTAGAAATAAAGTAAGAAGTCATTAGACAACCACCCATTGAATGTCCAAAACCTACAAAAGGTTCTGGACAATTCGATTTGAAACATTCATTAATAACTTTAATCAAGTCTTGATCATAAGTTTCAAATTTATCAATATGACCAATTCTTTTGTTATTTGCTTTTCTGGAAGATAGACCCTGACCTCTCCAATCCATCATAGCAACAGCAAAACCTCTCTCGATAAACTCAGAGACTACTTCATAATACTTTTCTATGAATTCTGTTCTCCCTGATTGAAGAATAATCGTACCTTTGTTGCTATCTAGATTCCAAAAAGCAACTCTTAATTTATCATTATTCTCTAAAGGGAAGTAGTATGCTCTACCAATAGGTTGAACCATCTCTTTTATTTTATATAAAGGAGCATCAATCATTATTGATCAAGACTTGGTTAATAAAGTAAAAGAAACTAAGTAGTTAAGTACTTTTTAAAAAAAGCACTAATACGTTTAAGTTTTTCGATTCTATTTTCTTCCTCAGAAAATCCATGTCCTTCTTTTTCAACGATCATCTTTTCATAGCTAATGCCATTTTTATCTAACTCTTTCATAAAAGTAACGGCCTCTTTGTAGGGGGTTCTAAGATCCTTCCCTCCGTGGATAATCATGAAAGGTGTTTTCAACTTTTTAACATAATTCACAGGAGATTGTTCTATGGCCTCATCACCATCACCAAAAGTTGCTTGAAGAAATTTCTTTCCTCCTCTAGCCCACCTTATATCACCACTCTTATACTGAGCATTAATATCATAGAGTCCAGCTTCACTAATGGCACATCTAAATAAGTCCGGCCTCATCATTGGTGCTTGCGTAGAAGCATAACCACCGTAACTAGCACCATAGATACAGACATTTGTTTTATCAATTAGTCCTTTCTCGTCAAAGAAATCTAGAGAATCAAACATATCTTCAAGAACTGTATCAAAATTTCCATAAACCTCTTTCATATGTTTAAGTCCATATCCACTAGATCCCCGAATATTGTTTTGAATAACATTGAATCCTTCTGCAGCAAGAAATTGAACTTCAGGATGAAAACCCCACATGTCACGAGCCCACGGGCCACCATGAGGCATAATTATGGTGGGTGCATTCTCTTTACCAACTGCCTTAGTAAAATAGGACTGGATTAAATCCCCATGTTTATTTTTAAAGTCATAAACTTCCATTTTTGCAAGATCATCATAGGAAGTCTTCGACCAAAATCTACCTAAAGGTGCAATTTGGTTCTTCTTTACATCTAGTAAATAATAAATTCCAGGATTGTCATCGGCTGATACATAACCAACTGCACGAGAATAATCAGTTGATCTTGATGTTAGCATAGTCTTACTTTCAGGGAATGCATTGAAGAATTTAATATGTAGATCTTTTAAACGATTAGGTTCTGATAAATATAAATATTCAGGTTTTCCATCATCTATCCTGATTCCATAGGGACCATCATCAATACTAGATGCTACTCCGGTTAAATCTACTCTAGGATTCCTATAAATCAGTTCATATGTGTTTCTTTTGAGATCATACTCATATAGACCGGTAGTGTCCTGATCCATATATTCAGTAATCATCATCTTTCCATTAGGGCTAAAACCTTCAATTGATGCGTTCTTAGGGAACTCAAAATCTTTGAAAAATACCCATCCTGGCATTTTGTTGTCTTCTCGGATTGGTGGAATATAACAATTATTTTCAGAGCCACATTCTCTATTTGAGAGAGACCCAGAAGGAAGGTTCGGCTTAAAAAGATAGATTTCTGATGTATTTTCTAGGTTAGAAGTCCAAACGCCCATCAAATCACCTTTACTATTAAATACCCAAGTGGGGTAAATAACAGGCGAACGTGTAATAAATGTTACTTTTCCACTAACTATGTTGAGTTTTGCTAAATCATTAAAACCTGCATTATCAAAAAAATTTACAAGAATATGATCATCATCATCTGGTAATCTATGAACAATACTGGCTGGTCTTTCCGGATTTGATTTTGCCCTGTTTCTAACACCTTGAAGATGGTCTGGAGCTGAACCATAACCAGCTATTAATTTAGTATTTTTTCCATCTAAATCTGCAGCCACTAATTGTCCAATATTAAATTCTGCAGTACTCCTTGAATCTGGCCTTGTAACCGAAAAAACAAGTCTATTGTCTGTTGCCCAAAAGAAATCACTTATACGTCCTTTCTTTCCAAAATCATGCACATTGATAAGCTGAGAATTATCCAGATCAAGTATTTTGACAATTATTGTTTCTTCAGTTTTTTGTTGTACCCCGATGTATCTTCCATTTGGAGAGATTCTTACTTCATAGATATCGGGTCTGGAACCAAAAATTTCAGCATTTTTTGAAGTATCCGAGTACACATACTGAGGAAAAACGAAGCTTAAGATTATATATAGAGATATTAGGTATCGTTGCATAGTTAAAATTATTATAAAAAGAAATTACTTAGTTATAGTATCATTTTCAGGAGAAGCAGTGAATCTTGTCTGCAGGGGCTATAGCTCAGCTGGGAGAGCGCAACACTGGCAGTGTTGAGGTCGGCGGTTCGATCCCGCCTAGCTCCACCATTCAATAGACAGATAATTCTATAAAAAGAGCTGGGTGATCACTCAAAGGGCCTTCGTCTGTAAAAAACGACCTATCTTCTCCGACTGAATTTATTTTAAATTTCACATCTTCCCCCTGTTTTATAAGGATATAGTCCAAGATTGACCATCTTTTATCAATTTGAGTATCTTCAAAAGTATCCATTAAGAATAGTTCATTCTTAAATTGTTTTAATAGTTCCATGTCTTTTGGATCTTTAGAATTGAGATTTAAATCACCAGCAACAATGAGAGCTTTTATGTCTTTTTTCTTCTTAATAGTTGACACAATGTGCTCTAGTTGTTTCTTTCTGGCATGTCTGTCTGAGTCTCTTCTGCCCGCATCCATGTGAGTATTGAGAATATAAAAATCTTTTTTGTTAGGAGTTGTAATTTTGATTATCTGGAATCCTTTATACGCAAAACAGTCATTTGCTCCTCTTAACCAACCGGAACAATCCTCATAGGTTTCATTCTCAACATCAATTAACCAGTCATTAGGTAAATTGAATATGGAAGTTAGACCTGAGCCAGTACAAAACGGACAAAGAAAAGTTCCCATTCCACCTCGATAAGCGAAGCTTCCTTTACCAAGCCCTGAAGATAATTCTTCATGATGTGAATAGTCTTCTTGTAATAAAGAGATATTAAAATCTTGTGTTTTTTCCCCGATGATGGGAAAGCGCATTTTAGGATTATCATCTATAAATATTTCGGGTAGTCCATGGGTGTTATAAACCAATATATTCAGACTAAAATTTTTATCTTCTAAACTAAAGACCTCAAAAGGTATCAACAAATAAATAATTAATAAAAACTTATGTTTCATATTTACCTCTTATTATTTCTCTTTGTAATTTTATTCCAAAGGCTTGTTGCTAGAGACATACCGAGGAATGGTCTTACAAGTTTATAGACTTTACCTGGTATCACTGTCGATTTTTTATTTAGAGACGCTTTTTCAGTTTCTTCTACTACTTTTTCGGCATTAATCCACATCCATGATGGTATTTTTTCTCTGAGATGATCTAAACCTGCTCTGGAATGAGCCTCAGTCTTTACATACCCAGGCAAACTTACTGTGACAGATATATTTTTTGAAGAAAGCTCCTGGGATAGGGATTGACCATAGGAATATATGGCAGATTTAGCAGATGCATAGATTGAAGACTTAGGCATAGGTGTTATTGCTCCAATACTTGATATGATTACAATTCTTCCTTTACCCATTTTAATCATATTAGGTACATAGGCTTCTATTAAATCAATCACACCATTGCATAGAAGATAAAATAGATCTTTTCTATCTCCTTTGTCGATACTTCCTGCTCCTCCGAACATAGTGATGCCTGCGTTTGCAATTATTAAATCTGGGTTTTTTACTTTTTTTGTAATTTCTTCTACTCCCTCAGGCTTAGATAGATCCGCAAGATGATAGGTAGAGTTCTTGTATTTAATTGCATTAAAAGCCATCTCAGATTTTTCTGGATTTTGTGCTACTAGCTCCAGTTCCCAATTATTCAATGCCAAATATTTCGAATACGCGAGACCAATACCAGAGGAGAAGCCTGTCACCAAAGCTTTGGATTTTTTATTGGTTTTAATAGTGTCCATTGAAATAAAGGCGATGTTCTCTAATTCAATAAGTATATTTAAATTTTACCTATATAACTTAAAAAAGATTTCTATCTTCTTTTGAAATTTGTTTTGTCGTACTATTGATTGATGACAGATATAAACACAACTAAATACTTTAGTGGCTGGTGGGCAGTCCTTTTTATTTTCCTATCTTTTAACTTGATTCCAATTCCTTTTGCCATTCTTGTAGGATTTCTTGGAGAGTGGGTTTATCAGAATCCAGTAGAAGTAGATATGAATTATCTGGGATTGATCAACATGCACCCAATTGCAGATAATTTAGTTTCAATATTCTCAATGTCAGCCTTACTAGCTTTTGTGCTTTGGAGAATGAGAGTTAGGCAAATACCTTTTGGTGACTTAGGTTCTTTAAATCTAAATAAAAAAGATTTGTTTTTCGGGATACTCCTTTTAGCCTCCTTTATTTTTCTAGAAGAAATCTATATGTGGATTCTTGGCATAGAGATGCCTCTGGGATTTTTAGAATTTATGTTGTCTGAACCTTTAATCTTAGGTCTTATTTCTGTTGTGATTATTGCTCCCATAGCAGAGGAATTTATTTTTAGAGGCTTTTTGTATTCTCAGCTAAGCCGAACAAGAATAGGTCCATGGGGCGCTGTAACTCTTAGCAGCCTTTTATGGACAGTAATCCATTTTCAATATGAAGCACTTATCTTAATCGTATTATTTATTTTTGGTATTTTTCTTGGTTACATTAGGATGGCCTATAATTCTTTAAGTCTGCCAATAATGCTTCATGGGATAAATAACCTATTTGCCTTTTTTATGGCGTATTATTTCTATTAAATTTTTCTTGATTGAATATCTAATTGGGGGTATTTTGATAGTTATATATTTCAAAAAAAGGAACTTTTTGAACTAGAAACATATTCAGTCTGACAAAAGGATAGGTCTTCTGATGAAACTTTGGGGAGGGTTTCATGAAAAAGATAATCTTTTTTATATCTTTTACTTTCATTCCGTTTCTTGCTTTATCAGATGATGAAGAAAGGGGGGGTATAGAAGAAGTAATCGTAACCGCTGAGAGGCAAGCATCTTCTATTCAAGATACTGCTATTTCTATAACAGCCTTTGATTCAACTTTAATCGAAGCATTGAATTTAAGAAATCAGGAAGATCTTCAGAACTATATTCCTGCAACAACTATTCAGCCATATGATATTTCTATTCGAGGTATCGGAAGGATGTTTAGGGCATTGGGAGGAGATCCTGGCGTTGGAACTTATGTTGATGGTGCTTATTCTGTCGATTTTGGTATTGCTTCAACAGATAATGGACTTTACGACATTGAAAGAATAGAGATTCTAAGAGGACCTCAAGGAACTTTATACGGAAGAAATAGTATCGGTGGAGCTGTAAACTTTATAACAGCCAAACCCTCACAAGATTTTGCTGCAGAAGTAAGAACCTTGGTAGGAAGTTACGGAATGTCTGAAGGATATGGGTTTATCAATGGAGGTCTAACAGACAATTTAAGTGCTAGGTTAATTGTGGTTAATAGAAGCAGAGATGGTGTAATTGATGACCTTGGATCAGGAATCCCTTTAGATAGTTACGAAGACGAGAACTATACTTTGGCTCTTAGATGGGAAAATGATAATCACACATTTGATATACGTGGCAATGAGAGAAGTTATGGAAGAGTAATTAGCTCTGCTCAAGGTGCAGGTTTAATTACCACCAGTGAGTATGGCGGCAATGTTAGAAGAAATGATTTAATGGTTCATGGTTATAGACCTGTTGATCCTAATATTCAATGCTCAAGTTTAGCTGATAGGACAGTTGCAAATTGTTCAACACCAGGGTTTCAAATTTTTGAATTTAACCATAAAGGACTTCAAAGATTTGGCCAATTTTTAGTTCCAGGTGTTGATCCTGTTGTTGCAGGGACAGGCGTAAGTCCTAATTTTGCTTTTGGATATGATGCAAATATTCTTGCTGCAACAATGATTGGTGACGGTAAAAGTGTTCCCTCAATGGACGGAGACGATCTAGTAACATCTACCAATGGTTTTAATGATGAATTTTTTGACCATCAAGCAGGCACTATTAATTATACTTGGGATGTAAGAGATGACCTTTCCATAAAATATATAGGTGCTTACACAGACTATTTATACACCAGAATTACAGATGATGATAGAACAGGAAATCCAACTTACGATGAGCAATTTCATGCAATGCAAGAAACAGAAAACTATCAGCATGAGATCCAATTCTTTTGGGATATAACGGATGATTGGAGTTTTGTAGGTGGTTTATTCGAATATCATGAAGAAATCGATCAAGATTTAGATTTCTTTAATCCTAATGGTGACCCACGCTATGCTCAACCAGCTGATTATGGCTCAACAGCTACTGCGGCTGCAGGCGCTGATGCTTCAAGATTGACACAAATGCTTACAGCAGTTGCGACTTATGGGGGAGCAAATCCAAGTTTACCTGTCTTTCCAACAACAACTGGACCTTATTCAGCTAGAGACACTGGTTGCGGTATCTTTAGTTTTTTAAATGTTGCGCCTATTCCGGATTTTGCCGATCCTACTTTGGATCAAGTATGTATCATTTCTGGACCTTGGGACGGAGAAGATGCTGTCTTAAAGAATGGACCTGATCCTTCTATAGGAACAACTTTTGTATGGCAAACTCTCAATAAGACCGATGCTTATGCAGTCTATTTCCAGACTGAGTATCAAATTAATGATACATGGGCAATAACAGTCGGAGGATCTTACAGCGAGGATGAAAAAGTGGCTGAAGAAAATCTAGTTCAATACAATGAAGTCCAATTAGACAGTGCAAATCTATTAGCTTATAACATATCAACTGGTGCATTAAATGCAGATGGAACGCCTACCGGCGATGGAGTAATTAGGTTTGCTGGGATTCCGTACTCAAGATCTTTTTATAGATCAATGAGTAGAGAATTTGAAGAGTCTAATTACAGAGTCAATATTGACTACTCACCAACTGACAATGCCCTATGGTATCTTTCAACTACGACAGGTCATAGAGCTGGTGGTTTTAATCTAGGATTCTTTTCTGCATTTCCATCGTATGATTCTGAAACAATTACTTCGTATGAATTAGGTCATAAAGGTTCTTATATGGAGAATACTCTACAAATAAATGCATCTATTTATAACTATGTTTATGAAAATATTCATGGCCAATTTCAGTCTCAAGGATTTTTGGGAGCACTAAGTACATCAGTTATAGGTTACCCCGAAGCCAATACTGATGGTTTTGAGTTAGAGATGATCTATATGCCTCAACCAAATTGGATTATTGGTGGGAACTATAGTTTCACAGATGCAACCTATTCTGAAGAATTAATAGATGTATTTGGTAATAAAGGAAATATTGACGTTGCCAACCCTTATGCTCCAGGTTCTCTTTATACAATTAAAGAGAGAGAGCAGCCAATAGACGGAAGAAGGATGGAGAGAATTCCAGAAAATAAATTTTCTGTCTATTCCAATTACACTCAAGAAGTTAATGGCGGCACTATTGACTACTTAGTTGGTTTTTCTTGGACAGATGAAATAATCTGGGCAGATAGTGCATTGCCAATAGACACTTCTCCTGCATTTAGTCGATTAGACTTAAAAGCTACTTGGACTAATAATGAAGGTGATCTAGAGGTTATGATGTTTTTAAACAATGCTCTAAATAAGATAGGCGTAAGAAATATGTCAATTGATGACGAAACGCATGGATTCCTTAGAGCTGTGACACCTACGTTACCTAGAATGGGAGGTATCTCATTCACCAAAAAGTTTGGTGCTTATTAAATAAGTATCAGATAGAAAAAGCCTGCCAAGTGCAGGCTTTTTTGCTATTGCATTAATAATTTTTTTGGAGATTGTTTTGTGATACCGCTGATTAGGTAGTAACAAAGAGAAGAAACAACAATAATTCCTAATAGAGGCCCCATTATTGATATTTCTGGATAGAAGCTTGCGGATGTTTCGAATACTCTTGTCTCTATGAAATAGATTCCGGCATATGCAACTAAAGCTCCAAGAGTTCCTGAAATAAAACCTAATAGAGTAAACTCAAATAAAGTAGATTGTTTAATTAGGGTATTTGATGCACCTAAAGTTCTTAAAACTGCCGATTGATGCTTTCTGACGCTAAAACCATCTTGTAACGCCGAGAATGCTAAGAAGAGGGCACTTAGTGAAGTAAGCAACAAGATAGAATTTAATGCTTGAGTAACCTGTTCAATGATCTCTTTGATTTGTTCTATTAATTCTTCTATTGAAAATACAGAAACAGTTCTGAATTCCCTCATAAGGTCAGCAGCGAGGTATTGTTTATCTGATGGAATATAAAAAGAAGTTATATAAGTAGAGGAGATATCTTGAAAAAGAGACGGATGTCCAATAATAAAAAAATTCGGAGAAAAACTATCCCAATTGACTGTTCTAGTACTTTGAACGTAGGACTTAATTATTTCTTCACCTACCTTAATGAATACATCATCTCCTATTTCTAAATTATATCTTTCAGAGATATCCTCAGAAACGGAAATACCATTATTTAAACTTTTATCAAACCATTCTCCTTTCAGTATGTCATTTTGTTCAGGAAGTTCTTCAATCCAAGTAATATTAAAATTTCTATCAATTTTGTCATCTTCACTTAGCTCATTTTTTTTAAAAATAATTGCATTCGTAACAGGAAAGAAAGGTTTAGATTTAATATCATTCTCCTGCAAGAAAGATTGCATATTTTCTTTATCCTGAGGGGTTATGTTAATAGCAAAATTATTGGGGGAGTCTTCAGGTATAGAAGTTTGCCAGGACCCTAGAAGATTTTGACTTGCAGAAAATGTTATCAGCGTTAAACCTATAGCAATTGTAAAGGCAAAAATTTGGAAAGAATTACCAAATTTTCTTCGTCTAAGTTCAGATAAAGCTAACAATATAGGGCCAGAAGCACCTAGACCCGTTTTATTTTTCCCAAGCAGCAAATATATGGATCCAATTCCTATCGCTGAAAAGCCGATTACTCCGAAAAAGATAATTAAAGATAAGGTTAATTGATTTGTGTAAAGGTAGAGAAGAAGAAAGAAAGCAGCCAGTCCCATTAGAAAAATCGGAATGAAACCATAGTCGAAGGATACATCATCTTTTAATACTCTCATCGGAGAGATAGTTATGAGTTTTGTTATGTGAGGATAAATGAAACCAAATTGGCATATTAAAACAGTCATACAAGTTATAAGAATCGGATAGTAACCTGGAGGTGGTAATTCAGTAGGAAAATAAGATGACATCAAGTTTATAAATTGGGATTGCAGAGTCCAACCAAGTATGAGACCAAAAAATAATGTAAGTAAAGTCATGAATACAAATAATAAGAAATACATTGACCTAATTTGTCTAGTTTTCATTCCAAGCGTCTTCAACATAGCAACATAACTGACATGTCTTCTAGTAAATCTTTGAGATGCAATTCCAATAGTACAAGCGGATAACAGAACTGCTATTAAGCCCCCTAGAAGAAAGAAATTTTCTGACCTATCAATAGTTCTTCCTAGGGAACTAGAGTCTTCATTTAGCACCTCTATGTCGTCTCCATTTTCTTTAATAGTCTCAAGATAATTTCTGACATTTGCTATTTCATCTTCAGGTCCTTTAAAAAGATAATTGTATTCAACTCTGCTACCTGGCTGGATGATATTTGTTGAATCTACATCCTCAAAATTCATAATAGTTTTAGGAGCAAACGCAAAGTTACCTGATGCTCTATCTGGTTCATACAGAATAGTAGCCGCAAAAATAAACTCCGAATCACCAAGAAAGATTTTATCGCCGTAAGATAAATTTAATAAATTTTGTAGTCTCGCATCCATCCAAACCGTTCCTAATTCAGGACTTTCTTTAGATAAGAATTTTCCAGATTTGTTTTGGAGTTCCAACTCTCCAATAAGAGGATAGGCGTTATCAACAGCTTTTACGGAGCTAAGTTGCATATCTTCTTCAGAAAAGATGACTGAAGCAAAAAGAACCATCTCCATAAAATCTATATCTTGGAAATTTTGTCTTTGTATCTTACTTTTAGCGGTATTTTGATTTGACTCAAATTTAAGGTTTCCACCAAGGAATTCTTCCGTTTCAGCACTCAAGGCTTTTTCCAGTCTATCTGTAAAAAGGGATATTCCAGAAACAATTGTTATGGCAAGCACTAAAGAAACAAGTATAGAAGTCAGATAACCCGACCTAAGCTCTCTTAGGAATATTTTAAGCGAGAGGTTAAACAGCATCATTCAACTATTTTTCCTAATTTAAGATTAATCTTTTTATCACATCTATCTGCTAGATCATGATCATGCGTCACAACAACCAATGCATTGTCAGTTTCTGAATTGACTTCAAATAGAAGATCAGAAACCATTTTTCCATTCTTTGGATCTAGGTTGCCGGTAGGCTCATCAGCAAATAATATTTTTGCTGAGCAAGCGAATGCTCTTGCGATAGCAACCCTTTGCTGTTCTCCACCAGATAACTGATTTGGATAGTGATGTTCTCTTTCCTTTAACCCAACTCTATCCAAGAAATATTTTGCTCTTTCTTCTGGTTCGTCTTCATCTTTTAATTCAGAAGGCAACATAACATTCTCTAAAGCGGTAAGGCTAGGGAGGAGTTCGAATGATTGGAAAACAAAACCAACTTTCTCTTTTCTTAAAAGCGCTCGTTGCTCTTCATCTAATTCATGTAAAGCTTCTCCATTAAGGTAAATTTCACCACTAGTGGCGGTATCGAGTCCAGCTAGAAGACCTAATAATGTTGATTTTCCGGATCCAGATGGTCCAGTTATAGCCAAAGATTGGCCTTCGAGAAGATTGAAACTCACATCATCTAGTATGACTAATTTATTATCTCCTGAAGAGACTTCTTTCCTTAGTTTGTTTACTTCAAGGATCATTTCTATGTTTTAAGAGGTGTATTACCCAACTATAACACCTCTCAGAATCAGAATAAATCTAATTCTTTGACTATAATGCAATTTTTGATTTTTACACTTAAATAATGAAAGCCTTAAGTTTATTTATATTTATTCTAATAGCTTCAACTACGAGCTCTGAAGAAAATAATTCAATATTGATCTACGGCGATAGTATCAGTGCTGGATATGGAATGGAAAAAGAAAGCCAATGGTCAGAATCTCTTAAAACTTTACTATCAGATAAAGGTTTTAAAATTAGCGTCTATAATAGAAGTTTATCTGGCGAGACAACAGGAGGAGGGTTAACTAGAATCTCTAGAATATTAGATGAATTAAAACCAACATTTTTACTACTTGAACTGGGTGGTAACGATGCCTTGAGAGGTTATCCCCCTAAAAAGATATATGAAAATCTTGATAAAATCATAGAAGCCTCAAAAGAACGAGGCATTAAAGTCTTTTTAATGCAAATTAGAATATTGCCAAACTATGGAAAGAGGTATCAGACTCAGTTTGAATCTATCTATCCCACTTTGTCCCAAGAAAAAGAAGTAATTTTGTTACCTTTTATGTTGAATGATATTGCACTTAAAAAAGAACTTATGTTGTCTGATGGAATTCATCCTAATGTGGATGCTCAACCTTTAATTGCAGAAATTGTTTTTAACAGTCTGAAACCTCATTTAAAATAAGTTAAGAATGAAAAAATTAAGTAAATTTTTTAACAACCCCTTATTGTTGTTAATTGCCTTTGCCTTAACGTGGGGGATAACTAGAGACTTTTTTTATTTAACTTATGTAATCATGGGACTCGTGACAATTCAAGTTATCTTAGAGAAGCTTGCTCATTCTAAGGTTACTAAACCTTTGTTTATATCATGGTGTCTGTTGATGCCTCTTGGTATTATCACGATTGCTCTTCGAGATCCTATTTTTTTACAGTGGAAATTTTCAATAGTTCATTGGCTTTTCGGTTTAATTCTTGTCATTTCTAATCTTTATAGAGGTCCGATTTTACTCAATATGCTTCTATCACAATTGGGCCCACAGTCTGGTGCCACATCCTCGTCTGCTAAATCAAATGTGACAAACTTTGCAGGTTTTTTCCTTATTTTTGTTGGTTTTGTAAACTTATATTTCATATATTTCATGTCACTTGAGGCTTGGGTACAGTTTAAAATATGGGGCGTAACAATTTTAAATTTTGTAATGATGTCAGCTGCCATTGCTTATCTAATGAAAAAGGGCGAGCTAGAGACTCCAAAGGGTTGAATTTAACTCTAAATAACTCTTCAAAAGTTAAATAAAAAAGCAATAAAAAAAATTGCACTGTGACCTTTAAAAGGGCATAGTAAGTTTTGGAAAAGGATTTCGTAGTGTTTATGGAATAGTTTTTTGAGGATAAAAAAAACTATTTTTTAGGGGAAAAACATGAAAAATAGATCCTTATTACTTCTTCTAGGTTCTCTTCTAATCATTTCTACAAATTTATTCTCAGATGATGAGGATATTGATAGAGGTGGAATAGAAGAAATTACTGTAACAGCAGAGAAAAGAACTTCAACAGTCTCTGATACTTCAATGTCCATAACTGCATTTGATTCTTCATTACTTGAAGATCTGGGTATGCAAGGTGCAGATGATCTTATGGATCAATTGCCAGCTACAACTCGTGATACGTATGATGTCAGGATTCGTGGTGTTGGAAGAAACTTTAGAGCGCTCGGTGGTGATCCAGGCGTTGCTACTTACTATAACGGAATATATTCCCCTGATTTTGGCATAGCAGCATCTGAAAACTATTTATATGATGTTGAAAGGGTCGAGGTCTTAAGAGGTCCTCAGGGCACTTTGTATGGACGTAATTCCATAGGTGGAGCCATCAACTACATTACTAAAAAACCTGCTTTTGAGGCAGAAGGTGAAATTAGAACTGTATTGGGAGACTATGGACTAGAACAATATTTTTTAATGTCTTCCGCACCAATAACTGAAGATATTGCCTACAGGTTTACAGGTATCACAGTAGAAAGAGATGGAGTCCAGAAAAGCATAGGACCTGGTCCAGATACAAACTCACTTGATGACGAAAACTTAACTTTTACACTACTCTGGAACATTAATGACGATATGTCCTTGCAAATAAGGGCTAATGATAGATTATCAGATAGAGTTATTAACAGTAATGTACTTCTCACTGAGGGTTATGGTCCTAATAGAGGTACAAGAAACACAACTGATGCTGTCTATGGATTAAGGGGTGCAACAGCTAGCACACCTGGAGCAGTGGCTTTTACAAATCCCATAACAGGACAAGTGGGCTATGGTGCACCTTTAAGACCCGGTGTAGATGCTTCGGGTTTTCCATGGAGATTTAACCCCGCATATGGTTCAACTGGTCCAGATGTAATAGGAACTTACGATGTTAATGTAAATAATGATCAAAACTGCAATGATTTTCCTTATGGCCCTCCAGGATGTGCTGCAAATCATGTTATGTTTGAACAGGAAGGTATTCAGTCTAAGTACACATGGGATTTAAACGAGAGAACAACAATCACTTATCTATTCGGTAAAGTTGATTTTAACTATACGTTTAACATTGATCTAGACAACATAAATTCAGATTTCTCTCAGTACAGAACAACAGTTTTAGAAGATGTTCACATGACTACTCATGAGATAAATGTAAACTGGATGATAGGCGATAATATAGAAATGACTTCTGGTGTCTTTATGATGGATGAAAATAGACAGCAGAATTATACGCTTAGTAATAATGTTCCTTATATTACTCAAGCAGCTAATTATGGTTTATTAGATTCTAGTTTGGCTTTCATAGGAGTTCCTGCATCAATTATGGGAATCCTTGGCTGGCCAAGTGATGCACTGACTCCGCATGTAAAAGTTGGTACTGCACCTTTGGGATCAACAATCACTGGAAGATGGCAAGGAGATCCTTTAGGTTCTGTTTATAACCATCAGAACGAAAATCAGACAGATGCTATTGCATATTTCACACAAGGAACATGGCAAATCAATGACACTTGGGCATTAACTCTGGGGGCAAGATACGCTGAGGATGAAAAAGAAGCTTTAGAAGCTAGAGGAGGTTATGCTGAACTATTTGCTGGACCTGTAGGAGGATATTTACCTTTCGCAAATCTACTATCAGGAAATCCTTTGATACCTATCGGAGCTGACTCAACAACTGAAGCACATACGAATGTCGCAATGGGTAATGCAACTTGGAATTACAATCCTACTACGTTAGCGCAATTAACTGCACTTTCTAATGCAGGATTGTTGGATGCAGCTGCAATCTATCCAGGCTCCATAGATCCAGCTCAGCCAATAACACCAAATTGTGAAATTACAGCTTCAGCTAACTGTGCAACACCACTTAGAGTAGGACAGGGTATTCCTTATTCATATACAAGCAGTATAGCGGGTGAGGACTCATGGGATGATACAAATGTTAGGATCAATCTTGATTATGAACCTAATGATAATCAACTTTGGTATTTTTCTTACACTACCGGATTTAGAGCAGGTGGATATGCCCTGGGAATTTCAGGACAAAGGGATGATGCCAGAGACGAAAATGGTGTGCCTAATGGTACAGGATCTGTTCTGGTTAGTTATGATGAAGAGACAGTTGATGCAATTGAAATTGGCTATAAAGGTCTGCATCTTGACGATACACTTCAAATCTTTGCTTCGATTTATCAGTATGAATACGATGGATATCAAGACGAGTTAGAACAGTTCGATCCTATAAGAGGGGCTGGCGCAAATTTCGTTTCTAATGCAAACGGAATCACCAATGAAGGTTTTGAGATCGAAATGCAATATCAAGCAAATGATCGATTGAATATTGCTGGTAACTATAGTTACACCAAAACCGAATATGGAGAAGATTATTTTGTGCTTACTGTCGATGATCCAACAAATCCTGTAGCTGTTTTCGGGCAATGTACCCAAGGATATGTTTCTTGTGAAGATGATAATCCAGCATTTGTGACTGACTACACTGTTAATTTAAAAGGTGGACCACTAAAAGGTATTCCTGAAGATAAGTTTACTTTGAATAT
>CACBUE010000017.1 GCA_902542325.1 uncultured SAR86 cluster bacterium | reverse complement strand
ATGATGGAAGGAAGGAATGGATCTTTACTGACTTTATCTTATCTAGGTTCTCAAATGACTCTCCCAAACTATAATGTGATGGGCTTAGCGAAAGCCAGTTTGGAGGCAAGTGTAAGATATTTAGCTGTTTCGATGGGTAAAGAAGGTCACAGAGTCAATGCAATATCTGCAGGGCCAATTAAAACTCTTGCTGCTTCTGGTGTAAAAAACTTTAGGAAAATGCTCAGTTATAATGCCACTAGGTCTCCCATAGGCAGAAATATAACTACTAGAGAAGTTGGGGATGCTGCTTCATTCTTAACATCTGATATGGCAAGTGGAATAAGCGGAGAAGTACTATATGTAGATGGTGGTTTCAATATTACCGCTATGGGCTCAATTGAAGAAACTGAGAGCTAAACTAGCCGCTTATTGAAAGGCCTTGCTTTATAAATTCTTGTAATTCGCTAAGCTCAGATATAGTTTTTTGTTGATTCAGAAAATTCTTGATACCTTCGATATTCTCCTCTGTAAGTTCTTGAGTGCTCTCATTTACAGCATCCAATCTAAAAATTATGCTATCACCATTCTGAGATACTGCTGAACCAAATACATCTCCAGCTTGCGACCTAGGTAGAGAGAATATCTCGTTTACCGCTCTAACTGGAAGCAATGAACTATCCCTTTTTAGGCCTTTGTAAGTTTCAACTTCTACGTTATTTTCGCTAGATAAAATTTCCAAAGTCTTGTCACCTCTTAAATCTTCAATCGATTTGAGAACAAAGGCTTCTGAAGCTTTTAATGATTCTCTAATTACGTAAGTATCTTCAATCTGTGTTCTAACATCTGTATATTCGAGTTGAGACTGCTCAACATAATCGGAAATCTGAATAAGAACAGCACTTAGCTGAGAAGTTTCTATTAATTCTGGGAAGTTGCCTTCACTAAAGTCTTCAAATATAAAGTCAGATATAGAATTAGTAGATAAAATTTCTGGTATCTCTGATCTTGAAAAGTAATCAGTCTCAATTAAATCTTGATCAAGAGTTTCAGCAATATCTTTAATCGAGTCAGAACTAAAAGCTAGATCTGAAACTTCTTCAAGAAGATCAACATAAATCTCTTCGGCTTTATTGGTTAATAGATCTTCTCGAAATTTTGGCGACAAATCTTCCAAAGTTTCGGGTTCGGGCTTAATAACTTCATCCAGTCTAATTAAATGAACGCTGGATAAAAGCTCGATGGGTCCAAAAACTTCACCCTCTTCCATTGATAATAAAGCTTGTTCAAATTCAGGGGGTAGTAATGTGCCATCAGTAATCCCAAGACTACCTTCGATATCTTTTGTACCACCATCTTCAGACACTTCAAGAACTAATTCTTCAAAAGCTTCGCCTTGATTAAACCTATCTTTTATTAAAATTAATTCTGCTGAAGCAGCAGAAGAGTCTCTTGTATCTGTAATATTAAGCATAATATGTGATACAGACTTTCTTTCACTAGAATCAAAATCACTAAGATAGTCTTCGTATTCAAGTTTAATATCTTCTTCAGAAACTTTAACAGTACTCTGAAGATCCTCTGAATTCAGAGAGATATAAGAAACTTTTGCCCTATCAGGAACCATATAGGCAGATTTATTTTCTATGTAGTAATTTTGTAGATCTTCTTCTTGATAACTTACAGAATTCTTGAATCTTTCTGCAGCGAGTTTAACAAAAGTTACGTCTCTTTCTTGATCGGCTAGAGCCATCGATTCTGAAACTTCTGCGTCAGTGATGAAACTAGAATTAATTATTGATTGACGCCAGATACTTATAAGAAAGTCTTCTCTAACTCTTTTTAAATAGTCGGATGGTATAAATCCATTACTTCTAGCGAAAGATTCAAATCTAGCTTTACTGAATCTACCATTCTCTTGAAATTGTTCTTCATCAGCTAATTGCGTATAGATAAATTCATCCGTAAGTATCGTTTTTTTAGAATCTAAAAAATCTAATATAGAAAATTTATTGATTAAATTATTCTTTGATAATGTAAATAGAGTTTCATCATCTATCTCTTGATCAGGAAACCTTTGGCTTAAAGCAAATTGTTGAGTACTAACTTCAAAGTTCAGATCTGCATTTGTAATTTCTTTAGAACCTACGGAAGCAACTACGTTAACGTTACCTTGTGAGAAGAAACCAGCCCAACCTACGGAACCAATGAAAGTAATAATTATTGCAACAACAATAACTCTAGTCACATTTCCAGTTAATCCTTCTCTAATGCTTTGTATTCCTGACATGGTTGTTTGTAATTAAAAAAAGCGCGCCAAATGGCGCGCTCTTAGTAAACTAAATGGGTCTAAAGACTTTCTTTAAGTGCTTTTCCTGCTTTAAATCCTACAGATTTTGAGGCTCCTATTTGGATGGTCGCACCAGTTTGAGGGTTTCTTCCAGTTCTTGCAGCTCTGTGTCGTACGTTGAAAGTTCCGAAACCTACTAGTGAAACACTATCTCCACCAGATAGGCTACCTGCTATTGCATTTAAAGTTGCTTCTACCGCTCTTCCGGCTTCAGCTTTCGAAGTGTCAGTTGCCGCCGCTACAGCGTCTGTTAATTGGGCTTTATTCACATTAATCTCCTAGAGTCTTGTTAAGCCAGCTTATCATTTTGCAAGCTGGTCATTATGATTAAAACCTTAGGCTAAAGCCTTGTCAAGCTTGAATTTGATTTAATTAATGCGCTTTTACTGAGCTTTTCTTTGCTCTAGATTTTTTTGAAGATACCTTGTCACTTTCCTCTTCTTTTTCCCATGGTATGGGTTGTCTAGTTAGAACAATGTCCAAGACTTCGTCAATCCACCTAACTGGTTTAATATCTAAATCAGCTTTTATATTATCTGGAATCTCTTTTAAGTCTCTCACGTTCCCTTCTGGAATAAGGACTACTTTTATACCGCCTCTTCTTGCAGCTAATAATTTTTCTTTGAGACCACCTATCTTTAGGACTTCTCCTCTAAGAGTGATCTCACCGGTCATAGCAACATCTGATCTTACTGGTATATTTGAAAGCACCGAAGTTAATGCAGTTGTCATAGCAGCACCTGCGCTTGGTCCATCTTTTGGGGTTGCCCCCTCTGGGACATGGATATGTATATCCTGCTCTTCATAGAATTTAGGATCTATGCCCAATGATTCCGATCTTGATCGGACAACTGAAAGTGCCGCTTGGATAGATTCTTGCATTACATCACCCAGAGAACCTGTTTTAATAATTTTACCTTTTCCAATAAAACTCGAAGCTTCTATAGTTAATAACTCTCCTCCAACTTGGGTCCATGCTAGTCCAGTGACTTGTCCTATACGATCGTTTTCTTCAGCCTCACCGAAATCGAATTTTCTTACTCCACAATAGTCTTCTAAATTACTTGGTTTGATAGAAATCTTTTTAGACTTATTTACTGTTGCATTCTTTTTGACAACTTTTCTGCATATCTTTGCAATCTCTCTCTCTAAAGAACGCACACCAGCCTCCCTAGTAAAATATCTAATGAGGTCTTTTATCGTGTTTTTAGATATGGAAAGTTCATCTTCATTTAAGCCGTTATTTTTCTTTTGTTTGTTAACAAGATACTTATCAGCGATATTTACTTTCTCATCTTCCGTATAACCAGGCAAAGTTATGATTTCCATTCTATCGCGAAGGGCTTGAGGAATATTCATACTATTAGCAGTACAAACAAACATGATGTCTGAGAGATCATAATCAACTTCGAGATAATGATCATTAAAGGTGTGATTCTGTTCCGGATCTAAAACTTCTAAAAGGGCAGATGCAGGATCTCCTCTCATATCCATACCCATCTTGTCTATTTCATCCAAAAGGAAGAGAGGATTCTTTACTCCTGTCTTAGATAGTTTTTGGAGGATTCTTCCGGGCATAGAGCCTATATATGTCCTTCTGTGCCCTCTAATTTCAGCTTCGTCTCTTACGCCGCCTAACGACATTCTTACAAATTTTCTATTGGTGGCTCTAGCTATGGATTCACCAAGAGATGTTTTACCCACTCCTGGAGGTCCTACTAAACAGAGAACTGGACCTTTAAGCTTTTTGACTCTTTTTTGAACAGCTAAATACTCGAGTATTCTCTCTTTAACTTCCTCTAAACCAAAATGATCCTCATTCAAAACATTACTGGCAGCATTCAAGTCTGACCTAATTTTGCTTTTCTTTTTCCACGGAATATTCAGCATCCAGTCAATATATCCGCGCACAACTGAGGCTTCGGCTGACATTGGTGACATCATTTTATATTTTTGGAGTTCGGTAAGAGCTTTTTCTTGAGCTTCTTTTGTCATTCCAGCTTCATTGATCTTGATCTCTAGTTCTTCAGCCTCTTCTGTTTCATCGATCTCACCGAGTTCTTTTTTCAAGGCTTTCATCTGTTCATTAAGATAATATTCTTTTTGGCTTTTTTCCATTTGAGTTTTTACTCTGCCACGTATCTTCTTTTCAACTTTAGAAAGATCAAGTTGGGAATCTAAATGCTCCAAAATACGGTTAGCCCTATCAGTCAATGAAATCATTTCTAGTATTTCCTGTTTTTGACTTATATCGATAGATAGATGACCTACTAGTGTGTCTGTTAGCCTAGATAGAGAGTCGATAGCGTTGACAGTATTTAAGACTTCAGGAGTGGCTTTTCGAGTAAGCTTTACATATTCCTGAAATTGTTTTTTGAGAGAAGGAAGAAAATGATCTAGTTCTTTTGACTCAGTTTCTTCATCTATAGTTGAAACTTGCACCGACATATACTCGTCAGAAGCTTCTAGTGACTCTATCGATGCTCTTTGATTGCCTTCAACTAAAACTTTCAAAGTACCATCTGGCAACTTTATAAGCTGAAGAATAGTGGAGAGAGTGCCAATGGGATAAAGATCCCCTAACTTTGGGTCATCCTGCTGGGCACTTTTTTGTGCTACAAGCATTATTTGTTTATCACCAGCCATTGCGGACTGCAAAGCAGTAATTGATTTTTCTCTTCCAACAAAAAGTGGTGTTACAACTGAAGGAAATATAACTACATCTCTAAGGGGTAGTAGGGGTATGTTAAGATTTTTTTTAGACATAATATTTTTTGTTATATGTCTAATAATGGGGTTTAACTAAAAAAAAACAAGAGTTAACCAGTTTTAGTTTTTGAAGTCTTTTCATAAACCATCAAAGGTTCAGTCTCACCCTTTACAACAGAGCTATCCAAAACTACCTTGTTCAGAGATTCTTCAGATGGAACTTTATACATAGTTTCCATCAATATACTTTCAAGAATTGACCTCAAACCTCTTGCTCCAGTTTTTCTCTCAATGGCTTTTTTAGCAATCTCAAGAAGTGCATCTTCTCTAATGTCTAACTCTACATTCTCCATCTCAAACAGTTTAGAGAATTGCTTAGTAAGACTATTTTTTGGTTCAGTAAGTATTGTAACCAAGGCCTCCTCATCAAGCTGTTCTAATGTAGTAATTACAGGCAGTCTACCTACAAACTCTGGGATTAAACCGAACTTGATTAGATCTTCAGGACGTACTTGTCCTATGAGCTTATCTGTTTCATTTTCTAATTTGATGGAAGTTACATTTGCACCAAAACCAATACCAGTCTCTTCACATCTTTGTTGTATTACAGACTCTAGTCCAGAGAAAGCACCTCCGCAGATAAACAATATATTGGAAGTATCCACTTGCAAGAATTCTTGTTGAGGATGTTTTCTTCCACCTTGAGGAGGAACAGAAGCTACGGTTCCTTCAATTAGCTTAAGAAGAGCCTGCTGCACTCCTTCACCAGAAACATCTCTTGTGATAGAAGGATTGTCTGACTTTCTAGCTATCTTGTCGATCTCATCAATGTAGACTATTCCCAATTGAGCTTTTTCAATATCGTAATCACATTTTTGAAGAAGCTTTTGTATTATATTTTCAACATCTTCTCCTACATATCCTGCTTCAGTTAAAGTTGTAGCATCCGCTATAGTGAATGGTACATCGAGTAACCTAGCAAGTGTCTGGGCTAGTAAAGTTTTTCCAGAGCCTGTGGGACCTAGAAGTAAAATATTACTTTTTGTAAGTTCGACTTCGTCGGAGGAATCTAATTTCTTTCCACCTTTTAATCTTTTGTAGTGGTTGTAAACCGCAACAGATAAATTCTTTTTAGCTTCTTCTTGTCCGATTACATATTCATCTAGAGTGGCTTTGATTTCTACAGGAACAGGAAAATTCTCTTCTTCAACTTCAGATGATTCTGAAATTTCTTCTTTGATTATATCGTTACAGAGATCAATGCATTCGTTACATATGTAAACAGAAGGACCTGCAATAAGTTTCCTTACCTCATTTTGGTTCTTGCCACAAAAGGAGCAATATAAAAGTTTGTCTTCGTTATTTTCTGTATTGTCCATATCAGACATATAAACTCCTCTTACTTTTTAACTGAGCGACTGTCAACAACATCATCTATTAAACCATACTTTACGGCCTGCTCTGGAGACATGAAATTATCCCTATCGCTATCCTTAGCTATCTTATCAACCTTTTGACCAGAATGGTTTGCTAAAATTTCATTTAATTTCTTTTTGATAGAAAGTATTTCTTGAGTATGAATCTCTATATCGCTTGCTTGACCTTGAAACCCTCCTAGCACTTGATGAATCATGACTCTTGAGTTTGGAAGAGCCTGTCTTTTACCTTTAGCACCTCCACATAAAAGGATAGCTCCCATACTGGCAGCTTGGCCAATGCAGAGTGTCGATACATCAGGTTTGATAAACTGCATAGTATCGTAAATTGAAAGCCCTGCTGTAACCGATCCTCCAGGAGAATTAATATACAGATGGATATCTTTATCGGGATTTTCTGCCTCTAAATATAGCATTTGAGCCACTATCAAATTTGATCCGTAATCTTCTACAGGTCCTGTTAAAAATATCACTCTCTCTTTAAGCAATCTTGAATAAATATCGTAAGCCCTTTCTCCTCTTGGCGTTTGTTCAACAACCATAGGTACAAGTTGGTTTACAAGATTTGTATTTTCTTTACTCATTTATATCTTCCTTTATTGATAGATGGGGCAATAAAAATTATTTTCAACCATAAGTTCCTGAAACGCAATCTTCATAGGATATATTTTCATCAACAGATTGAGCCTCGGATTTAATGATTTCAACAACTTGTTCTTCTAAGGAAATAGATTCAATATTTCTAAGTTGCTCGTCATCGGAATAAAAATAATTTATTACTTGTTGGGGATCTTTATAGTTTTTTGCTCGGTCTTCAATTATTTCTTTAACTTTATCGGCATCAGGCTTGAGCTCTTTATCTTCGATAATTTTATTTAACAATATTCCAACCTTAACTCTCTTGGTGGCCTCCTCTGCAAAAGTTTCATCGGGGAATAAATCTTCATTCATATCCTTTGGATCCATGCCCATTCTTCTTGCGGTATCTTGTTTCATATTCGAAACTTCTGAATTAACCATTGCAGAAGGGACCTCAAAATCATTTGCTATTAAAAGCGCATCAAAAAGACTTTGTTTGATCTTGCCATTTAAGATATTTATTAAATCTTCCTCTAGTTTGGTCTTAACTTCTTTTTTGAAGGACTCAATATTATCTGACTCAATTCCAGTGCTTTTAAAAAACTCCTCATCTAGTTCAGGAAGTTTTGGACTCAAAACTTCTTTTACTTGTGTTTCAAAATTCACAGGTTTTGATGCAAGATCAGATTTTCCATAATCATCAGGAAAAGTTAGCTCAAGTATTTTGTTATCTCCTGCACTGAGTCCGATAAGGCCTTCTTCGAAGCCCTCTATCATAGACTTTGAACCTATTTCTACTGTAAAGTCTTCTGCTGTTCCTCCTTCAAACTCTTCTCCATCAATTTTTCCAACGAAACTTATCTTGACTTGATCGCCATCTTTAGAAGCCTCAGTGCTTGTTTCCCACTGGCTCATCCTTTTTTGAAGATTTGTTATGGTCTTATCAAGATCATCATTGGAAATCTCGCACGAGAAGTTCGTATAGGATATTTTGCTCATTTTTGATAAAGAGACCTCAGGGTAAACCTCAAAAGTAGCTTTAAATTTAGCATCCTTACCTTCCTCTATTTTTTCTGGTATCAAGTTAGGTCTGCTTACAATCTTTAGATCTTTTTCCTGTGCAATTTTAGAGAAAGTTTTACTTGCTAGATCCCACAACACGTCCTGTCTTATTTCAGGACCGTATATACTTTCAACAACGTCCATTGGGGCTTTTCCTTTTCTAAAACCTTTGAGTTTAGAATCTTTTTGGGCTGCTTTTAGTTTGATTAATACTTGTTCCTGTATATCTTTATTCGGCACTACTATTTGTAGATCTTGATTGATATCTACCTTTGATTTGAATGAAAATTTCATAATTTATCCTTTGGGGTGGGCGATGGGGCTCGAACCCACGACCACTGGAATCACAATCCAGGGCTCTACCAACTGAGCTACGCCCACCAAAAAAGCATTATTTTATCACTTAATAAAAATTGAAGATGATTAATTTAATATATTTCGAATCCTTTAATCGATTCGTCAGGACTTGCATCTTGTACTAATACATCGTCAACATGTGAGAAAGAAGGACCATCCCAACATAGTGATATAAATGAATTGACTGATTCATCTTCTCCTTGCACAAAAATTTCTATCGAACCATCAGAGGCTTTTCTAGCCCAACCAGTTAGAGTAAGTTTGAGACTTTGTTCTTTTGCCCAAGACCTGAAACCTGATCCTTGAACTTCGCCATAAATTGAAATGTGTGAACCTAACATGCGGAAAATTAAATTAATGTAACAAATATTCTATCTTCCGTATTTAATGCCTTCAAGCTTTTAGAGAATTTAAATAATCTTTTTAGATTATGGAAAAAAAAGATGGCCTCCTCGGCAGGACTCGAACCTGCGACCCACTGCTTAGAAGGCAGTTGCTCTAATCCAACTGAGCTACGAGGAGTTGTGCGAATTATATAGTAACCAAGAAGATTAAAGATGAATAATTTATAGAGATCTGCTTGCTAAATATGGACTGATATCAATTTTTGAATCTTTATGTTGGACTCGATCTGCCAGCAATGATGCTGACCCCATTGCGAGAGTCCATCCTAAGTGTCCTTGACCGCAATTTACAAATAAACCCTCAATCTTTGTTTCACCAATAAATGGTAAGCCATCAGCACTCATTGGTCTAAAACCATGCCAAACTTTTCCTTCGCTTTCTTCAAGCTGACCGAAGAGGCTAGGGTAAATTGTCTCTAACATTCTATATAGATAATCAATTCTTTTAGGATGGATCGAATCATCATAGCCAGCAAATTCGGCAGTTCCAGCTACTCTTATTCTGTTTTGAAAAGATGTAACTGCGGTGTGAATACTTTCGTCAACTAGGGAAATATTAGGAACATTATTCAAACCAGTGGTATCAAAAGTTAGAGAGTAACCTTTAACAGGTCTAACCGGTAAATTAAGTCCTACTTGTCTCAACAGTTCTCTAGACCAAGAGCCGCTGCAAATAATTACTCTTTCCGTTTCAAGAATAGCTCTATCTGTGACTATACCCTTGACTTGACCTTTATTGATAAGGATCTTATTTATTTTGGTATTTGTTAAAATTCTTCCACCATTTTTTCTAATTTTCTCTTCTAGAATTTTACAAAATTTATATGCATCGCCAACCTCATCATTAGAGAATAATAGTCCACCTGACAATTCAGACTGTATATCTTTGAGCTGAGGTTCTAAATCAACTAAATCTTTATTTTTTATTATTTTTACTGCGTCCAAATTTGAAAATATTTTTTCATGCTGATTAATAGATTTTTTCATTGATTCGGCGTTTCTATAAATTTTTAACGTCCCCGTCTCAGATTCATCATAGGTAACATTATTTTCATTTCTGAATTGGATGGTAAGTTCTTTGCTGTAATTAGCCAATGCAAATAAGTTTCTTGAAATTTGATTAAATCTTTTAGGTGTTGAGTTTCTCAAAAACCTTAAACCCCAGAAAAATAAAGATGGTATTTGATTTAATTTAAGAAGCATTGGACTATCGACTTTTCCTATCCCAGCCAAAATTTGTGCAATATCTGAAGGTGAGTTCCATGGTGAAGATTGAGACGGTGTCATCATACCAGCGTTAGCAAAACTGGTTGAGGTTGCGACATCACTTTCTCTCTCAAGAAGTAAAATTTCTTCACCTCTCTCTATAAGAGCATTTGCAGTTGCTAAACCCTGCAGCCCTCCTCCTATTATGACAATCTGTTTTTTATTCAAGATAACTGGTCGGGGCAGCAGGATTTGAACCTGCGACCACCTGCTCCCAAAGCAGGTGCGCTACCAGGCTGCGCTATGCCCCGAAAAAAGACTTGAATTATACATTTTAAAAAACCTATATGCATAAAAAACCCAGCCTAAGCTGGGTTTTTTTTGTGGAACAATTTACATAGTCAATTTTAATCCGACTGAAATCATTCTACCTCTAGGATCATGATGTTTTGGATCATAACTCCAGTTTGAAGCATCGTACACTTGCGGTACTTCCTCATCGAATGCATTTTTGACTCCAAGTGTAAGTTTTAAATCATCTTCACCATTGAAATCAAAAGTGTAATTGTACTGAAGGTCTACAGTAAACATACTATCAATATCTTGAGTGAAACCTTGTGCAGCAGCAGAATCGCTAACTGGTCTTGTAGTTTCGTAACTTGATACCCATCTTCCATAGGCAGCAGCAGAATGCTTTCCTGACTGTAACATTGCAGATAATACCATCTTAGTTTCAGGTAGAGATCTTGCAAAGTTATCATGGTTAAATAATCCCACTACATCTGTCGCAACGCCTGCCACTGGAATTTCATACTGAAGCATGTGTGAAGCATTTAAACCTAAAAGCATTTCACCTATTGCTGTATCCATTCCATAAGTCATTTCAACGTCAAAACCATTAGTATCAACCGAAGAAGCATTGAAATAATTAGTAGTTACTCCAATTAACGTTCCGTCAATAGTCCTTTGAACTTTTGAACTGTTAGGTGTTCTTGCAACAATTCCTTGAGCGCTTTCAATGGTGATTACATTTGTGTAGTCAACCATCCAATAATCTAGTTTTGCTTCAAAGTTATCTGTAGGAGTCCAGATAACACCTATATTCATGTTGTCAGCTTCTTCTGGTTTTAAGTTCATATTACCCGCTTGAGCAATTCTTATAAATAAAGTGCCGCCTTTTGCTGAGCCATCAGGATTATAATCTTGAATACCTTGTAAACCCACACCACTTGTAAATAACTGTGATAGTGAAGGTTCTCTGAATGAAGTACTCACAGAAGCTCTCAAAACGACGTCATCATTCGCTTGATATCGCAAAGAAATCTTAGGATCAACATTAGAATCAGTCTCTAGATCCTCATATCGAATGGCTCCTTTTAGTTCAAGTTGATCAGATAAATCAGTTGAAGCTTCCATGAAGACAGCATTTGTTCTTCTAGATGCACTTGATTCTGTTCCACCACCTAAGAAAATCATGTCTGCTGGTACGGTTAAATTTCCAACTGCATCAAATTCTACAACTGAGTTAGCACTTCTAGTAATATCATATTTTTCGCTTCTTGATTGAAGCCCAACTGCCATATCTACATTTCCAACTTGGCCAGATACCACATAATCAACAACAGATAAAACGACATTAGTCCATGTTTCTTGGTCTGATCTCATCCAATCTCTTAATTCTTGAGAATTTGCAGAAGGTTCAAAAAGATTAAAGGTTTGATCACCGTTCGGTCCACCAGTTCCGTCAATTGCAGCAGTTAACTTTGATGTGCCAGTATCTGGTTGTCTACCATAATTATCCTCTGCACTTCGAGTCATATGGAAATCCCAATCGAAACCATTTTCATATGTTCCTGATAATCCGAATGAAACTCTTTCCATTTCGATATCTCTAGGTGCAAAAGGAGATGGGAATGCTGAAGCTAAAGGCCTTCCTATCCACATTACAGGAACTCCAAATGGATTTCCTCCCTTACCAGGTGCTATTAAATTTGCTGTACTCAAATAAGATAAAGCAGGATATGAAGGGGATTGAGGATTGTCATATACTTTTGTTTCTGCTTTTAGATAATCTAGTTCAGCATTGACACCACTTGTCAGTGCTGTCTTTAGAGATACGTAAAGTTGATCGTGATCTTCATCATTCACAATATTGAATCTTGGTCCGAATTTAAAACCACAACGACTTCCACTAGCTTGAGGAATTAAAATGCCTTTATTTGCTATACAATTTGGATCAGGCACATTTTGAAAAGCGGAATAGGTTCCAGCATAAGCTCCAGAATCAACTGTTGATGGTCCAAATAGCAAAAAGCTTGTTCCTAGACCACTTACACCCAATGGCGCTAATTCTAGTTCGCTTTGTGACAAAGGAGATCTATCTAATGCGCTGTAGGCTACGACTAAATTAGTATCACCACTTTCAGCGCCCCAAATAAAACTTGCCCTTTGGTCTTCGGAGTCTCCAAGATCAGTCTCTTGAGAAGTAATATCGACTTCAAGACCAGTAAAGTCTCTTCTAAAGATGTAGTTAACAACTCCAGCAACAGCATCAGATCCATAAACTGATGCAGCGCCCTCTTTCAAGACTTCAACTCTATCAAGAGCTATAACTGGAATAGCTGAAGTGTTTACAAATACACTTCCATCATTAGCAGTTGAACCAGTTACCGTTTGTCTTCTGCCATCAAAAAGTACAAGCGTTGATGAAAGACCTAAACCTCTCAAGTTAACATTTGTTCTTCCCTGAAGAGCACCTGAAGTAAAAGAGTCAGCATTATTTTCAGATCCAGAATCTATAACCATATTAGCTGTTATATCCGCTGCATCTACTGCACCAATACCTTCTATTGTGTCTCTATCATAAAGTTCAACAGGTGAAGCGCCGTCAGTCGGGCTGCCCTTAATATAAGAACCTGTGACTACTACCTCTTCTACTTCTCTTGCGAATAAAAGACTAGAAAAGATAAAAAAAGAAATAAGTGGAATGTAGAATAGTTTTCTAAACATTTTTTCTCCCCATTAATTGTTATAAGACGCAAAAAAAAATTTATCCCTTTCATGCGCCAAAATTTTACATATTACAAATAAAAATTTACCTGTAAATGTTACCAAACGTCACTATAACGACATAAAACTGTAAATTACAGTTAATTTTTCATTTATTTTACTCAGGTTCACGTAATTACCCTTTAAACAGACAAAATACCTCATAACAACATTTTATTAACTTTTTTGTTTACGAATAATCGTCTAAAACTAATATAATCCTTGTATGGCAATTATTATGGATGGAAAAAGCTTAGCGCTCTCATCAGAAGAAGAATTAAAGATGAGAGTTAACAGTCTTTTAGAAAAAAAGAATTTCGTTCCAATCTTAGCAACTATTTTAGTTGGTTCTGACCCCGCATCTGCAACATACGTCAAGATGAAGGGAAATGCGTGCGAAAGGATAGGCATGAAATCTATAAAAGTTGAATTAGATAGTGATACAACAACTGAAGAATTGTTATCAAAAATAAATGAATTGAATTCTAATCCCGAAGTTCATGGAATTCTCCTTCAACATCCTGTCCCAGATCAAATCGATGAAAGGCTTTGTTTTGATGCCATAGATATAAAAAAGGATGTAGATGGAGTAACTTGTTTAGGTTTTGGAAACATGTCCATGGGGGAAAAGGCTTTTGGCTCATGCACGCCTCAAGGGATAATGAGGTTGCTGCATGAATACAAGATAGAGATAGCGGGAAAACACGCAGTAGTAGTTGGAAGAAGTCCTATATTGGGTAAACCAATGGCGATGATGTTACTAAATGAAAATGCAACAGTTTCAATTTGTCACTCTAAGACTACTAATTTAGAAGAGCACCTGATAAAAGCCGATATTATTGTTGGAGCTGTAGGTATTCCAAAGTTTATAAAATCAAATTGGATTAAAGATGGAGCCGTAGTAATAGATGCAGGTTATCATCCTGAAAAATGTGGAGATATAGATTTAGAAGGGATCATAGATAGGTGTTCAGCCTATACCCCTGTTCCAGGTGGAGTTGGTCCGATGACAATTAATACGCTAATACTGCAAACAGTTGAAGCTTGTGAAGCGTCTTTATAAAATATTACTAAAATGAAAATTTACGATGTTGCAATTATAGGTAGTGGTTTTTCAGGTATAACCTGTGCTCACTACTTGAAAGAGGAAGGCATTGATAACTTTTGCATTCTTGAAAAGAATAATTCTTTGGGGGGAGTTTGGGCTCATGGTGGAGTAGGATCTTATCCTGGAGCTGCATGTGATGTTCAATCATATACCTACTTACCTTTTTTAGATGAAACTGGTTTTATACCTTCGAAGAGATACGTAAGTCAGTCTGAAATAGCTGATTACGCTGAACTACTAGTGGACCACTTTGATATACGTCAACATATAAAATTCTTACAAAAGGTAGTAGCTCTTGAATATGTAGATTTTGGTAAATGGAGAGTTGAAGTCACTAATCTTGAGAATGAAACGAAAACTGAAATATTCGCAAAACACGTAGTTTGTGCAAACGGACCATTATCAAGTCCCAGAATGCCTGAATTTGGTGGAATGGAAAAATTCAAAGGTGAAAGTTTTCATACTGCTGAATGGGATCAAGAAGCGAATTTAAAAGGAAAAAAAGTTGGTATTGTTGGAACAGGAGCTTCTGCTGCACAAGTCATCACATCTATAGCAGACGAAGTAGAATCCCTAACCGTATTTCAAAGAACAGCAACATGGGCTATTGAAAGAGAAGACCAACCTACTCCGCCAGATATAGTCGAAGCTTTCAAGGCTGGAGGATACAGTTCAAAGCTTAGATATGTCGACTGGAAAGGGGAATTTCCTCCCGATCCCAATTTGCCTTTCACATTCGAGCAGTTACATGATGAAAATTGGAATTCTGCAGTCTGTGATCTTTTGAGTGAGAGAATCAAAAATGATGTTAATGATCCCGAAGTAGCAAAACTACTGACGCCTGATTATCCTTTTTTCTGTAAAAGAGTTTTGATTATTGATGATTACTTTACAACTTTTAATAAAGAAAATGTTCACTTAGTTAATGACCCTGGAGGAGTAGTTGCCGTGAATGAAACTGGTCTTGAGATGGCATCCGGGGATTTACACGAACTTGAAGTTATTATTTATGCTACTGGCTTTGATGCTGGCCTAATACCTTTTTCAGTAACGGGTAAAAATGGCATAACCTTAGCAGATAAATTTGGGGCTTCTGCTGAGAATAATTTTCAAATGATTGAGCCAAAAACATTATGGGGTCTTCATGTAAATGATATGCCTAATTTTTATATGATGGTCGGGCCTCAAAGCTTAAACCCAGTAACTAATGTGACTCTTCTATGCGAAGAACAAGGTAAATATATTGCAAAGCTTGTTTCATCAATGAAAATTGAAAATAAACAAGAAGTTGAGCCTCTTGAGGAAGCCGTTAAGAATTGGACTGATAAATGCAATGTTTCTTCTGATGGGAAAATATGGCTCCAATGTAACAACTGGTATATGAAAGGTACTAAAGATGATCAAACTGCTGGAAGAAGTCGTTCAAAGGCAATGTGGATGGAATCACATGAATCATATCTTAATCATTTATTAGGTGGAGCTGATGGCCATCAAGATGAACTGCTTAAGTTTTCTTAAAAAGACCTATCTAAAAACATTGTTATAATGGTTCTAAAGGAGATCTAGATAATGGAACATATTGATGTAGTGGTAGTTGGAGCCGGTATTTCAGGTATTGGAGCTGCTTACAACTTGAAAACGCGATGTCCCCAAAAGACTTACACAATTCTGGAAGGACGATCTAATTTGGGAGGTACATGGGATCTCTTTAAATATCCTGGCATAAGATCTGACTCCGACATGCATACTATGGGTTTTAAATTTAAACCTTGGAGGAGCCCCAAAACTATTGCTGATGCTCCTTCTATTCTTGAGTATCTAAACGAGACAGTAGATGAATTTGATTTGAGAAAAAAAATTCAATTTAATAGAAAAGTCATATCTGCTGTTTGGTCGTCTCCCGATGCTCTTTGGTATTTAAAAGTAGAAAATCAAGAGAATAACTCTGTTAAAGAGATGACTTGTAATATTTTATATTTATGTGGCGGATATTATAATTATGACGAGGGTTACACGCCTGAATTTAAAAATGTTGAAGCCTTCGAAGGTCTAATAGTTCACCCCCAAAAATGGCCTGAAGAATTAGATTATTCCGATAAGAAAGTTGTTGTGATTGGTAGTGGAGCAACAGCCGTGACAATCGTTCCTGCCATGTCAGAAAAAGTAGAACACATCACCATGCTTCAAAGGTCTCCTACTTATTATTTTGCAGCTCCCGATGAAGATAAAATTGGGAACTTCATTAAGAAATTTACTACAGATAGATTGGGTTATTTTTTGGTTAGATGGAAAAATATCCTAATGCAAAGATTTATGCTCAATAGACTTAGACGAAATCCTGAAAAGACAAAAGAGATGTTAATTAATCATGTTAGAGCACACCTTGGAGAAGACTATGATGTTGATAAACATTTCACTCCTAGATATATGCCTTGGGATCAACGCCTATGCTTTGTTCCTAATGGAGATATGTTTAATGCAATAAACTCTGGAAAGGCTTCAGTCGTCACTGAAACTATCGATGAATTTACTCCAAACGGTATTAAGCTAGACTCTGGAGAGGAGTTGGAAGCAGACATCATTATTACGGCCACTGGCTTAAACATGAGACTGCTTAACGGTATAGATATAAAAATTGATAATCAAACTCTCGATATCTCAGAAAAGACTCAATATAAAACAATGATGTTTAGCGATGTACCAAACTTGATAGCAACTTTTGGGTATACAACTGCTTCTTGGACATTAGGTGCTGATCTTATTTCAGAATATGCATGCAAATTGATTAATTTATTAGACAAAAAAGGTTTAGATTATTTTTGTCCTGAGATAGGTGAAGATGTTGTATCTGAAAAGGAATATCTTGATTTAAACTCTGGATATATCGAAAGAGTGAGAGATCAACTCCCCAAGCAAGGATCTAGAGATCCTTGGATTAATAGCCAAAATTATTTAAGAGATATAACTCAAATTCGCTTCAAGAGTGTAGAGGACGATGACCTTAAATTTAAGAAAGCAGGTTAGGAATTATTTATTGTAGATTTATTGAAGTCGTCGAAATAGTAGAAATTAACGCCCTTCTCATCTCCTGATAAATTAACCATTGCCTTGGCTAGAGTGTCACCTTTTATACTTCGATACTTTCTCATACTTCCAATTAAGAAAGGATCTAGAACATAAGGAAAAATCTTTTGCCCTATAAACTCACCAAGCCTCATTTCATTTCTAGTGCCTATTAACAAACCAGGTCTATGAATAGATATAGATTCAAAATCTATCTCAGTTATTTGATCTTCTATCATTCCCTTAGTTTTTAAATAAAAGTTTGTAGAGTTGGAATCTGATCCCAGAGAAGTAACAATAGAAATATTTTTAACACCACTTGCTTGTGCTTGTTTAGCAATCTCGTGACAATAAGTTATATCAACCTTCTGAAAAGCCTCTTTAGATCCAGCTTTTTTGATAGTGGTGCCTAAACAAATAAATATATCTTTAATATCTGAAAAGGTCTCATCTGGAAGATGAAGATCATCAAAATCTATTTTGTAGTAATTTAATAAAGAGTTATCACTTTCTGCATCGTTTCTTACAAGAGCTAAAACCGCAATACCTCTTTCAATTAGATGATTTACAACTGATTTACCAACTAAGCCGGTTGAACCAACGACCAAAGATTTATTTCTGAGCATCTCTAAGGCCAGTATTTATCTTTAAGCAGTCTTTTATATAATTTTCCTGTTGGATGTCTAGGCAGTTCCTCTTCAAAATCTATAGTTCTGGGGCTTTTAATTGAGGACATATTCTCTTTACAAAAAGCGATGAGTTCTGCTTCTAAGTCGGGCCCTGCGTCACTTAAATTAGCTGGCTGTACTACTGCCTTTACTTCCTCCCCCATTTCTTCATTCGGAACACCAAAAACTGCCACGTCTGCAACCTTAGGATGCATCACTAAAAGATCTTCAGTTTCTTTGGGATAAATATTCACTCCTCCAGAGATAATCATGAAAGATTTCCTATCAGTTAGATAAAGAAAACCATCCTGATCTAAATAACCCACATCACCAAGAGAGCTATAACCTTTATCAGTCATTGCGCTTTTAGTTTTCTCTTCATCATTATGATATTCAAATGTCGTCGCTGTCTCACCTCCGAAGTAAACTCCTCCTACTTCACCAGTTGGCAATTCTTCACCATCATCATCAAGGATGTGTAAAGAGCCAAATAAAGGTCTGCCTACGCTACCTTTATGTTCTAGCCATTCTGCAGAATTAATCATAGTAATTCCGTTATATTCAGTGCCTGCATAGTATTCGTGAATAATAGGACCCCACCAATCAATCATCTCTTCTTTCACAGCTACTGGACAAGGTGCAGCTGCATGAATAGCAACTTGATGGCTTGATAAATCATATTGCGATCTAATAGAAGGGTCTTTCTTTAAAAACCTTACAAACATTGTTGGCACCCACTGAGAATGAGTAACCTTATATTTCTCTATTGATTCTAAGGCAGCCTCTTCTTCAAATTTTTCGAGAATAATTGAAGTTGCCCCTGAGGCTAGAAAACCAGTATTAAAATTTAGGGGAGCGGCATGATAAAGAGGCGCTGGAGATAAATACACACTGTCCTCTCCAGCTCCATATAGCATTAGCACTCGACCTAAACCCGGATCTTCTTCATCTGGCTCATAGGGTAATGGAGTTAATGGTAATTCTCTTTTCACTCCTTTAGGTTTGCCGGTGGTCCCTGAAGAATAAAGCATAGATCCTCCTTGGCATTCATCTTCGATCGATTCAATTGGCATATCTTGAATCCCATCTTCATAAGATAGATATCCAGAAGTTGTGCCATCTAACATAAAGCGGTGAACACCCTCTAGAGCTTCTCTGAGATCGCTTGCTGTTTGTTCTAAAAACTTAGAAGTGATTAATACCTTGGCATCACAATCTTTTACGATGTACTCCACCTCAGATGGTTGAAGTCTCCAACTTATCGTTGTATACCTTAGACCACTTCTCCAAGCTGCAAATACGATTGGGAAAAATAAATGGTGATTTTCCATCATGATAGCTATGGAGTCACCTGGTTTTAGTCCCAGAGATCTAAATAAATGAGCGCCTTGATTAGACAGTTCGTTTAATTGACCATGTGTGACTACCTTACCGCTACCTGCCATTATTACAGCTGGCTTTTCTGGAAACTTTTTCCCATTAACTCCCGGATGCATAACTTCTCCCTTGTTAT
>CACBUE010000016.1 GCA_902542325.1 uncultured SAR86 cluster bacterium | reverse complement strand
GTTGGCGAATTAATAATAAGAGTTAACCCAGTTGATGATAAGTTTGGTCAAGAGGATATAAAATTACTTTCAAGCACTGATCTTTCGGTAAGTGCCTTTATGCTTCCAAAAATTGAAGACTGCTCTTTGATTGATAATCTGCCAGAGATCAACATTATTGCATTATTAGAAACCCCAAATGCAATAAATAATATTTCTCTAATAGCTAGAGATAAGAAAGTTAAAGGTTTGGCATTAGGTGGTGCTGATCTAAGTGGTAGCCTTGGTTCTACTATGGACTGGGACTCTCTTTTGTATTCTAGATCAAAGATAGTACTAGAGTCAGCAATCAACAATCTATTTTCCATTGATAGTCCTTTTATGGATATAGATAACTTGGATAAGTTACAGGAAGAAAGTAAAAAAGCCAAAGCACTAGGCTTCAATGGAAAAGCAGCCATACATCCCAATCAACTTGACGTTATCAAGAGTTCTTTTCTACCGGATGAGGAAGAAATAAATGAAGCTAAGGAAATCATAAAAGCCTTTAAAAAATCTTCATCAGCTGTCATGGCTTTTAATGGCAGGATGATTGATCAACCTATAATATTATCTATGGAAAAAAGATTAAGACTTGTAGGCATTGATCCAAAGAATATAGACTAAAAATATTATGGTAAAAAAAATGAAAGAGATATCACCAGGCCGCTATAGAGAATCGTTTGGTAGATATTATGAAGAATTTATTGTTGGGGATATTTATGAACATAGACCCGGCAGAACAATTACCCAATCAGATAATATTTGGTTTACTCTTTTAACAATGAATCAACATCCTTTACACATTGATGATGAGTATGGAAAGGGTACAGAGTTTGGCAAGACTTTGGTAGTTAGCCCTTTTACAGTTGCATTGATGGTAGGAATGAGCGTGAGTGATGTCAGTCAAAAAACAGTAGCTAACTTAGGCTGGACAGATATTAAAATGACTCATCCTCTTTATGTGGGCGATACGCTTTATGCTGAATCTGAAGTTATTGAAAAAAGAGAGTCTAAATCAAGACCAGATGAAGGAATCGTTACTGTTAAAACAATTGGCAAAAATCAAGATGGAATCGAAGTCGCTTCATTTATAAGATCAGCCCTTATTCCAAAAGATGGAAAAGCTGTAGAAGACAAAATTGACTACTAACTTTATATTGTAAGACTCTCATGTCTTTCCAAATTTTTGCGGAAATATATAAAAAGAAATCCCTATAATAAACTACTTTTTTGCTATAACTATCCTCAACTTATTGGGGGAAAGTTATGGGTGATATTTCAAGTACAGAAAAAAAATTACATTGGCATCTGCAAGGTAATTGGGCACCTGTTGAAAAAGAGCTAACGGAGTCTGAGCTTCACGTAAAAGGCGAAATACCAAAAGATCTTTCAGGTTTATTCGTAAGAAATGGTTTTAATCCTGTATCTGGATATAGTGATCATTGGTTCTTCGGGAATGGCATGCTTCATGGAGTTTATCTTGAAAATGGCAGGGCGTCCTATAGGAATAGATATGTTAGAACTCCTTATTACGAAAATGATCTAAATGTGATGTCATCATTTGGAGACCTCGCCGCCTCTCCTGCAAATACTCATATTGTTAATCATGCCGGTAAATTACTTGCTTTAGAGGAAACATCTTTTCCTTGGGAGCTTAATAAAGATCTAGACACCATAGGTGTAGAAGACTTCGACGGAAAGTTAGATACGGCTATGACAGCTCATCCAAGAGTATGTCCTGAAATAGGAGAGATGCTTTTCTTTGGTTATTCTATGTTTAGTGAGCCTTATTTAAATTATTACAGAGTCAGTAAAGAGGGTGCTTTAGTTCAATCTGAAGCCATAGAACTGCCTAGACCCGTAATGATGCATGATTGGAATATTACTAGAAACTATGTTGTTTTCATGGATCTGCCCATAGTTTCAGATATGGATTTAGCTGCCACTACAGGATCTCCATTTGGCTTCAAACCAGAATGTGGAGCACGATTAGGAGTTATGCCTAGAACTGGAAACAATTCGGATGTAAGGTGGTTTGATATAGATCCTTGTTTCGTGTTCCACAGTTTTAATTCATTTGAGATAGACAGTAAGATAGTTTTGTATGTATCGAGACAACAAGAGGCAATGGTTGGAGGTTTTAAAGATATTTATGGAGGTGAAACCACGGTTGCAAGATTATGGCGCTGGATAATAGATCTAGAAACAGGGACTGTATCGGAAGAACAATTAGATGATGGAGCATGTGATTTCCCAAGAATAAATGATGACCGAATTGGTCTGTATTCTGAATTTGGTTACTGTATGCAGTTAAAAACTGATGTAAAAGATCTAACTTTTGGTGAAAATTTATATAAATATCATCTTGAAACAGGTAAGCGAATTGATCATCATCTAGGAGACAATGTTGCAGGTGGAGAGCCAGTGTTTGCCCCTAAACCTGGAGCAACTCAAGAAGACGAGGGTTGGATACTTTCCTTGGTTCATGAAAGAGAATCTAGGATATCAAAACTTATAATTATCGACGCCCAGTCGTTTGACCAACCACCAGTCGCAGAAGTTATAATTCCTCAAAGGGTTCCTTATGGTGCTCATGGAAGCTGGATTCAAAACTAAATAGGAGGATATTTTGGAAGCACAATACGCATCCGTTTGGGAGAGAAACTCTGATGTCATACCAGATAAAATAGCTCTTATCTGTGGAAATAATGAAGTCACATGGAAAGACTATGATGATAGGGCTGCAAGACTTGCTTCATTATTGTCTGAAGCAGGGTTAGGAGACGATTCAAAAGTTGGACTTTATTTGCATAATTCCAATGAATACCTAGAAGCTCAGTACAGTGTTTTTAAAATTAAAGGTGTACCTATAAATGTGAACTATAGATATAAAGAAGAAGAGTTAGTTTATCTACTAGACAACTCAGATTCAGAGGCTGTTTTTTATCAAGGTTGCTACGCTGAACAAATTAAATCTATAAAAGATAAATTACCTAAAGTTAAACTTTATATACAAGTAGATGACGGAACGAATGAAGTTTTAAGTTTTGCAAAAGACTATGAGTCAAGCATTTCGACTTGTAATCCCATGGATAGGATAGAGCGCTCAAGTAGTAATATTTATATGCTCTATACAGGTGGAACGACTGGCATGCCAAAAGGTGTTATGTATGAGCATGAAGGCCATTTAACTGGCATGTTGAACACAGCTGGAGCTTGGGGATTAATCCCGGTTCAAGAAAAGATAGATATTGATTCTGTTGCGGAAGAAGTAAAGAAATTAGCTGACGAAGACAGACTTCCCGTAAGCATACCAGCATGTCCATTGATGCACGGAACAGGTATGTGGTTAGGTGCAATTATTCCACATCTTGTAGGTGGTACAGTGGTAACACTACCTCAACTAGGATTTGATCCTGATAACTTATTAAAAGAAGTTGAAAGAACACATGCTAATAATGTTGTAATAGTTGGCGATGCCTTTGCAAAACCTATTATGGATGCTTTAGACAAAGCTGAAACTGAAGGTAATCCTTATAATCTCGATTCAATAAATACAATAATATCTAGTGGAGTAATGTGGAGTTCTGAAGTAAAACAAGGACTATTGAAACATCATGATATGGTCTTAGTTGATGCAATGGGTTCTACTGAGGGAGGAATGGGATCTTCTAGAGCTTCTAGAGATAATCCTGCTGAAACTGCAAAATTTGTTCTCAATCCTGGAGTTATTGTTATAACCGATGATGGTGAGATAGTAGAACCAGGTTCTGACAAGATGGGTAAAATTGGAACTAGCGGATTAGTGCCTTTGGGATACTTCAAAGACGAGAAAAAGTCTGCAGAAACTTTCAAGGAATTCCAGGGGATTAGGTATAGCTTTCCTGGAGATTATGCAAAAGTTGAAGCTGATGGAACCATCACTCTCCTGGGACGTGGCAGTAATTGTATCAATACTGCTGGTGAAAAAGTTTATCCAGAAGAGGTAGAAGAGGCTATAAAGCGTCATGATGATATATATGATTGTCTCGTCGTGGGTCTTCAGGATGATAGATTTGGCCAGAGGGTAGTAGCTCTAGCTTCTTTTCAGGAAGGAAAAGAAATTGGAGAGCAAGATCTGATTTCTTATACTCGAGAACACTTGGCGGGTTACAAGCTTCCAAAACAAGTTTTATTTGTTGAAGAAGTTATGCGTGCACCAAATGGTAAAGCTAATTATAAGTGGGCAAAAGAAACAGCAGAAAAAGAATTAACATAGGAGGATTTAAATGGATGTGAGTGAAGCGGTAGATTCTAGGCTTTCTGTAAGAGAATTTTTAAATAATCCTGTTGAAGATTCTTTAATAGCTGAATTATTAGAAAAGGCGTCTAGATCTGCTTCTGGAGGTAACTTACAGCCTTGGAAGGTCTACGTCATCAATAATGAAACTATGCAATCATTCCTAAAATTTCAATCAGAATGGTCTGAACCTGAGACTCCTGCTTATGCAATATATCCTGAAAAATTAACTGAGCCTTATAGGACTTCACGTTTTGAGGTTGGGGAACAAATGTATTCCATACTTGGCATAGAACGTGATGACAAAGAAGGCAGATTTAAACAAATGCTAAAGAATTATGAGTTTTTTGGAGCTCCTGCGGCATTTTTTTGTTTTGTAGATAGACAGATGGGCACTCCTCAATGGTCAGATCTAGGAATGTTTCTTCAGACTTTTATGCTACTTGCAAGAGAAGCTGGACTTGATACTTGTGCACAAGAAGCTTGGTCACTTAAACAAGAGAGTGTGACAGCTTTCGTAGAAGCACCAGAAGATGAAATGCTTTTTTGTGGTATGGCTATAGGTTATAGGGATACCAAAGCATCTATAAACGAACTTAGAACGAATAGAAGACCAATAGAAACTTGGGCCCACTTTCTCAAGAAGTAGTATGCTAGGCTGAATGTCTTAGTACCTGACCAGCACGAGCATTTGTAGGCTCCCCATCGAGAACATTCACTTGTCCATTCACGATTGTTGCTTTGAAGCCTCGTGACTTCTGGATATATCGTGGTGCATCGCCTGGAAAGTCATTTACTAATACAGGTTGCAACTCACTTACCTCTTTAGGGCAAAACACATTGATGTCTGCCTTCATTCCTGTTTTTAAAGTTCCTCGATCCTTTAGGCCAATTACCGCAGCTGGGTCAGCTGTCATACGCTTGATAGCTTGAGGAAGGGTAAAAACACCTGTTTTACGTACATAATGAGATAGTATGAAACTTGCCCATCCTCCATCCATAATTTGAGAGACATGCGCGCCGACATCGCCAAGTCCAGGAATCAGATTTTCGCTAGAGAAAAGATCTCCTTGCTCTTTAAGGTTGGTACTAAACATGCGCCAGTTGAAAAGACCACGACCTTGACTATCTCTTGTTAGACGTAAAAAAGTTTCAGACCAATGTTCAGAAGCAGATTTTGACAATTCAATCAGATTTTGTGCAGAGTTGTGATCGGGTGTATCTTCTAGTCCAAGAAAATAGACTTTTTGCAAAGGAATCTGGCAAGATTTTGGTTCCTGAGCTTCTGCTACTAATGCCTCACAAAAAGTCTCATCATTGATGGCTTTTAATCTACCCTCAAAGTCTTTTTCTCGTAATACATCCCATGTTGGTCCTTGAATAGGCAGTCCAGCTTGGAGACCGAACATATAACCAGATCCACGTGTATGACTGGTACCGGTGATACTGCGCCCCTCTGTATTCATTTCATCAAGATTCATTGCAGCCTTAGTTCCCGATCCTTCTTCTCCTGAACAACCATAGCTAAATAAGACTCTACTACCTTCGGTCTCAGCCACTGACTTCATTACTTCTGCATCTGCGCCAACAAGCTGCATTAAGCCATCTCGAGGTCCTACAACCTTTGCAATTTCAACAAGCTCAGAACATTCTGCAAAGGTTCCTGGAATTGAACGGCCATCCGGGGCTTTGTGCGGTTCGTAACGATTAGTTGAAAATCCAACGGCACCATCTTCTATTGCCTTTTCTACAATGTCAGCCATCTGTTGCTTTTCAGCTTCAGTTGCTTGCTCATCAAACGATCGATCGCCCATGACGTAATAGCGAACAGCACAATGACCAACGAGACCAGCAACATTCAGAGAAGGCTTAAGTTCTTCCAACATATCGAGGTATTGACCATAGTGCTCCCAATTCCAAGGAAGTCCGGAGAGAATGGCCTGCTTAGGAATATCCTCTACCGTTTCCATCATACCAGCGAGAATTTCTACATCATCAGGTTTACAAGGAGCAAAAGTGAGTCCACAGTTGCCAATTAAAGCCGTGGTGACACCATGCCAACAAATAGGAGTCATTTGAGGATCCCAGCCAATTTGGGCATCCAGGTGAGTATGGATATCAACAAAGCCAGGGGAAACTGTCATACCTTCAGCATCAATAATCTCTGCTGCCTCCCCATTTACTTCCCCAATTTCAGTTATAAGTCCATCTTTGATTGCGATGTCTCCAGAATAAGCATCTGAGCCAGTTCCATCTATGATATTTCCATTTTTTATTATTAGATCATGTTGCATAATTTACCCCTCTGAAACATAGTATATACAAAGAAAGTAAACTCACTCCAGCAAAAAAAAGGGTAAAAAACTAACTTTTTTAAAAAGTTAATCATCATAATGAATGGGCTAGACAGGATTTGAACCTGTGACCTTCTGCTCCGGAGGCAGACGCTCTATCCTAGCTGAGCTACTAGCCCAAAATAGATTATATATCTATCTCAATATCTATTTTATTAATACACCAGCCCTGATATTATGCCCCTTCTTTTAGTCGTGGAGTAAATATGGCAAGTAATTCTTGGCAATCAATTAATTGGAAGGATCCTTTTTTGCTTGAGCAGCAGCTGTCTGATGACCAAAGAATGGTGAGAGATACTGCTAATCAGTTCGCTCAAGAAAAACTTTTGCCAAGAGTAAGAGATGCTTTTAGAAGCGAGGAAACTGATCCTGGAATATTTAAAGAAATGGGCTCTGTAGGCTTATTGGGTTCAACTATACAAGGCTATGATTGCCCAGGTGTTGACTACATGAGTTATGGGCTAATTGCGAGGGAGGTAGAAAGAGTTGATTCTGGATATAGATCTATGATGAGTGTTCAATCCTCTTTAGTTATGTATCCAATTTATGCTTTTGGCTCTGAAGAACAAAGAGAGAAATATCTACCATCCTTAGCCAAAGGTGAAAAGATTGGTTGCTTTGGTTTGACAGAACCAGACTATGGATCAGATGCTGGCGGTTTAATAACAAGAGCAAAGAGTGTCGATGGTGGATACTCATTAAGTGGTGCAAAAATGTGGATATCAAATAGTCCTATAGCAGACGTTTTTGTTGTTTGGGCTAAGAATGATGAGGGAAAAATAAAAGGATTTATTCTTGAAAAAGGAATGGAAGGACTTAGTGCCCCAAAGATAGAAGGAAAATTAGCATTAAGGGCCTCTGTTACCGGTCAGATAGTTATGGATGAAGTCTTCGTTGAAGAGAGTCAGATGCTTCCAAACATTGAAGGTCTCAAAGGACCATTCAGTTGCTTAAATAATGCAAGATACGGAATTGCTTGGGGAGCTCTAGGTGCAGCCGAAACCTGCTGGCATACAGCTCGAGATTACGTGATGGATAGAAAACAATTTGATAGGCCTCTTGGCTCTAATCAAATTATTCAATTAAAGTTAGCTGATATGCAGACTGACATAAGTATTGGATTGCAAGGATGCTATCGCGCAGGCCAGTTAATGAATGACAACAATATCTCTCCAGAATTAATTTCACTTATAAAACGGAACTCAACCGGAAAAGCACTTGAGATAGCTAGAAAATCTAGAGATATGCTTGGAGGAAATGGAATATCAGATGAGTATCCAATTATGAGGCATATGGTAAATTTAGAAGTTGTAAATACTTACGAGGGAACTAGCGATATACACGCCCTGATCTTGGGACGAACACAAACAGATATACCCGCGTTTTAGTCCTATTTTTCAAGACTACCTAGTTTTATTGTTTTATAATGCAGCCCGCTCGATCTTCAGAAATCTATAATATATGAAATATTTAAAATTCTTCTTGATACTAACAATCGGTTTTGTGTTGAGCCTCAGTGCCTCTGAAGCAAAAAAAGCAATTGAAATGAGGATTGCTCCTGTAGGATCTATTTGTCTGGAAGGACAGGATTGCGGTTCGGCTGCACCTGCTTCGTCTCAAGCAATGGCTCCTGTAAATGATTTGCCCAAAATAGAGCTTTCTGAAGGATCTGAACATGTCGTCAAAATGTTAAATTCAGGTGTTGATGGAACTATGGTTTTTGAACCTGCTGTGATCAAAGTCTCTGTAGGCGACACAATTCACTTTAAAGCTACTGATCTTTCTCATAATTCTGCTTCTATGTCTGGGATGATTCCTACTGGAGCTGATAGTTGGGCTGGCGCTCTGAGTCAGGATATTTCAGTGAAACTAGACAAAGAAGGAGTCTATGTGTACCAGTGCGATCCTCATGTAATGATGGCTATGGTAGGTGTTATACAAGTTGGTGAAGCTGTTAACATGGCAGAAGTAAAAGAGGCGGCTTCCAATCAAAAAGCAACTTTTATTATGAATGGTACGAGACTAGAGCAATATCTTTCTCAGCTTTAGATAGTTTTCAGCAAGGCAGGTAATTCTCTCCAATCAGAAAAACTAGGCACCTGAATATCTAATTCTAATTCTCCTTCATTTTCATTGAACCATATAGGCTTGCAGCCGAAATCATAACTAGCCTGCACATCATTGATTGGATGGTCTCCAATATGGCATATTTCTTTAGCTTCCAGACCTGTAGCTTCTAGTGCTGCTTCGAATATTTCTGGATTGGGTTTATGAGTATTTAGCTCTGCCGGAGAAAGAATGTAGTCAAAATAATCTGATATCCCGATCATATCAAGATCCGCATTTCCATTTGTTATGACTCCTAGAGAATAGTCATCTTTTAATATATCTAGAGTTGAGATCACATGATCATAGAAAGTCACATTATTCCGTCCTTCAAAGAATATTTTGAATGCACCTTCAGCCATGCTTTGCGATTCATCATTGTTATATCCAGATCTAATGCTGGCATCATAGAATATCTTTAGTCTAAGTTCAGATAATCTATTAATTAAACTCGGATCAGTTCTTAGAAGTTTATCTCTTATCTCTATACTCGCTTCTTTAGTTAGGGAGTTTAGGACCCCTGGATAATTATCCTTAATCCAATTCCTAGAATTTTTTTCAGCCTCCATAATAGTCGGCATAAGAGGCCAAAAAGTATCATCTAGATCAAAAGATATTGATTTAATTGTCATTCTTAGCTCCTTTTTTTGCTCGTGGGTGGGCTTTGTCATAAACCTTAGAGAGATGTTGAAAGTCCAATTTTGTATATATTTGCGTAGTACCGATATCTGAATGGCCGAGCATTTCTTGAACTGCCCTCAAGTCTCCACTTGATTCGAGTACATGACTTGCAAAAGAATGTCTTAACATGTGAGGATTAATTCCTGGAAGACCCCTTTGAAGACATAATTTTTCAAGTCTAAGTTGAATAGACCTTGCAGAAATACGGCTTCCCTTATTATTTAGAAATAATGCATTCGTCTGAGTCTCTTTAGATTCTAATAATTCATTTCTATAAATAATCCAATCTCTTAATGACTGAATAGCTTTTGTTCCAACTGGAACCATACGAGTTTTATTTCCTTTTCCAGTTACCACACATGTTCTTTCTTTAAGATCAAGGTCTTCAAGGTCTAACTTACATATTTCCGACAACCGTAATCCAGAAGAATATAAAAGCTCTGCGATGGCTTTATCTCTTATTTCTATCATTCCTTTTGGTTTAAAGTCTAAAAGTCTCTGAACTAAATCAGCATCCATTGCCTTAGGAAGAAGCTGAGCCGATTTAGGTGAAACGATATTTTTTGCAGGATTCAACTTAATTTTTCCTTCAGTAAGCAAATGTTCATGAAAAGTTCTACAGGAAGACAATAACCTTTGAATACTCCTAGGGCTTAAACCCCTTCGCCTTTCGGCATTAATAAAAGTTCTTATGTCATGTTCATTTACATTTTTCCAATCTTGTCTGTCATTAGCGGAAAGATATTCAGATAGCTTTTCTAAATCTCTTTGATAACCTTTAAGGGTGTGCGGTGAATATTGTTTTACCGATTCTAAGTAAGATAAAAAAACTTTTATTTCTGCAACAAGCATTTAAAAATTGTTTCTATCGATAAGTTTGGATAGGGTTTCTGCAACAAACTCTAAAAATAAAGAATCATTTTCTTTTGAATATGTATCTTCATTTTTAGAACCCAATGCAAGCATTCCAGGGCAATCAGTATTTTTAATGGGCACTAAAACACAATCTTTAATTTTTGTTTTTTTGTCAAAAATATAGTCCGATTCTTTTTTATCCAAGGTACCACAATATATGTCCGAAGCATTATATTTTTTTCCTATTTGTTTATGTGCTTGTTTGGCATCAAGAACTCTGCCTCTAGGTAAGTTAGGATTTTCTTTAAAGAACACGACTTTACAGGCATCAGCTTGAAATTTTTTTGAGAAAGAATTTTCCGTTGTTGCGACTACATCTGTTAAGTTTTTGCACACAATTAAATCTAAGATAAGTCCTTTAGTTTTTTCGAAAATACCTTCATTAGCTTTAGCTATTTCAAGTAATTCAAGTAAGTTTCCAGAGGTAGATTCGTAGTTCTTTCTAAGAACTTCAACTTGTTTTTGAATCAAAGAAACTGCTCCGCCAGTTTTATGAACTATTTCTATTGAATCTAATATATGGGAATTGCTCGAAAGGAAATCAGGGTTTAGGACTAGAAATTCTTCTACTTGTTTTGCATCAATGGATTTTTTTGACATTAAATTTTGATTTCTATTTCTTCTAAAAAAGTTGCAGGACCTTCAGCATATATTTTTCTTGATCCTGTCTTATAGTCTACCAAAATGCTTCCTTGTTTGAAGTTTACCTTTACCGGAGATGACATCGCTTTATTTGATATGCCTATTACAGCAGCGGCGCAAGCCCCACTGCCGCATGCCAAGGTCTCTCCAACACCTCTTTCGTAAACTTTTAGATTGATCTCATTATCATTAACTTTATTTGCTAAACCAAAGTTAACCCCATCGGGAAATAATTTATTAGTCTGTAGCTTTTCACCCATAACAGGGAAATCTATTTTAGAACCTCTATCTTCAAATGTTACTCCGTGAGGATTACCAAGTTCTATACAGTCTAGAAATAACTCTTGCCCTCCAATATCTAATGTAACCTGATTGATTTCTTCTAAAAACTCGAAAGAAGCCGAAAACTTATCTTCACTCAATGATTCTAGGTACCAGATACCTCCATCAGTGTTAACTTTAACTTTTTTTGAAGCACATAAAGAATAATCTTCTATAAATTTAGAAACACACCTTGCGCCATTGATGCAATTTGACGCAATAGAACCATCATTGTTAAATATTTTTGCATCGAAATCATTTTTAGGCTCTTTTGGAGGCAATACCATTATCAGTTGATCAAAATTTATTTTGTGATTTTGATATATTTTAAGTACATCTTCTGAATTGATAGAAATATCATTTCTTAAAGAATCAATAATGGCAATGATATTCCCAAGTCCTGAGTAAATGTATAGGTCTATTGGCATGACTGATTATGATTCTAAAGCTATGAGATCTTCAAATGTTTCTTTTCTTCTTATCACTTCAATTTCACCATCCATGACAAGCAACTCCATAGGCTTAAGTCTAGAGTTATAGTTTGAACTCATAACAGAGCCATAGGCACCTACATCCATGAAAGCAACAAAGTCATTTGGTAAAATTTTCAGATTCCGGTCTTTGGCAAGTATATCCCCAGTCTCACAAACTGGACCTGCTAAATCGTAAGTATCAGATGATATTTCTTTATTTTCTAATTCTTTTACCTCATGCCAGGCTTCATATAATGAAGGCCTAATCAAATCATTCATACCAGCATCAATAATTGCAAATTTTTTCCCACCTGCATTTTTTATGTACTCTATCTTTGTAACCAGAATTCCCGCAGAACCAATGATAGATCTGCCAGGTTCTAGTATTATCTTATACTCCTTACCTTCTAATCTATTTTTTACTCCTGCCATTAAAATTCCTGGATCTCCCGCTTCTTCGTCTTTGTATTGGATACCAAGTCCACCACCAATATCTAAAAATTTAATGGCATGACCATTTAATGAAAGATTATTTGCAATTTCACTTATTACATCCAAGCTTTTCAGAATTAGATTTTCGTCAGAAATCTGAGAGCCTATGTGACATGCGACAGAAGTTATATTTACGAGTTTATTATCTCTCGCTTCATCTGATATTTTATTGACTGCTTCGCTATCTAAACCAAATTTTGAAGTTTTTGATCCTGTTTCAATATATTTATGAGAGCCAATGGCTATATCGGGGTTAACTCTTAAAGCACAATTTACAGATTTTTTAAGTTGTTCAGAAATTTTTGCTATTCTCTCGAATTCACCATATGACTCTATATTGATAGAGAGGATATCGTTTTCTATTGCTAATTTTATTTCCTCATTTGACTTTGCTACGCCAGAAAAAACAATTTTATTCTTATCTGCACCGGCCCTCAGACAACGTTTGAGCTCATTTCCAGAAACTACATCAAACCCAGAACCAAGTTCAGACAATAATTTTAGAATGTGAAGATTAGAATTCGCTTTTACTGCGTAACAAATCAGATCATTGCTGCCTAGTTCATTTTGATACTTCTCAAAGTTATTTTTAATTAGCTCTGCAGAATAGATAAATAAGGGAGAGCCATATTCTCTTGCTAAATTAATAACAGGAATATTTTCAATACAAAGTTGTCTTTCAATTTCTTTCATAGTATGAAAAAAAAGTTTCAGGACTATCAGGTAATCTTAAAGGAACTTTATTGCCACAGGAAGACAAGTTAAAAATAAACGACAATAGTAAGATTCTCATGCAAATATTCATCGTTGCTTCCTGATTAATTCTTTCTTGGCTATTTTTATTTCTTTTCTAACTTGCGAGGGCGCCGTACCACCTACCTGATTTCTGGATAATATTGTTTTCTGAGGATTTAGGTAATTTGTAACGTCTTCGTTTATTATTTTAGAAAATTTTCTTAACTCAGAAATTTCCAATTCAAAGATTTGAACCTTCTTCTTTTCTGCATGTGCAACAATCTTACCAACTATTTCATGCGCTTTCCTAAATGCAATACCTTTTTCAACAAGATAGTCTGCTAAATCGGTTGCAGTTATTTGACCAGTAAAACAATCACTCTTCATTTTTTCAATATTAGGCTCCATCCCTTCAATTATTAGTGACAGTAATGCAAGACTATCTTTGGTGAAATCTATACTACTAAAAATGTATTCCTTATCATCTTGTAAATCCCTGTTATAAGTTAATGGAAGATTTTTCATCAATGACAGAAGCCCCATAAGATTAGCGATTGTTTTGGAGGCACCTCCTCTAATAAGTTCTGCCATATCAGGATTCTTTTTTTGAGGCATTATCGAAGAGCCCGTACACACTTCATCAGATAAATGAATATAACTATATTGGCTTGAAGACCAAATTATTATCTCTTCACAAATTCTTGAAAGATGAATTCCTACTATTGATAGAGAAGAAGCTAACTCCAGAACAAAGTCTCTGTCACTCACTGCATCCATAGAATTTCTACTTATCTTTTCAAAGCCCAGCTTCTTAGCAAGAAATTTCCTATCTATATTGAATCTTGTTCCAGATAATGCAGCTGAACCTAATGGCATGACATCCATTCTTTTTTTTACATCTTCTAACCTCGAATAATCTCTAGACAGCATTTCGAACCATGCCATTAGGTGATGCCCAAAAGTCACAGGCTGTGCAATTTGAAGATGAGTTAGACCGGGCATCAAAGAATCGGTATTTTCGTCAGCTTTTTTTAATAAAGATTTTTGAAGCAAGATAGTTAAATTTAGAATCTCGTCTATTTTGTTCTTTAGAAATAGCCTTAAATCTGTCGCTACTTGATCATTTCTAGACCTGCCAGTATGAATTTTTTTTGCAGCTGTACCAGCAATTTTTACAAGCCTTGCCTCAATATTCATATGAACATCCTCTAGACTTGGATCCCAATTAAATTTATCGTGGTTTATCTCATCTAAAATCTTATTGAGACCTTTTTTTATTTTTTTTAGTTCAGAGGAATTTATTAAATTCGCCACATTTAGTATCTCGGCATATGCAATTGAACCTTGGATATCGACTTCAAAGAGTCTTTTGTCTATATCAATAGATGTAGAAAATGACTGAGCGAGATCGTCAGTCCCAGATTCAAATCTACCTCCCCATAGAGGATTTATTTCTTTTTCTTTTTTTGCCATAACATTATTTTTTCAGTTTACTAACTGTGCATCACCTATGTGCAATGCTTAGTATAAAGCGGAGAAATCTCCAAAACTAAACATTTTGGAGATTTATCTTTGAATAATCAGATTAGTATTTATATATTTCTGGCTTGAAAGGCCCCTCTTCGGGTACATTGATGTATTCGGCTTGATCAGAAGATAGTTTAGTCATAACTCCGCCAAACCCTTCTACCATATAAGAAGCTACCTCTTCATCTAATTTCTTAGGTAATACTTCAACCCGGATAAGCTCTTGTTTCTTATCTTCATCATTAATTTGAGCAAATTTCTTTTCGTATAGATACATTTGAGCAAGTACTTGATTTGCAAAAGAACCATCCATGATCCTTGATGGGTGACCTGTTGCATTGCCTAGGTTAACAAGTCGTCCTTCTGACAGAAGAATAATGTAGTCTTCGCTATCCATATCGGGCGTTTCTCCAGCTTTAGTGTCTCTAAAGATCTTATGAACTTGAGGTTTTACCTCTTCCCACTGCCATTCATCACGCATGTATTGTGTATCTATCTCGGTATCAAAATGACCTATATTGCAAACTACTGCTCCATTTTTCAGAGCTTTAAGCATATGTTTATCACAAACTTTGTAGTTACCTGTTGTTGTCACAATTAGATCAGTATCCTCTAATAGAGCTTTATTCATTGAATCTTCAGAGTCATTATTAATTCCGTCTATATAAGGTGAAACAACCTCATAACCATCCATACAAGCTTGCATAGCACAAATCGGATCTATTTCAGTGACTCTAACCACCATTCCTTCTTGTTTAAGACTTTGTGCAGATCCCTTACCTACATCTCCATATCCAATGACAAGGGCTTTTCTACCAGCGAGAAACATATCTGTTCCTCTTTTTATACCGTCATTTAAGCTATGCCTTGTACCATATTTATTGTCAGCCTTTGATTTAGTTACTGAGTCATTCACGTTGATTGCCGGAACTTTCAGCTCGCCTTTTTCGATCATCTCATTAAGTCTTAAGACGCCAGTAGTTGTCTCTTCGGTTATGCCATGGATATTTTCGAGAATTTCAGGATATTTATCATGTGCCATGGAAGTAAGGTCACCTCCATCATCAAGAATCATATTTGCATCCCAAGGTTTTCCATCAGATAAAATTGTTTGCTCTATACACCAGTTAAACTCTTCTTCGGTTTGACCTTTCCATGCAAATACTGGCACACCTGTTTCAGCTATCGCCGCTGCCGCATGATCTTGAGTAGAAAAAATGTTGCATCCAGACCATCTGACTTCTGCACCTAGTGCGGTTAAAGTTTCTATCAAAACTGCCGTTTGTATAGTCATATGTATACAACCTAAAATCTTAGCTCCCTTAAGAGGTTGTTCTTTTCCATATCTTTCTCTTAATTTCATTAAGGCAGGCATCTCCGATTGAGCTATAACTATTTCCTTTCTTCCCCAATCTGCTAATTCCATATCAGCTACTTTGTAATCTTTATTACTCATAATATCTATCCTTTTAATGCTTCGACTTTATCTGTTTTTTCCCAAGTAAATGCTGCTTCTTCTCTTCCAAAGTGACCATAGGCCGCAGTAGATTGATAAATCGGCCTTTTAAGATCAAGCATATTTATCAATTGCATAGGTCTCAGATCAAAATGTTCTCTGATCAGATCTGAAATTTTTTCTTCATCAATTTTAGATGTTCCAAATGTATTAACACTTATTGAAGTTGGTTCGGCAACGCCGATTGCATAGGATACCTGAATTTCGCATCTATCAGCCAATCCAGCAGCTACGATATTTTTTGCTACGTATCTTCCGGCATAAGCAGCAGATCTATCTACTTTAGAAGGATCCTTTCCTGAAAAAGCACCTCCTCCATGTCTTGCCATACCACCATAGGTATCAACGATGATTTTTCTACCAGTGAGTCCACAGTCTCCAACTGGACCGCCTATTTCAAACCTTCCTGTCGGATTGATGAAATATTTTGTATCTTCATTTAACCAATTAGAAGGAAGAATAGGTTTGATAATTTCTTCCATGACACCTTCCTTTAGGTCTTTTTGAGAAACGTCAGGATTATGTTGAGTTGATAATACAACAGCAGAAATAGATTGAGGTTTGCTATCCTCCCCGTAAACGAAACTTACTTGGCTTTTAGCATCTGGTCTTAGCCAGGATAATTTATTACTTTTTCTAATAAAGGCTTGTTGCTCAACAAGTCTGTGAGAGTAAGTTATTGGAGCTGGCATTAATACCTCTGTTTCATTTGTTGCATAGCCAAACATCAAGCCTTGGTCTCCAGCACCTTGTTCTAAATCCTCACCTTCACCTTCATTAACACCTTGAGCAATATCTTGAGATTGCTTACCGATCGCATTAACTACTTCACATGTGTTTCCATCACATCCAACATCTATACTGTCATAGCCTATATCGAGAATAACTTTTCTTGTTAAAGCTTCTAAGTCTGGTTCAGATCCGCTTGTTATTTCTCCAGCGAGAACAACTAAGTTATCTTTGACTAAGGTTTCGCAGGCAACCCTTGATTCAGGATCATCTTTGAGCATTGCATCAAGTACAGCATCAGAAATTTGATCTGCAATTTTATCTGGATGTCCTTCTGAAACAGATTCAGAAGTAAATATTTTATATTCAGACATATTGTCTCCATTAACAAGGAGCGAGTATTTTACACAAAACTATTTTTTTTACTGAAAGAAACTACGTTTTTATTAGTATTTCTATATACATAAAAAAATATTTCAGCGACAATAAGTTGCCCAAAAAAATGAATAATATTTCGAGCTCCCAATCAGCAAATGCCCTAAGAATTTTGGCTCTAGACTCTGTGAAACAGGCTAATTCTGGCCATTCCGGCATGCCCATGGGTATGGCAGATATCGCCGAAGTGCTTTGGCAGAATCACTTAATACATAATCCTGGAAATCCTAACTGGTTTAATAGAGATAGATTTGTGTTGTCTAATGGCCATGGATCTATGCTCATATACGGACTTTTGCATCTCACAGGTTATGATTTATCTATCCAAGACTTAAAAGATTTTAGACAGTTGCATTCTAAAACTGCTGGCCATCCGGAATTTGGAATAACACCAGGTGTAGAAACTACTACTGGACCATTAGGGCAAGGTATTGCTAATGCAGTAGGAATGGCCATAGCTGAAAAAACTTTAGCATCTAAATTCAATACTGAAAAACATAAAATCATTGACCATATGACTTATGTATTTACTGGTGATGGATGTTTGATGGAAGGTATATCTCATGAAGTTTGTTCTTTGGCGGGAACCCTCCGTCTTGGAAATTTAGTAGTTCTATATGACGATAATGATATTTCTATAGATGGTAATGTAGAAGGATGGTTCACAGAGGATATTCCTAAAAGGTTTGAATCCTATGGATGGGAAGTAATACCGAGTGTAGACGGACATAATTTTGAAGAAATAGATCAGGCTATCATTAAATCAAAATCTAGTGCCGATAAACCTACTCTGATATGTTGTAAGACGGTTATTGGAAAAGGATCTCCAAATATATCAGGCACAGCTGCTGCCCATGGAGCCATTTTAGATCCTGATGAGATCGTTTTAACCAGAAAAGAATTAAATTGGCCCAACGATCCTTTTGATATTCCTCAAGAAGTCTATGAGTACTGGGATGCAAGAAATACAGGAAATCAAAAAGAAGAAGACTGGAAAAAGATATTTGAAGAATATGCTTCAGAAAATCCAGAACTATCAAGTGAATTAAAAAGGTTGATCGAAGGTGATTTACCAGATCAGATCGAGGATAGTATCTATTCTTTCATTGAAGAAGTTCAAAAAGATCTACCCAAGATGGCTACAAGAGTTTCTTCTCAAAAAGTATTAAATATTTTGGGACCTCTAATTCCAGAATTAATAGGTGGATCAGCAGACCTTACAGGCTCAAACAATACAAATTGGGATGGAACTAAGGAAATTAGAGCAAATGACTTTTCAGGAAACTATATTAACTACGGTGTCAGAGAGTTTGGAATGACTGGCATTATGAACGGTTTAGTTTTGCATGGCGGTATAAAAACCTACGGAGGAACTTTTTTAACATTCTTAGATTATTCTAGAAATGCAGTAAGAATGGCTGCTTTAATGAAGATACCGACAATACTTGTCTATTCTCATGACTCAATAGGAGTTGGAGAAGATGGCCCTACCCATCAACCGATAGAACATTTAACAAGCTTAAGGACTACTCCTAATTTAGAGACATGGAGGCCTTGCGATACTTCTGAGACAGCCATTTCGTGGCTAGCTGCTCTGGAAAATACAGATAAACCCACGGCACTAATACTATCTAGACAAGGGCTGCCGAACTTCGAGAGGAGTAAAGATCAGGTTGATTCTATTAAGAAAGGTGCCTACATCCTTTGGGAGCCTGATGTGGAGCCAGAGCTAATTTTCATAGCTACTGGTTCCGAAGTGGAGCTTGCAATGTCGGTGGCTGAGGAAGTGAAAGACAGAATGTCAGTTAGAGTTGTTTCGATGCCTTGCTCAGAAAGGTTTGATTCTCAATCAGAAGAATATAAGGAACTTATACTTGGTAGGGGTATAAAAAGAGTCGCTATTGAGGCCTCTCAAGCTGATTGGTGGAGGAAATATGTTGGACTTGAAGGAGACATCATAGGAATGGATTCTTTCGGTGAATCAGCCCCTGGAAATATACTTTTTGAGCATTTTGGATTTACTAAAGAACAAATTATCTCAAAACTCGGTCTTTAGAAATGCAATACAAAAGGCTTAATGAGGTAAACTTAAGCGATAAGACTGTTTTATTAAGATCAGATCTTAATACCCCCATTGAGAATGGTTTAGTTCTTAATAATGAACGAATTCTTAGATCCCTACCAACTCTAAATTTCATTATTGATTCTGGTGCAAGATTAGTAATCATGAGTCATTTAGGTAGGCCAGAAGAGAATGATATATTTCAAGAGGAATTTTCTCTATTACCGGTCGTGAATGAAATGGAGAACTTATTAAATAAAAAAATTATGTTTTATAACTTAGGTGAGTTTGAAAATTTAGAAAAAATTCCAGAAATTTCAGTTATTGAAAATACGCGATTTTGTATTGGTGAGAAGTCTAATGATACCGATTTATCAAAGAGACTGGCCGGATTAGGTGATTTAATTGTAATGGATGCATTTGCCACTTCACATAGAGCTCATGCCTCTACAGCAGGTGTAATAAATTTTTCTAATGATGCTTGTGCAGGTTTATTGTTAGAGGAGGAATTAAATGCTTTAACGAAAGTAAAGGAAAATTCAAGAAATTCAGTAGCAATTCTTGGCGGTGCAAAAATATCTACCAAACTGACTCTTATCGACTCCCTTTCTAAATCCATGGATAAAATTATACTAGGAGGAGGAATAGCTAACACTCTCATAGCAGCAAAAGGCAATGAAGTGGGTAAGTCTTTAGTTGAAGAGTCCATGCTGTCAGAGGCAGCGAAACTGTTAGAAAATCCAAAAATAATAATTCCTAATTTCGTTATAGTTTCAGATAATCCTGACAAACCGGGCAGACTCACCTCTATCGATTCTATAGAAAAAAATGAAGCAATTTTTGATATTTCACCTGAATCGTTTGCTGATTTGGAAGAAATTTTAATGAATGCAGGAACTATTTTATGGAATGGCCCGATTGGATTCTTTGAAAAGGAAAATTTTGATAAGGGGACAATAAAAATAGCTAAAATGATTTGTTCCTCAAAGGGCTTTTCAGTTGCCGGAGGAGGCGATACCATCGCTGCAGCACAAAAGGCTGGAGTGTTGGGCAAACTGGATTATGTTTCTACCGCAGGTGGTGCATTCTTAGAGTTTATGGAAGGAAAAAAACTTCCTGGAGTTGAGGCTTTGAGGGATAAAGTAAATTAAACATATATTTGGAGAGAAAAAATGAATTTTAATAGTTTAAGCGAAATAGCAAGTTACATAGTTTCAGATGGAAAAGGAATATTAGCTGCCGATGAAAGCAATCCTACTTGCACCAAACGATTTGATTCAATAGGAGTAGAGTCTACCGAGGACAATAGAAGAGACTATAGGGAGTTACTTTTTAGATCTGAAGGCATGAAAGGGAATATAGGAGGAGTAATATTATTTGATGAAACTATACGTCAAACTGCCGCTGATGGTACTTCGTTGGTAGATGTTATAACTAACCAAGGTTCCTTGCCTGGTATCAAGGTTGATAAAGGTCTGCAACAAATAGGTGATACAGAGGAGAGTCTTACACAGGGCTTAGAGGGGCTTGATTCAAGATTAAAAGAATATTATGGGCTTGGTGCAAAATTTACTAAGTGGAGAGCAGTTATTAATATTGGAGAAAACATGCCCTCTTATGAGGCTATCTTAGCAAATATGGAAGCCCTCGCTGATTATGCAAAAATTGTTCAAAACAATAATATGGTTCCAATGGTAGAGCCTGAAGTATTGATGGATGGAAACCATTCAATAGATGATTGTTTTGAGGCAACTTCCCGTTGCTTAGATACTTTATTTACTAGCCTTTTGGATAAAGAAGTTGACATAAAAGGAACTATTTTGAAACCTAACATGATTACATCTGGGTCTAATAATTCTGATCAGGCCGATGTTGAAGAGGTAGCACAAAAGACTATTGATTGCCTGAAGGCTTATGTACCTGGTGATTTGCCTGGTATTACATTCTTATCAGGAGGGCAGTCTGATATAGATGCCACCGCCCACTTGGATGCAATGAATAAGATCGGAGGATTTAATTGGAAATTAAGTTTCTCTTACGGAAGGGCACTACAGCAACCTGCGTTAAAGGCCTGGATGGGTAAAATAGAAAATACAGTTCTGGCTCAACAGGCTTTGTCTCACAGAGCGTTGATGAATAAGCTTGCTTCCGAAGGAAAGTGGGATATTTCTCTAGAAAACTAATTGAAGCTTCTCATTCAAAGAGTTTCAACTGCATCAGTTGAAGTTGATAATCAAATTGTCAGCTCTATTCAACAAGGAGTTATGGCACTTGTAGGTTTTGATAAACACGATAACACGGAGAGTTTAAGATCAATGGCCGAGAAGCTATTAAATTTTAAAATCTTCAATGATCATAATGGAAAGATATCTAGAAGCATCCTAGAGACAAATCATCAGTTACTAGTTGTTCCTCAAGTAACTCTGTCTGTTGGAACAAAAAAGGGAAGTCGGCCTAGTTTTTCAAAAGCGGCAGACCCTAAAAAAAGTTTTCATTTCTTTCAAGAGTTTATTCAGATAATAAAAAGTATGAACCTTGAATGTGAGATAGGTAGCTTTGGTTCAGACATGTCAGTAAGATTGGTAAATGACGGACCAGTTACATTTTGGTTCGAAAATTAATTCCAATAATTAACTCATTCTATCGAGAACTCTCGGTAGGGCTCTAATGTACTGTTTTACATCTGCTATTTTGCCAGTACTCACTCGAGACCAATTTACATAGTCTTGATATATTCCTCTAATAAGCACCCTCTCCTTTTCCATTTCTTTTCTAAATTCTTCTGCGTTCAAAGATCCAAGATCCACATACATGAAATTAGTGCTTGTTGATAGGGGTTTCAGGCCATTTTCTCTAACAGCATCTTGCAACATATCTCTTGCTTCGACGATTTTCTCCTTTGAGTATTTTAAAAACGTCTCATCATTATATGAAGCTATAGCTGCAGCTACTCCCGCCTGATTTAAGGAGTAATCACCCAAACCGAAGGAGGATATCTTCTCTATCATTTCCGGATCTGCAATCAAATAACCTACCCTCATTCCAGCAAGTCCATAGATTTTAGAGAAAGTTCTGGCAACTACTACGTTGTAACCTTCTTTTATTAAAGGAATCATAGTATTTGCATCAGGATCATCTGTTAACTCGTTATAAGCCTCATCAACTAATACAATTGTTTTCTTTGATGCTTTTTTACAGAAAGACTTAAGTGCTTTTGGAGAGAGGGGAAGACCCGTAGGATTATTTGGATTCGTAACCTGTACCATCCCAGTAGTTGACGTAATATTGTTATACATATTATCGAGGTCTATTGCTAAATCAGCTGTTTTATCTAATCTTTCAATCCCATACTCGCTATTCATGCTCCCCATTTTTGATGTTGTGTCCCAAAAAAGGTCGGGACCCAAAATATGTCCTTCTTGAGTAACTTTTGTTGCTAGCCATTGCAAAGGGGCACTAGAACCAGAACCAATAATTATATGCTCTGGTGTAACATTATTTCTTTCGGCGATCATTTGCTTAAGTCTTGGCACTTCTTGCACATAGTAAGATCCCATTTTTATGGCCTCTTCCATAGCTCTTAGAGCTAAAGGACTTGGACCATATGGATTCTCATTAGCATTCAATTTAGCTATTCCAAATGCTGGACCATAACTAATATTTTGTGCATTACTTGGAACTATCCTTGGAATACTGCCTATTACACTATTCGTTTTTGAACTCTGACCTATAACAGGTGCAGCTATAACTGAGCCAGCTGTAAATAAGGCTCCTTTCAATAATGTTCTTCTCGATATTGCATTATTTTTCATATTTTCTCCTATTAAATTATTGACGAGGAAAGACTTGCTTTCCAAAACATTCCTGACGAGACTAAAAGTAAATAAAGACCAAAAAGCCTTTTCAATTTATTCTCTTCAAGATTATGAGCCCATTCGACTCCTATTGGCGCAGTTAAAATAGATACTAAACTTATTATCAATACAGCTGGAATATTAATAAATCCCAGTGATCCAACAGGGAGGTCTGTTTTATTGAAGCCTAAAATAAGAAAACCTAATGCACCAACTATACCAATTATTAAACCTACACCTGATGCAGTTGCGACTGCCTGATAAATTGGTCTTTTACATACAGACATTGTTATGACAGTTATTGTACCGCCAGCAATTCCAAGTAGTGCAGAAAAACCTCCAAGGAATGATACTAGGCCGGCACGGGTAAAACCAACAGGCATATCTCTTTGTTTCATGGCAGTTTGGTCTAATATTTTTGGGAAGAGGAAGTAGATTCCATAAAACAATACACCCCAAGCAAATATGAGATATAACTCTTCAGCTTGAGAGTATGAAGCAATAAAAACTCCAATAATGACCCCTATTACTAACCATGGTGCCCACGCCTTCAAAACTAAAAAATCAACAGCCCCTTTTTTATTATGCGACATTAGTGCTCTTGCCGATGAAAATATAATACATGCAAGAGAAGTACCAACAGCCACGAATATTAGGTTTTCAGATTCGATATCTAGTATCGAAAAAAGTAAAACAAGAGCAGGGACCACTGCAAATCCGCCGCCATTTCCAAAAAGGCCTGCTGTGAGTCCAGCTACGGCACCGGCAGTTATAAGTAAAACTAGTAATCCAAAAATTTCCAAAGGTTGCTCCAAACACGCTTAAATTTATGCAATCCACATGCCAAATATCTGTCCTTATATGAAACATCAAGGGTCACAAGAGTACTTTCTCGAAAAGAATGACCTTTTATGAGGCTATTTTGCAATCTATTCTCCTTCTTTCTTATCTTTTGTAACTGTTTTGCTTTCTAAAATTAATTTAGATATTAATAGGCCTAATTCAAAAAGAAGCCAAGCAGGCACTGCAAGCAAAGTTTGAGAAATTACGTCTGGAGGAGTTATTAGCATACCAACTACAAAGCATCCTACTATTATGTAAGGTCTTTTTTTAGATAAGCTTGCTGATGTGGATACGCCACTCCATATTAAGAGAAATATTAAAATAGGGATTTCGAATGCAATGGCAAAAGCAAACATCATTCCTAACACGAAACCTAGGTAACTATTAATATCTGTCATAACCAAAACACCTTCTGGAGCTGACGAAGTAAAGAAGCTAAAGACAATTGGTAAAATTAAAAAATAGGTAAAGACAATACCTAAATAGAAAAGTACAACACTTGAAAATAATAAAGAGAAGCTCAGATTCTTTTCTTGTTTGTACAAAGCTGGTGCTACGAACCCCCATATTTGAGAAAAAAAATAAGGCATGGAAATCATAAGTGAAACAAATAGAGTTAATTTTAGAGGCGCAAGGAATGGAGAGGCTACTTCAGTAGCAATCATGGAAGAATTAGAAGGTAAGAATTTTTGCAAAGGCTCTGCCAAGAACTGATAAATGTCATTAGAAAAATAAATAAGTAGAATAAAACAACTAGCTATAACTACTATTGATTTAACAAGTCTTACTCTTAGTTCTGTTAGATGATCAACAAGAGAGGCTTCTTCCATAAGATTATCTTTCTTTAAGATCTTCTAATATTTCTTTATTTTTTTCATCAAGAAGAGCTTCTTCAAGGTTAAGCGTCTTTGATACTTCTTCCTTAGCATCGTTGAATTGATCTTTTATCTTTCTTACTGTAACAAATATATATTTTAAGACTTCGGGTAATTTTTCTGGACCTATTAGAATAATTCCAACAACGAAAATTATTAAAATTTCAAAAAAACCAACGTCGAACATTATTTTTTATCGTCTTCTTCATCAAGAGTTTTCCTAAAGCTTTTAATTGTATTGGCTAAGTCTGAACCCAAATTTTTAATCCTTTTAGTGCCTCCAAACAGAAGCAACACGATTACTAAAATTATCAGTATTTGCCATATGCTAATTCCGCCTATACCCATTTATTTCTCCTTATTTTTTCTTTCTGGAACTCTTTTCTTTGTGCCCTGATATACCAAGCCTATTATTTAGTTCCTCGAGAACATCGTCTATATGAATACCTTCATTCAAAAGTAAGACCATAGTATGAAACCATAAATCTGCAGTTTCATGTATTATTTTTTTATTCTTATCGACTGACATATCGTTTGTTGCTTCTAGTAACTCGAGCGCCTCTTCGAGTACTTTTTCATTAATTTTTACCTTTCCTTGATCCAAAAGAGATTTTACATACGACTCTTTAGATATTGAGCCAACCCTTTTCTCCATTATATTAAAGAGCTTTTTAAGTAAGTCTTGTTGGGTCATTTTAGGTAGACATAAATAAGAATAAACAAATGATTAAAACTATAAGGATAATGCCATTATTTCTTCCTTGTATATAGATTTTTTGCATAAGCTGATTATGCCGTTCTTCATTTGCATTTTGATACTCTTCTAACCTTGAAACCTGCTCTATAGCCGTATCTGCTATTTCAGGAAATTTCCTAGCCTTTTCAAACCAACTTAAGGAATTTCTCTTAGCCCACTCAGTTAATTTCTTAGGGTTATACCTCTCCGAAATCCAATTTTTTAAGAAAGGATTTGCTATAGACCAGAAATCTAAGGCTGGATACAGTTGTTTACCTAAACCTTCAATATTCACTAATGTTTTCTGGAGAAGCATCAAGGATGGTTGCATCCTTAAATCAAATCTTCTGGCTGAATCAAATATAAATAGAAGCATCTCACCAAAGTTTATTTTTTCCATCGGCTGATCAAAAATAGGTTCACATGCTGCCCTGATAGTGTTTTCTAGGTCACTTAATCTTGTGTTTGGATTCACCCATTTTGATTCAATTAATATGTTTGCAACTTCCTTAAAATCTCTTGCTATAACAGCAACTAACATTCTTCCTATCTGATATTGCTCTTCTTCGCTTAGTGAACCAACAATTGCGTAGTCAACAGCAACATATGCGGGGTCGGACGGATTTTTGGCGTCAATGAATATATTACCAGGATGCATGTCAGCATGGAAAAAGTTATCAATAAACACTTGTTTTAGAAAGATCTCAACACCTCTTTCTGCTACTAATCTTAAATCTACTCCAAGATCATTAAGGTTCTCTATGCGATCAACTGGAATACCCTCAATTTTTTCCATGACCAGTAAATTTTCAGTACAGTAATCAAGATACACTTCAGGCACATAAAGGAGATTATTGCCCTCAAAGTTTCTTCTGGTTTGTTTTATATTCGATGACTCTAATCTCATGTCTAGCTCTGCTAGAATTACAGCTTCGTATTCGTCCACTAATCTTGAAAGTTGCAATCTTTTCGCATCTTTAAATCGCCGCTCCGAAAATGCCGCAATTCTTTTCATAAGAGATACATCTGTTTGGATAATTTTTTTTATTCCCGGTCTAACAACCTTAAGCACAACTTCTTTATTATTTTCTTTTAGTGTTGCCGAATAAACCTGTGCTATAGATGCAGCTGCTAAAGGATTGGGGTTAAAGTCTTTAAAGATTGAAATAATTTCACAATTTATCTCTTTTTCAATAATCTCAATGGCCTGCTTATCAGAGAAGTGAGGCAGATCGTCTTGAAGAACTTTTAGACTTTTAGCAATTTCTCCTGGAACTACATCTGGTCTTGTAGATAAAAGTTGACCGAACTTTATAAAGATTGGGCCTAAATCTTCTAATGCAAAACGAAGTCTTTCTCCGGGCTCTTTTTTGGATTGATAAAGTCGCCAGGGAGATATAAAAAGAAGAAATGAAACGAGTTTTGGTTTTGAGAATGTATCAACTTCCTTGTCTAGGCGAGCTTTTAGCAAAGTATGAATGATTTTAAAGAGTCTGAGAGA
>CACBUE010000015.1 GCA_902542325.1 uncultured SAR86 cluster bacterium | reverse complement strand
TTGCAAGCCTAAAAAACCTTATTAAGAATAAAGATGAGAAAGCTTTAGTTGATTACTTTAATAAGGTGAAGATATTGAGAGATAATTCAGTCTAATCTGATGAACTTTAAAATTAAGAAAGGAAAGGGTGTGAGGGGTGAAATAACAATTCCTGGAGATAAGTCTATATCCCATAGGTCGATAATGTGCGCATCCCTTGCAGAAGGCAAATCAAAAATTTATGGATTCTTAGAAGGAGAAGATTGTTTAGCCACCAAAATTGCCTTCAAGGATATGGGTATAAATTTCGAGTCAAATAATGATGAAATGATAGTGCATGGTTCAGGTTTATACGGATTGAAGGAACCAAAAAAAGAGATTAATTTGGGCAATTCTGGAACGTCTATTCGTTTGCTGAGTGGAATATTATCTGCCCAGAAGTTTTCTTCAACTCTTATAGGAGATGAGTCTTTATCATCTAGACCTATGAACAGAATCATAGAGCCTTTGTCTTTAATGGGTGCAAACATCAAGTCTCAAAACTCTGGAAGACCTCCTTTAGAAATCGGTAAGTCAGATATGCTTAATTCAATAAACTACGACCTTCCTGTCGCGAGTGCTCAAGTGAAATCATGTATTTTATTTGCAAGTCTTTACTCCGAAGGAAAGACGATTATTAGAGAGAGACAAACAACTCGTAACCATACAGAAATAATGTTCAAGCAATTTGGAGTGCCTTTGAGTATTCAAAATAAAGATGATGCAAGAGATATAGAAATTTGTTCTCCTTCAAGCTTAAAAAGCACAGAAATCGATATTCCTGGAGACTTTTCTTCTGCAGCTTTCTTTATTTTGGCTGCATTGATAATCCCTAATTCAAATCTAACAATTAAAAATGTAGGTATGAATGAAACTCGTATAGCATTATTAAATGCCTTTCAGGAAATGGGGGCTGAAATAGACATTATTAACAAAACTGTAGAATTTGAACCTCGTGCTGATTTAAAAGTTAAATTCTCAAAACTAAAAGGTATAAATCTTGATACCAAGTTGGTGCCTAATTTGATAGATGAATTACCAGCCTTCTTTGTTGCCGCGGCAATGTCATCTGGCTCAACTGTTGTAAGAAACGCAGAAGAATTACGGTATAAAGAATCTGACAGATTAGAGGCTATGGGAGATGTACTTAGATCGTTTGGTGTTGATTTTCATATGTATCATGATGGAATGGATATAAATGGTCTTGATGATAATATGGATCTCAGTTCTTACAGAGGAGGGATTATAGAATCTTTCGGTGACCACAGAATAGCAATGTCTTCTGCAATTGCATGCAGTATTTTTGATCAGGAATCGGTTGTTCTAAATACTGATAATGTAAATACCTCATTTCCAACATTTTTAGAGATTGCTGATCTAGTAGGCTTAGATATCAGTTTAGAGGAAGATTCATGATACCAGTTATAACAATTGATGGTCCAAGTGGTGCAGGTAAAGGGACGATTGCTCAGATGCTAGCACTTGAACTGAATTGGAATATTTTAGACAGCGGAGCTCTATACCGAACATTGGCTTATTTTATGAAGGAAAATGCTATCAATTTAGATAATTTCGGAGAAAAACAAAATATATTAAGAGAGAGATTTATAGTTTCATTTGATCCGGGAACACCAGGCGAGCCCGTGAAAGTTATGTTTGAAAATGAGGACATAACATCGATAGTAAGAACAGAAGAGATGGCCAAAATAACTTCTACTTTAGCTGCAGAACCGGTGATAAGAGAGTTTATTAAGCCCTGTCAAAGAGATTTTATGAAGTTACCTGGTTTGATTGCAGATGGAAGAGACATGGGTACTGTCATTTTTTCCGATGCAAAATATAAAATCTTTCTAACAGCTTCCGCAGAAGAAAGAGCTAAAAGAAGACAAACACAGTTGAAAAGACAAGGTTTGGAGGTTAACATGCCAACCCTTTTACGAGAGTTAGAGGAGAGGGATCGTAAAGATACGGAAAGAGAGCATTCTCCGTTAATTCCCGCTGAAGACTCTGTGTTGATTGATACAAGTAATTTAAACCCTGAAGGAGTGGTAAAGGAAATAAAAACTTACCTTTAAATAATAAAATGGCAGCAAGCTTTGAACAACTATTAGACAAGAATTTAAGTACGGTAATTATGAAACAAGGCAGTCTAGTTACTGGTATTGTAATAGATATATTAGACAACCACGTTGTGGTTCATGTGGGATTAAAATCTGAAGCAGTTGTTCAAATATCTGAGTTTTATAATGAATCGGGTGAATTAGACCTGGAAATAGGAGATGAGGTTCAGTTAACTTTAGAGGCTATTGAAGATGGCCATGGCAATACTCGTGTTTCTAGAGAAAAGGCTATTAAACAAGAAGTTTGGAAAAGAATAGAAGATTGTTTGGCTAAAGATTCTATTCTTAAAGGCCTCATAACTGGATCTGTAAAAGGTGGCATGACTGTAGACGTGCAGGGTATTAAAGCTTTCTTACCAGGATCTCTAGCTGAAGCTGTGCCTACAAAAGATTTAGAGCATCTAGTAGGAAATTATGAAGAGTTTAAGGTCATCAAATTAGATAAAGACAAAAATAATGTAGTCCTCTCTAGAAAGGCAGTTCTCCAAGAAGCTAACTCTGAAGAAAGAGAAAAACTACTTTCAACATTAGCTGAAGGTCAAGTTATTAAAGGAATTGTCAAAAACTTAACAGACTATGGAGCTTTTGTTGACCTGGGCGGTATAGATGGTCTTCTTCATATTACAGACATTTCTTGGAGCAGGATCAATCATCCCTCTGAGGCTATTAAGATTGGGGAAAAGCTAGAAGTGAAAATTATCAAATATGATGCTGAGGAAAAAAAGGTTTCTCTTGGTATCAAACAATTGATAGATGATCCCTGGGTAGGCATAGAATCTAAGTTCCCTTTAAATACTTCAGTTATGGCTACCGTTACGAATCTGACTGACTATGGATTTTTTGCGGAGATAGAACAAGGAGTTGAGGGTCTGGTCCATGTTTCCGAAATAGATTGGACAAATAAGAATATACACCCGTCCAAGGTTGTTCAATTGAAAGATCAAGTTGAAGTCATGATTCTTGAAGTCGACGAAGAAAAAAGAAGAATATCTCTTGGATTAAAACAATTAACCGAAAATCCCTGGCAAGTCTTTCAACATACGCGTAAAGAAGGCGATAGAGTATCTGGTGCAATAAAATCTATAACTGATTTTGGTGTATTTATTGAACTTGATGGTGGTATAGACGGTTTAGTTCATCTCTCTGATATCTCTTGGGATGAAAGCGAAGAATCTGTAAGATCACTAAATAAAGGAGATGTTGTTGATGCATTAGTTCTATCCATAGAAGCCGACAGAGAAAGAATATCTCTTGGAATGAAACAATTAGTATCTGATAATTTTAGTGATTACATTGAAGCGAATAAAAAAGGATCAAGAGTAGGTGCCAAGATTTTAGGATCTACGGAAGATAGAGTAGATCTTGAGCTGAGTGAAGATGTGAGGGGATACTTGCCAATGAAAGATTATATAAATTCTATGTCGGATACCCCGTTAGAGGAAGGTGATGATATAGAAGTTGTAATAGCTAATATAAATAAAAAAGATAGAGAGATTATACTTTCTCTAAGAGCATTAGAGAAACAAGAAGAAAAAAGTGCTTTAAAAGATAATGCACTGAAGAACAAAGAGATAGAGGAAGCTACAAAGTCTAATATCGGAGATCTTATTAAAGCAGAGATGCAAGATTCCGATGATAAAGATGAATAAATCTGACCTAATAAAAAAGATTTCAGACAGTTACGATACTCTTCGTGAAGAGGATCTAGACCAAGCAGTGAATGCCATATTAACTTTAATTTCTAATTCTTTATCCAATGGGAATAGAGTTGAAGTAAGAAATTTCGGAACCTTTTCGATTAGACTGCGAGAAAAGAGATTATCAAGAAATCCAAAAACTGGGACTTCAGTTTTAGTCGAAGCAAAACATCATCCTTATTTTAGAGCTTCTAAGTATTTAAAGGAATCTTTGAACAAATAAAAAAGAAGAAGTTGTATAGTATCCTTAATTGGATAGGGTATATGTCAAAGGATATAAAAAATACAGTTAAACAAACATTTATAGATTCTATTTCTGTAAAACAACAGATCATTGAGGATAAATCTTACGAAGTGCTCATAGATGCTGGAGATATTATTGCAAAATCGATTTCTAATGGAGGTAAGCTACTTCTGTGTGGCAATGGGGGTTCTGCAGCTGATGCGCAGCATTTGGCAGCAGAATTTTTAGTTAGATTAACTTCTGATGTTAACAGAGAAAGTATTCCGGCGCTCTCCTTAGCACAAGATACATCCACTCTTACAGCTTGTATAAATGACTATGGCTCAGATGAAATTTTCAAAAGAGTATTTTCAGGATTATCTTCAGAAGGAGATACTCTTTTAGCAATTACCACTTCGGGAAACTCAAGAAATATTATCGAAACCTTAAAGTTTGCGAATGAAAGAGGTATCTATTCAATAGGTTTCTTGGGTAATGGAGGAGGAGAGGCTTTACAATATTGTGATTCAGCTTTTGTTGTACCAGGAATAGCAACTGCAAGAATTCAAGAAAGTCATATTACTGCTGGTCATGCCTTATTACAGTATATCGAAGACCTCTTGCTGGAGAGTGGTTGGTTAATTAAAAACTAAAAATGGGCTTTTCTACTTTTCTCGTATTGATCTTCATCATACTCTTAGGAATTTTTTCGTTCCTGATATTGGCACTGAATAAATCGATAGTACATTTAGACTTACTATTTCTAGAATTAGATTTTCAGCTTGGTTATATAATCTTATCGGCTACATTATTGGGAATATTAATTGCAATCGTTCTTGAGATGATTTTCTTGTCTTCAAAAAGGAAAAATAAGGATGAGTGAGATTAGAAAGCAAATTCATAAGAGACTTTCCTTACTTGGAAAGGATATTACAAATACTCATATTTTAGAATTAAAGAATAGTAAAGACCTTGAAAAGAGGGTTATTAGAACTGACTTATTAGACTTTGATTATTCTAAGCAAAGGATTAATGATAAGGCTATTGATTACCTTTTAGAGATTCCTAATTTAATAAATCTAAAAGACTCACTAGATAGATTATTTAGAGGTGATGTAATTAATCCATCAGAAGATAGATACGTTTCTCATACTCTATACAGAGACAAAACCTCAAACGAAAAGTTTGAACTTATATTTACGGAAAGAGAAAGAATAAAGTATTTTTTAGAACAGAGCACCGAAAGCTTCAATTTTAAAAATTTAATTTGCTTGAGCATCGGTGGATCTAGATTAGGACCTGAGTTGTTAAATGAATTTCAAGCTTTAGATGGGCCAGTAAATATTTATTTCTGCTCTAGTTATGATCTTTTAGAATTAAAAGATGTTCTAAGAAATTGTACTCAGAGTGAAACTGTAATATTCGCATCCTCTAAGTCCTTTGAAACATCTGAAATGCTCAAAAATCTTGATTGTGTAAAATCTTGGTACGGAGAGAAACCTGATATTGATTTTTATGAACATCTTTATGCTATCTCTGCAAACGTTTCATCTATGAACGATTATGGCATTAAGAAGAGTAATCAGTTCCAAGTTTTGGATTCTTTGGGCGGAAGATTTTCGGTATGGTCTTCAATAAGCTTACCCGCCTTTATAAATTCTAACTTTGATTCTTACCTCGAATTACTTGAGGGTGCGCGTTTAGCTGACAAACACACTAAAGACGCTTCATGGGAATCTAATATTCCTGTAATGATGGCGTTATTGGGTGTATGGAATACGAATTCTCTTAATATTAATAACCACGGCATATTCACTTATAATTTTCGGTTACGTTCGTTAACGAAATATATTTCTCAACTTTCGATGGAGAGTAATGGAAAATCTATAAATTTCGAATTAAAAGAATCGCATTTTTCGACTTCTCCTTTAATTTGGGGTGGTTATGGTATTGAATCTCAACACTCTACCTTTCAGTGGCTTATGCAAGGTAAAACAAAAACTTCTTGCGATTTTATTGGGTTAAATAATGGAGAAACTGAAATAGTCGATTCCTATGAGATGCTCCTATCTCAAGTCTTAGCAATGACTCAAGGAAAAGAAGATAAAGAAAGTCTTTTTAAGTCAGTCAAAGGAAATAATCCATGCTCAATTTTAAAAATTAAATCTATTGATCTCAGAAGTTTAGGATTTTTAATAGCTTTATATGAACATAAAGTCTTTATTGAAGCTTCTATATTAGGCATAGACCCTTTTGACCAATGGGGTGTTCAACTAGGAAAAAAACTAGCTTTGGAAGCGAAAAGTAATAAAAAGGTTTTTGAAGATAATTTTTCTTCAAGTATTCTCCCTAAATCCTAGTCTATAATCTTTGTATGAGTTCTCATAAATTTAGACCTATTATCTTGGCAGGAGGTTCCGGAAAAAGGTTGTGGCCACTTTCAACTAAAAAGAGACCAAAACAATTTATTTCATTATTTGGCGACTTATCTCTTTTTGATTTAACTCTCCAAAGAATTAATAATAGGGATTTATTTAAGAAGCCTATAATTGTAACTTCTGAAGAGTATCTATCTTTGGTAGAAAAGTCCTTATCTAAAACAGGTTTAGAAGTTGAAAGAGTTATTCTAGAGCCTGAATCAAAGAATACATTTTCTGCTTTGGCTTTACCTGTCCTAGCTTTAATGAAACAAAAGGCAGAAGAACGATATATGGTTTTGCCCTCTGATCATTACATTCCCTTCAACAAGTCTTTTTACAAAACCTGTACGAATATTAAAAACTTATTCAAGAAAGAAGCTTTAATATTGTTAGGAGTTTTACCAGATAATCCGTCTACAGAGTATGGCTATATTTCTATTAAGCCTTCTAATGATGAACTTAAGCGCGTTAAATCTTTTATAGAAAAGCCCAAACTCGATAAAGCAAAACAACTAGTAAAACAGCCAAATACATTTTGGAATTCAGGGATATTTTGCTTTGAGGGTAAGTGGCTAGGTGAGTCTATCAAAACACATAAACCAGAGATGTACTCTCTTTTGCTAGACCTTTTACCTTGCCCTGAAGATGACCAAATATATTTTTATCCTGATAAAGATAAGTTCTCAAAACTTACAGATATATCATTTGATAAAGCGATCGTTGAGTCTAATCCTCACAATTATGTTGTCACCTTAGATGCTGGATGGACCGATCTAGGTTCATGGCACTCCTTAAGTAACCTTCAAAAAAAACCTGAACATGGCCTTACTCTCTACACTGATGGAGATTACCCTAGAACAGAAAAACCTTGGGGTTATTTTGAGATATTATTTGAAACAGAATTCTCTAAAGTTAAAATTCTCTCTGTTGATCCGGGTCAGATGCTTTCTATGCAAATGCATGAACACAGATCTGAAACATGGTATGTAACTCAGGGTATAGCAACAGTTATAAAAGAGGATAAAAAACTCGAGCTCTATCCTGGTGAAAATATTGTAATTGAACAGAGAGAAAGACACAGAGTTCAAAACTTCGGTAACGAAGTCTTGGAAATAATAGAAATCCAAACTGGAACATATTTTGGTGAAGATGATATCGTTAGATTTGAAGACATGTATGGAAGAAAAGATTTCCACTGAATCTCCTTATTCTATTCCTCACTTAGATAAGGATATAAAAGATTTTATTAAACGAATACCAAAATCTCCTGGTGTTTATAAATTTTTAGATCAATTTTATACGCCTCTTTATATTGGTAAAGCTAAACTACTTAACAAAAGAGTTGCTTCATATTTTAGAAAATCTTCTAAATCTAAAAAAATAGAAAAATTAATTGAGCAAGCTGTATTTATTGAGCTTGTACTAACAAATACTGAACTTGAATCTCTTCTCCATGAGCAATTTCTAATTAAGGAATTAAAACCTAAATTTAATGTTCAGTTTAAGGATGACAAAGGTTATCCTTGGATTAAAATTGAAACAAAAAATAACTTTCCTGCAGCCAAATCGTTCTTAGGTAAAAAATTAGAAAATGGAAAGTTTTTCGGTCCTTTTCCAAATTCATATGCTGTTCGGGATGCTTTAAAACTTATACAAAAAACCTTTAAATTGAGGAATTGTTCCGATGCATATTTTAAAAACAGAAGTAGGCCTTGCCTTCAATATGAAATTGGACGCTGCTCTGCACCTTGTATTGGTCTAATCAGTAAAAAAGAATATTTAAAGGAAGTGCAAAGTGCGGAACTTTTATTGGATGGAAAATCTGAAGACCTAATTAATTATTTTTATACTGCCATGGACAATTTTTCTCAAAACAAGGATTATGAAAAGGCTGCAATATATAGAGATAGAATCTCAGCTCTTAGAGATATACAGAGATCTCAGAGCATTGCAGGTTTTAATGGAAGTAGGGATGCTATTTACGTCTCTGTTAAATCAAACAAGGTAAAAGTTGGTGTAACGTCAGTTAATGAAGGCTGGGTTACCGGTCATAAAAACTTTTTACAGAGTGAAGGTTTCGAAGAGAAGAATATCTTAGGAAATTTTATCACTCAAACATATTTAACTAATAAAGAATGTCCAAATTTTCTAGTTACTAACCAAAAATTGGAGAACAAGGATCTCTTAGAGGAGGCATTATCAGAGAAGTTTTCACGTAAGATCTCCATTATCACTAGGCCTGGGAAAAAAGATAAAGGTCTTTTAGATGCATGCAAGGCAAATACTGAATATGTGCTTAGAAAAAATAAACTTGATAAAGATATTAAGACTAAATTCCAATCTCTAAAAGAAGGTTTGAAGTTTAATAATGATCTTAATTTAATTGAGTCTTATGATATCAGCCACCATGCTTCCAAAAATGCCGTAGCCGGTTGCGTTGTTTATACGCCCAAAGGAAAGACTCCTGATTTATATAGATCTTATAATATTAGTGAGGTTAACTGGGGGAATGATATTGGATCTATGACAGAATTGATAAAAAGAAGATTTTCTGAAGTAGATACAAAAAAATTACCTAGTCTCCTCATAATTGATGGAGGTAAGACGCACCTGAAACAGGTCTTAAGTACACTTAAAGATCATAATATTTCTGATATGAATGTCATTTCTATCTCAAAAGGTATTAGACGAAAAGCTACGTTTGATATCATTCATCTTCCCAATGGTGAGAATATAGCTATTGATCAGAGTTCTACTTTTCATCAGTTTGTTCAAGAGATAAGAGATGAAACACACAGATATGCAATTACTATTCAAAAGAAAAAAATGAGAAAGACTTCCATTAAATCCTCTCTTGATGAGTTAACTGGTATTGGAGTTGTTAGAAAAAAACTATTATTGAGATACTTTGGATCTTTAGAGCAAATAAAAAGAGCAAGTATAAATGACCTGTGCGAAGTTTCCGGAATAGGCAAAAGTACTGCAAAATCAATTTATAAAGAAATACATACTCAATAACAATGGCAAATTACATAACAATCTCAAGAATGGTATTAATATTACCAGTTCTTATATTGGCAACAGCTGAGCCTGGCTTAAATAATTGGATAGCTTTAATTATATTCGTGATTGCTGGCATTACTGATCATTTAGATGGTTACATAGCAAGAAAGACTGGTTCAACGAGTGAACTGGGCGCTTTGTTAGACCTGATAGCGGACAAACTGTTAATTATTGTTACACTTTTTTACTTTATTTCCTATGAGAGCAATCTTTTCTTGATAGTACCTTCTGTAATAATCATTATTAGAGAGATAGCTATTTCATCTTTTAGACAATTTTTAGCTGAAAAGGGAGGTAAAAACCCCATAAAGGTAACTTTTATCGCTAAAAGTAAGACAACATTACAAATCTTTGCTTTATCTTTCTTGATAATATCACCTAATTTTGGACAGTATTTCTTTCTCTTAACTATTTGTTTATTTTGGTTGGCTGCTTATGTCTCTCTGTATAGTCTCTATGGATACCTAAAAGCGTATAGAAATTTGATGAAATAGCTGGTCTATTGCTAATAGATAAATAGAATACTCACAAGGCTGAGTAGCAAAGTGGTTATGCAGCGGATTGCAAATCCGTCTACGCCGGTTCGATTCCGACCTCAGCCTCCAATTAAATTTTAATAATTTTAAAACAGAGTACAATGCCTAGAACACTTATGCCCGGGTGGTGGAATTGGTAGACACAAGGGACTTAAAATCCCTCGAAGGAAACTTCGTGCCGGTTCGAGTCCGGCCCCGGGCACCAATCCTTAACGATTGCAAAAATTAACAATATTAATTGAAACAGATAAATATTAAGATGTGTACCTTTTTAATAACTTTATAAATTACTAATGGCAAAAGAGTTCTCTGACGACATAACTATTAAAGAACTTGTTCAAGAAATCAAATTGAAAAAGGCATTCATTGCTATATTTACGCTTATATTTTTTCTTACATCATCAGGTATCGCTCTTTATTTACCAAATAAATACGAATCTGAAGTCTTAGTTGCACCAGCAAACCCAGAAGGTTCACAAGAATCGATTTCTTCAGGTTTTTCTGGTCTTGCAGGACTTGCAGGAATATCTCTTGACTCTCCAGGTCAATCGAAAGTCCAAGAGGCACTAGAAGTTATAAAATCAAGAAAATTTATTAATGACTTCATAAATAAGTATGAGTTAAAGCCTCTAATCATGGCTTCAAACAGATGGAATAAAAATTTGAAGCAAATAGAATTTGATTCGTCAATCTACGATGAAGAAAATAGGTCATGGATAAAAGAACCATCAGACATAAAAGCTATTAAGAAATTTCAAGAAGACTTGTTAAGTTTTTCTGAAAATAAAAAAACAGGTTTTATCAAAATATCGATTGTAACATTATCGCCTGAACTATCTAAGGAATGGCTAGAACTTTTGCTTATCGATCTTAATTCATATTTTCGCCATCAAACTATTGAAGAGGCCTCTAGTATGTTATCTTTTTTAGAGATTCAAGTTGAAAAGGCTAAATTTATTGAGATAAGGAAATCTATTTTTGACTTAATGCAAGAACAGATAAAGATAATAACTTTAGCGGAAGGAAGGCCAGAATACATTTTTAGAACATTGGACCCCGCAATTGTTCCAGAAATGAAAGCAGAACCTTTCAGAAGCTTGATCATATTATTAGGGACCATCTCAGGCTTAGTCCTGTCACTTATTTGTGTTTTTATAAGTTTGACCTTTAGGAAAGAAAACTAAGTTGCAATGAAGGGGATACTTGTTACAGGCGGAGCAGGTTTTATAGGATCTAACTTTATAAAAAATTGGTTCAAAGAAAATAAAGAAGCTATTATTAATCTTGATAAACTTACTTATGCTGGTAACCTAGAAAATCTTGAACAGTTCGAGAAAGAATGTGAGTTTATAAAAGGTGACATTAATGATTCGGAATTAGTAAAGCAAATCCTCAAGGATAATCAGCCAAGAGCGATAATTAATTTCGCTGCCGAAACTCATGTTGATAACTCTATAGCCGAACCAGATGCATTCATAAATTCTAATATCCTTGGAACTTATAATTTACTTTCAACTTCTCTAGATTATTTTCAGTCAATAACTAAAAATCAAAGAGATATCTTCAAATTTTTACATATTTCTACTGATGAAGTCTTTGGATCTCTATCTGCACAGGATCCTAAATCAAATGAATCAAGTAGTTATAGACCAAATAGCCCTTATTCTGCTTCAAAAGCAGCTAGCGATCATCTCGTAAGGGCTTGGGGGGAGACTTATGGATTACCAATAAATATAACTAATTGCACAAATAATTATGGGCCAAATCAACATGAAGAAAAATTAATACCTTTAATTATAAAAAATTGTCTGGAGTACAAAGATCTACCTATATATGGCGATGGACAAAATATTAGAGATTGGCTTTATGTTGATGATCACTGTGAAGCTATAAGACAGGTATTAGATAGAGGTGAGACAGGACATACATACAATATAGGTGGAAATAACCAAACAACAAACTTAGATATTGTTAATATAATTTGCAAATTGCTTGATGATTTAAAACCTAATGACAAAGGGTCATACTCTAACTTGATAACTTTTGTAAATGATAGACCAGGTCATGATTTTAGATACAGTTTAGATACTACAAAAATAGAGAAGAAATTAAATTGGTTTCCTTCGGAAACCTTTGAGTCTGGACTTAGGAAAACAGTAAAATGGTATTTATCTAAATATGATTGAAAGAAAGGGAATTGTGCTAGCGGGAGGCTCTGGAACGAGGCTTTATCCTATTACTAAAAGCATTTCAAAACAACTTTTACCGGTTTATGACAAACCGATGATTTATTATCCGCTCACCACATTAATGCTATCAGGAATAAGAGATATTCTAATAATATCTACTCCCTCCGACCTTCCATTATTCCAAAATATGTTGGGCGATGGTTCCCAATGGGGCATAAATCTTAATTATGCTTCTCAAGCGGCACCTGAAGGTATAGCCCAAGCTCTTATCATAGGAGAAGAGTTTTTGGGTTCACGCAATAGTGCTCTTGTCTTAGGAGATAATATATTTTTCGGAGCCTCAATAGCTAGTAAGCTAGAATCCGCCAACAATTTTGAAAAGGGTGCAAGAGTATTTGCCCATCATGTACATGATCCTCAGCGTTATGGGGTCGTTAATTTTAATGAGAATAACAAAGTACTTAGTCTGGAAGAAAAACCTAAGAAGCCAAAAAGTAATTATGCAGTTACAGGATTATATTTTTATGATTCGCAAGCTCCCGATATAGCAAAATCTTTAAAACCTTCCGCTAGAGGAGAATTGGAGATAACTGATTTAAATAATTGTTATTTGAATAAAGATTGTTTGGATGTTGAGACGTTAGATCGAGGTTTTGCCTGGTTAGATACTGGAACTCATGAAAGTTTACTGGAAGCAGCAAGTTTTATTGAAACTATTCAAAAGAGGCAAGGTCTTATGGTAGCCTGTCCTGAAGAAATAGCTTTCAATAAAGGCTGGATTAATGCCGAAGATCTTGAAAAACTGGCCCAACCCCTATTAAAAAGCTTCTACGGAATCTACCTAATAGGCTTGATCAATTAAATGATTTTCTAAATGTCGATCTTTTTCTGAGATAAAAAATTTCTTTTCAGGATAATGATGATTCAAGTAATTCCTCCCATTTATTCCTTCATAGTGATCCTCAGAATAGGTCTCATCTAAAAAGTATTGCATTAGAACGTTATCGGTTAGGGTTATAAATCCGTGAGCATAGTTAGAAGGTATGAGAATTGCGTCACCGGCAACCAAGTTATAGGTTTTAATAGAGAAAATATTCGGCACATCGACCGGGACTACTAAATCTAGAACCTCCCCATTAAGAATAACTATTAATTTATTTTGCTCATATGGTTGGCTTTGGTAGTGAAACCCTCTGAATGTATCTTTTTTGTCACTGATAGAAACCAGCTGATATGCAAAATTGAAAGTTTTATTTGGCAATTTTTGCTTCAAGTTTCTTATATTTAGTGCATTTAAATATCCTCTATCATCTAAAAATAAATTAGAAGATCTTCTATAAACCAATGGCTCTCTTAATTTCATATCTCTTGTCATTTATTAATCCATCCAAGTCGTTGGGCATAGTATTTTCATATATATTTTCTGGAAATTCTTTAATCATATCAAAAAAGTTTTCAGCTTCGAATCCACCTTCAATAGTTGACTTTGATTTGCCACTTTCAATAATTTTTTGTGCCAGTTCTTTGAGAGAGAAGTGATTCTTAGAGAGAATCATATATCTACCACTTTTTAGAGATAGAGACTTATATAGACAATAACTAATTTCATCAACATGCGTAATATTTATCTCTACTCGTCGATTAGGTATCTGTATGGTTTCATTTTTCAGTGACTTTTTGATAAATATATCCAAAACTTTGTCTCTCTTATCACGCGGACCAAAGGAATCAAAGAGAAATACTTCTGTTAGTTTAAATTTATCTTTAGCCCAATTTACGAAATCAGTTTTTGTTTTAGAATAAAAGTTTTGATTTTCCGAAGGTATTAATTGTAAGTAAGAAGAAGTTGTAATTATTCTTTTAAGCTCAAGTTTCTTTAGTTGGGTGAAAAGTTCAGTTGGAAATAGATAGTTTGCATCTTTGATTTGCATCTTTTCTGAAAGATCCTTAGGTTTAGGATTATAAAGGGTGGCTAGATGGAAAATAGTATCTGATTTGTATAGTTCCAATTCAGTAATATTAAATTTTTTGTAGATTGGTTCTAAACCTTTTTTATAAATTGATATATTATTTTTTCTTCCAAAGTTTAGAACATAATCATATTGCATGATAAGTTTATTTAAGAGGTTGGATCCTATAAATCCAGAAATGCCAGTTGTATAAATTATGCTAGGCAACTTTCAATTTCGAAGAGCTTTTGGATTATGAAATCCATCTTTTCTTTAGTTTGTCTGTTGTGACAGCCTAATAGAATTCCATTCTCCATAATGTTATCGGCAACTTCAAAAGTTCCAAATGAAGTCCATTCAAATTTTTTAGCTACGGGTTGTCTCATAATATTCCCAGTGAAAATGGTTCTTGTTTGTATACCAGACTGTTCCAAGAAAATCTGAATTTCCTTTCTTTTTTTCAATAAAGAATTTTTAAAGACTACTGGAAATGCTAGCCAACCAGTTGAGACATTTTCGTAAGCGACAGGAACATATAAATTTTTTGACTGCATTAAGTTATTTCTTAGGTAGTTATAGTTTTCTAGTCTACTCTTAACATTCTTTTCAAGGTTATTTATTTGCACGAGTGCAAAAGCAGCTGAAATCTCGGATGGCAAAAAATTGTAAGCTATGTCATCAAATATGTATTTATCATCATAGTTCATACCATCTATTTTTGCATTGAATCTTCTTTCATAATCTTCTGTCTCACCATATAAAGAGGATCTTCTTCCCCAGCCTCTTAGAGAAAGAGCCAGCTCATAATTTTTTTCTTCTGTGAAACAGGTCATGCCTCCAAATCCCGCTCCTGTAACTACATGTGATGCATAAAAACTAGTTGTAGCCACATCTGACCAATTTTTGATATTTGTTTTGTAATTATATCCAATGGTATCTGCTGAATCTTCTATAGTTTTTAAATTATTACTTTTCGCAAAGTAAGATATCTCTTCCCAATTGGCTACGTTTCCAATTAGATTAGGTACGCAAATAGCAGATACATCATCTAATGGAGCTTGTTTTAATTTTTCAATATCTATTTGCATAGTATCTTCTTCAACATCTATGAAATATGGGACAAGACTAGACTGAACTAATGGAGATACTGTAGTAGAGAAGGTAAGGGCCGGAGTAAGTACCTTTGATCCAGGCTTTAAACCTAAAGATTGGACCGCTATCAAATTAGCTGAAGATCCACTGTTTGTCATCAGCCCAAAATCTTTATTGAACAACTTTGCTACTTTTCCTTCTAGCTCTTTAACATTTGAACCGCACATTAAGGCAAGCCTATTTTCTTTGAGAACTTTTAAAACAGCTTCAATTTCTTCATCAGAATAATTTGCTTCAGCATAAAAAACTTTTGTCATTCGCTTATTATAATCTATAGACTTTGCTCTTTAACGAATTTCTTGAATAAATAATATACCGATGCTAGATATCAGTTTAAGATAGCGCCATGTTTAAAAAATCCGAGCTAAAACAAGATGCATTTGTAATTGCAGAAGTTGGCCAAAATCATCAGGGTGAATTAGATCTTGCCATTGATTACATAGAAAAATTTGCTTTAACAGGTGTTGATGCCATTAAATTTCAAACTAGAAATAACAAATATTTATTTTCTGAAGGAGCTTATAATAAACCTTATGACAGTGAAAATGCCTTCGCTGCTATTTATGGAGAACATAGGGAGAAGCTTGAATTAGATATCAGCAGCCTTTCACTATTGAGACAAAAGTGTCACGATCATGGTGTAAAGTTTATGTCCACACCATTTGATGAGCCAAGCCTAGAAGTCCTGGTTAAAGAAGAAGTCGACATTATAAAGATTGCTTCTTTTGATTTAGGTAATTTGCCCTTCATTAAGAGAATTTCGGAAACTAAGCTCCCTACAGTTCTCAGTATCGGCGGTGGAAATTTTAACCAAATTAAGTCTAGTGTCGAAACTCTCATGGAAAGTACTGATGAGATAGCAATCCTTCACTGTGTTTCTGAATATCCAACTGAAGTTGATAGGCTAGGCATGCAGAACATAAAAAAATTAATAGAAGCATTTCCTGAATGCACAATAGGTTTATCAGATCACTTCAGTGGTACTTTATCCGGACCGATAGCTTACACAGAAGGTGCTAGAGTTTTCGAAAAACATGTAACGCTTAACCATGCCTGGACAGGAACAGATCATAGTTTTGCTTTGGAAGTGGATGGCATGAGGAAATTTACAAGGGATATAAGAAGAGTACCTCTTATGTTCAATTCCAAACCTGAAGAGGAATTAGGCACTGAATATGTTTTTCAAAAATTAGGAAAATCAGTCATAGCTGCAAAGGACATATCAAAAGGAGAAAAACTATCTTTAGAATCTCTGTCAGGTAGAATATTCGAATCACAGTATATTCCTGTTAGAGAATCAAATACCTTAATAGGCAAAACGGTATCAAGGGATTTATCAGCTGGGGAACCAATTTCCATCGACTGTCTAGATTAATCTTACTTGCAAATTCATGCATTCTCACAACGAATTAGAAAACTTCGTCAAACAAGATCTTCGAATGGTGATCTTTGATTTTGATGGGGTCTTTACTGACAACCGGGTATACGTATCAGAAACTGGTCAAGAGTTTGTTTCTTGCTCAAGAAGTGATGGCATAGGATTGCAAGCTTTAAAAAGAGCAGGAATACCTGCAATGGTCTTGTCCTCGGAGACAAATGATGTCGTTCAAGAAAGATGCAAAAAATTGAACATAGAATGTAAAAATGCCTGTCAAGATAAACTGTCTTTCTTGAAAGATCTTGTCAGACATAAAGAGTTGAATTTTAGTAATTTACTATACATGGGCAATGATACTAATGATTCAGACTGTTTGAAAATTGTTGGCTTTCCAGTTGTTGTCAAAGATTCTCATCCGGATGTTATCCCCCTTGGCAAATATATAACTAAAAATATGGGTGGATATGGGGCAGTGAGAGAGATTTGCGATCTTATAACAGCAGTTTAAACATATGGATTTATTCAATATTAAAGGAAAAGTAATTGTAGTTACTGGGGGAATGGGACAATTGGGCTCAAACTTCGTGAAATATTTACTTCTCTGCGAGGCAAAAATAGTCATACTTGATATCATTACTGATCAAAAGTTAGTTGAAGAAAAGTTTGGATCAGATAATAAATCCCTCCTAATTTTGAACTGTGACATAACATCCAAAAGGGCAATTCAAGAAGCACTAGTGCAAATTAAAAAAGACTTCGGTCAACCATTTGGATTGATAAATAATGCTGCTTTAGATTCTCCGCCTGATTCAAATTCAGCAGAAAATGGTCCTTTCGAGAACTTTCCAGAAGAATCCTGGGATAAAGTAATGGAGGTCAATTCTAAAGGAGTCTTTTTACTTTCTCAGGTAATAGGTGGAGAAATAGCAAAGTCTGGGGCCGGATCTATTATCAACATAAGTTCTATCTACGGTTTAGTATCACCCAATCAAAGCATATACAATTATAGGAGACTTAATAATGAGGATTTCTACAAACCAGTAGCTTATTCAGCTTCAAAATCTTCTCTTTTAAATTTGACAAGGTATTTAGCTACCTATTGGGCAAAGAAAGGCGTTAGAGTGAATAATCTGATTCTAGGCGGTGTTTATAATTCTCAAGATAAGGAATTTCTTGAGTCCTATAATAATTTAATACCTATTGGAAGAATGGCTAATGAAGATGAATATAATGGTGCTATTTTATTTCTTCTATCCGATGCTTCCTCTTATATGACAGGTTCAGATTTAACATTAGATGGAGGATGGACAGCTTGGTAAAAAAAGAAAAAAAAATATTATTCCCAAAAATAATACCTAACTGGATAAGTGGGAAGGAAAAACTTTCCTCGACTGGAAAAACTTACAAAAAATTATCTCCTCATAGTGGTGAGGAAATTTCTAGTTTAACAAGGTCTACGAAAATGGATGTTGATAATTGCATCTCTGACCTAGTTGAAAATAAAAATATTTGGTCAAATACACCACCTGTTGAAAGAGGACATATTTTGCATAAGATTTGTAATTTACTCGAAGATAATCAAGAAAAAATGGCACAAATTGTTCATTTAGAGACCGGAAAGTCTCTCAATGATGCTTTAGGAGAAACAAAAGGAGCTATTTCATTGGGTAGGTTTTTTGCCGGAGAAGGGCAAAGACTTTATGGTCGAACCACAACTTCAGGACAAAAAGATAAATATGCTATGACTGTGAGACAGCCCTGTGGAGTAGCGGGTTTGATCATTGCAGCTAATACTCCCATTGCTAATGTAGCTTGGAAGGTTTTTCCAGCATTGATATGTGGGAATTCTTGTATTCTTAAAGCTCCTGAGGATACTCCTGCTGTAGCATGGTATTTTGCTAAAATTGCGTTTGAAGCTGGTTTACCTGAAAGCTGCTTTTCCGTTGTTCAGGGATTAGGTGAAGAATGTGGAGGAGCTATAGTTGAAAATAGAAATGTAGATGTCTTAAGTTTTACAGGATCAACGGCAGTAGGTAGACAGATTTCGATAAAAGCGGCAGAAAGGTTAGCTAAGCTATCTCTTGAGCTTGGAGGAAAAAATCCATTAGTTGTTTGTGATGATGCAGATATAGAGAATGCTGTAAATTGGGTAAATTTGTCTGCATTTAGTAACGCTGGTCAGAGATGTGCTGCAGGAAGTAGGATAATAATTTTTGAGAGTATCTACGAAGAATTTAAGAGTCAGCTAATTGAAAGAACTACTAAGCTTTCGGTCGGACCCAATAATGGAGATGACCTTGGACCTGTAATAAATGAAAAACAACTTCACTCTATTATTTCTTCCATTGAATTAGCAGCTTCTCAAGGTGCCAAGATTATTTCGGGTGGTTTTAGATTAGATGATGAGGATCATAAGAATGGGTTTTATTTATCTCCAACTATTATAGAAAATATTCCTACTAATGCAGAAATCTCAAATAAAGAGTTATTCGGACCAGTTGCTCAGCTTTATAAAGTTAAAAATTATGAAGAAGCTTTAAAACTGGCAAATGATTCTAATTACGGATTAACTGCTTGCATTCATACAAAAAGTTTTGATAGAGCTTATCACTTTACTCAGACAATACATTCAGGAGTTGCAGTTGTAAATGCAGGCACATATGGAAGCGAACCTCACATGCCTTTTGGAGGAACAGGAGATTCAGGTAATGGATCAAGAGAACCAGGTACAGAAGCTTTAGATGTTTACACTGAGTTAAAAGATATTTACTTTAATGTTGATCAAAGTAAATTATGAAAAATGACTCTTCTGAACATTCGGTAGTAGCTCTTATTCCTGCACGTTCTGGTTCAAAGAGGATACCGGATAAGAATATAAAGATTCTTGGTGAGCATCCTTTAATTTCTTACTCAATTAAGGCTGCTAAAGAAAGTAGTATTTTTAAAAAAATAATTTGTGTAACTGATAGTAATCTTTATAAAGATATAGCTGAGTATTACGGTGCTGAAGTCCCTATATTAAGACCTAGATCTATTTCAGGAGACTTTTCTCCTGACATAGATTGGGTTAAATGGATTCTTTCTTATCTTGAAGAATCAGGTCTTTCTTTCGATGCTTACAGTATCTTAAGACCTACCAGTCCTTTTCGGAATGCTTTAACCATTAGAAGGGCATGGAAAGAATTTATAGAATCCCAACCTTCTCATTCCCTGAGAGCAATACAGAAATGTAAAGAACATCCTGGGAAGATGTGGGATATTAAAGGAAATAAAATATATCCTATCCTTGAAGGAAAAATAGATGGTACTCCATATCACAGCAGTCAATATTCTGCACTTCCCGAGATCTATGTACAAAACGCGAGCTTAGAGTTTTCTTGGACAAAAGTTCCTTTTAAATATAATTCAATATCAGGAGACCTGATAACACCTTTTATTAGCAAAGATTACGAAGGCTTCGATATAAATCTTCTAGAAGACTGGATAATAGCTGATCATTATTTAGATAAAGGCACAGTATCTCTTCCGAGTTTTGAAGAAAAGCCTTATAAAATTAATAATTAAAAACTACAATCGCGATATGAGAGAATTTGAACGACTTGAAAATATAACTAAAGAAGCAAGGTACTTGATTATCAAGACTTTAATCGATTCTGGTATGGGCCATCCTGGAGGATCGCTATCTTCAGTTGAGATCCTAACGGCTTTATTTTTTAAGATTATGAATATAAATCCTGAAGACCCTGGTTTAAATGACCGTGATAGGTTTATTATGAGTAAAGGACATGGCTGTTTGGGTCTATCAACTATACTTAATTTAAGAGGATTTCTATCAGATAAAGAACTAGCTTCATTTAGAAAAAATGGAGGTAGCCTCTCCGCTCATGTCGACATGAAAAAGATGCCGGGAGTAGATATGAGTACAGGTTCGTTGGGTCATGGCTTATCTGTAGGTGTAGGCAGAGCCTTATCGGCTAAGATTAATAAACAAAATCATAAGGTTTATGTGTTGATGGGAGATGGCGAAACGCAAGAAGGTTCTATTTGGGAAGCCGCTATGTCAGCTGCTCACTATAATTTAGATAACCTGGTTGGAATTGTTGATAGAAATAAAGTACAGCAATGTGGAAACACCGAAGAAATAATGTCTTTAGAACCATATTTCGATAAATGGACAGCTTTTAATTGGGATGTGAAGGAAATAGATGGTCATGATATTAATCAAGTCGTAAGTGCTCTAAGTCAAGACAATCAAGAATCTAAACCAAAGCTTATCTTATGCAATACAGTTAAAGGTAAAGGGGTTTCCTTTATGGAAGGAGATAATAAATGGCACGGCGGAGGAGCGATTAAAGAATTCGCTAAAGAAGCAATGCAAGAAGTTAAGCTTGAATCGAAATAAAAAAACATGGGAAACATAAGAAAAAGTTACGGTAGCAATATAACAACTCTCGGTTCAACAAATGATAAAATAGTCCTTTTAGAAGGAGATTTGGCAGACTCAACTATGTCGGATCTTTTTGAAGCGAAATTTCCTGATAGGCATTTTCAAATAGGTATAGCCGAGCAAAATATGGTTGGAATAGCAGCAGGTCTTGCACTTGAAGGAAAGATACCGTTTGTAAATTCTTTTGCAGCATTTATCGCTATGCGTGCTTGTGAACAAGTAAGGACAGATATTGCATATCCAAATTTAAATGTGAAATTGGTTGTCTCGCATGCCGGTTTAAGTGCCGGCTCTGCAGGTCCTTCCCATCATTCTATTGAAGATATTGGCATAATGAGATCAATTCCCAACATGACCGTTTTATGTCCTGGGGATGAAGAAGAAATGAAACAAGTGCTAGAGGCATCTATCGCGATAGATGGGCCTGTTTACATTAGGATGTCTGCCATGGATTGTCCTAATATTTATACAAGTAAAAATAAGTTTAACATCGGAAAAGCAACCATTTTAAGAGAAGGTTCGGATATTACTCTAGTAAGCACCGGGACGATGATGAACGAAGCAATGCAAGTATCAGATCTTTTAGATAAACAACATGGAATTTCTTCAGAGGTCTTGCAAATGGCATCTATAAAACCTTTTGATATTGATTCAATCTCCCACTCAATTAGAAGAACAGGAAAAATAGTTACAATTGAAGAACATAATATTATAGGCGGCTTGGGAAGTGCAGTTTCAGAAGTAGTGGCTGAAATTGGCACCGGTAAGATTATTCGAATTGGAATTAATGATCACTTTACCGACACTGTTGGAACTCCTGAGTTTCTTTTGGAACATGAGTTTCTTACCACAAACGCTATTTTAAAAAAAGTTCTAAAATTTCTGGAAACCTAAGAGATTTCAATTTTGGGGCAACGTCATTAAATCGATAGATAAAAGATTAACAATAGTTACAGTTGCAGGTCCAAATTCTGAAGATCTAATTTCCAGAAATATTCAGCTAATCAAAAAATTAAATCTTGATGAAGTTTTCAATTTTTTCGTCGTGGATAATTCTATATTTTCTGGAGGAAAAAAAATAACGCTTAACGAAGATTGGACGTTGATTGATGGAGTAGATATGGTAGATAAACAGCGATACGGCGCGAATTACGCTAGTATTCATCATTCGTTAGCATTAAATAAATTTTTTAAGAATACAAAAATAGAAGAGAAATATTGTTTAGTTATAGATCCAGACTTTTTTGTACTAAAAAAAAGTTGGATTACCAAAATTTTAGACTTAATGGAATCTGAAGATCTAGCTTTAATAGGAGCACCATGGCATCCAAAATGGTTCACAAAATATAGGAAGTTTCCTTGCATTCATTTCTTTTTATTTAATACTTCTCACATAAACCCACAGTCTATTGATTTTAGTCCTACTATAATCGAGAAGAGTGAAGGAGTTCGAAGAATAGGTTTTACTCAAAAAATAAAAAAGTTTTATTTAATGCGTTTATTTATTTCAATCTTCTTACTTAGATTTCAGATAGGTCTCTCTCAAGACACCGGATATAAGATATACAAGGAACAAATTCTCAATTCAAAAGAAGTCTTAAATTTTGAACTTTTTACACCAGTAATTAATAAAGATGATTTTAATAAAGTGGAACATTTAAGATCTACAATCGGAAGATATATTGAAAGACTCTTCCCTGAAAAGATAGCATTTTTACCTAAGAATAGAAGTTTATTTTCCAATAGATCAAGAATAAGAGAAGAAATCAAAGAGGAAGTGATATCTTCTGGTTGGGAGGAATTCCATTTTAGAGATGAAATATTTGGAGTGCATATGAGAAATTTTCCTACAAAAGAATCTAAAAAAAAATTGAATTTAGATTTATTAGATAGTTTGATACGTCTTCATGTAGAGTAAAACGTAATGTCTTCCACCGTTAATAGAAACATATTAGCTAATTTTTTAGGTGGCTTAAATTCAGGAATTCTTTTTTTTATATGTGTCCCTTTTTATGTGTCCTTTCTAGGAGTTGAATCTTATGCATTAATTGGATTGTTTACTTCTTTTGTAGCTATTTCCGCTTTATTAGATCTTGGCATGTCTCCAACGATAATGAGAGAAATGGCTAAGTTTAGATCAGATGAAATCCAAGATTTCAGTATCCATGACTTATTAAGGACACTCGAGCTGATTTCAGTTATTTTAGCTATTACTATTTTTTTGCTTTTCTTTCTTTTTTCCGAATCTATTACAACAAATTTTGTAAAATCTGATGGGTTATCTATAGAGACTATTCAGACATGTTTAATTTATATGGGATTAGGAACCTCATTGAGGTTTATAGAGGGTTTTTATAGAGCAGCAATCTACGGTTTAGAGCATCAAGTCTGGTTTAACATTGTATATTCCATAATACAGGTTCTCAGGTTTGCAGGAGTTTTATTGGTTTTATTCTTGATAGCTGATGCAAATATTGAAACATTCTTTTTGTGGCAAATATATATCTCTCTAGTATCAGTTATTTTGCTAGCCTGGAAGACTTATAAAGTCCTTCCTGAGGTAAATAATTCTCCCACATTTTCATTAAACTTAGCATATAAAGTAAGAAAATTTGCTGGTGGAATGTTTTTTATTTCATTAACTACCTTTGCCTGGAAGCAATCAGATCAATTATTTCTTTTTGCACTCTTGCCTCTTACAGATTATGGAAATTTTATGCTGGCCACTACCTTTTGTTCATCTCTGATTTTAATTGCAGCACCAATTACTCAGGCTTACTTTCCTAGGTTGGTAAACCTCATATCTAGTAAGAAAGAAGATGAATTGTTAACCGACTACAGATTGATGTCTCATATAGTTTTAGTATTAATAGGGTCAGTTTCTTTTCTATTTTTTACCTATAGCTACGAGGTGGTCTATATTTGGACTTCTAGTTTGCTTCTAGCTGAGGAACTTAAACTTCTTGTTGAATTTTTATCTCTTTCCAGCTTGCTCATAGCAATGCTGTATTCGCCCTACAATTTTCTTATTGCCAAAGGAATAACTAATCCAATACTCGTTTTAAATATAAGCGGACTAATTATCATATTACCATCCATTTTTTATCTCGTACCTATATATGGGGCTATCGGTATTATTTTGGTAAAAATCATCTTAGATATTTTGAGGTTTTTCGTTTACTCTATTTTATTAAAGAAATACTTTTCCAAACTAAATTTACTAGGTTTCTATAAAGAGAATCTTATTCCACTGATTGGTCCGTTGTTCATTATTCAATTATCTACTTTTATATCTATAGACCCAATGTCTAATAAATATCTTTTTATAATTTATTTTGCTTTGATTTATTTAGTTAGTTTCTCTATTGCTGTAACATTGTCATCCTCAATTAAAACCAAATTAAAAGAATACATATTACAAAGGTCGAATATCTAAGCATCTATGATTTAATATGAAAATTCTTTTTTATACTCGTAACAACTTAACAGAGTGGTCAAAGTTTTTAGTCAATAACCTCAAGTCTCCAAGTAAGATATTAGTCGTAAGTGAAATAAATGGTATAGGAGATTATTCACTTCAAGACGAATACTACAAAAATGTCCATCTGGAGAGGTCAAGGCTATATGCAATAGAGGAATTTGGAGAGAGTACGTGTTTTGAAATAATAACAAGATGTAGGCTATTAAAGAATCTTGATGAAGATCTCGCATTAAGGATGATCGGAGCGATGCTGCAATCAGTTGAAAAAATATTAGACTCTTTTCAACCAGACATTTTTTTATCACTTAGAGTTGATTCTTATGTCTTAGATATCTTCAGTAAAATCCTAAAACGTAGGGGAATAAAATATTTAGGATTATGGAAAGCAGCACTTCTTGAAGATCACTTCTTTTTCACAACTAGTGGAGAGTATTTTTCTCTTGAATCTATAGATGAAGCAAAGGTTGAAATTGTTTACGATCAAATAACTTCTGAAAGTTTTAAGGCGACATCTATCGTTAGTACAAATCAATTCTCTTTAGGAAGATTTATGAGGAATTGGCTTTATTATTTTATTAGAGACATAACTTTATTCTACTATTCAAGATTGATTTCTGATATCTACGGCTATAGATACATGACAACTGGCAGAAATGTTCCAGAGTACAACGTAAAACTATCTAATTGGAAAGTAAATAAGTTTATAAACAAAAATTGGAAAGCGGTTTTTGAAGCGAGTAATTTAGATAAAACTTTGTTTATAGGTTTGCAAGTAAATCCAGAATCAACTATTGATTACTATGTCAAAGATATGGAATTGAGTGATTATAGAAAAGTCTTACCTTTGATTATTCAAAGTTTTTTGGACAAGGGCTTTAAGATTTTTATTAAAGATCATCCTAATATGTTTGGAATGAGAAATTTTGAATTTATTGATCGTTTAGTCTCCAATGAAAATGTCATCCTTGTTCCCTACACTGCTTCTTCCAACTTTCTCATTAAAAACTGCACCGCAACCTTTACATGGACTGGAACCATAGGCCTCCAGTCAGCTTTGGCTGGAAAATGCTCTATAGTTGTTGAACCTACATACTTCCTCGAAGGCTATTTTTTACTTCTAGATGACGTAAATAAAATAAAAGACTTACCCGATCTAGTTGAAAATTATCAAAGTAAAATCAATTCTCCGGAGGAAGGTAAAGAGCTCCTGAAGCATGCTTTGAATACCTACTTACCTGGAAAAATGCAACCTTTAAAGTTTGACTCTAAAGACGCAGAATTGGCTTCTGGAACTATGAAGATGATTGAAACATTAGACAAAATACTGCCTACTCTTTAATAAGGCACTCTTAAATTAAATGTACATTAAGATTTTCCTAGCACTTTTCTTCATAACTCTAGTTTTTCCAGGCCTGGATTTCTTTTACTATATGCTATCTTTGGATTTAGAGTTCATCAAAAAAATAACCTATAACTCTATTTTGTTTGTGTGTGCTTTACATTTGCTGAACAAAACTATTTCCTTGAGTTTTGAGGTAATTCTATTCATTACTTTTAGCTTAATGGCCCTGGCATTAGGGCTCTACAATCATGGATTTATTAACTATTCAGTTTTACACATATATGCATTTTTAAATCCCATCATAATGATATGTTTTGGTATATCTTTTTTTAAAACACATACCCAAGAACACCTTGTACTCTTAAAGAGACTTCTCCATGCTGCAATATTGTTTAATATCATATTCGTTATTCTCTATATTCTATTTCAGAATGTGTGGTATTTGAGTTCTCATTATGGTTTCGGCACTTCTCTAGCTCTTTTATCAGCCTATATCTTATCAAGGGGTAATTATCTATATTTTTTCTTTATTTTCTTCTTAGATATTTTTACAGGAAAAAGAACGTCATTTTTCGCTATGACCTCTTTATTCTTCATAAATAAACGCTTTTTTTTAGGAAAACTTAATTTTCAGAATCTCATCTTAGGATCTTTATTTCCCGTAGCCCTTGTTTTTATCTATTTCAATATAGATGAGTACGAAGTATTGAGAAGATTTGCTTTCATCAGGGACATTGATTTTGAGGATGGAGTATCCATTATGATGGCAACTGGCGGCCGTGCTACAGAAGTTTTAAGCATAGTAAGCCATTTAGGGGATGACATAGTTAAGTGGTTCTTCCTCTTCATAGTTCACTATAGAATCATTAATTCCAACAGCATCTAAAATGATATCTGAGTAAGTTTTAATATCCATTTCCCACTCAGGCTTGCTTCCAACATTATAAGCCTTGCCAGGGATAAAGTTCTCAGTAATATTTGAAAATGTACGACACGTATCTTCAACAAAATCGATGATCCTTTTATGTCCTTTGTATACAGTATAAGGTTTTTTGTTTAAAGCGTGGAAAATGAACTTCGGAATGAATCCCCTGTAAGGTGTATATTCTTCATGTGGGCCATAACAATTTACTGGCCTTACTCTGACTATTTCATTTCCATGCATGGTTGCTGCATTTAAACACATTAGTTCTCCAGCCCATTTTGTAATCGCGTAATCATTCATTTGATAAGTATCAGATATTTTGTTTTCAACCATTACATCTTCTGACATGAGACCAGAAAAATCGCCATAAACCTCTGCTGAAGAAAAGAATATTAATTTAAAATTAAATTTTTCTTGAAGTGTAAGTATGTGCTTTGTTCCTATAACATTTGTTTGCCAGAGATTTTCATAATAATCTTCGCCATTCCACCGACCGTATTCGGCCGCTAAGTGATATACAAAATCAAAAGGGCCATGCTCATCAAATACTCTTTCAATCTGGCGAATGTTACTAACATCACACCTCATATATCCCTCGCGCTCATTATTCAATCGATCGATAGAGAATACAGAATGGCCTCGACTAGTAAGTTCATTACAGAGATTTGTTCCAATACATCCTGCTCCGCCAGTTACTAAAATTTTCATTTTTCTCCTCTTTCTATGAGTATTTTTTCAAAAAGGTTTTGATATTTTTCAACTTGGACATTTGGGCTTAGATTTTTGAAGTAAAAATCTCTCCCTCTTTTTCCCATCTCCAATCGATCTACGACGTCAAGATTATATAGACTCTTAACTGCTGAGGCTAGAGAGTTTGGGTTCATAGCTTCAGCTGTATATCCGGCTTCAGCCCTTTCAATTAGGCTCGCAGCGTCACCATTAACAGACGCAATTACAGGTTTTCCACTCAACAGACAAGATTGTGTTTTGCCAGGAATTGTTATTTCAAACAGAGGATCGTCTGTTAAATGAACAATTAAAGCATCTGATAAAGCATACATAGAAGTCATCATACTCATTGGCAATCTTCCTAAGAAAATAACATTTTCTAAAGAATAGTTTTTAGTCATTTCTTTTAACTTACCTTCCTCTATGCCGCTGCCTAACATAACAAACTGAATATCTTTTATATCTTTTAATAAATTGGCAGCTTCAATTAGGTTTGATAAACCTTGTGCAGAACCCATATTTCCTGCATAAAGAAGATTAAATTTTCCTGCTAGTCCTTTTTCTCTAGCTAACTCAAGATCTATATCATCTGAAAAACTCTCTTGTTCATAAGCCCAATTCTCAATTACATGAATTTTAGTTTCTGCTACTCCTTTAGAAACTATATTCTTTTTGAAACCTTCAGAAATAACAGTTATTCCTGAAGAAAGCTTATATTGAAGCTTACCGATCAAATCTATAGTCTTTATAATAAATCTACTTTTTACAAAGCCTGTTGCTTCAAGAGTTTCAGGCCACATATCTTGAATTTCAACAACAAATGGTGCTTTATATAAAAAACTAATAAAAGAAGCAGGTATACCTAAAATCAAAGGAGGGTTGTAAACCCATATGATATCTGGTTTGTTTGCTTTAAAAGGGCCAATAAAAAAAACT
>CACBUE010000014.1 GCA_902542325.1 uncultured SAR86 cluster bacterium | reverse complement strand
AGAAGAATAATGAACTTGAGACACCCAGAAGGAGCAGAAATTTACTTTCCTCTTTTCTATGGCACAAAATCGGATTTCATTCCGTTTCTGCAATATGCCGATCAAATTTATATACAAGATAATGTAAACAAAAAAGCTCATGACTTTGAGGAACTTGTAAATCAGAGATATGAAGAATACAGATATGATCAAAAGCGACCATTGCTCGCACCTGAAGATTTATTTTTGAGTATGAATGAATTAAGTGCAAATATAAAAGATAGCCTCACTTTTGATATGGAGACAGATTATTCAGAAATAATTGAAAAAGATGCTCCTCAAAATGAGAGGAATGAAAAGGCTGACATTTCTTCTTCGAAAATGCCTAATAAAGGTGATCTAGTTGTTCATCTAACGCATGGTATTGGTAAATTTCTGGGACTTAAGCAATTGAAAACTTTTGTTGGTGTTAGTGATTGCTTAGAAATCCTCTATAAAGATGAAAGTAAAGTATTTGTTCCTATAGAACATATGAATTTGATTTCGAAATACTTTGGTCCAGTTGATAGAGATATTGACTCACTTAATTCTAAAAAATGGCAAAAAAGAAAAGACAAAGCTCTCAAGCAAACTTTTGATACTGCAGCAGAATTACTTGAAGTCCAGGCCAAAAGATATGCAGCAAATGGATATTCATTTGATTTATATGAAAATGAATACCTAAATTTTATTAAAAAGTTTCCTTATGAAGAAACCTATGATCAAAAAAGAACTATCGATGAAGTGTTAAAAGATATGCATTCCTCAAGACCGATGGATAGATTAATTTGTGGAGAAGTAGGATTTGGGAAAACTGAAGTTGCAATGAGGGCAGCATTTATATCTGCATTGAATAGCAAACAAACTTGCATCTTGGTTCCTACGACATTACTGACATCTCAACATTTAGATAGCTTCGAGCAGAGATTCAAAGACACAGGTATCAACATTGCCTCATTATCTAGGAATATAACTTCAAAAGAGAAAGATAAGTTAGTTCTAAGTCTCGCTTCGGGTGAAATTGATATTGTAATTGGAACCCATGCTCTGATTCAAGGAAATATAAGGTTCAAAGATCTTGGGCTCTTGATAATCGATGAAGAGCATCGATTTGGGGTTCGTCAAAAAGAAAAGATCAAATCGCTTAAAGAGGAACTAGATATTTTGAGCTTATCAGCAACGCCTATTCCAAGATCATTGAATTTTGCACTCACAGAACTTAAAGATCTGTCAATTATTGCAACCGCACCTGATGATCGCTTACCTGTGAAGACATTTACTTATAGTTTCAATGAGAATTTAATCTATGAAGCTATCCAAAGAGAGAATCTTCGAGGAGGACAAGTGTATTACCTTTGTAATGATCTTTCATTAATTGAGGACAGAAGATCAAGACTTCAAGAAAAGTTTAATGATCTTGTAATCGAGGTGGTTCATGGCCAATTAAAAGCAAATGCCATAGAAGAAATTATGTTGAAATTTAATACAGGGGAAATAGATATCCTTGTGTGCTCGACAATTATAGAGAGCGGTATTGATGTATCAAATGCAAATACATTGATTGTGGAAAATGCTGATAAATTTGGTCTATCTCAGCTTCATCAACTTAGAGGTCGTGTTGGAAGAGCGGAGAGACAAGCTTATGCATACTTTTTAAGATCTAGAAATATAATAAATAAGAAGAATGCTGATAAAAGATTCGATGCCCTGATGAGCGCAGACTCTTTGTCAGCAGGATTCCTGCTAGCCCTAAAAGACCTTGAAATAAGAGGAGCAGGAGAAATCCTTGGATCAAATCAAAGCGGAGTATTTGAATCCATAGGTCTTGAGTTATATACAAGGATGATAAAGAAAGCGTCAGAATTCATTAAGAATGGAGACCTTGATTTTCAATCATTAGATGAATTACCGGAGATTAATCTTAATAAGAATTGTTTCATTCCTGAAAATTACCTTCCGGACATAAATGTAAGATTATTAATGTACAACAAGGTTTCTTTAGCTGAGTCTTCTGTTGATTTAAAGAATATACAAATAGAGATGATCAATAGATTTGGATTATTGCCAGAAGAATTAAAAAACTTTTTCTTACAGGCTGAATTAAGAATAATTGCCGAAGAATACTCAATTAAAAAGATAAACTTCCTAGATAGCAAAATAAATATTTCTTTCAAGAATAAAGATCTTGATACTTCTTTTTTTAATGACGATACTTTAGAAGAGAAAATAAAAATGACTTCGGATGTAATTAAGACAATTTGCGCAAATGCACCTTAAGCTAGCGATTATATTTCTATTTACTTCACATAACCTTTATTCAGTTGATTTCAATGAATATTTAGAAAAGTACCTTGTCGATAAGCAGAAACTTGATCACGTTAAGGTTGACCTTTTCATCATACAAAATTTGTCAATCGAAGATGAAGATCTTGAAGAAAAGTGGAAAGAATTAAACGAACTTGAACTTTCAAATCATCTGATCAAAATAAAAAACGAACCTACGACATTTGTTACCTTTCCTCAAGGAAAATTCTCAGATGAGATAGCTTTGCCCCCTTTAAAAGTTAAAGTACAAACTGAACAACAAAGTCTTAGTGATGAAGTTGCCCAGGCTACGAAACCTGATCCATTTTTATATGAAAAAATTCCATTTCAAAAAGAAATGGTAGAAATAGAGAACAATTTGAATAGAAGCAGAGACTATAGAGTAATTTACTATAACTCATGGTACCAACCTATTTTTAATGAGAATGAAACCATACCAATATTTATAGATGCTCAAAAAAAAGACAAAAAAGTTTATGGTGAAATAAAGATTTATAAAGAAAGATTTATTCACCTTGTATCAAAATTAAGGTTCTCTCAGAAAACTGAAGAAATTGACAATTCATCAAGAGTTCAAGAAATTAAAACGTTTCAAACACTTATTGAAGATAAGAATGAGACAGAAAATAAAGGTTTTCTGAATGATAATTATTGGGTAGAAACTATCTTTAATTCTGTAAAAGTTAATCTGAAGTATATTGGGGATTTTGTTTATTCAGATAATGCAATTAACTCTGAAGAAATAATAGAGCTCCCTAGATTTAAATTTGAAGATTTGTATGAAATTGATAAAGATGTGAAGCTTGAAGTTGATGAATTAAACTTCATAGATCACCCCTACTTCTCAATTTTAATTAAAGTTACCGAACAAACTAAATAAATTCAGATTTTTCAACTAGATTCTTTTCTAAGCTTTGAAGGATTTCTTTCTTTTCACCTGTTGCGTCAATTAGCATAGAGCGTGTCTTATCCAATGCTTTTTCAAGAGACAACCAAGGCCCTTTATCATAAAGCCTTTGGTTTACAAAATTCCTATATCTTTCCAAGGTATCAGGCATTACAGAGTCAGGCTGATTTACACAAATGAGTCTTTCAGCTAATTCTTTGTAACGTGAATCCTCAAAACCATCTAAAACTCTAGAGCGCTCTTCCCAAGGAAGGGTATGGAATCTTTCCATCCATAAATCATCAGCATCAGATGGAAATCCTGAATAAACAGTTTGTTCTAGGTGTTTGGGTGGAGGATAATTAATTTGGTTACTTGCCAAAAGTTCACTCACTCTGGTTTGCAGTTTAATATTTTCCTTAATCTTTCTTGCCCTCTCAATAAGTTGGTCATGTGATATGTCTAAATGATTATCAATATTAGGGATATGATCCGATGGCATAACAGGTAGGCTCTTATTGATTCTCACTTTCCTAATGGCTGTTCCGCTATTTCCTATCTGCTCGAGCAATTCAGTATCAGTTAAATCATTTAGTTGATCGGGATCGAAATATAAATCTGCGACAGCAACTTCATTATTCATTTTAGGGTTCTGACCGCAGAACGTAACAGGATAAGTAAATTTCTTTCTACGTATTACTTCCCCTATCATGGCAAATGGTTCTGTTTGTAGGATTTCTAAATTACCTATCTTTGTCGATCCTTTTATTGATGCCTGCCAGACCGGTTTAGCCTTTTCCAAAATTAACTTAGCGAGTTCATGCATTTGAACGCAATCAGCCAAGGCATCATGAGCATTTTCAATTTCTATAGAGTTGGCATCGGACCAATCTGTTAATTTCATACTCACATCTCCTTCTTCGAATATGGGGAGAGTGAGGCTATCAGGAAAAAAGTTAGCAACTAGCTGCAGTGTACTAAGCATATCTAGGCGAGACGCACCAAGAGTATTCGTAATATATAAAGGGAGTAAGTTCCAAAAAAATTGACGGCGGAAAAGTTCTTCATCAAAACGATGGCCGTTATAGGTAATGTATAACGGGTTTCTTCCCTTCGACCAATCTAACCAAGTTGATCTCAGAAGTTTCATCATGTCATAGTGAGACATAGACTCGTCTTTTAAGGATTCAACCTTCTTATGAACTAAATAGGCTTCGGGAGTTGGGACAATCCAAGGTAATACCTTACATCCTATATCTTGAGAATTTTCTTGATGAAGAGATTCGTCTGTAAGAATTGATCCAATTTGAATTATTTGAGAGAAGTTAATATCGAGTCCTGTCGTCTCAGTATCTGTAAATATATAACATTTATCTGCATTTAATTGAGACATATACTATTTATAATAAGCATTTTCTCTGTAGCTGTGGTCAGTTACATCTTTTACGCCCTTTAAGCCTTCAACTTGTTCTAATAAGGTTTTTTCAACACCATCTTTCAAAGTAAGATCTACCATTCCGCATCCTTGGCATCCTCCTCCAAATTGAAGCACTGCTGTAGAATCATCTACAACCTCAACCAAAGAAACTTCTCCTCCATGAGCTGCCAACCCCGGATTTACCTCTGAGTAAAGAACATAGTTTATTTTGTCTTCTATAGAGGCATCTTTACCTAGCTGAGGTAGTTTTGCATTTGGAGCTTTGATGGTAAGTGTTCCACCAAACTTATCAGGTGAATAATCGACCTCAGCATCTTTCAAAAAATCAATAGATTTTTCTTCAAGATAAAGATCAAACTTGAATTCATTGATAATTCTATAATCTGAGAAATCCTCATCTTGCTTTGCATAAGCAATACAAGTCTCTGCTCTAGGTGTTCCAGGTTCAGAAACGAATATTTTTATTCCACAAGTGTCTTCATCTTGACTAGACATAAGATCATTCAAATAATCTTGCGCTGAAGGTGTGATAGTCATCTCTTTCATAGTGTTATTCTATCAAATATATCGACTGTTATAATATTAATAGATCTCTACATAAACCAAAGATTCCTAGCTTAAATTTTGTCAACCATACAAAAAGAAGATTACCTCGAACTTTTTGAAGAAAAGAAAAGCTCATTTATTCGTGAATTTACTGAAGAAACTCCAATAGATTTCTTCAAATCTCCTCATAAAGCTTATAGATATAGAGCTGAATTCGGTCTTTTGAAAGAGAAAGACGAATATTTCTACTCAATGTCAAAGGATGGAAAAAAAGTAGCTATAAGCTCTTTTCCCATTAGCAGTCAAAAGATTCAAAATATCATGACCCTTTTATTAATAAAGATTCAAAGTAATCCAATAATTTCCCATAAACTTTTTCAAATAGAGTTTCAATCTTCAAGAAATGACGAAGCTATGGTTAGTTTAATTTATCACAAGGAATTGCAAGATGAGTGGTCAGAAATGGCATCAAATATATCCAATGAATTAGATATTTCAATTATTGGAAGAAGTAAAAATAGAAAAATAATCATTGGAAATAATTATGTTACCGAGACCTACCAATACCAAGATAAAAAGTTTTCAATTAAGCTCTACGAACAATGTTTCAGTCAAACAAATCCTTATATTTGTGACTCCATGCTAAGTTGGGTTATTGATAACATTCAACCAGTTGAGAATGACCTAATGGAACTTCATTGCGGTCTTGGAACTTTTACAATTCCCTTAAGTAGATACTTTAACAAAGTTTTGGCTACTGAGAATAGTCGACCCAGTATTCAAGCATTACAAGAAAATATTAGTTCGAATAATATTAAAAATGTTTATACCGCAAGATTATCAGGCAAAGAAACCTTAGAGGCATTTAAGGGAGTAAGGACATTTAGAAGATTGAAAGATATTGATTTAAAGCAATTTAAAATAGATTCAATTTTTTTAGATCCGCCGAGGGAAGGACTTGATTCATCTACACTCGAAAACATTATAGGAATAAAAAATATTATTTATATTTCGTGCGGATTTGACTCATTCAAAAGAGATTTACAAGCTCTAAAATCTACTCACGACATATTGAAACTAGCAATGTTCGACCAGTTTCCCTATACGGAGCATATAGAGTCTGGAGCAGTTCTTAGAAAAAAATACTAGTTTGCTTTTTTATAGTTTTGCTTCTAATTCAGGTAATGCTTCGAAGAGGTCGGCAACTAATCCATAATCAGCAACTGAGAAGATTGGTGCTTCCTCGTCTTTGTTGATTGCGACTATTACTTTACTGTCTTTCATTCCAGCTAAATGCTGTATTGCACCGGATATCCCAACAGCTATGTACAAGTCAGGAGCAACAATCTTCCCTGTTTGTCCAACTTGCATATCATTGGGAACGAATCCTGAATCAACAGCAGCTCTTGAAGCTCCTATCGCTGCACCTAGTTTGTCTGCTATACCGTTAAGAAGACTAAAATTGTCTCCATTTTGCATACCTCTTCCACCTGAAATAACTACTTCGGCTGCAGTTAATTCCGGTCTATCAGATTCTGCAATCTCTTCCTTAACAAAAGAAGAAACTCCTGCATTTGTATCGTTTTCGATTGAGTTTACGGATGCACTTCCTCCACTAGATTCACAAGCATCAAATCCAGTAGTTCTGACCGTAATAGCTTTAACAGAATCAGTACTTTGCACAGTTGCTATGCAATTACCTGCATAAATTGGTCGTTCAAACGTATCATCTGAAATAACAGCACTTATGTCGGATATTTGAGAGACATCTAACTTAGCAGCTACTCTAGGCATGAAATTCTTACCATTTGTTGTAGCTGGCGCCATGATATGTGAATAACCATCAGATAACTCAACTATTAAATTACCAATATTCTCAGCAAGAGAATTTTTATATGTCTCTTTATTTGCTAGAAGTACATTACCGATACCAGGAATTTGAGAAGCTGTATCGGCAACAGATTCGCAATCCATACCAGCAACAAGAATATCTATATCACCTCCAATCTCTTTTGCTGCAGAAATAGTATTGAGTGTTGCTCCCTTTAATTCTAAATTATCGTGTTCTGCTATAACTAATATACTCATGTGATCACCTTTGCTTCATTTTTCAATTTATCAACTAATTGTTCAATATCCTCTACCATTATCCCTGCTGCCCTCTCTGGAGGAGGAGAAACTTTCAAAGTATTTTGTCTTGGAGATAAATCGAGACCTAAATCTGATGAAGATAATGTTTCTAGTGGTTTCTTTTTCGCTTTCATAATGTTGGGTAAAGAAGCGTATCTCGGTTCATTTAACCTAAGATCAGTTGTAATTATTGCTGGCATGGTTAATGAAAGTGTTTGCAAACCACCATCTATTTCTCTAGTAACTTGAACAACTCCGTCTTGTATTTCAACTTCTGAAGCGAAGGTTCCTTGAGGGAGATCTAACATTGCTGCCAACATCTGTCCCGTTTGGTTCGCATCACCATCTATTGCTTGTTTTCCAAGGATTATAAGATCTGGACTTTCTTTATAAACAACTTCTTTAAGTGCTTTAGCTACTCCTAATGGCTCAACAGACTCATCTGTTTCTACTAAAATAGCTCTATCTGCACCAAGCGCCAAACATGTTCTTAATTGCTCTTGAGATGAAGCATCTCCAACAGATACAGCGATTACCTCTTCTGCATTACCGGCTTCTTTAATTCTCACAGCTTCTTCAATGGCAATTTCACAGAATGGGTTTATAGCCATTTTGGCATTACTCAAATCAGGTCCACTCTCATCAGATTTAGCCCTTACTTTAACGTTATAATCAACAACTCTCTTTACAGGAACAAGAACCTTCATACTATTTTCCTTATATGGTAAAATTTACATTGCGTATTCTATAACTGCTGCCCGCCTCAATACAATAAATAAAAGTATGGAAAATATCGAAAGGGAATCAATGGAGTATGATGTAGTCATAGTCGGTGCTGGGCCTGCTGGATTATCTACTGCAATTAAACTAAAACAACAAGCAATCGAAGCTTCAAAAGAGATGTCGATATGTGTTGTTGAAAAAGGTTCTGAAGTTGGAGCCCACATATTATCAGGTAATGTTTTTGATCCAAAGGCATTAGATGAACTTATACCTGACTGGAAAGAACTTGGCGCGCCACTTAATACACCTGTTAAAAAAGATTCAGTAAGATATTTACTGAATGAAAAGTCTAACTTTTCAATCCCTACGCTATTTGCAACCACCTTTAAGAATCATGGAAACTACATTATGAGCCTAGGCAACTTTTGTAGATGGATGGCAGAGTATGCAGAGGGACTAGAAATAGATATCTTTCCTGGATTTACAGCCTCTGAATTAATAATCAGCAATGGAATTGTTGTAGGAATTGCTACTGGTGATATGGGAGTTGATGTTAATGGAGAAAAGAAAGACTCCTATGAACCTGGCATAAATCTTATGGCTAAATATACAATCCTTTCCGAAGGATGTCGTGGTCATCTTGGAAAACAAGCTATTAGTTTATTTAACCTCAATGAAGATAGAGATCCGCAGCACTATGGCATAGGTTTCAAAGAAGTTTGGGATCTAGACCCTTCTGTCCATGAGGAGGGATTAGTTGTACATACTATGGGTTGGCCTGCAGCGAAGGGAGTTTTGTCAGGATCATACCTTTATCACGGAGAAAATAATCAAGCATTTTTGGGTTACATAGTCCCTCTTGACTATGACAATCCCCACATAAGCCCTTTTGATGAGTTCCAACAATGGAAACATCAAGCATCTATACAAAAATATTTAGAAGGTGGAACAAGAACTGCATATGGAGCAAGGGCTCTTATAAAAGGTGGTCATCAGTCTATTCCAAAAATGCATTTTCCAGGTGGCATGTTAGTAGGAGATGATGCGGGCACCATGAATTTTCCAAGAATAAAGGGTACGCACACTGCAATGAAGTCTGGGATGATTGCTGCTGAAAGTCTTTTTGAAGAATTTTACAAAGAAAATCCTATGACTGACCTAAATACAGTTACAGCTAACTTTAAATCTTCATGGTTAGAAACCGAACTGCATAAAGCCAGAAACTTTTTACCATTTATACATAAGTATGGAACTTTACTCGGTGTAGCTCTTGCTGGAATTGACCAATTAATATTTAGAGGTAAGCTGCCATTTACATTGCATCATGATCAACCTGATCATGAATGCTTAAAAGAGGCATCAGAAATGCCGCGCATTGATTACCCTAAACCGGATGGTGTTATAAGTTTCGACAAACTTTCCTCAGTATTTCTCTCTAATACGAATCATGAAGAAGATCAACCATGTCACCTTGTTCTTAAAGATCCTTCAATACCATTGAGCGTTAATTTACCTAAGTATGATGAACCTGCACAGAGATATTGTCCTGCAGGTGTTTATGAAATAGTTGAGAAAGAAGGAGAAAAACAATTCCAAATAAATGCACAAAATTGTGTGCATTGTAAAACTTGCGACATAAAAGACCCTTCCCAAAACATAAATTGGATTACACCAGAAGGAGCTGGTGGACCAAACTACCCAAATATGTAATAAAATCAATTGTTTATACATAAAAAAAATATTCCATTTTTTTTGCATTTTTTTTAAAAAAAGGGTTGCAAAATAGTATTTAATCTGTAATATATATTCTTACCTATCAGACCGACTTGGAAACAACTCGAGACGAAGAAAAGGGGGGAAGATAGGTTAGAGAACGGAAGGTGAAAGCTCTAGAAAACAGCTAGCAAAAAAAGTTTTTTAGACCACCAAGGTTGGAAGAGAAACCAGCTAAGGAGCTAAGCAGAATCTCGGTTTAGACACTTTCGAACTCGAACTAAAGACAGAGCATAAGCTCTGTTTTTTTTTGGCTAATTCAGTCTGAAGAAATTACCAGAACTGTAAACACCATAAGATCCATCAACCTCTTCTGCCATGTCTATCAGCTTGTAATATACGTTTCGAGATATAAGTCCCTCTAAATTTTTTCTTACCAGTGCGTATGGTGATGGTTCATCATTAATACCTAAAGTAGCTACTCTAATGGGATGGTCACTATTTACTTCAAATATCTCATCCGTATTAGTACGAAAAGTTATTATTTGCGCATTACCATCACCTGAGAATTCAAAATCTACTATGGTGAATGGCTTATCTTCAACTTCTATCCTTATTTTTTCTACTGGTGTTACTAGAAAATATTCTTCACCATCTAACCTTAATACTCTGCTGAATAATTTCACCATACGTTCTCTAGTTATCACCGAATCCATAAAGTACCATTTTCCATTCCGATCAATCTTCATATGAACATTTTCACATAATGGAGGATCCCAACTTTCTACCGGAGGGAATGTATCTTCATCTAACTTTGACAGCTCTGTAAAAATTGAAGAAATGGTTGTATCGGCCATATTTATATAAACTCACTAAGTAATATTTGTAGTGCAATTATAACTAGTGCTAAACCTAAAAACTTTTCGAATACTCCAAAAAACTTTAAAAACTTTTTTTTAAAAATATTACTTGTAAAGATATAAGAAACTGAAGCAAACCACACAAAGGTCATAACTGCCATATATACACCATATAACATAAGGCTAGAGTTGCTGGAGCTACTCAAAACTATACCAAATAAAGAAATAAAGAATAATAAAGCTTTTATATTTGTGATGTTCGTAATCAGACCAATGGTAAAGCCTCCTGCTCTCCCCCACTTTTCCTTATTAGTAATATCATCGTCAAAATTGGAAACATTAAGTAACGAGGTTAGGCCAAGGTATATGAGATAGAAAGAACAAATAAATTTAAGAACAAGAAGGTAAAAATCATTAGAAGATAATATGATTAACATTCCAGTAACTGCAAAGCCAGAATGAAATAAAATACCTGTCCCTATTCCTCCAGCTGTCCATAAAGCTATCTTCCTACCATAACGAATACTTTGTCTAGAGACTAAAAAAAAATCAGGACCAGGACTCATTACAGCAAACATATGTAGAACAACTACCGTAAAAAATTCTGTCATATTAAAGTTGGTTCTATTTCTAATTTAATTCCAGTTATAGAAAAGATTTGATTAATAATTTTGTTAGAAAATTTAAGAATTTCATCACCTGGAGTTTCTTCGTAAGTAACCAGAACAAGAGCATGCTGATCAGATATTCCTACACTTCCTTCTCTGAAACCTTTCCATCCAAACTTTTCAATTAGAAAAGCAGCAGATATTTTTATATCATCTCCTTCGAGATAGACTGGTATTTCTTCTGTTAAATCCAATTTATTAAATTCTTCTTTAGTTAAAACTACGTTCTTAAAGAAACTTCCAACATTTGGAAATTCTTTATAATCAGGTAAGACTTTTTTTCTAATTTTTGAAACCAAATCAAATATATCCCTATGAGTTAGATTGTCTTTATTAATGTTGTTTTTATTAATTTCATCTTCAAGAGAGCTATAGGAGTAATTAATTTTAGGATCTGTTTTAAATTGAAATGTTACCGATAAAATTATGTAATCTGAAGAATCTTTAAAAATACTAGTTCTGTAACCAAATCCACATTCGTTGGCATATAAAACTTTGATTGAACCCGTCTTAAGATCAAAACAAGTTAACTTTTTTATAAAGCTAGAAATCTCCGATCCGTAGGCCCCTATATTCTGTATAGGTCCAGCTCCAACTGTTCCTGGTATCAAAGCAAGATTTTCTAACCCAAACATTTTATGTCTTATGGTCCATTCCACAAATTCATGCCAGTTCTCACCAGAGGCAACTTCTATAGTCATATTATCAATTTCTTTTATGCCTAATAACTTGTTGAAAACAACCAATCCCTGAAATGTTTTAGTAGGAACTATATTCGTCCCCTCTCCGATAATTAATATTGGTAAGTTCTTTTCTTTAGAAAATGAAACTATTTCATCTATTTGATTAATATCAGAAAGTTCACAAAAAAATGATGCTGTTTCTGTAGTCCTTAATGAGGATACTATAGAAAATGGATAATCTTCTATAAAATTCATTCTAAATCTAGAGCTATCTCTATTGCTTGCTTGAGATCACTTTCAGTATCGACACCGATATGATATTTCCCAGATGATTCAAGTGCATAAATCTTCTCTCCATTATCCATAACTCGCATTTGTTCAAGATTTCTTTTGATCTCATTTTCACTCTGTTTCCATTTGATGAACTTCTGAAGGAAATTTACTTTATATCCATAGACTCCTATATGTTTCTTAGCGTCTTTTCTTGGTAAATGATCCACATTTCTTGAGAAGTCTTTAACTATATTTGAATCTAGCCAAAGCTTTACTACGTCATTGTTTGCTAAATCATTTGATCCTAGGCTTGAATATAAAGTAACCATATTGGCATTTTCTTTTTTAGCTAATTGCGCTAAATTTTCTATATCTTTGGGATCTATGAAAGGCTCGTCTCCTTGAATGTTTATTATTAATTCTTTATCCAATAATTTTAGAATATCGCATGATTCAACTAATCTATCAGATCCTGTTTTATGGTTTGAACTGGTTAAAAGAGCCTCTACGTTAATTTCATTACAATGATACATAATTTCATCAGAATCAGTTGCCACATGTATAGATTTAGCGGTAGTTTTTCTTGCCTGATCTACTACCCTTTCAATTAAGGTTTTACCTGCTATGTCCTTAAGAGGTTTATTGGGTAGTCTAGTGGAGCCAATCCTGGCAGGAATAATTATTCTATAGCTCATCAGAGAGGTCTCTTGCCTCATCAGGTATCATAACGGGTATTCCATCTTTTATAGGATAAGCTAGCTTACTTTCATTGCATATAAGCTCATCACCAATTTGTTCTAAAGAACCTTTTGAGACAGGGCACACGAGTATATCGAAAAGCTTTTTGTTGATCTTAGTCATTTGTTTATTGTAAGTTTATTCAAAATATTTTCGGCCAAATCTTCGTTTTCAAATTTAGCTTCTACAGATAAGTACCAAAGATTATTAGAGTTCATTTCGAGGCATCTTACAGCATCTTTTTCCGTCATAATAATTGGCAATGTATCTCCAAAATCAAGATCCTCCTCTTTAAATTGATAATGATCAGGAAAACTATGTTTTATGGGATTGAGGCCTAAGCTTATTAATGTATTAAAAAACTTAGCAGGATTCCCTATTCCTGCTACTGCATGTACATTTTTGGATAATGGCCAAGAATTTGCATTGAACCTTTTATTGTCTTTAATTCTCGCCCATTCAATCGGCTGATAATTCATCAGGTAATTAGTATGTTTTGTCTTCAACCTAGTAAGTTTTGATGAACTAACTACAAAATCAGCTTCATCTGTTCTTTTTAAAGATTCTCGTAATGGACCAGCAGGTAAATAAAGTCCATTTCCAATTCCTCTATTACCATCAAAAACTACAATTTCTATATCTCTATCCATCTTATAGTGTTGTAAACCATCATCACTGATTACGATATCGGTATCTGTATCTGCAAGTAATTTCTTTATTGCAGCTATCCTGTTTGTCGATATACAAACTGGTCTTAGAGTATTTTTATAAATAATCAATGGTTCATCTCCACTGACGCTTACAGAGGTTTCATCATCAATGAGAATAGGTTTAGTAGATGATCCGCCATAACCTCGGCTTACGATGCCGGGTTTATATCCGTTCTTTTCAAGTAATTTTGTCAACCAAATAACTAATGGTGTTTTTCCGGTTCCGCCCACAACAATATTACCAACCACAACAACTGGGACCTCAGGTTTCCAGGACAGTTTCGGTTGATCTAAAAATTTATACCTTCTTCTTCTAGAAACAAACTGCGTTAAGAGTGAAAGAGGCCAAAGAAGCCATAACCATAATTTTTTCTCATACCAGCTTTGCTCTATAAAACTAGCCGAAGAGAGGTCATCAGCACTTTCTTCAAAGAAATTTATTTGAGGTTCCCTTCTTAGACCATCTTCTTCATCTTCTTTAAACTGATTCTTGTGTAATTCTGCATAATGCCCATCTTGAGAAATTAAGCTTTCATGTGAACCTATTTCAACAACATTACCGGATTCAAGTACCACAATTTTATCTGAATTCTCAATAGTTGATAATCTATGTGCAATTACCAATGTTGTTCTATTTTTTGTCAATTCTAATAAGGCTTCTTGAATATAATTCTCTGATTCAGAATCCAATGCAGAAGTAGCTTCATCAAGAATTAAAATAGGTGCGTCTTTTAAAAGAGCTCTGGCTATAGCTATTCTTTGTCTTTGGCCACCTGAAAGAAGAACACCATCATCTCCGGCAATTGTTGCATAGCCATCAGGTAGGGCTTCTATGAAATCATGAGCATTGGCTTTTTGAGCGGCTGCCTTAATTTCATCAAGGGATCTTTCTTCAGAACCATAATTAATATTATTAGCGATTGTGTCATTAAATAAAGTTATGTTCTGACTTACTAAGGCAATATGTGATCTTAGATTCTTAATTTCAAATTCATTCAATAATACTCCATCAATCTTTATTTCTCCTTCAAAATCATCATAAAACCTTGGAAGAAGGCTCAATAGAGTCGTTTTGCCAGCACCTGACTTTCCGACAAAGGCAACCGACTCCCCTATATCTATTTCAAGATTAATGTTGTTAAGTATATTTTGGGAAGATTTAGCATAGGCGAAGGAAACATTACTAAATTTAATTTCACCTTTTATTTCATCAGATTTGAATTTTCCATCATTTTTTTCAATCTCCTCATCTAATTGACTAAAAATATCTTCTGCAGCAGCTAGTCCCTTTTGTATTTGGCTATTAATTTCAGATAATTGTCTTACTGGTTTAGCTAACATACCTGCTGCGCTAAAAAAGGCTATAAAAGTTCCTGGTGTCATTACAGACACTACGGAAGCATCAAGAGCCAACCAAGTAACTAGTGCTAACGCCGCAGAAACAAACATTTGAACTAAAGGAGAGGCAATCGAATTTGTTGCCTCTAGTTTTAAGTTTTGTTTTCTATTGTTATCACTAGCCTTATTAAATCTATCTATTTCATAATCTTCTCCGCCAAAAGATTTAACTTCTTCATATCCATTAATAGTTTCAGAAGCAACATGGGTCACATCTCCCATTGCAGTTTGAATTTTCCCACTTATTTTCCTTAACCTTTTTGCTGCAATGCCAACTATAAGGGCAATGAAAGGTGCTGCAATGAATAGAAACAATGCTAGTTTCCAGTTTAAGTACATCAAATAAGAAATTAATCCAATTACCAAAAGACCTTCTCTAATCAGAATTTTTAACGCATTTGTTGCTGCACCAGTAACTTGCATAACATTGAAAGTAATTCTAGAAATTAGATGACCTGAACTATGAGCATCATAGAAAGAAATAGGGAGTATAGTTAATTTTTCAAACAGTTCAGTTCTTAGGTTATGAACTAATCTATTAGAAATGGAGGACAATAAATAGTTTCCTATAAAGAAACCTATACCCCTCACAAATGCGATAGCTATTAAGGCAAGCGGAAGCACTAACCTTAAATCTCCTTCAGGACTGCTTACATAATCTATAACTCTTTTTAACCATTCTGTAGCAGCTACTTGAGAACCAGAATAAATAGCAAATCCTAATATACTTACAACAAATAGCGGAATGTAAGGAAGAACATAGGTTAATAACCTAGCATAGAGCTTTATGCTGGATAATTCTTGATTGCTTTTATCCATCTTGGTTATTCTAAACTTAACAATCTATCCAGTCGACTAGAGACCTTTGTATCATGAGTAGCTATTAATAGAGTTACGTTTTTTATAGAAACCATATCCATTAAAAGTGTCATAAAATTTTCAACGTTCTTTGTATCTAAGTTTCCAGTCGGTTCATCCATAATCAAGCATGATGGGTTGTTTGACATAGCTCTTGCTATGGCAACTCTCTGTCTTTCACCTCCCGATAACTCATTTGGAGTATTGTTTTCTTTACCAGATAGATTCACTTGTTCCAGAAGTAAAGAAGCATTTTTAATGGCTTCAGCTTGGTTAGTTCCTGCTAGTAATGCTGGTAATACAATATTTTCTAATGCTGTCAATTCAGGTAACAGATGATGAAATTGGTAAACAAATCCTATTTCTGTATTTCTAAGTTCAGATCTTTCATCGTAGTTTAGTTCTGTAATATCTATACCTTGTATCTTTACAGAACCTGAATCTGGTCTGTCTAGTCCACAAATAATATGCAGAAGTGTTGACTTGCCTGATCCCGAAGCACCAACTAATCCAATACTCTCACCTTGATGAAGATTTAAAGAAAAATTTTTAAAAACCTGCAGAATTTCATCACCTTCTCCAAAAGATTTATCTATGTTCTCAATACTAATAATCTCTTTATTCATTATTTAATATTTCTACAGGATCAACTTTTGAAGCCAATCTCGCTGGATATACAGAAAACAAAATGCAGGAAATATAGGTGATAGCACAAATTGCTGAAACCCATTCAAATCTTATATCTATGGGAAAATAATCAATAAAATATACTTTTAAAAATTGTGTATTAAACAAGATTTCCAAAAAATTAATTATTGAGCCAAAATTTATTGAGATAATTAATCCTGCAAGACAACCTAATAGAATTCCAAAAGAACCAACGAGGCCTCCAAAAAGCAAAAAGACATTTTTTATAGTTTTGGAGGTGGCACCCATAGTCATTAAAATGGCAATCTGAGGTTTCTTTTGATTGACTGTCATAACGAGCATCGACATTAAGTTATAAGCAGAAAGCAAAATAAGCATGAACAACATTAAAGAGACTAAGAATCTCTCATTTTGTATAGCTTCAAATAAAGTTCCATAATTTTGCTGCCAAGTGCTAGTCATTACTTCTTTATTCAAATTTTTTCTTAAATTGGCCGCATCAAGTCTTATTTGCTTGTTCGAATTAAAAAGATCTTGGTATTTTATCCTAACGCCAGTTATTGATTGATCGATCCTCAATAACTTTGAAGCATTAGCAATACTCATATAGGCAAAACTTTGATCTAATTCTGGTGCACCAATATTAAAAATTGCGCTAATTTTAAATTTCTTTGTACGCGGAAAAATACCTGCTAACCCTAATCCAGTATCGGGAACAAGGACATTCACGTAATCACCGACTTCAACACTTAATTGGTAAGCTAGGATATCTCCAATGACCAGATGATATTTATCTTCTTCAAGAGTCTTTAAAGAACCACTAACAATGTGGTCATTAATGGTCGAGACTGTATTCTCATATTTGGGGATTACGCCATAAATATAGACGCCTTTGAGAAAGGACCCAGAACTCAATAAACCCTGAGTTTCAATATAAGGAGCCACGCCAATAACCTGAGAATTATCATAAATGATTCTCTCTATAGACTCATATTCCTGGATTTGGATATTTCCAATGATAGAGGCATGCGGGATTGTTTCTAAGATTCTTTCTTTAAGTTCTTTCTGGAAGCCGTTCATGACTGAAGTCACTAAGATTAGAACCAGTACACCAATCGTTATCCCAAAGATTGCCATTCCAGAATGAAAAGAAACAAACCCATTTTTTCTAGACCGAAAATATTTTAATGCCAAAAATAACGATATATTTTTCATAAGAATCCTATATCAGTTTTGGAAACTTTATGCCGTTTTAGCTTTTTCTTCCTTCTTCTTGTAAGGCGGAACTAGTCCAGCTAATTTCATCAAATTAAATTTAGTTTGCTTATATACGGCTTTAGCATGACTAAATTCTTTAAAACCGTCATATCCATGATAAGAACCCATACCACTAGGACCAACTCCACCAAATGGAAGATCCTCCATTTGAATATGAGAAATAACATCATTAACCGTTACTCCTCCAGATGTCGTATTATCTAAAACATAATCTTTTTCAGTATTATCATTTCCGAAGTAGTACAAGCCTAATGGTCTGTCTTTACTATTAATATATTCCACAGGTTCTGATACATCACTATAAGTTTTTATAGGCAGTACAGGACCAAATATCTCTTCTTGCATAATTTTCATATCCTCAGAGGGATTCAAAACTAAAGTTGGAGGGATTTTATGATGTGGTTGTTGAGAAAAATCTTCATTGGAAGGATTTATTTCGACAATATCTGCTCCTTTTTCTTTAGCATCATCCAGATATCCTTGAATCCTGTCGTAATGACGTTGATTTATTATAGATGTAAAGTCATCATTATCTTTCATTTCAGGAAACATCTCCGAAGTAACTTCTACACTAGCTTTGACAAATTCATCAACTTTTCCTTCTGGCACTAATGCGTAATCTGGAGCTAAGCATATTTGCCCTGCATTCATTGTCTTACCTTGCATGACTCTTTGTGCTGTATCTTTAATTTTTGCATCTTTACCGACAACTACTGGTGACTTTCCTCCAAGCTCTAATGTTAGAGGTACTAAATTTTCAGAGGCAGCCTTCATAACATGTTTTGCTATCGACGTTCCTCCAGTAAAGATCAAATGATCAAAAGCTAGACCACTGAACGCCGCTCCTACTTCAGCATCTCCTACAAATACTGCCATTTCTGCTTCATCAAAATACTCTTCAACCATCAATTTTAAAAGATCTGAAGTAGCAGGGGTTAATTCTGAAGGTTTATGCATAACTCGATTACCAGCAGCAATAATTCCTGCAAGTGGAGCTAGTGCAAGATTCATAGGGAAATTCCAAGGACTAATAGCCCCAACCACTCCTTTGGGCTGATATCTAACTTCGGCTTTAGCGCCTAATAAAGACAGTGCAGACCCCAAAGGGGCAATGGCAGCTTTTCTTTTTTCTGTACGCATCCATTTTTTTAAGTTCTTTTTAGCATGCTCCATAGGACCTACGACGGAAGCAACTTCTGTTACAGCTGACATCATAGAATCTCTATTACCGAAATCTTGATTTACAGTTTCTATGATTTTTTTATCATATTTATTAACCATAGCGATGACTCTATCAAGACGGTCTTTTCTTAAGTCTATTTCAGGCGCCCCTTCTTTGATATTTAAACTTTTTTGCAACTCCAAAACACGGTGCATTTCATTTATTGTTTCAGTACTCATAATTTCTCCCTTACTTTATTTAATTAAACAGACCTTTTAGCCTTATCTTTCTCATTTGTTGTCTTAATACTATCTCTTATTGCTTCCCAATCTTCATCTTTCATAGAAGCTAAAGCCCTATAAAAGGTTCCTCCAGTTAGATATTCTGCTCCATCAATAGCAATTGTTTGTCCATTAAGGTAATTACAACCATCAGACATCAAAAAAGTTGCAAGGTTCCCTAATTCTTCCATCTCGCCGACTCTCCCCATAGGATTTTGGCTATAACTTCCGCTTGAGTCGGATGCGGCTTCATCAGGACTTTGTCCTGGAGAGAGTCTTGCCCAAGCTCCTTCAGTTGGAAATGGACCAGGGGCAATTGCATTAATTCTTATGCCTGTTTTACCCCATTCTGTAGCTAATGATTGCGTCATCGCATGAATACCACTTTTTGACATTGCTGATGGAACTGTAAAAGCAGAACCCGTCCAAACCCATGTAGCTAGTATTGAAATAATATTTCCACCCATGCCTAGTTCAAGCCATCTTCTACCAACGGAGTGCGTCACATAAAAAGTACCATGAAATACTATACTGGCTATTGCATCAAATCCTCTATGAGAAAGATCTTGTGTTCTTGAAATAAAATTACCTGCAGCATTATTTACCAACCCATGTATTGGTCCTTCTTCAAAAATTTCATTTATAGTGTTATCTACGTCCTGAGCTCCCCTAATATCTAGACCGTAACACTTAACACTACCACCATTTTCATCCATCAATTCCTTTGCAGTGTCTTCTAAAACTCCTACTCTTCTGCCGCATATAAGAACCTCGGCACCGTATTTCAAAAAATATCTAGACATTTCCTTACCCAATCCAGAACCGCCCCCAGTTACCAATATTCTCTTTCCCTTTAGTAAGTCTTCTTTAAACATTAACTCTCCTCATTTAATATTTACACTATAACAAATATTACACAATTAGCCTTATCCGGGTTTATTGGGAATTTTCGAATACTTCCAAATTTCTATCTTCTCTGTAATTTTTATCTCTAATCCATTTGTGGCGTTTATTAAAAAAAATAAAGATGCTAGCTAAGAACATTAATGCAGCACCTAAAAGGTAAGGTAAAGACGGATTAAGCATGTAAAGGGGCATAGAAATTAATGGAGAAATAACATGTCCAATTGGAATTACCATTCCTAAAAAACCTCCTGCTACTCCTTGATATTCTTTGCCTACAGATAATGATAAAGAAGATGATATACCCGGTCCTAACATGCCTCCACCAAGACCATAAAAAAAAAGACAAATATATACTTCCACTAATGTAGTGCTATATGCATATCCCAAAAGAGCAAAAAAATTAAGGATAACACCTAATTTTACTAAAGATCCAGGCGAGGTTTGAAGTCTATCTGCTATAACCAATTGCCCGTTTAATACACCTAATGCCGAAAGCATAAAACCAATGCTAGCAAGAGCTATATAGTTCTCTGAAGAGGGAGTTATAACATCTTGAAAAAAAAATGAAGAAGTTTGTACTAAGGCAGCGTTAGATACACCAAATCCTGCTGATATAATCAAAAAAGGCCAGACTCTGGCATCAAACAAAGTAAGCTTTTTGATCTTTTTCTCTTGGAAGATCATTGGAGGAGTTTTTTGTAAGGAAACAAAAATAATTACTATGAAAGCGCCCATAGCAAAGAAGAAGAACGGAGCAGTATAAGATATTAGTAAAAGTAATCCTGCTACCGCAGGACCTAGTATCCTACCCATTGAAAATCCTGAATCAAGTCTAGCAAATGCTCTACTTCTTGCCTCAATAGAGCTTATATCAGCTACCCACCCTCCAGATGAGGGTCTAGTTGCGCTCCCAAAGATGCCATTCAATAGTCTTGCAGAAACCAACAATAGAAATAAAAAAGTACCCGTTAATAAACCGCTTTGTCCTAATGAGATTGTAAAACTAAAAAGTATCAAAGAAATTGCAAAACCAGAAAGACCAACGATAACTATTTTTTTTCTTCCAATAGAATCGCTTAATGATCCCCATATAGGACTTAGAATCATCCAGGCCAAAGCTGAAGTGGCAAAAATTGAACCTATTTGGATTTCATTTAAACCAAGATCTCGTGCAATTGGAGGAATAGTTATAAAGACTATCGATTGACCTGCTCCAACGCATAGCAAACCTGCAGCAAGCACCCAGATAGTATTGGGAAGTTTTTCAAGCGATTTACTCATATGTAATTATGAGTAAAAAAATCTTTTTATTAATAACGTCTTTGAGGACATACTCATAATAACTTGAAAGGCTATGCGACCATTCATGCTCATAAACGGCAGCCTCTTGAGATGATGAATTGAAAGTTAGACATTTCTTTAAAAAATATGGTTCAGACTCGTCATTAATTATTGTATCCAATAATTTTTTTACATTAGTAAGTTCTCTTTTACCAATTGGAGGGCATGACCATTTTGGAGTGCTTACTACCTGAATAATCTCCTCTCTTAAATGAGAATTTGTAATGCTTGTAAAATCATCGTCTTTGATACTATCCAATAAAAATGGACCATGCTTATCAACACTCTTTTGACTGAAATGATCAAAAAACAATTCTTGGTAGGCTTGCGAGTTAACCAAAGTATGAAAAAAAAATTTGTCTGTCATCGTAAATAATTCAGGATCTACTGATAAAGGGATCAGTCTAAGAAGACCATGGTCGTGCAGACGAATATTGAAATGCTGTTTCTTAACTAACTTAAAATTTTTACTTAAAGATGATACTTTCAGGGTATCCATTAAAACCCTTTAATACCTACAGACTTCCTTATATCTTCTATAAGTGGTGTTGAGACCTCCAGTGCTTTATTGGCTCCTTCTTTTAATACCGACTCAACATAATCTCTATCTTTTATTATCTTTAGATATTCTTTTTTATAAGAAGACAAAAATAAAGAAAGGTTATCAAAAAGATACGTCTTTGCATCTCCCCAGCCAATACCTTCCTCGTACATTTTTTGAAAGCTCTTTACATCGTTTTCTTTCGAAATAGATTTAAAGATCGCAAAAATATTGCAATCTGTAATATCTTTTGGAACTCCTGGTTCAAGAGAATTAGTCTTGATCTTCATAATAGTCTTTTTCAAGGAACCCTCATCAGCAAAAATTGGAATCGTATTGTTATATGACTTACTCATCTTTCTGCCATCTATTCCAGGTAATACTCCAGTTAGTTTACTTATACTCGCTTCAGGGGGTGTTAATAAATCTCCATAGTGATGATTGAACCTTAGTGCAATATCCCTAGTCATTTCAATATGCTGTTTCTGGTCTTGCCCAACAGGTACTATGTCTGCGCTAAACATCAATATATCTGCAGCCATCAGAATAGGATAATTAAATAAACCCATAGTAATTCCTTTATCCACATCTTTTGCACCACTCAATTCATTATCTGACATGGCAGCTTTATATGCATGGGCCCTATTTAAGAGTCCTTTTGATGTTAAACAGCCGAGTATCCATGCTAATTCAAATATATGAGGAATATCAGATTGACGATAAAAGATTACTTTTTTTGGATCGAGTCCACAGGCCAGCCAACATGCAGCTATTTCGAAACTTGATTCATGAGTAAGCTTAGAATCTAATTTTTTTATCAATGAATGATAATCTGCTAAAAACAAAAAAGAAGATGTTTCTTTACCTTTACTTGCTTCAATTGCAGGAAGTATTGCACCAACTAGATTACCTAAATGCGGCGTGCCGCTTGTTGTAATTCCTGTTAAAACTTTTTGTTTTACTGCCACTTAAACTCCAACAAACATTCTAACTCAAGTTAATAATAAAATACTTGATAAGTGTATTCTATTTATTATTATCCTTATTTGGTATGGCTAGAATATTCTTGGCACTAACGCCAGATAAAGACTTAAATGATCAGATAATTGAGCTTAAGAAAGATTTAAAAAACAATGTCTTAAGTGAAGCTGACATATCTTGGCAAAAAAATAGCGATCATCATTTGACTCTTAATTTTGTAGGTTCTATGGAGCCTGAACAGATAGAGGAAATGTATCAAGGTTTAACTGAAATAAACTTTATGAACCATCTACAAATTCAAATAACTAATGTAAATTTTTTTCCAAACGAGGATAGTCAGTTATTAGTAGCAATCGTTAAACCTACAAATCAAATTCTTAAGGTGTTTGAGAGAATTGATGAAGTAGTCACAAGAATAGGATTTGGTTCTTCACTTAAAGCATATAGGCCTCACATAACTTTAGGTAGATTCAAAGATAAAGATAGGCCTCAATATTCCTTTGAAGATTTCGGTGAGATTGAAATCAGCTCACGTGTATGCAAACTAGATGTATATGAAAGCGAATTTGATCAGGGAAAAACAAATTTTCAACTATTGAAAAGTTTTGAATTTTAGAAGGCGAAGTTGAAGGGCCCAGCGCGGGTTTCTCACTGTGTGGCCGATACCCATTTCAGCTCACAATTTGTTAAACGAGTTAACTTTTTCACCCTTCTTCTTCTGTCCATTTTCTTCCTGATTTGGGTCTCGAGGTCCAATTCTTTCCGAAATATGTCCTAAAGGAAAATTTAACAAATTAAATTCTTAATGCAAGTAAATTTTTAAATATTTATCTGCCTAGTCTCTCAAACCAATCATCAGTATTTCTTTCTTGAAAAGAATTTATAAATTTAAATATTTCGTTTAATGAATCTGATATGAATAATTCTTCTTGTGTAGTTCCAGGCAAGAAACCTTCTTCAACTGAAAACTGAGTGAATTCAAATAGCTTTGAATAATATCCATCAACATCAAAAAGGATTATTGGTTTTGAATAAATACCTAATTGGTTCCAAGCTAAGGCTTCAAAAAATTCTTCCCATGTACCAACTCCTCCAGGCAAAGAGATGATTGCATCTGAAAGCTTAGCCATTCTAGCTTTTCTATCATGCATTGATGGAACAATTTCAAGTGAAGTTAGATTATTGTGACCCACTTCTACATCATGTAATCTTTCAGTTATTACTCCTGTAACTATCGCACCACCCTCTAAAGCTGCATCAGCAACAATTCCCATCAATCCTTTGCTTCCTCCACCATAAACCATAGAAAATTCTCTTTTGGCTATTTCAAGACCTAAATCTTTCGCACTCTTAGAATAGGATTCCCTTACTCCCTTTGCTGAACCCGCAAAAACACAGATACTTTTCATAATTCCTTACTTTACAATAATTATATAACTTATAATTAAAACAGTGGATAAGTTGAGAATTGATATTGTATCTGATGTTGTTTGTCCTTGGTGTGTCATAGGTTTTATAAATTTGCAAAAAGCTATGTCTGAGTTGAGTAGTGAAGTGAAATTTGAAATTAACTGGAAACCATATGAACTCCATCCTGAAATACCTGAAAATGGATATGATAAAAAACTTTACATGCAACAAAAATTTGGTGATTTGTCGGGTAAGGCCTCTCCTTATAAGCAAATTGAAAAAATAGGGAAATCTCTTGGATTTGACTTTAATTTTTCAAAAGCTGAACGCATTCCAAATACTTTCAATGCGCATAGGCTTTTATGGAAGGCTAAAGAAATGGGATTACAGACAGAACTCTCGGAAGCTCTCTTCAAATGTTATTTCACAGAAGGAAAAGATATTGGCTCTAAAGAGATACTTTTGGAAGTAGCAGTAGAGGTAGGCATGGATTTAGATACAATTAAATTATTCTTAGATTCAAAAGAAGGTGGTCAGGAAACGGCTGATGAAGAAATGAATTTCATTGAAAAAAGTATAGGAGCCGTCCCTACTTATTTTATAAATGAAAAATATATTATTCAGGGTGGTCAAGAACCTGAGACCTTTGTTTCTTTTTTGAATAAAATTCTTATCAAAGAAAAAGAAAATGCAACTACTAGATAAAAATCAATTAAATCTTGCCAAAGTTGATAATAATTTTTTTCCTTATTTTCATGTGGAAAATGCCTTGTCTCATTTCCTTAACTCATCAGATTTAGTTAAAGATTTCCCAGATATAGACTCTGGAGGAAGTTTTCCATCTGATAATCTTAAAGAAGGAGATATAAAAAAACTTGTTGAGGAATTAGAAGGAGATGAATTTAAAGCCATTTTAGAAAATAAATTGGGAGTTGATCTCAAAGATGCTGAAGTTATAACTACCCTGAGAGGATTTTCTCGATTTAAAGATGGAAAAATTCACACGGATTCTCAAAGTAAAATTGTAACAGTATTGCTCTATCTGAATAAGAATTGGGATAATGAAATAGGTAACCTAAGATTATTGAAGAAAAACAATGATTTAGAAAATTATATTCAAGAGATTTCTTCTGAATATGGAAATCTCGTAGCTTTTAAAGTTACAGACAACTGTTGGCATGGCTTTATGCCTTTTGAAGGTAAAAGGCTCTCTATACAGCTTAATTATATATATCCGAAATCTTTGAATATGCATAAGATCAGACACAAGCTTAGCGCTTCATTTAAAAAACTTATATCAGGAAGTTCCAACTGAGGGTTCTAATCATCAAACTTACGTCTATGGGTGATTTGATGCACGCCCTACCCGCTATTACAGAAGCTAAAAATAAGATAAATAACATTTCTTTTGACTGGGTTGTAGACAAAAACTTTAGTTCTGTTCCTAAATGGCACCCTCATATCGAAAATACTATTGAAACTAATCACCGTGAATGGAAATTAAATTTATTTTCATCTAAATCCAGAGGTGAAATGAGGGATGTGGTAAACAAAATAGATGCAAACGAGTATGATCTCATTATTGATATGCAAAATAACCTTAAAAGCGCTTTCCTTTCTTTTATGTGTAAATCTTCAGTAACCGGTCTAGATGCCAAAAGCGCAAGAGAATACCCTGCACATTTAGCCTACAAAACTAAAATTAGAGTGCCTAAAACAATGCATGCAGTAGAAAGACAGAAGCTACTGTTAGCCACCGCATTGGGCTATGAAACAAATATAGAAAATAGAGATTATGGAATTTCTAAAACTAATTTTAAAAAACCCTTGAAAATGTGCTCAAGTAAATATGCCATTTGTGTCCAAAATGCGAGTTGGACTAGCAAACAGTGGCCGATAGAATATTGGCAAGAGTTTTTAAGAATTTTAGAAGAAAAAGATCTTAAATTTTTATTTCCCTCTGGAAGTCAGGCAGAATTAGATCGAGCGACTGAAATCTGTTCTGTTTCACAAAAAGCTTTTGCTTTAGAAATATTACCTTTAGATGAAATAGCATTTCTTATTGATAATTCTGAATTTACTATATGTTCAGATACTGGTCTCGCGCACCTTTCTGCTGTTGTTGATACTCCTTCATTAACACTTTATGGACCTACAGATGTTAGTTTAATAGGTACTTACGGAAATAATCAAAACCATTTTGTATCGCTCAATTCAGACATTAATAAAATTAGCGTAAATGATATTCTTACAAGAATGAAAGAACTAAACTTTATTTAGAAGCCTTAACTTTCTTTTTTACTTCTTTTACAGCACCTTTTAGGGTGTAATTTTTTTTGAGATCTTTTTTGGAAGATTTGGTAGATAATTCTCCTACTCTTATGTACTTTCCTGAATCAAGTGCTTCTCTAAAATATTTTGTGCTCCCATGAATTTCATTGACCTTTCCAGAGGCGCCCATACCAAAACCTTCAATAGTTCCGCCATATGTTGCAGCTTGCATTCCCATTCTATGTAGAAGCTTAGGACTGGCAATATCAATGATCTTTGGATCAACGGAGACTATCCAGTTCTCTTGTGACCTCATCCAAGATTTTACATTCGACATCGCAGCTACAAATCTTATTTTATCGGTATGGTTGACTCCGGTTCCATGAAGAAGTCTTCCATCAAAAAGCATGACTGTTCCAGCTTTTGCTTCAAGATTTATAGCAGGTGGTAATTTTCCAACTTCGCCGTTACTCCCAGCTTTGATGATATTTTTGTGACTACCTGGAATAATCAAAGTACCTCCATTTAATTCATTTACATCTTGAGGTATATAGAGCGTATTAACCAGTGCAGGAGCCTCTTCAGTTATCCAGGGTGAGAGTGGGCTTTGATCTAAATGGAGAACTTGAGGATAGTATCCCTTTTCAGCACCATTTGCTAAAAAGCTATGACAAATCCATCCTTCACCTAAGGTTTCATTCAAGAAGCTTTCTATCAGTAAACCTGCTTGGACATGAGAAGGATCTTGCTCAATACAGCCTCTAAAAATTTCGCCCTTATTGATTAAAGTATGAACATATTGACCTGATGGAGTAATACTATTTACCCCAGCTAGCTTCTCACCTTTTGCTTGCTCCAATAGCCTCTCTATAAATGCTTCACATTGATCTTTTGACATTCCATCCTCGATCAGTGCATATCCCCATCTTTTAAAGTCTTTTCTTATTTGTTTTATTTCTTTAGTAGGTGTTGGTAGTTTTTTTGTTTTCCAATAAGGATGTTTTCTGCCCACAGTCGTATTCCAGTAATGTATTTTTTTTCTGGAAAGAGGTTTTTTAAAATTAGGAGGAGCTAGCCAAGGATTGTTTTTAAAGATAGATGTATAAGGCTCTCGAGAATCAAGAAAAGACTTGAAAAGCATTTCTTTTTCTGGAGTATTCTTATCTATATATTCTTGACTAAATTGTTCTATTTGCGACATCTGTTCTGATCCTAAAAATTTTCCTTCGAAGTATCATAACTTAGAGATTAAATCACTTAATGAACGAACTAAATTCTGACTTCTCTCTGCTCCTATAGCTCCTTCTTCCATTAAACATGGGGTGTATCCGAATGAAACCTTCTTATTTGTATCCGCAATAGACATTGATCCGCCCCATCCTGCCCAAAAACAAGCCCCTTCATCGAGATATCCCATCCAACTTGCATTATCTATAGGTAGACCAAAACCTATACCCCATCTAAGTGGCTCCACAAGAACTAGATCATTGCCACGAACCTGTTCTTCAAGTGCAAATTTAATTAACTCTTCAGAAAAAATTCTTTTTCCTTTATAGGTTCCTCCGTTAGCTATTAGTGCCATTGACTCAGCAATGGATCTGCCATTTCCATGACCTCCCGCAGCAGGGATCTCAGCTCTGCGCCACTCTGGAGTATTGGCATCAGGTGCAGTAATTATTCCATTTGTCATTACTTTCTGCATAACTGAACCTTCTTCTAATTCAAATAAATCTTCAGGATTTGATTCAACATGACTTATCACCGGAAAGTAATGTTTATGCATCTTTAAGTGAAGGTTTTAAAGCCGGCGGTTATGCTACTTATGAGTGCACTGAACCGTATGATCCAGAAGAAGTAACTTCTTTAGAATTTGGATTTAAAGGTTCTTTATCTCAAAATACCAGTTTGAATGCTTCCTTATTTAGATATGACTATACAGATTTTCAGGTTTTGCAGGTTGTTGGACTGCAAACAGTTACAAGAAATGCTGGAGATGCAACAGTTAATGGATTAGAAATAGAAGCCTTATCAAATGTTAGCGACTCATTAACACTAAACTATGGAGTTACTCTTTTAGATGCGACTTATGGAGAATTCTTGAATGCAAATGGTCTTGAGCCACAATTAGGAGTGCAACAATTAGAGGGTAATTATTTATCTAATGCTCCTAAGGTTTCTCTTAACTTGGGACTGAACTATACAAGTGCTATGGCATCAGGTGCCTCTCTCACTTATCGTGCAAACGC
>CACBUE010000013.1 GCA_902542325.1 uncultured SAR86 cluster bacterium | reverse complement strand
GGAGAGGCAAATACACCGTCTTCAATTTCGGTCACGTACACGTCTTTCTCATCGAGCGTTGCAGTGTCAATTGGAAGGTTTTCCATAATATATTTAATAGCAAAAGTTTCCGTTAATTTGAAACCAATAAAAGAACCTATCAATAAAGCAACTATTACTAAAAAATATCTATTCTTTAAAATCATATTATTTTCCTTGATACCTCAAAAGGGTTCTCCATGCAGTTTCTTGTAACTTTCTTTGATTCTCAATTCCAATTCCGTAATCATAAGAATTATTGACTGGTGATACATTATATATTGAGGAATAAATCACTGCTGCCATCAAATATGTACCTGCCTTACTCGGATGCCTCTTATCTGGTGTAAAAAGCTCTATGGAAGGGTTTTCTTTTTGGGAGAGCTCAAATGCAAGACCCACGGGGAAAACAGCTATATTGTTTTTATTTCCTGATGCGATATAAGCTGAAGCAAGTCCTTCTAACATATCCGGCTTATCTTTATAGGCCCATGTCATCAAAAGAGAAGGCTCTACATTATGCTCGCGAAGTGTTTTGCTGTGTTGGTCTACATAAAAATTAAATAAATCTTTTCTATCTGGATGAACCGGACATTGACTACAATCCATCATAATTGCTAAATCATAATTTTCTGGCTCGTACTTTTTATATTTATTTTTTGAAGTGATGGAAAAAGAACCTATCTTTTCATTAGTGACATATGATTCAACATCATGCCATTCTAAAGAAGAACTGTTGATTGTAATATTTCTAAAACGATGTCCTTTACCCAGATCTGAATTAGCTTTAACCATGCCAAGAGTAGGCTTATGGACACCATTGTTATAGTAGAAAAAACTATTTCCAATGAAAACTATAGACTTTGGATTATTAACTAATGGACTGGTCAATAGTGGTTTCTCTTCGGCAAATAATTTCTCATGTGAGATGAGAAAAATAGTGCAAAAAAGTAAGCCTAAATGATAAATTTTCGCTTGCATCTTGCATATAGAATAGCAAAGATATGGTTAAGGGGAGAAAAACTATGGAAAAAATTGATACAGGAACTGATCACCTAATTTTCGAAAAATCCAATGGCGTTGCATTATTGACAATGAATAGACCGGAGGCCAGAAATGCTATGTCTGGAGAGATGAATCAAGCGATGCAAGAAGTACTCGCTGAAGTCGAATTGGATAAAGAAATAAGATGTGTTGTTCTAACTGGAGCTGGAAAAGGTTTCTGTGCTGGCGGAGATGTAAAAGGTATGGCATCTTCAGGAGATGGAACAGTTGGAGACAACACAATTGACTCAGCTATTCACAAGCAGAGAGTTCACCAAAGAGCAACATCTGGTAAGTTATTTAAAATGCCAAAACCAACAATAGCTGCACTTCCAGGAGCTGCAGCAGGAGCAGGACTCTCTTATGCTTTAGCATGTGATTTACGAGTCATGTCTAGTTCAGCAATTATGACTACTGCATTTGCTAAAGTTGGTTTTTCTGGAGACTATGGAGGTTCCTACTTCATGACTCAACTCTTAGGGTCGGCTAAAGCAAGAGAGCTTTATTACCTATCTGATCGAATCACTGCGGAAGAAGCTCTTAAACTAGGATTGACAAACTGGGTTTGTGAGCCTGAAGCGCTAATGGAAAAAACTATGGAAATTGCCAATCGATTAGCTTCTGGCCCCTCAGTGGCTTATAGATATATGAAAGAAAATTTGAATAGAGCAATGCATGGAGAAGTAGATGATTGTCTTGATTTAGAGGCAACGCATCACATACATTGCGGTCAAACTGAAGACCATAGAAATGCGACTAAAGCTTTTGTAGAAAAAAAAGAGCCTGTATTTAAAGGTAGATAAAAGAGGTAGTGACAATGGAAAACAAAATTAAAAATAATTTAAAAATAGATAAAAGAATACGTGCAGTTTTTGGGGAAGTGGAACTCGGCTCTGTTACATCCAGCCCAGCATCAACTCGTGAAGGAATAATGGCTGATCAAGAAAGTGAGGAAGCAAAACAAGGTCGAGCCATTTTGGAAATGGTTAATAATGCTTCACATTACAAAGAAGTTGTTCCGCATAAAGGTTTATTAACATCGACAAAAGAATTTATTTCAGATCCAGATGGTAATACGATCAAAGTCCAATACATTCGACCAGATACAGAAGAAGAATTACCCTGTGTTTATTATATCCATGGTGGTGGCATGATGGTCAGCTCATGCTTTGATGAATTATATTCTGCTTGGGGAAGATGTATTGCCAGGCAAGGAGTTGCAGTAGCGATGGTAGATTTTAGAAATGCTATGTGGGCTTCGTCTGCTCCTGAAGTGGAGCCTTATCCCGCAGGACTGAATGACTGTGTTTCAGGTCTTAAGTGGGTGCATGCTAATGCAAAAGATTTAAATATAGATAATAGCAAAATTGTCATAGCTGGTGAGAGTGGAGGAGGAAATTTAACCATCGCCACAAGTTTGAAACTCAAACAAGATGGAGATATTGGATTGATAAAAGGTCTATATGCATTATGTCCTTATATTGCAGGGCAATGGCCTTTACCGGAAAATCCCTCGTCTGAAGAAAATGAAGGTATTTTACTTTCGCTTCATAGTGAACATGAATACTCTCATGGAGCAATTATTTATGGAGTAGATGCTTATATAAATAAAGACCCACTAGCTTGGCCAAGCTTTGCAACTGAAGATGATGTTAAAGGTCTTCCAAAAACTTACATCTTAGTCAATGAAATGGATCCTCTAAGAGATGAAGGAGTAAATTTTTATCGTTTACTACGTGAAGCAGATGTAGATGCTCAGTGCAGACAAGTGATGGGCTCAGTCCATGGAACAGATATATTTCTTTCATGTCCCGAGATCAGCGACGAAACCGCTTTATCGATTGCAAACTTTGTAAAAAATTAGCTCTAACCCGTCTCTAGAGAGATCCTTTTTCTTTTAGGTGGGTTATCAGTTGTTTATCGTGAGTTGTTACCGCGGAGAATCCTTCTTTAAGAGCCGGATTCCATCTTGGATTTGATGATCCTACAACTTCATCTCCCATGATAGTCACTCTCTGAATAATCCTCTCACCCACAAAATCATTTACAACATAATGTTGGGTACTTCGGTTATCCCACATAGCAATAGTACCCGGAGTCCATTGATAACGAACTGTGAACTGAGGCCTCGTAACCCACTTTGTTAAATAAGAAAGCAACATATCACTCTCTTCGATGTTCATTTCTACAATTCTTCTAGTAAAGTGCTCATTTACATATAAGACTTTCTTTCCCGAAATGGGATGTAACCTCACAACAGGATGTATAGCAGTTTTTTCAGGTTTTCCATGAGGTCTTGCATCATGAAGGGCAGTTATTCCTTCACATAAATCTTTGATTGGATCAGATAAAGCTTCGTAGGCCGCGTTCAAATTACTCCACATTGTATCTCCACCCAATTCAGGACACTTGACCATATGAAGTACAGACATAATAGCTGGAGAGTCTTGAAAAGTTATATCAGTATGCCACTCATCAGCTATTCCACCGGAGCTAGCAGCAAGTTCAAAGATCTTTGGATGAGTCACTGTTTTATTTTTTAAGTTTGGATGACCTTCAAGTTCACCAAACTTAGCACCATATTCAACATGCTCATCTTGACTTAACTTCTGACCTGGAAAAAATATTACTTTGTGCTCAGTTAAAAGAGATTTAATCTCTTCCACTTGATCATCAGATACTTGTGCTAAATCAACGTTCGTTATCTCAGCACCAAGAGCAGCTGAAATCTGTTTAACTTCCATACTCACTATTTAAGACTCTACATGGAACAATTTATTGTAAATCTTCCATTCACCATCTTTTTCTAAGAAAGAAAGTGTATCTAAAAAGACATGGCCTATGTAACCATCTCTTACTGAGACAGAGGCTGTGGAGCCTGCTATATCACAAGAGACTATTTCGAGAAGAATTTCGTCTCCTTTTTCCTTTGGTGATGGATTTTGACTCTCAACAAATTCTGCGAATTCATCTACAGTCATTTCTGCAAGACCTGTCTCTAAATAACCAGTAATCATTGCATTAGGATGAAAGGCTTGTCTCACTTTTCCAGGATCTGACTCATACATAGAATCAAAATATAACTGTACACCTTCTTTAATTTTCTCTTTAGCGTCCATAATAAACCTCTTTAATATAAGTTACGGGATTCCATCTCAGCTTATCAGGAATATGCTCGGCTCCCGGTATGCCCCTTGCAATCATATAAGGCTTCAAAGCCTGTATAGCTTTGGCTTCATCATAGTGACAAATTCTTGGATACATATGATGCATAGAGTGTATTTGCATTGAATGATTCAAGAATCTGGGAATTTTGTTAGTCCAAAATCTGGTATCTTTATAACGTCCGCTACCCAACCCAGAGTGTGGCAAGTAGGAGAACACAACGCCCAAGTAGGACGTTGCTACTCTTTTTGGGATCCACCACAATAGCAAGGTCTCAAGGGGATAAAGAATAGCCATGAAGATTTGAACGAAGTAAAAAAGTAGAGTCCATGCTCCACCTTTCTCTAACGCAGCTTTGAATTTTGGATCCTCTTCCATGTGTTTTCCAATAGATTTCATAGCTGGACCATCATCATTGTAAGAAACATTTACATTTCTAACCGCTCCAAGCCAGCTGTTAGCATTACCATGGAAAAAATCTGGATCATTATCTGGATCATTTGTATGAGCATGATGTTTTAAATGAGTTGCCTTCAATGCGTCATGAGACTGCGCTAATGGGATTACACTTATTTGTCCTACCCAAAAATCTAGCCATTGAAGATTCTTCCTTCCTCCTGATAAATGACCATGCTGACCAGCATGAGATGGAAGATAGGCATTGCAAGCTGTAAAAAGAGCAATCAAAAATCCAACGAAAAGTGGAATTATTGCGTTAAGAACAAGTACCCAAGTAACTACCCATATTGTGAATTGCCCAAGACCTATAAGGATCATTTCCCATTCGATTCGGCCCATAAAAGTTCTAGCAACTTCTCTTTCTGCTTCTATGGATAAATCTATCGAATTATCATTTACGTAATCCATGACCAACCTTTATTTTTTGCTAAGAGACCAAACAGAAGTCCTAAACCATAGCCAATTAAAGAAATAAGAAGACCTGCTTCAAAAAAATAGAGAAGAGTAGCTCCAAAAATACTACCCCAAAATAAAAAGCCGAACCAAACTAAAGCCCATTGTTCAAGATGTTGACTTAACCACTCCATGCTTGCATTCTAGCCTTTATATTCGTTAGCATCAATTTTAAGGAGCACTTCTCTTAGCACCAATAAATTCTTTAGCTTCCTCGAATCCACCAATATTTATTACCCTAGTATAGCCTTCTGCTTCAAGTATTTTCTTAGCTTTCCCAGACCTCTTGCCGCTTCTACAAAACAGAAAGATTTCCTCATCTTTTGAAATAAATGTCTGAATATCTGAAATATTTTGCCATTCAATATTTTGTGTATTCACTATCGATTCGTTTTCAAACTCTGCAACTGTCCTGACATCGATAAATACAGTGCTAAAAATTAAATTTGGCCAAAAAAATATTAAAAATAGTAAGCGATACATTCGCTATTCCTCAAATCCAATAAAAGTAGCTACTTCTGAAACAGGCCTCCTTTTTGAAACTACCTTATTAGCTGGAAAATTATCATCCGGATAACCCATCGCTACACAAATCATAATGACTTGATCATCTGGAATCTTGGCATATTCTCTTACAACTGGAGACTGCATTATTCCCTGACTATTAATGACAGATCCAAGTCCTTTAGACCAACCAGCATTTACTAATCCGTTTACAGCCGCACCGCAATCAAACTTTGAGATGTCTTCATCTTTTAATTCTTTATCAAAAGTCACGATTATGGCTACTGGTGCATCAAATTGTCTAAAACCTCTTAACACCCAATCTTGTCTGGCTTCTTTATCATCTCTTTCTATACCCATTTCTTTGAAAAGCTGAATGGCGATCTCTATTTGTCTTTCTCTATGCACGCCCCGATAACCCATGGGCGGTCTAATTTCTCTAGATGGCGGAATACCCTCAACATTTCTTTTTGTATTCTCTTTTCTTATATTGTCCAAGGTAGTTCCAGTAATAACATGAAAATGCCAAGGTTGTGTATTCATTGAAGACGGAGCTCTAGTAGCCAACTTTATGACTTCTTCTAAAACTGCTTTTGGTACTGGTTTATCTAAATAACCTCTTGCACTTCTTCTATCATTTATGACTTCTTCATATCTCATGATTCATCCTTTTTTGTGACTTTATACTAAAAAAACTATTTTTTATCTTGAAAAAAATCTAACTGCCCTTAAATAATTATTTGAGCCGCTTTGCTAATAATCTTGGAAATTTCGGGCACGCACTTCCTTATATATTGTAGACGCTCGGCTCCAATCTCACCTAAGATCTCATCGCTCATGGATGAGCGAGTTATGAGAAATCATAATCTTGAGAAAAGTGGTTGGTCAATTTAATCGTATCATTGGCCATCCACTTTTTCTTAAGTTTCTATTGAATGAAGGCTTACTTCGAAAATTAATAGGGAGTTAGAAGGAATACCAGGTCTGCCCTCTGTTCCATAAGCAAGGTCAGGATGTATAAATAATTTCCAACTATCCCCGACTTCCATTAAAGATATTGCTTTCTGGCATCCCGGAATAAGTTGAGCAAGAGTTACCACTAATGGTTCTCCATTTTCAATGGAGCTCCAGAAAACCGAGCCATCTAATAAAGTACCATGGAAGTCAGCTTTAATTACATCTTCAAGGCTTGGACTTATACCGCTACCACTCGTCTTTAATTTTTCATACTGAAGACCAGCCTCAATTTCAAAAACTCCAGGATTACTTAAATTATCCTTTAGGAAATTATCGCTCTCTACCAAGTTATTTAAATTATCATCTCCTCCCGAACAAGAAATCATGACTAAAGTTGAAATCACCAAAAATATATTTCTCATGATGATAGTTTACACTTAAAAAAACCTATAAATGTAAGGGAATTAACTTCCGGATAACCATATTGGAGAAGACCAAGCCCTTTCCTGGATTGTCACGGGTATATCTTGTCTTGGTTTCTCTCCTGCTCTGATCGCATCCCAAGTAGACCACCTGCAAGTAGGATTTTCTAGGACTCTAGCATAATAAAAAGTGTTTTGATCTTTTTTAAATTCAGGGTCTTTCCAAAAGGTTTTTATCTCTGGATCGCCTTTTTTAAGATCTATGGAGCAATTATCTAAATTAACATTAGTATCATACTCTTCGCATCTATGAGTTGTTGGATTTATATTTGCATTGTCAGAGCAAGCTATATCAAAAACCTTTTCTCTATGCTCTCCTTCTTCCAGCCATCCTTTGATTATTTGAACTCTCTGTAATGGCGCTCCAAGAGGATCAGAAATAGCCCAAACAAGAAATCTAGGACTTTCATCGCCCACTTGAGTGATTGTTCCTCCCATGGGAATATTTTTAATATAGGCATCTTTTATGAGACCAAGGTCACTAAGCTCAGAATCTTCTAGGTTATAACCAGCAAAAAAACGTACTTTTATTCTTGGTCCGCTGGTGCCAAATGTTTCCTTGCGTCTAAAAGCATTATAAATCGACTCACGAGTATTTTCCTCAGCCCACACTCCTGCAAGTCCTGAAGATCCAAATCTGATTAGACGTGTTCCAATATTTAAATAACTTTCGCCCCCAATCTCACTGACTGTTTCAGGCCAAAAAACTTTTGATATAAATCCATAAAAACCTCTGAAAGGAACTGAACCTCGTAAATATGGTTCTCCGTCTAAAAGTCCGACTTTGGAAAAATGAGTTTCCTCGTTATATGAACCACCTGCAACATGAGTATCACTCGATCCAATTACTCCGAATTTAAAAGGATTAGATAAACCCTTTTCCTCAAACATAAATCCTCTTAAGTATGCATTTCTTACATAACTTCCTTTTAAATTGCTAATAAGGTTCTCACCTTCAACATTTGTTTTGGCTTCGAAGTTTGCCCACTCGTCATTCTTAGATAAAAATGGATGAGTCTCAGAAGTTCCTTTTGCTTGGGTTATCTCAACTAGGGGTTCATTCCGCAGACGCTGATTTATATAAGCTTCATCTATCGGGCCTCCGTTATAATCATTCATAGAGAAGGCAGATCCTCCTGAGATATTTGAATTATGAGGAATGGCCAAGCTCTCTACTCCGCTTTCCCTTAATCCATCCATCCAGTCCCATAGTTTTTCAGGATCAAGGCTATCTGCTCTTGAAAAAATTCGTTCAGGAAGGTTCTTTGTATCCTTGAAGATTACATTCCGATGAAGATACTTATCATATAGCTCTACACTTGAAGAAAATTCATAACCAGCGAATGTAGTAAATATTCCTGGTTTGTATGCATCATTTGCTGCCTTAATAGTTTTTTTCCAAACCGAGTTGCCTACATTCTGAATTATATCTCTATCAATACTTCCATCTTCTACACCCTCAGCAAGTTCAGCACCAAATGCTCTAAAAAGACCATTCCTCTTAAGAATTGAAAATATACTATTACTTACTGTTTTATTAAGGTCATGCATAGGCTTTGAGAGTTCATACTTAGAGAACTCAGTACTTGTGTCTGCTGATTCTTTTAATAGTCCTAAAAAAACTGCATGATCAGTTACAGCGTAGAAATCCAAAGGCTTTTTTAGTTGTATTTTGTATCCAGTAGGATGCGGTATTGCTTCACCTTGAGCAAATCTATATGCATCTGCAGGAGTGCTTATAGTCCCAAAAGTGTATGCATCAAATGAGTTTCCTGTATGAACGTGTAAATCACCAAAATAAGCATTCTTATCTGGATTAGGTTTTGGTCTAGGATATATATCCTGCTTTATTTCTTCTGCATATTGCTCAGTAGATATCTTTTGTTCTGATTCTGAACAAGCATTGAGTATAAAAAAAATTAGAATCCAGAAACTTTTAAAGTTAGGCATGTTTTTCCCCAGTTTTTATAGGCCATTTTAAGAATTACATCCTGATTTCTTAAAATATTAGATAATTAAGCTAAACGCCTATTTATCTCTTCTTTCAGAAGCCACATCCTATCTTGGCCCCAGACATAAAATGGATCAGCACCATCTAAGTCAGTAATTTTGAAGCTTGGCACTCCCCAACAGTTACCTGCATACATATCTTTAAGATTATCATCCAAAACCTTTTTCCATTTTTTTGTATTTAAGTCTTTATGGATTATAGACCAATCAAGTCCAAGTCTTTCGACAAGGGATTTTAAATATTCATCTTCGCCTATGTTGATCCCATCATAAAAAGAAGCTTTTAATAATTCATCAATATACTCAAATCCTTTTCCGGCCTCATCAATCACAGGAAATAAAGAATAAGCTTTCCTAGCTGGTTTGCCGATTGGTGAATAAATTTGACCCATTGGATATCCATGTTTTCTTGCCTCACGGGCTGCGTCAGAAATAATATACTTGGCTTTTAGATCAATAATTTTCATATTGCGCATTAGCATTGGTAAGACAGGCTTCGTAATCAAGTTTACAGGATAGTCGTCTTTCATTTCCCTGACTCTTTTAGCACTGGCATAGGTATATGGGCTATTCAAAGAGGGATAGTAATATAAATTGACTTGTTTATTTGATTCCAAAGATGGAGGAGAATTTAAAATAGGAGAACAAATTGGTTCATTGTATGTATCTTTCTTTAGACCAAGTTCCGATAATCTATCTTCTAAGTGATGAATCCTATCTACACTCCAATAAAGTTCTTTTTCGTAGTAAAAAGCTGATCCAAAATAATAACCTTTTGCATTTCTTATTGAATTACCTGAGGCTAATTTCTCTGATACTTCTGTTTCAGTGGAGCTATAAACCTTAGATAAAGAACTCAAGGTATCTTTATCACCTTTCCATAATGCATTACTTACTTCTTGAGCAACTTCTGAAAACTTATCATTTTCAACAGATGTCAAAATAGCATTGGATAAATCAACTAATTCCTGGTTTGGATAAGATGTTGGTTGAAAGTCAATTCCATAGTATGGAGCAATGCGTTTTGCATCTTCCAAACAATAAGCATTATATAAATTAGGTTCATGAATGGTTTCAGGATTTTCATCTCCAACTAAGATGGGATTTAAGACTACGTCATAAGATGCCTTAATTTTCTCTATATATTGAATGGTTAAATGGGAATAAGGATCATCTACCTTATGAAAATATAATATTTCGTGAGGCCTATCTTCCAAATCTCTTTTAGTCTCAGCATCTGTTCTTATCTTTTTAAACAAGTCATAACTAGAAAAAGTATTCATGCTGTAATTTCTAAGTTTGTAACCGATGGTGCGTTTCGCTAAGAAATTCCTAAGTGCTTTTTTTATCATATAAATCCTTTGCGATTGGAAGTAGCCAGAGCCCTAACCATGTATTTACTATCAGTTTCACTGTAACCATTATGCTTGCTGGGAGACTCCAGACAAGATTTAAAAAACCATTCCAAAACCAAGAATACATCCAAACTTTTACGGGCTTAAGGAATGTAAGTTCCAGGAAATCAGAAGTACTAAAAGTCATTAAGCTATGCTCTGGAGAGAAAAGAAAAGAGTAAGTCCATATGCAAAATGCAATCTGTATCGGTGTAGTGAAAACCAAAAAGTAAGCAAACCCCAATAATGTTCTACTCACTAGAATTTCTCTTATAAAAGGATTCTTCATTCTTTAGAATCTCTTTGAGTGCTGATTCGCTTAGCTCAGATAGTTTAGGATTATCATAACCCCTACTGACCAACACCTTTAGGTATGTTTCTTTTCTTGTCTCCACATCGTGAAATATATCTTAAGTGTGAAATATTGACCAATCGAAGAGTCCTTAAGAATAGTTATTTTCTATTTTCTTCAGGAAGAGCTTCGAGTAAAAGGTTAGGCAATCCTTTTCTTTTTTGAAGTGAAAATTGATCATAAAGTTTTCCAGTTGCCTCATAAGCTTTATAAGTTAAGTTTTTATCATCAATATTGATAATTTGATAAAGCTGAGTATTTTCAGCTACTCGCTTAGCATAATTACCTTTAGTAATGCCATACATCTTCGGTCCACTTACAGATACAACATAAACTGTTCCAATGTCAGGATCATAGGCTTGCTGATAGCCAGAGGGTACATTTTCCAGATTTTCGGTGTCTATCTGACCGGTACGAGCATAGGTATGATCATGACCACTTAGCACTAAATCTACTTTAAATTCATCCAAGAGAGGCTTCCATAGTTCACGAAGCTCTTTATTATCTCGATCTGATCCAGGAGAAAAGACTGGATGATGAAAAGTGACAACAGTCCAACGATTAGGATTATCTTCCAGTACTTTCCTAAACCAAGGGATCTGTATTTCTTTTGCCTTATTTGAATCCAATGAAATAAAACGGACACCCTGATAATCAATGTAATAAACAGTCTCTTTTAGAGTTTCATCAGGAACATCTTGAATAGGAAAAGCGAATTGTGTACGCCAATGATTACTGACGGCTGGGGTTCCTCGAACTCTTTGTCGATCGTATAGGGGCTTGGAGTAAAAACTTGAACCAACTAACTCACTTTTCTTGAATCCTGTAATGGATTCAACTTGATCATCTACAAAAATGATATTACCTCCATCATTGAACTCAAAGGATGCACTATTGCCTTCAGGTCCGGTAAATGAAACTTTATAGGTCGTTCCTTTATCCGATGGCACAGGTTCAAATGCGGTCATCATGACGTCAATAGTCTTTCCATCTTTTGTCTGCCAATAACGTTCTGATTCAGGACCTTGATTAATTCGATAGTATTCATGGTTACCAGGAGTTGCTACAACAGGAATCGTACCATTCACCCAGTCAGGGCCTTGATGCCAATCTCCCCACTCAGCATCCCAATTAGGATTATCGATTAAATCACCAGCATGTAACGTAAATGCAGCTCTTGGTGCATCTCTAAATGCCTCCCTAAAAACTCTCGACCAATGAGTACGAACTTCATTTTGAGCATCCCCAAAATAGATGAAGCTAAAAGGTCTAGGTCTGTCACTAGCTGTTTTGAAATGGTAATACTCAGTCCAATTTACTCCATCGCCAACACGATAAGTATAGAGAGTGTCTGGATCAAGATTTTTGAACGTTACACTGTGATAGTTAGCCTCATTAATATCGCTCTTAAAGAATGAAGTTTCAGCTATAAACTCCTCTATTTCTAGGGCTCTTCCATTTGCATTTGCTAGTGCCAAATGAGCCATTCCTTTTTTTGTTGAGACATCTGTCCGCCATGTAACAGATTGAGTTGTCGCCGGATCATCTTCCCAAGTTAACACCACCCTATCCGGAAGTGGTGAAGGTGCATGAGCTAATTCCGAAGCATATTTAGCAACCTTACTTTCATCATGAGAGGAAATACCATAGCTCAAAATAAATAATAAGAGAAAGGTGAATTTGGATAAATATTTTGTAGTGTTCATCAAAATATTATGTTTGAGATAAGTTATAAATTAAATAACTTTTTGTAAATTTCTAGTGAAGTTAGTTAAGAGTAGATATTAAATTTCTGAATCGATAACAACGACTCTTCCTTCATATTTGGGTTCATAAACTTCCATATCTTGAAGAAAATATTCAGCTGCATCAACTATCAAAACTCCTGTATCAATATACTCAATTGAGTTCTGAAATTCCCAATATCCGTCTCCCCCCTGCGTAACAAAATTAGGAGCGGCTACCCAATATTCATCGTCATTTTTTAATGGCTTTCCTTTAATCCAAATTTCATCAACCTTATTTCTAGGACTAAATGAATATTTGGCATTTTTTGAAACTTGCAATATGCCATTTGTCATACCTGCAGCATGATTAAATATTTTTACAACTTGAGAGCCTTTTAATTTTGTCATGGCAACAGTATTAGGAAACGGAAATGCAGAAATTAAATCCCCTTTAGTGACTGTTCCTGGTTTTATGTCTTGTCTAAGAGCACCACTGTTGACAACGGCTATATCTATTCTAGGATCAAAAGCTTCTATTGCGTCAGCGAATAAATTACCCATGTTGGATTCTTTTCCGTATGCCCTTACAAGTTTTTTTGTGGAGGAAACAATTGGTACTTTTGCAACCTGGTCTACTTCTTTTTGCCAAAAAGTAATTTCACGAAGCATATCTGCATCATCTTCTAGCTCATCATCATAAATAGTTATGAGTTCATTAAAATGAGAAACTATTTTCTTTTTTTCAGTATCAAACATAACTTGAAGCTTTCCAAGCTCAGTTGCAGTCGCATTGGTTGAAACAATAATTGTGCCATTTGAAACCAGAGCCTTTTCTGTTCCCTGGTGTGCATGTCCAGTAACGATAATATCCACACCGGGAACATTTTGGGCGAGAAGAATATCCTTATAAAGATTTCTCTCAACATCTGTTAAACCAATGGTAGATTGTCTTCCTGGCATACCCTGATGAACCGCAAGAATAATGATATCTGTTATGGGTTCTAACTCTTTTATGTATTCTCTCAGATATTCTTCTTCATCTCTGGCTTCAATACCCTCAGTCATTTTAAAATTGATGGTGTCATAGAAAGCAAATTTTCCATGAAGACCAATAATTCCAATTTTTAATCCTGCTCTTTCCAGAATTATATAAGGGTTATCCCAAACTAGATCATCAGTTCCTTCAAAAAAAAGATTGCCATTAAGAATTGGAAAATTTGCTTTGTTGATTTGTTCCAACATATTGTCCCATCCATGATCAAATTCATGATTGCCAATGCAAGCTGCATCAATTCCCAGGAAGTTCATCGACTTAATCACTGCCTCACCTTTAGTTAAAGTGCTTATGTAAGGACCTGAGAAGTAATCTCCTGCATCAATAAGAATATTATTAGGATTAGATGCCTTTTCTTGTTTTACCAAGGTGGCCAAATTGGCAAAACCACCAATCTTTCTAGATTCACTTATCCAAGGCGCTATTCTTGGGAAAAAGTGCGCATGTAAATCATTAGTATGCAAAATAGTTAACTCTTTTACTTCTGCAAAAGTCTGCAAAGAGAAGAGAAAAATAAGAAGACTTTCTGTTATTTTTTTAAACATACGATTTCTTAAAAAGGCATTAATTAAATCTCATCTTAGTTTAGTTAACCAAAGGATAGAAGTTAATAGAAATTTAAAATGGTGGGTCTGGGAAGACTTGAACTTCCGACCTCACCCTTATCAGGGGTGCGCTCTAACCAAGCTGAGCTACAGACCCACTTACGTGGATCGCGCATCTTACTAGAAATTAACTATTTACGTAAGGCTTTTACTGCCCAGAAGATCGGCCCCGAAATGACATAGGCAAAGGCACATAATGCGAGTACGATTGGTGGATCGATAGAAATGAGAACAAATATGAAAACAACAAATAACATACTAAAGAAAGGTACTCTCTTTTTAAGTTCAATCTCTTTAAAACTATAGTAAGGAATGTTGACCACCATCAGAAGAGAGACGACTCCAGTCAGAAGAGCAGTAAATATTGCTAAGATTCTTCCAACTTCTTCTCCTTGAACACCAAAAGAACTCATTGCCCATACAAAATAGACGACTGTAGCGCTAGCTACAGGACTGGGCAAACCTTTGAAGTAAGTATCCTCTGAACCTATGAAGGTATTGAATCTAGCTAGCCTTAATGCTGCGGCAGCAACATAGAAAAACGAAAATACCCAGCCAGTTTGGCCGATGGAGTCTAAACCCCAGAGAAAAACAATAATAGCTGGTGCAAGACCAAAAGAAATGACATCGCAAAGACTGTCATATTGTGCGCCAAATAAACTCTGAGAATTGGTTAATCTTGCAACTCTACCATCCAGACCATCAAGCATTTGAGCGGCAAATAGAGCCATACCTGAAGCAATGAAATTTCCATTTATGGCAGAAACAATTGAGAAAAATCCTGAAAAAAGTGAAGCGGTTGTTAGCAGATTAGGCAGTAAATATATTCCTTTTCGAGTAACCTTCTTGCCATCCTCGGAGACAACCTCTTCGTGATCATCAAAGAGATCTAGACTTTCTTGACGGTCATCAGACATAAGCTTAATTTTTAGCTTTATCTACAATTTTGTTCTGAGCTATCCAAGGCATCATAGCTCTAAGTTCAGATCCTACTTTTTCTATCGAGTGTTCTGAAGTTTGTTGGCGATATTCCTTCATCCTCGGTCCGCCCTTACCATCATTACTCTCTCTGCAATCGCTCATAAATTCTTGAGCAAATTCACCTGATTGAATTCTTTTCAATACTGCTCTCATTTCTTCTTTGGCATCCGAATTAACTACTTTTGGACCACTAACATAATCACCAAATTCTGCTGTATTGGAAATACTATATCTCATATTCTCTAATCCGCCTTCGTATATAAGATCTACTATAAGTTTCACTTCATGTAAGCATTCGAAATAGGCCATTTCAGGTGGATATCCGTCTTCGACTAAAACTTCGTAACCATTTTGGATTAATTGAGTAAGCCCTCCACAAAGAACTGCTTGTTCTCCAAATAAATCAGTTTCTGTTTCGTCCTTAAAGTTAGTTTCAATAATACCAGCTCTCCCAGAACCTATAGCTGAAGCATATGAAAGACCAATTTCTTTTGCATTCCCAGATATGTCTTTGTGAATCGCAATAAGGCAAGGAACTCCTGCACCTATTTCGTATTGAGACCTAACAGTATGACCAGGCCCTTTTGGAGCAACCATTATTACATCAAGGTCCTCTCTCGGCTCTATCATATCAAAATGGATATTAAATCCATGCGCAAATGCTAAAACAGCACCTTGTTTGATGTTATTTTCTATCTCACTCTTGTAAGTAGCAGATTGCAATTCGTCAGGCATTAAAATCATCACCATATCAGCATCTTTTACAGCCTCTGAAACTTCTTGAACATGCAGCCCAGCAGCTTCAGCTTTTGACCAAGAAGCAGATTCTTTTCTGAGTGCAACGGTTACATTTCCACCCGAATCTTTGAGATTATTTGCATGTGCATGACCTTGTGAACCATAACCAACTATGACTACTTTTTTATTTTTAATAATATCTAGATCAGCATCTTTATCATAATAAACTTGCATAACTCGCTCCTGTTAATTTTCTATAGTTAAGGTTTTTTCATCAGATGATATTCCTAAAGAACCTGACCTGACAATTTCAACGGGATTATTTGTATCAATCTCTGAAATCAATTTATCCAATTCCGATGATGTACCTACAACCTGTACATTTATAATTTTGTTATTCTTAGACACTATATTGGATTCATCAAAGACATTCTCAGGAAAAGAATCTTTTGTAAACTTTATCAACATCAACTCTCTTTCAACAAATTCGGATTCACTTAAATTAGTAACCATTACAACATCAATTAATTTATCCAGTTGCTTGGTTATTTGTTCAACCACTTTTTCGTCGCCCTCAGTAGACATAGTTAATCTAGACAAGGTTGCATCATTAGTGGGAGCCACAACTAGCGTCTCAATGTTGTAACCTCTTTGAGAAAAAAGGCCAACTACTCTGGAAAGAGCCCCGGGTTGGTTTTCCATCAATAAAGCAATTACTCTTTTCATTACCAAGTCTTTTCGTCTTTGCTAAGACGCATGTGATCCATTGCATTACCAGCCTCGAGCATAGGATAAACATGTTCATTTGGATCAACATCCACATCTAAAAATACCAGTTTATCTTTAAGGGATATGCACTCTTTCATAGCTGACTCTAGCTCATCGAATTTAGATACTTTTATACCAACATGTCCGTATGACTCAGTAAGTGCCACAAAATCTGGTAGTGAATTTTCATACGTACTAGATGAATGCCTACCTCCATATTGCATGTCTTGCCATTGTTTTACCATTCCCAATGCGGCGTTATTAAGATTAATGATTTTTATAGGCAACCCATATTGAAGACATGTTGAAAGTTCTTGGATACACATCTGTATACTTCCTTCACCAGTAACACATGAAACTATAGACTCGGGGTATGCCAGCTGAACTCCCATTGCCGATGGAAGTCCAAAGCCCATGGTGCCAAGACCTCCAGAATTTATCCATTGTCTTGGTTTATCAAAATGATAGTACTGAGCAGCAAACATCTGATGTTGACCCACATCTGATGTAACGAAAGCCTCTCCATTTGTTTCTTTATATAGAGATTGTATAACTTGCTGAGGAAGTATCTTTCCATTTTGCGCTCCCATCTCTAATAGAGAATGGTTTAGGCCATGTGCATCTCTCCAGTTTTTAATCTGTTCGTTCCACTCAGAAATATCTGATTCATTAGTTTTCAAATCTCTAGATTTAAGTTCTTCAATAAGTGCAGTTAATGATTCTTTTGCAGAACCAACGATTGGTATATCTGCATGAATAATTTTTGAGACGGACGCAGGATCCACGTCAATATGGATTTTCTTGGCACTGAGGGCAAATTGATTAGGATCATTTGTAATTCGATCATCAAACCTAGCGCCTACTGCAATGATTAAATCTGCATTATGCATAGCCATATTTGCCTGATAAGTTCCATGCATACCCAACATACCCATAAATTGTGGGTCAGAACCTGGGAATGCACCTAATCCCATCAAAGTATTGGTAACTGGAAAATTTAAAAGTTTTGCTAGAGCGGTTAATTCTTCAGAAGCATTATTTTGATTTACCCCGCCGCCAGAATAAATGACAGGTCTTTTAGCTGTTGCAATCAGATCAGCCGCTTCTTTTATTCTCGACGTATCTGCCCCTTCTGGAGGATTATACGAACGCATGTTAACTTCCGTTGGGTAATTGAATTCGAATTTATATTCAGGATCGGTAAAATCTTTAGGGATATCAATAACAACCGGACCTTTTCTTCCTGTTGTAGCTATATGAAAAGCTTTTTTTACGATGTCAGGTATATCTTCTGCTCTTTGAACAAGAAAACTATGCTTAACGATAGGTCGCGATACGCCAATCATGTCGGTTTCTTGAAAAGAATCTGTTCCAATTAAATTGGATTTAACTTGACCTGAAATAACTACGATGGGGGTGGAATCCATATAAGCAGTAGCTAAGCCTGTAATGGCATTAGTAGCTCCTGGCCCTGAGGTGACTAATGCGACGCCTGGTTTTCCAGTTGCTCTCGCATATCCATCAGCGGCATGGACGGCTCCTTGCTCATGTCTAACAAGAATATGGTCTACATAGTTTTGATTAAATATTGCATCATAGATATGTAGTGCTGCTCCGCCTGGGTACCCAAACATAAGATCTACCCCCTCAAGATGAAGAGAATGGATTAATGCTTCAGCACCAGATTTATTACTTTTGTCCATTTAATATTTGTATAAAGTTGCTCCAAATCTAAGGAGGTTGAGCATTGTGACATTTGATATGTCTAAGTCAAGAAAACCTTATATTAACTGCATCTAGGGGGTTTTTGAAATAGAGAATTTAAAATTGCCATCTCTTGCTAAGACAATGTCAGATAATCTGGGTAGTTCTTCTAAAATATAGTGTGTTAAACGCTCATAATGCATTACAAAGCGATATACCTCTTCTTTTGTCATTATCTTATCTTTTAGATCTTTATCTTTAATGGTCTTTGCTAGAGTCTGCTCTTGTATCCACCTACTTTCATAAACAAAATCCATACTAGGAACTTTGATCATTAAAAGTAAATCAAATAAAGAAAACATTATCTGATAGTCCTTTGATAGTTCCTGATTACTCCATTTAGACCAAATTCCATCTGGGTCTTCTTCCTTTTCAAGCTGATTTAAGGGTGGGAGCCAATCCTCTTCTGGTAATGGCTGAGCCCCACCACACCAGGCATCAAAGAAAATAAAATCAGGTTTCCCTTTGTAGATAGGCCATTCTTCTAAAGGATAGTGTTGATCTTCAGGTTTACAAAAGGCAGGGATCTTTGTCTCTGTCTCAGGATTTGCATTTGATAGTTCAGTAATCAGATCTAAGCCCATTCTAATATCATGGGTTCCCGGCACTCCTCGTACATAACAAAGTGGATGGATTTCATTTGCGAGAATTCTTCTTTCTTCTTGGGACTTGTAAATATCGTCAATAGAAAATCCCACAGCAGGTCGTTGACTTATTTCATTTAGTACTTTTTGTATAAAAAAAGAAAGTGTAGTCTTTCCAGAACCTTGTCCCCCCGTAAAACAAATAAAATATGGCTGATTTCTTTTAGGAAATTTCTGATCTAGATATAAAGAGATTGGAATAACTATTTCAGCTAAAAATTCTTCACTCAAATTCTCTATTTTCATTTGTTCAGCCAAATTAAATAAATGACCTTTGGATTGATCTAATAAGCGTCTTACGGCTTCATCGCTAGCATTTGGGAAGTTAGTCATTATTTTGTAATCTTTTCAATAAGCTGGAAGTATCCCACCTGCTGCCACCCATTTTTTGTATGTCTTCGTAAAAACTATCTATGAGTTTCGTAATTTCAAGGCTAGCACCTTGTTTTTCTGCTTCTTGAATAGCTATTTTTAAATCTTTACGCATATGATCAACAGCGAAACCATGATCATAATGATCTTGCAACATAGTTGCCCAGCGGTTATCCATTTGCCAGGATTGTGCTGCCCCTTTTGATATAACTTCTATTACTTCTTCTGTTACTAAACCAGCTTTTTCTGAAAAATTGATACCCTCAGCAAGTCCTTGAACTAATCCAGCTATACATATTTGATTCACCATTTTGGTAAGCTGACCTGATCCTGAGGAACCCATTAATTTTGTAAATTTTGCATAACAGTTCATAGTGACATTGGCCTTATCAAAGGCAGCCTTTTCTCCGCCTGCCATAATCGTAAGAGAACCATTCTCCGCGCCCGCTTGGCCACCCGAAACAGGAGCATCTATGTAATGAACTCCCTTTTGTAAGCACATCTCACTCATTTCAGTTGAAAGAATAGAAGATGTTGTGGTGTGATCAACGATAATACCCCCCGGTGATATTGAACTTAAAATACCATTTTCTCCGGATATAACTTCTCTTACATCATCATCATTTCCGATACACATATAAATCTCTTCACAGACATTACCTAGTTCTGCTGGACTATTACCAATCTCACCTTTATAGGTTTTAACCCAATTTTCTGCCTTAGCAACAGAGCGATTGAAAACTAGAGTTGGATATTTCTTTGATATGTATCCAGCCATTGAAAATCCCATTATTCCTAATCCTATAAACCCTCTAGTTTTCATTCATTTCTCCAAATAATAGAAAGTATTCTATTTTCAGTTTGATCCCTTCTGTAAGAGAATAATGATTCTGATTCGAATGTGCACTCCGAAGAAAAATCTACATTAATATCATATTTGCCCAAAATTCTTTTCGCCTCCCCGTGGAGACTAAATAGCCATTTATCATGGTCTTTCTCTATAAAGTTGGATTCTGATCCATCATCCTTATTCATAAAAGATTCATATAAATCATTGCCAACTTCATAGTTTTTTAAGGATATTGAAGGTCCTATCCATGCAGACACATCAGAACAGCCTTTTGTGAATGAGGTCAAGGTAGATTCAATTACTCCTGATAAAAGGCCTTTCCAGCCTGCGTGCAGAATAGCAAACTCACTACCATCATTTTTTGACAATGCGATTGGCAGACAGTCTGCAGTCAAAACACCCAAAGCAAGATTGCTAGTTGAAGAAAATAGAGAATCTGTTTCATCTATAGGAAATGCTGAATGAGAGAATATTGTTTGTAATCTGTTTCCGTGAACCTGGTTCATATATTGAATAGGGATATCTTCAAATTTAGTAAAAATCTTTGGTATTCGAGATTTTTCTGGGCTTATATTATTTTTGTAAAAATAATCTTTAGTGAATGATAAGCACTGAATTTTTTCTCCAAGGGATGTTTTGGGTTTGAAGAAATCAGGACCCATTTACTTTTATTTGATTTAGCAGAGTTTGCATATCTGAAGGCATAGAAGCTTTAAATGACAATAACTCTCCACTAGAGGGATGATTTAATTGAAGTTCCTCTGCATGCAGGGCTTGTCTTTTGAAGTTAGAAATTATTTTTTTTAGCTCTTCACTTGATCCTCGAGAAAATTTATTTCTACTGCCATAAAGAGGGTCACCAATTATAGGATAACCCATATGAGATAAATGAACTCTTATCTGATGAGTGCGTCCAGTTTCCAGATTTACCTTTAACAAAGAATACCCATCTAGATTTTCGAGAATGCTAAACCTTGTAATTGCTTCCTTTCCATTTTGATTAACAGCTTGCTTTGTCCTTATTTTTGGATGCCTTCCAATGGGTTCATTTATCGTTTTGTTAATAACCGGTACTCCTACGATCATTGCTAAATATGTTCTAGTTACTGATCTTTCCTTGAGTTGCTCCACTAAATTAAGATAAGAGCTTTCTGTTTTAGATATAACCATCAAACCAGATGTGTCCTTATCCAGTCTATGAACTATTCCGGCTCGGGGCAGGAAGCTGAGATTCGCATTATGGGCTAATAAAGCATTCACCAAGGTACCCGTTCTATTTCCCGAGCCTGGATGAACAACCAAGCCTGCGGGTTTATTAATTATTAGTATTTCTGCGTCCTCAAAAATTACATCAAGAGCAATATCTTCAGGAAGATCGACTAATTGAGATTCTTCCAAAAAATTCACTGAGACAGCATCATCTGTTTGCATAATATATTTGGATTTAACTTCCTTGCTATTAACAAGTAAGTCGCCATCTTTGATCCACCTTTGAATATGTGCTCTTGAATAATCAGGGAATTGTTTTGCAGTTATTTGATCAACCCTTTGTCCTTGGTCGGCAGGAAGAGCGATGTAATTAAGTGATATCTTTTTTTTATTTTCCATTAAACCAAATTGGAACCCATCTAACGTTTTCCTGTCCAAGAACTAGTCTGATCTGTAGAATTCGTAAGTTAAATGATAATCCTTCACAATTTTATTAATTCTACCAAGAGAAATCTCAGTATATTAGGGATTTTTATGCTTTTGCTTTTAGTTTCTTCTTGCTCATCAAATGAGGAAATGCCTGATGAGCGATTGGTAGAAAAAGAACTTTATGATCAAGCCCAAACTCGATTAAAAAATGGAAGCTTTTCAACTGCCATCTTAAGCTTAGAAGCGCTAGAATCGAGATTCCCCTTTGGAAGATATGCAGAGCAAGCGCAAGCAGAACTCATTTATGCTTATTATATGAATTCGCAATTTGAAGCCAGTCAATCAGCTGCTGAAAGATTTATAAATCTTCATCCAAGGCATTCCCACACTGGTTATGCTTTTTATATGAAAGGCCTCGCAGCCTTCACAGATGATTCAGGCTTATTTTCAAGATATTTTCAATCTGACTTAGCAAAAAGAGAGGTTGTGATGGCTCAAACCTCCTTTGGTGAACTATCAGAATTCATTTCGAGATATCCAGAGAGTAAATATGTACCCCATGCAAAACAAAGAATGATCTATCTAAGAAATCTTTTAGCTGAGCACGAAATATATGTTGCAGACTTTTATATGAAAAGAGGCGCCTATCTAGCTGCGATAGGTAGAGCAAAATATGTAATAGAAAATTTACCCAATACCCCTCAGACTCCTTTTGCACTATCGATCCTAGTTGAGGCCTATGAAATACTTGATTATGAAGAATTAAGAAAAACAAGCTTAGAGATACTCAATGCAAATTATCCAAACTTTGATTTTCAAGGAAATGAATCAGTTAAAGAAAGGTCATGGGCTAATATTCTTACCTTAGGCTTAATTGGCAAAGAAGATATAAAAAGACCTATTGCCGAGACTCCCTAGAAATGTGGCAATTGATTATCCTGATTGCGGTAATCCTATTGGTTTACATAACATCAAGACTGAAAAGTAATAAAAAAATAGAATTAACAACACACAAAATAGAAATTGTTAAGTGTTGTGTATGTGATCTAAATACTCCCTCTTCGGAATCAATCAGAAAAGGTGAATATTGGTTTTGTTCTGAGGATTGTGTGGTTAAAAACGATATCTAACTTTCACAGTAAAGGTATCTGCCTGAGGTTCGTTCCAAGGCCTCTTGTAAATTTCCTCTAAATCATCTTCTAAATCAGTTTGGATGATGCGCCCTCCTTTAGAATAAACTACATATAAATAGGCTAATGGAAGTATCTCATATCTGTATCTTATCTGAAAAGCTAGGTCACTAAGTGTGAAAGGATCTAATAAAAAATTAACCGGATTAAGATTTCCATTAGAATCTCCAAGATAAGGTTTTGGATCTCTTGCAGTAAAAGCAACCATTTGTGCCTTTACTCTCAACTCATGCCTATCACCTCCAAACCAATTGATATCTGCAACTGTCGTTCTCTGTTTTCTTGAATAGATACCTAGTAGATTATCTTGAATCCAGTTTAACCACTCCTTTTCTTCTAAATGCTGATAATAAATAGAGAAGTTGAGATTGTCTCTGGGTGCAAAACTAAGTTTTGTTGCGTATGAGTTAGCGAAGCTTATAGCAGACCTCCACTGGCTTCCTTTTTCTCTTTTTAATTCTATAAAGTAATTAAAAAAACTTTTTGATGGGCCAGAAAATTGGATATTTGTTCCATAATTTTGTGGTTTTTTAATAAAAGTTGCAGTTGGATCTTTCCTTGTTATCCAATAATCCTTGCTCGAAGTTCTATAAAAATTTGTCATCTCCAAATAAGAAGTATTTTTGAAATAACTTTTATAAGTAAGATATGAAAAGTCAGCACCTTTATCAAGATCGCCGTTAGCCTCATGCCCAAATCCTAATTCAAGTTGATTAGACTGGAAAATAGATGACTCATCATATTCTGTAAACTTCAAGCCATTTTGTGAGCCCACAAATAACCAGTTATTTTCCATTTGATATCCCATATCGGTAATATCTAGATTTTCATCAAAATAAAAAATACCGAAATCGTGATATCTCTTCTTATTTGGAGAAGATGTCATTCTAAAACGAAAAGCATTTCCAGAATCTTTATCTATATGATGTTCTTCCACTTGCGAATTAATGAAAATTGCATCGAATCTCAATGTGTCTTTTGGTCTGTAAATTACATCTATAGAGTTAACAGTAGCGTCTCTATTCAGAACTGGTCTTTTGGTATATGTTCCCAAAAAACCCAAAGATAATTTTTTTTCAGATTTTCTTAATCTTAACGAATAAAAATCTCTTCCTTGACTGAATTCTTCGTCAGACTCTGAAGCTCCCAAGAAACCGAAATCAAATGTCTCATTTTGTTGAGTGTAACGAATAGCGTAATCTATATCAGATATTCCTACCTTTGATGTTTCACATAAATCTTGTAGAGAACTTGCAAACGAAGAACATTTATAATCTGGTGCAGCGCCAATGCGTCTGGTATTGATTACGTAAAAGAATCTGAAACCTTTTACGTCAAACAAAGAATGATTTTCAGAAAAGAAAGGTCTTTTGTCAGAATAAAAAGTCTCACTGGAGTCAAAATTTACCACAAGTTCATCACTCTCTACTTGGCCAAAATCTGGGTTTATTGCAACATTTAGTTGTTTTCCCGCATCGATTTTCCAAAATATCTCTGCTCCAACTTTTGTTCTATCTTCTTCAAGAATACGATCTTCTGATAAATTAACATAAGGGAAATAATCAATTTTTGAAACATCATAGTTATTAAATTCATATTCATTAAAAATGGAGATAAATTTTTCAGTCATAGCATTGCCCTTAATAGTACTACGTACTATGTACTCGCTCACTAACCACCTATAAAAGGACAATCTAACTCTCCTCTTATCTCCTTTTTGCGCTTTCATGGGCGCTACACTCCAAGGTATAAACATTTCTGCATACCAGACATCCTTACCTATGCTTACCCCATGACCCCAGTCGGAGTCCCAATCATAGTTCACTTCATTTTCATTTCTGACTACATTGTCAAGAATGGAACCTCCCGCTGAGATGGAAAATCCATAGGATAAAAGACCATCACCATCAAAATCAATAGAGACACCAACCATATCAGCATTGGCCATTTCGTCATCTCTTTGGTGTTTTTGTACCCTAATAGTTTCCTGATCCTGAAAGTTTATAAAACCAAAATAGATTCCATCTTCATCTTCCAGAACAAGAACTTTTTGAGAACCTGAAGCGTCATTTAGAGTAAAGGGAAGGCTTTCATAATATTTAGTTATCTCTTTTGCTTGTGACCATTCTTTTTCATCAAGAACTCCATCGACATCAATTTCGACAGTCAGAATATGTGGAGATAGAAAGAATGAATATAAAAAAAAGACTTTAAGCAGCTTTTCTTGCAAGTTAACTCCCCTATTTAGAATGCGTCATTCTATTATTTAAGGGCGTTAAAATCTATATCTAAGTTTTATAGTGAGATTCTCATCGGTAGGATCTTTCCAAGGCCTTCTATATAGTTCTGTCATATTATCTTCATCATCATCGGCAGTTATTCTGCCGCCTTTTGAATAAACCAGATACAGGTATGCTAAAGGCATAAACTCATATCTATATCTAATTTGAAAAGCCAATTCACTAATTGTTATATTGGGTATTGCAAGATTTGCAGGTGTGAGATTGCCATTAACATCGCCATAATAGGATTGTGGATTTCTACCAGTAAACGCTACCAGTTGAGTCTTTATCCTTAATTCATGCTTAGAACCAGAAAACCACTGCATACCAATAATGCTCGTCCTTTGTTGCCTTTCAAAGGTTGCAAGCAAATTATCTTGTATCCAATTCAACCATAAATCTTCTTTTTCTTCTTGATGGAATAGTGAAAAAGATAGGAACTCGGTAGGCATATATTTGATCATACCTCTATAAGAATTTTTCCAACCAAGCTGAGGAGAATGTTCGCTACCCTTTTCTCTTTGTATTCTCGCGCTATAAAAGAAAATAGGATTTCTGGGACCATTGTACTCAACATATCCACCATACCCCTCAGGCATATTTATATAAGGAGCTAGAGGTGACTTTCTTGTGATTCTAAAATCTCTGCCACTTGTTCTATAAAAGATTTCTGACACCATATCCGATGTATCAATAAAAGAACTTTCTATTTTAAATGCTGTATTGCCAGCTTGCTTTCTAAAATTGGAATCAGCTTTGAATCCATAACCCCACTCAAACATTCTAGATCTGAAGATAGACCCTTTGGAAAAGTTTGTTGTTTTGAATTGAGTTCTACCATTGAACATAGCTCTATTGTTTAAAGCCAAGTAGCCCATATCATTGAGATCTATTTTATTATCTAGATATAAGAATGACCCACTCAAATGGAAATCCTGATTAGGATCAAATCTATAACCTGCCCTCAAACCATAACCCTCTCCAGATTCGATATCTGAATGAATAATATTTCCTGTATACCTATACTCTTTAGAAGGTCTGTACTCAAAATCAAATGAATTAACTTGAGCATTGCTATCATAAAAGGGTTTATTTACGTATGTTCCTAAATATCCATAGGTAAGTCCATTAGCGCTTGTGTTAAGCCTTAACGCATAAAAATCTCTTCCATTACTGAATTTTTCATCTCTCTCTGAAGCTCCAAGGAAACCAAAATCTACTATACCCTTTTGGCTATACCTAATTGCGTAATCAATATCATTTGACCCAATCTTGTTTTCATTACAAAAAGTTTCTTCATCAAATCTAGAACAATCATAATCAGGTCTACCTCCGATTCTTCGGGTATTTATGATTCTAAATAATGAGTCTTTAACATCAAATAATGACTGATTTTCAGAAAAAAATGGTCTTTTGTCGGAATAAAAGGTTTCGACAGAGGAAAAATTTACTACAACTTCGTCACTTTCTATTTGTCCGAAGTCAGGATTTAAGGTTATGTTCAACTCTTTACTTGAATCAATCTTCCAGAATATCTCAGCACCTCCCTTCGCAAAAATCTCAGAATTTGCAATATCTTCATTTATTGTAATGTACGGAAAAATGTCAATTTCAGAGGAATCAAAATTATCTACCAATAGTTCATCAAATACAGAAAGGAAAACATTTTGATAAGGGCTGCCTTTTATTGTTGAAAAACCTCTACCGAGACCCATAGCCATCCTATAAAAAGCAAGGCCTATTTTTCTTTTGTCACCTTCTACCGTCTTCATAGTAGCTATCGACCAAGGAATGAATATTTCTGAGAACCATATATCTTCTTGAAAACTAGTTTCTGCACTCCAGTCAGAGTCCCAATCCCAATTTCTTTCTTTTTCATCTTTTACAGTAGAGTCACCGATAGAGCCACTTGAAGAAGTGAAAAACTGGTAGGCATTTATTCCATCACCATCGAAATCAATAGCTACGCCATTCTTGTCAGATATAGATCTCTCTTCATCACGAAGATGGTTCTTGATTCGCATGGTATTATTAGGTTGATAATTACTAAACCCAAAATAGATTCCCTTTTTGTCCTCATATATTAAGACTTCAGTTTTTATATCCTCGACCTCTCTTAAGGAATAAGGATAAACTTCGTAAAAAGTAGTTACCTTTTTTGCAGTTTGCCATTCTTTCTCATCTAGCACACCATCGATGCTAATCTCAGATTTCAAGGTTAAGGAAAAAACTAAACCCAGAAAAAGACCTGGTAAAAGGTAGCTTTTCATTTACTCAGTTACTGTTACTTGAATTTTATTCGAGACAAGTGGCGGCTGATGGGGTACGTGATATTTATCACCTAAAATTAATTGAAGTTGGTGCTTACCTGGAGGCAAATTGAGTTCGGTTTCTGTTTGACCTAGACCAAAATGAATATGCTGACTAGATGAAGGTATGGGTAAATAGTAATCTATTGAATCTACATTTATTAATAAATGATGATGACCCGTATTATCTATATCAACACCAGCTGGTGCTATACCTTTTCCTGAGAGGCCGAATTGAACGAGAAATGGAGATTGTAATTCGTCCCCATCTTCAAGGTTAATGAAATAAACCTTGCTTTCGGAATAAATAATTAAAGGGAACAATAAAAAGATAGTAGCAAGTAATTTCATATAATTAATTTAAGTATTTCCCAGAACCATATATTAAAGGACAATCTTCATCACTATTTATAACACTGGTTACATTTCCTATAAATATTGTATGACTTGAATGTTCGACAAGGTTAGAACACTCACAAAAGATATTCGATAAAGACTGTTTCGCATAAATAAAGTTATCATTCTCTTTCCAAAGTTGGCCTTCAAATCTAGCTTCCCCTTCTTCGCTTTTACTGCACACTTCTGCGAGCTCCTTCTGTCTACTAGATAATATATTTATACAAAATGATGACCCGTAATTGATAATGTTATGTATAGAAGCATCTTTGTTTACACAAACTAACATAGCAGGTGGGTCTAGCGATAAAGAGGTTACCGATGTTGCAGTCATTGCATGTCTTTCATCATCATCTTTGGCTGAGATAATACTCACAGTTGAGACAACACCTCGCATAGCATTGATATAGCTTTTTTTTAAATCTTCCATCTTGGAAAACCACAGATCAAATTTAGTTACTAGTGGTTTGAAAAAGCATAATATTGTTCATATGGCCAAAAGACAAGCAACAACTAGAATTATTGCAGGTAAATATAGAGGAACAAAGCTAACTTTTAAGCCTAATAAAAGTTTGAGGCCTACTGAGAGTAAGACAAAAGAAACACTTTTTAATTGGTTATTGAACGATCTTGATAATAAAAATTGTCTCGACATGTTTGCTGGAACAGGATCCTTAGGTTTTGAAGCACTTTCTAGAGGGGCAAAAGAGGTTATCTTTATTGAAAAACAAAAGAGTCTTTGTAACTCAATTGAAGATGTTGCAAAACAACTCGGAATAAAAAAGAAATGCAGAATTATTAATGCAAACTCAACTTCGATTAATTTTAATTACTTAAATGCTAAATTTGATTTAATTTTTTTAGATCCTCCATTTCATGAAAAGCTCATTCAAAGATCATTGGATATAATTGATGAAAATGCCTTGCTAGCAAAAAATGGATTGATTTATATTGAATGCGAAAAGGACTTTGATATAAATTCACTCAAAACCAAATTAGGTCAAATGAAACAATCAAAAGGTGGACAAACAAAATTTTATCTCTATGAAAGCTAGATTGTTCCTCATTCTTATTTTTTTATGTATAACTTTGGTTATTACTTTCAATGATTCTCTCAATCTTTTTTCTCCTACCAAGATAGAGTTTTTAAATAAGGAAATAATAGTGAACTCAGAAATGATGATCTCTTTTATAGCTTTTTTTACTTTGATTTTTGTGCTTTGTATCGGGATAGTTGAGAAGTTATTTTTCTCAAGAAGAGCTGGTAAAAAGAAGGGAAAAGAAGAGTAATATTATTTTCTTTTCATAGACTCAAAGAATTCTGCATTAGTCTTGTAATCTTTAAGTTTGTCCAGGACCCACTCCATTGCAGCTGTATCGTCCATCTCATTAAGAAGTTTTCTAAGAACTGTGATGTTTCTTAGTTCAAGATCAGTAGTTAGCAGATCCTCTCTTCTTGTCCCCGTTTTACGGACATTAATCGCAGGAAAAACTCTTTTTTCTGCAATTTTACGATCAAGATTGATTTCTGAGTTTCCTGTTCCTTTAAATTCTTCAAAGATAACTTCGTCCATTCTTGATCCTGTATCAATAAGTGCAGTAGCAATTATTGACAAACTTCCGCCGCCTTCTATATTTCTTGCCGCTCCAAAAAATCTTTTCGGTTTTTGCAATGCATTTGCATCAACTCCACCTGTTAAAATCTTACCAGAAGCTGCTTGAGTAGAATTGTATGCTCTGGCTAAACGAGTAATAGAATCAAGCAAAATAACTACATCATGTTTATGTTCAACTAGTCTTCGAGCCTTATTGATTGCCATTTCTGCGACCTGAACGTGTCTAGTTGGAGCTTCATCAAAAGTACTTGCAATTACTTCGCCCTTAACGGAACGTTTCATCTCAGTAACCTCCTCAGGTCTTTCGTCAACGAGGAGAACCATAATTTTACATTCAGGATTATTTCTTTCTATAGAGTGAGCTATACTCTGAAGAAGTAAGGTCTTACCAGCTTTGGGTGGGGAGACTATGAGAGACCTCTGACCTTTCCCAGTAGGAGCTGTAAGATCAATAACCCTGGAAGATAAATCTTCTGTACTTCCAGTCCCTAATTCAAAAAGCATCCTCTCATCTGGGAAAAGAGGTGTTAGATTTTCAAATGAGGGTTTATTTTTTGTTTTATCTGGTTGTTCAAAGTTTATTTCTTCAATCTTAAGAATTGCAAAATATCTTTCACCGTCTTTAGGAGATCTAATTTTACCTTTTATTGTGTCTCCAGTTCTTAATCCAAATCTTCTAATCTGACTTGGAGATACATAAATATCATCTGGTCCAGCTAAGTAAGAAGAATCTGGAGATCTTAAAAAACCAAAACCATCTTGAAGAATTTCAAGAACTCCTTCACCTTCTATATCTTCCCCATTCTTTGCTTTGCTCTTAAGTATGCCAAATACAATATCTTGTCTTTTTGCTCGCGAGGCATTTT
>CACBUE010000012.1 GCA_902542325.1 uncultured SAR86 cluster bacterium | reverse complement strand
AGTTCTAGCTTCAATATCCTTACATGTTTGTTTCCAATCAGATAGTCCTGCATTTACCACTTCAAGTGCCAAAATAAAGAATTCCTGGCCTGCAGATTGTATGATTTTTAAATTCTCTTCGTCTCCACTTAGAGCATTAACAAATAAGTTATTTACATACTCTTTAGCTTCATTTGGGAAATTTATATTTTCTTTTATCAACTCTATAAAACTTCTTTCTTGGACAGTTGGCGGCAAGTTATCTAAATTTCCACTCAGCCAACTAGCACACTCATCAATAGTTAAATTATCAACAGCTTTCTTTTGCCAAAAAAGTAACTGGTCTAAATCGAACTTACTTGGAGAACTGGAGATATTTTTTGTTTCGAACGAATCAGCCAATTCTTTTTGAGTCTTCAGGTCATTATCATTTATTGTGTGTCCAACTCTGGATAAATAATTTGAGACAGCTATAGGCAAGTAACCCATTTCTTTTAAGTCACTTACGGAAAGGCTACCATTTCTTTTAGATAAGGGTGCCCCATCAGAACCTGTAAATAATGACACATGAGCATAATGAGGAAGTGAAAGATCGAGCGACTCCAATAAGGCTATTTGCCTTGGTGTATTGCTTAAATGATCATCCCCCCTAAGAACAAGATCTACTCCCATCAAAGAATCATCAATAGCATTAGCAAACATAAATGTGGGAGTACTATCTTTTTTTCTTACAATGAAATCATCTAAATCGTCAGTTGAAAAAGATTGCTCGCCTTTCACAAGATCCGTAAAACTAATAGTTGTCTTTTTAGGAATTCTAAACCTATAAACAGGTTTATTTCCTTTATCCAATTCTTCTTGGACTTCTTCTTCGGAAGCTTGAGACCAAACACCTGTATATCGTGGGGGTTGCCCCGCAGCAATCTGATTTCTACGTATGATTTTTAATTCTTCCTCGCTTGTAAAACATGGGTAAATCAGATCCTGATCTAAAAGCTTCTCATAAAACCCTTGGTAAAGTTCTAGTCTCTGAGATTGATAGTAAGACTTTTCTTCTCCTCCAACTTCCGGGCCTTCATCCCACTCTAAACCTACCCATTTAAGATCTGCACATATTGCATCAGAGAATTCTTTCTTAGATCGTTCTAAATCAGTATCTTCAATTCTCAGTAAGAAGGACCCATTAGTTTTTTTGGCCATCAGGAAGCTAAACAATGACGTGCGTAGATTTCCTAGATGCAAAAGACCTGTAGGACTGGGGCAAAATCTGGTTTTATTTACCTTCATTACCTTAATATATTGGAAGCTTAAGCATAAAGTCCTATTATAGCCCTCTCATACTAATGAATTTAACAGAAATATGAACAAACTCTCTTCTTTCAAAGGCTTAATATTAATTTTAGTTGGTCTTATTTGGATAGTGAGCTGTTCTCAAAACGAAAAGGAGATAAAAGTGATAACTTTTGAAACAACACTGGGGCCAATAGTAATAGAACTGTTTGAAGAAGAGGCGCCCATAACCTCTAAAAACTTCTTAGAGTATGCTGAGAGTGGCTTCTTCAATGGGACACTATTCCACAGGGTCATTCCAGGATTTGTTATACAGGGTGGTGGTATGGAATCAGGAATGGTTAACAAAGAAGGTAACCCTCCAATCATGAATGAAGGGAATAATGGTATTAAAAATCTCAAGTGGACTTTATCGATGGCCCGAACAAACGATCCTCATTCAGCTAGCTCTCAATTTTTTATAAATTTAGTAAATAATGTTTCACTTGATCACACGGAAGAAACTATACAAGGTTGGGGATATGCAGTTTTCGGCGAAGTTGTCGATGGCTTTGAAACTGTTGAAGCGATCGCAGCAACAGCAACAGGTAGTTCGGGTTTTCATCAAGACGTTCCGGTTGAAGAAATATCAATTACAGACACTAAAGTGACAACTGAATAAATATGTCTTACTGCTTTATATCTGATCTTCACTTACAAGAAGATAGACCAGATATTACTGAAGCATTTCTAAACTTTCTAGAGGAAACCGCCTCAAAATCAGAAAGGCTTTATATACTTGGGGATCTATTTGAAGTCTGGATTGGAGATGATCTTGAGAATGACTTCATCATAAAAATTCGAGATGCTTTAAAAGAGACCAATAAATCAACAGAAATTTTCTTAATGCATGGAAATAGAGATTTTCTTATAGGGCCTGCATTCTTATCCTCTTCTGGCATGAAACTTTTAACCGACCCTTACACTGAAGAAATGTTTGGCAAGTCAGTTTTATTAATGCATGGGGATTTACTTTGTACTGATGATGTAGATTATCAATCATTTAGAAAAACTAGCCGAGACAGAAAATGGCAAGAGGAGTTCCTCAGTAAATCACTGAAAGAAAGACAAAAAATTGCTAAAGATCTAAGAGATATTAGTAAAAAAGCTACTAGCGAAAAAAAGGAAGAAATCATGGACGTAACTCCTTCTGAAGTTCTCAATGCCATGGAAAGATCTGCTGTAAATCTTCTGATTCATGGTCACACTCATCGCCCAGATTCTCATGATGTTCAAGTCAATAATCAGCCTACTAAGAGGATGGTTCTCGGAGATTGGGATCAATATGGTTGGTATATACGGATGGATTCTGATTCTTGTGAACTCAATAGATTCTCTATCTCTTAGAGAAAAATAATTGAATCGAAAGACCAATAATTAATATCAACATACCCAAAAAGATTCTCACATCGCTATAAAAAGCTATCGGCTCTGCAGGATAAGCAATTGTCTTCTTCATTGCCGCAACCTTGAACTCATGTCTATCAATCATATCTGGATGAGTAACTATTTCAAGAAACGCTCTGCGGCTTTTATATCTCATTAGTGCTACTTGATCCCAAGTTTCAGCTCCTTCTATACCAACTAAATCCATAGATTGCCAAATAGTATTACCTCCGAAAATTGGGTGAGAGGCTCTTTTAAGGAGATTTGGCCATAGATGTTCCATATATCTAGATAGTAATTGATCAGAAGACTCACCAGGATTTGCTCCAGGAACATCTCCAGGATCTTCGTTCATCTCAATATTATTGACCATAATAAATTGTTTGCCATTATCCTCTTCCATAAACCTGGTAATGAAATCTATTCTCAGTCGAAACTCTTCTGAGTCTGGAGATACTCCGCTATTAAGAATGTTTTGTTCTTGTTTTTTGATAAAACCCTGTATTTCTTCTTGAGTTAATTTTCCTCCCAGATCTGTATACCAGAAGAAAAACCCAATATAAATTACCCCTAAAATTAACCAAATTTTCATATTTCTTAAGACTTAATATTTTTAACGTAAAGAATAGTAGGTTAAAAGCTTTACAAAATCACTCATTAATTATACTGTATATATATACAGTATTAATTTATAAAACCCTTATGAAAATTGACTATCTGGGCGATGCATCGGAGGAGGACTTGTCCCTTCTAGAGATTCCCTATTTCTTAAATACTGTCAGGGTTGGCTGGCCAAGTCCTGCTGATGATTATGTAGAAAGACCCATAGATTTGAATGAATATTTAATTAAAAATTCAGCTGCTACATACTTTGTTCGTGTTAGTGGAGATTCAATGATCAATGCGCACATAGGAGATGGCGCCATCTTAATAGTTGATAGAAGTATAGAGCCAAGCCATAACAAAATTGTCATAGCTTCAGTAGATGGATCTTATGCATGTAAAAGATTATTACTCAAACCAAAAATATGTCTTATGTCTGAAAATCCAAAATATCCGCCTATACTAATTAATCAGGAAGAAGAACTGGAAATAGCTGGTACAGTAATAGCCTCTATAAACCTTTATTAAGTCATGACCTTTGCTTTAGTTGATTGCAATAGCTTCTACGCGTCATGCGAGAGAATATTTAGACCAGATATTAAAAAACGACCTGTAGTTGTCTTATCGAATAATGATGGCTGTGTCGTTGCCCTATCAAAAGAGGCTAAGCAGTTAGGGATAAAAATGTGCGAGCCCTGGTTCAAAATAGAAAAGTCTTTTGTAAAAAAAGGAGGTATTGCCTTCTCTTCAAATTATGAGTTATATGCCGATGTCTCTTCTAGGGTCATGCAGACCTTAGAGTACTTATCCCCTGCAGTGGAGGTATACAGCATAGACGAAGCATTCTTAGATATAACAGGTCTTAGAAACTATGAAGCATTCGGACATCAATGTCGTAAAACCATAGATCGTTGGGTTGGTATACCAGTTTGTGTGGGCATAGGTCCAACAAAAACCTTAGCCAAAGTAGCCAATTACGGTGCAAAGCATTATCCAGCTACCAATGGAGTAGTTGATTTAACAGATCCAGAGAGACGAAAAAAATTAATGGGATTGATGCCCGTAAGGGAAGTCTGGGGGGTTGGCAGTAGGATTAATAAAAAATTGAATAGCCTGGGAGTAGAGACGGCTCTTGAGTTAGCTGAGATAGATACTAAGTTGATCAAAAGAAAATTTAGTAGTGTTCTTGAGAGAACAGTAATGGAATTAAAAGGTTATCCATGTATTGGTTTAGAGCAACAACCCAAAACTAAAAAACAAATAGTGGTGAGTAGAACATTCAGCAAAAAAGTTGATGATCTCGACTCTATTAATGAAGCTGTAAGTGATTATGCATCGCGAGCATGTGAAAAATTAAGAAGAGAAGATCAATACTGCAAGATGGTCTCCGTTTTTATGAGGACTAACTATTTTCGTAAACAAGATAAACAGTATCATGGATTTAGAAGCTATAAATTGTTCTCTCCAACAAATGATACAAGAGATATTTTGAATGCCACCAGACGATTAACGAAACAAATCTTCAAAACAAATACAAATTTTATAAAAGCAGGTGTAATGCTAAGTGATTTTTATGACGAAGATGTATATCAAGGCGATTTATTCAGAACCGTAGACAAAAGAATTAATAGCAAAGAGTTAATGATGACCATAGATAAGATAAACACTTCTGGAGTAGGAAGAGTAACTTTTGCTTCTCAAGGAATTAAGAAAACATGGTCAATGAGAAGACTATTAAAATCGCCAAGATATCTTACTAATTGGGAAGAAATGCCAGTTGTTAAATAGTTTTAATAGCCGCTATGGAATCGAAAAAACTCATCTTTCTTATTGATAAAATTAGATTCAACAGATGACAACCTTTTAAGCCTTTGTGACCAGTCTTCAGAAAAAATTTCTGAGAAGATATCTAAGTACAAATCGCAATGACGCGCTTCAGCTTTGTAAAGCCTCGAATAGAAGCTACTCAAAGAAGAAGGCAGGTGAGGTATTAAAACATGAAACCTCTCACATGATCTGGCCTCGATAAGTGAACAAATAATTAAGGTATCTTTAAGTTTATCTGGTTCTTTGTTTGCAGAGGCATCATATAGAGTCTTAGCATACTTACATGATTTCAAGTTTTTATATTGAAAGTCATGTTTCTTTATAAGTCTAAGAACCTGTTCGAAATGCAGCAACTCTTCTCTTGCAAGGGGCGAAAGGTATTTTGCTAAATTATAATGCGGATATTTATGAATTAGAGATATTGCTGAAGTAGCAGCCTTTTTTTCACAGTGTGCATGGTCAATTAATAGTATGTCTAAAGAATCTAAAGCTCTATCTATCCAAGCTTTCGGTGTGGGTGAACTCAGAATAGCTTCCCAAGTTTCAGACATTTAGGTATTTTTCAACTTTGAAATAACGCTGATAATGGGCTTCAGATAATTCAAAGAGTTCTTCTTCGATAGTTTTCTTAAGATCTGATAAGCTCAAAGAATCGCTAGTTAGAAGATCAAAACCAAATTCTTTAGGATTTACAATAGATTGACTCCCAGATCTTAATAAATCAAATACCCAACAGAGGGGATCTCTATCGTCATCAAATTTTATTTTATGATGGAGTAATTTATCTCTCAGAAGATTTTTGTCTAATAGTTGTATCTTAGATCGTAAGATTTGAACTTTTAAAGATTCAAGACGATCTAATACGGATGTTTTTTCAGAATCATTGAAAGAATTCCACTCAATTATTTCATGTTGGAAACGTTTACATCCTCTGCAAACTTCGTCTCCGAAAACGGTAGAACAGACACCGATACAGGGAGTTTTGACTGACTTTTTCATTAAAGCTTATGATATATCCCTTTAATTTCAGCGCAACTTTAAATTCAAGAATATGGTAAAATTTCGCTTCAATTATAAACATCCTCCTGGAAAATCATGCTAGAAGAATATAAAAAACATGCAGAGGAAAGGTCTTCTCAAGGAATACCTGCCCTTCCTTTAAATGCCGAGCAAGTTGCGGAACTAGTTGAGCTCCTCAAATCACCTCCCGACGGAGAGGAAAAATTAATTCTTGAGTTGATAACAAATCGAACACCTGCTGGTGTCGATCCTGCAGCTTACGTTAAAGCAGCTTTTTTAACTGATGTAGCGAAGGGAGAGGCCTCTTCGCCTCTAATAGATAAGCTTCATGCGACAGAACTATTAGGGACTATGCTAGGTGGATACAATGTTGAATCATTGATTAATTTACTGGATGATGAAGACGTTGGCGCTATAGCAGCTGATGGTTTATGCAAAACATTATTAATGTTTAATGCCAAGCATGATGTTATCGAATTAGCTAAAAAAAATGAAAACGCAAAAAGAGTCGTAGAATCTTGGTCAGCGGCAGAATGGTTCACGAGTAAACCTGAACTCCCTGAAATGATAAAAGCTATAGTCTTTCGAGTAGATGGAGAAATCAATACAGATGATCTCTCTCCAGCCCCAGATGCACCATCTAGACCAGATATCCCCCTTCATGCTCTGGCTATGCTTAAAAAAACTATGCAAGATCCCATAGAAACAATTGATAAACTTAAAGAATCTGGATTACCTGTGGTTTTTGTAGGTGATGTCGTAGGAACAGGATCATCAAGAAAATCGGCCACCAACTCGCTCCTCTGGCATATAGGTGAGAATATTCCTTTCATACCAAACAAGAAACAAGCAGGGATATGCATAGGTGGAAAAATTGCCCCAATCTTTTTCAATACACTTGAAGATTCTGGTGCCTTAGCATTTGAGTGCGATGTTAGCAAAATGAAACTCGGTGATGTAATTGAAATCTATCCATATGAGAAGAAAGTTCTTAATTCCGAAACACAAGACTTACTCTGTCATTATGAATACAAATCTAATACTTTACTGGACGGCGTTAGGGCGGGAGGAAGAATACCGTTAATTATTGGGAGAAGTCTGACTGATGAGACTAGAGAAATTCTAAATTTAGAGAGTTCGTCCGCTTTTACTCGTCCTGAAGAGGCAGAGAAAAGCGAGAAAGGATTTACGCTAGCTCAAAAAATGGTTGGAAGAGCCTGTGGAGTGGAAGGAATAAGACCTGGAATATATTGTGAGCCTAGAATGTCTACTGTTGGCAGTCAAGATACCACTGGACCAATGACAAGAGATGAACTTAAAGAATTGGCCTGTCTGGGTTTTAACTCTGATTTAGTTATGCAATCTTTTTGTCATACTGCAGCTTATCCCTTACCTAAAGATATAGAAACGCAACATACACTACCCGAATTCATCCAAACCAGAGGTGGTGTTGCACTTAGACCCGGAGATGGCATCATCCATTCTTGGTTAAATAGGATGCTATTACCAGATATGGTGGGAACCGGAGGGGACTCTCATACAAGATTCCCATTAGGAATTAGTTTCCCAGCAGGTTCTGGATTAGTTGCTTTTGGAGCAGCTCTTGGAGTTATGCCTTTAGATATGCCCGAATCTGTCTTAGTGAAATTCACTGGAGAAATTCAGCCTGGTATAACATTAAGAGATTTAGTGAATGCCATACCTTATGCCGCCCTTCAATCTGGACAGTTGACGCTACCTAAAGAAGGAAAAATTAATATTTTTTCTGGTAGATGTTTAGAAATAGAGGGTCTACCAGATTTAAAAGTTGAACAAGCATTTGAATTATCAGATGCCTCTGCCGAGAGATCTGCTTCAGGTTGCACCATTAAACTTAATGAAGAACCAATAAGAGAGTATTTAGAATCAAATGTTACTTTACTAAGATGGCTTATCTCAGAAGGTTATGAAGATAAAAAGACGTTAGAAAGAAGAGCTCAAGCAATGGAAGCATGGTTGAAAAATCCTGTTCTAATGCAAGCCGATGATGACGCTGAATATGCTGCCGTTATAGAAATAGATCTCAATCAAATAACAGAACCTCTTTTGGCTTGCCCAAATGATCCTGATGATATAAAGCCATTATCAGAAGTAGCTAATACTCACATTGATGAAGTATTTATAGGTTCATGTATGACAAACATAGGACACTTCAGGGCAGCAGGCAAACTTTTAAAAAATGAATCTAACCTGCCATCTAAGCTTTGGGTCTCTCCCCCTACAAAAATGGATAAGCACCAACTTACTGAAGAAGGATATTATGAGATCTTTGAAAGAGCTGGTGTTCAACTCGAAATGCCTGGATGTTCACTTTGTATGGGTAATCAAGCAAGAGTTGAAGCAGAATCTACTGTTGTGTCTACATCTACACGTAATTTCCCTAACAGATTAGGAGATGGTGCAAATGTTTTCTTGGCTTCTGCAGAAGTGGCTGCAATATCTGCTACTCTTGGTCATATCCCGACAAAAGAGGAATACTCTGAGTATATGTCAGAAATAAATTCGATGGGTACTGATGTATATAGATATCTTAATTTCCATGAAATTGCTTCTTATAAGCAGGCAGCAGATAATGCGATTTTACCTTCTGTAACTATCGAAGAAATTAAAATTTAATTAGCAGATTTTCTGGAAAGCTTAGATTTATCATTTCGGACATCTTCTAAGTTCTTGAGATATTTATCATCTATATCATCAGTAACATATTTACCATCGAATATTGAACATTCAAACTGACTAATTTTTTTATTACCAACTTGAACTGTGCTGATTAGATCATCTAAATCTTGATAGACTAACCAGTCGGCCATTATAAAAGCTTCTATCTCTTTTTCTGTTCTTTGATGTGCCACCAATTCTGTAGTTGCGGCCATGTCAATTCCGTAAACATTTTGATATCTAATCGGTGGAGCAGCAGAGGCAAAATAAACTTTCTTTGCTCCAGAAGATCTAGCCATTTCTATGATTTGTCTACTTGTTGTGCCTCTAACAATTGAGTCATCGACAAGCAAAACTACCTTATCTTTAAATTCTAAATCTATTGGATTAAGCTTTTGTTTAACGGACTTTTCACGCTTTTCTTGAAAAGGCATTATGAAGGTCCTTCCGATATATCTATTCTTTACAAAACCTTCACGATACTTTACTCCAAGAGTAGTCGCTAGCTGCAAAGCAGAAGTTGTACTACTATCAGGAATGGGAATCACCACATCAATATCATGATCGGGTCTCTCTTTTATGATCTTTTTAGCCAAAAATTCACCCATTCTTAGTCGGGATTTATGGACTGATATTTTATCTATTTTCGCATCAGGTCTTGCCAAATATACATACTCAAAAATACATGGAGTGGGAATGGGATTATTGATGCAAGATTCTGTTTCGATTTTTCCATCAGAGCTAATAAAAACTGCAGAGCCAGCCATTACGTCATCCATTACTTCATAACCTAAGGAGTCCAGAACAGTGCTTTCGGAAGCTATCATGTAATCTTTACCAATTAAATCGCTCTCTTTTGAGCCGACAATCAAAGGTCTGATACCAAAAGGATCTCTAAAGCCAACAATACCGACACCATTAATCATTATTACTACTGAATAGGCACCTCTTACTCTTTTATGTAAGGACTTAACTGCTGCAAATATTTCTTTTGAACCAGGATTAATGGATCCCTGTTTCTGAAGCTCATTAGCGAATACATTAAGTAAAACCTCACTATCTGAATCAGTGTTCAAGTGCCTCAAATCCTTTTTCACTAAAGAATCTTTTAATTCTTCATGATTAGTAAGATTACCATTATGCGAAATACTTATTCCAAAAGGTGAGTTTACGTACATAGGCTGTGCAAGTTCTCTATCTTCACTACCTGCTGTTGGATATCTGACATGCCCTATACCCATCTGCCCTCTTAGATTAAGTATATGTTGATTTCTAATGACATCCCTTACTAAGCCCAGTTGCTTGCGAAGGAAAAATCTGTTGTTGGTCGAAGTAGCAATGCCAGCTGCATCCTGGCCTCTATGTTGAAGAATAGTTAGAGCGTCGTAAATGACAGGAGAAACTTCCGTTTGACTTACTATTCCAACTATTCCGCACATTGATTATATTCTATATCAAAGTGCAATCTTAGAATCATCTTTCTGAAGAATAGTATCTGCTTTATTTATCCATTCATCGAAGACGGGTTTTGAATATTCGTAAAAACTAAGTGAATAAGTTCTTGAATATGAATCTAACCACCATTGATTCTTATCTAAATAGTTCATATTAAAAACAAACAAGCTACTCAAAATGGCCAATACTTTTAAAGAACTAAAAAATGCTCCTAGAAGTTTATCCAAGCTTTTTAAGCCAATAGCAGAAATAAGTTTTGAAATAATGGAGCCTAAGGTTTTTAAAACAATAAAAGAAAGTACAAATAGAATTATGAAACTGATTATATTTTTCGCAGATTCAGAATCTAAGTAGGTATTTACATAAGGAAAAATTAGCGGCCCATATAGCCATGCAGTTATCAAAGACAAAACCCATGCCATGGCAGAAAATACTTCTTTAATAAAACCATTAAAAAAGCCTATTATCGCGAATACCAAGAGTAAAGTTACCGAAATCCAATCAATTATTTGTAGGCTCTCAGTCATATTTCTGAACTTCTGGACTAAATCCTCTTATATTTTTAAGTTCTTCAGCAACATTGGAAGAATCCTCTTTTTTCAGCGTAGGGCCTATGAACAAACCATACTCATCTTTATTATCATTTTCATATCTAGAATAAACTTTGTAGCCTAAATTTTTTAGTTTTTTTAGAGCGGTTTCTAGCTCTGATATATCTTTGTAAGTATCTACCTTTACTGTCCAGGCTTGATCAAAATTTGTTCTAAAATCTTGATCGGGCATACTAAATTTCTGGTCTATATCTCTATTGATAGATAGATTTTCTTCAAGAGGTATATTGAGACTCACTTCAGGAATCTGATCGGGAAATTCCCTTTGATTCCCTGAATCATACTCAAATGGATCCATTACTAGAGATAGAACAATAAAACATAAAATAAACAACACCAGAGAATAATTAACTATTTTCATGATTTAATAATTTTATTTTATCTAAAGCTCTATATGCCTCACTTACGGTTATAAATGACCCGAACACGATATAAGGCGTTCCTTCATAGTAACCCCTTTCTACGGCTGAATAAACTGTATCTGCGCTATTAACATTAACATTTACTTTGCTTTTGGTTAAATTAATAAGAGAAGGTATATCAAATCTTTTATCTTCGATAAAAGCAATATTCCATTCTGAAATTAGGTGAGCTATTTCTTTTATAATCGAAGAACTATCTTTTTCAGACATAGCAGCAAAAATAACTTTAAATTTCTGATTTTTGAAATTTTTTTCAATAAATGAAATGAGGTTTTTTACAGAAGCTGGATTATGAGAGACATCCAGAATAAAGTTATTAACAACGTCACACCTTCCCTTTAGTTTAGTGTTTTCAATAATAGATTGAAATTCTACTTCTCTGTCAGATAATAAATTATGAGCTGTTATGGCACTTGCAGCCGCGTCAGTATTTAAACTACCTACAGAGAGAAGATCTAAATTGCAGTTTTTTTCTGAAAACGAATAAGACCAATGACTCTTATTTTCTTGGATAAAAAAGTCTTTGTTGAGTTGGTAGTGAGAAGAACAAATTTTGGTTGCTTTAGTCGTTACAGAGGTTGGCATTTCATCAGAACCAAGAATTGCTAGTTTTCCTTTCTTTAAAATAGCAGCTTTTTGATTTCCAATATCTTCTAAAGAAGATCCTAACCACTTTTCATGATCTAGTTCTATATTTGTAATTATTGATAGATCTGAATTAATTAAATTCACTGGATCATATTTACCACCTATGCCTATCTCGAGAATAGCAAAATCTAATTCCTCTTCAGAAAAAATATCAAATGCAGCCAAGGTTGCGTAATCAAAATATGTAAGACGGGTCTTTTTCTTCAAGTTATTTATCCGCTTAAATGACCCCATGATTCTGGTATCTTCTATAGATTTTTCATTTATTTTAATTCTCTCATTAAATTCTAATAAATGTGGGGAGGTATAGGTTCCAACATTGTATCCTGCAGATAGAAGACAATTTTTAAGGAATTCTATCGTAGATCCTTTTCCATTAGTGCCTCCAACCAAAATGGTTTTCCTTGCTAAGGGACTCTGAACAATTTCTGAGTAGATGTCTTCGAGCCTTTCTAGTCCAAAATCACCCTCATTTGGTCTATTGGAATTAATAAATGTTAGCCAGTCAGATAAATGATCTGAGTTCATATAGGATTATTTACTTGATATCAGACTAGATATAAGTCGATGAATTGTATCTTTAAGATCTTTCCTATGAACAATCATATCGATTGCTCCATGTTCTAATAAGAATTCACTCCTTTGAAATCCTTCTGGCAATTGAACATTTAATGTTTGTTCAATTACTCTTGGTCCTGTGAAGCCTACTAATGCTTTAGGTTCTGCTATATTAATATCTCCTAGCATTGCCAGACTTGCTGACACACCGCCATAAATAGGGTCAATCATTACAGAAATATAAGGTAACTTTGCCTGTCTCATTTTTTCTATGGCCGCGCTTGTCTTTGCCATTTGATAAAGAGATACCAAAGATTCTTGCATCCGAGCTCCCCCGCTAGTGGAAAAACAGACCATTGGAAGTTTATTTTCAAGAGCATAATCTACTGTATCAACAAATTTTTGTCCCACTACAGACCCCATAGAGCCTCCCATATATCTAAATTCAAAAGCAGAAGCTACGATTGGCATTTTTTTTAAATATCCTTTCATTGCAAGTAAGGCCTCTTTTTCATTACTGACCTTTTCTGCTGAATCTATTCTTTCTTTATAAGTCTTTGTATCCTTAAATTTCAACCAGTCCTTTGGGATTTTATCCCCTGAAATTTCAATAGTTTCAGTAGGATCTAAGAAAAGTTCCAATCTTTTTCTAGCACCTATCCTAATGTGGTGGTCACATTTAGGGCAAACAAACAAATTAGATTCGAGTTCGGGAACGTACAGTATATTATTGCAATTGCTGCAGCTCTGCCATAAGCCTTCTGGAATTGTTGACTTCTTAGTAGTGCCCTTTCTAATAAAAGAAGGTAATATTTTTTCGAACCAATTTGCCATTCTTAATTCAACACTTCAGAAAGCTCTTTTGTTTTAGATTCCACCTTTTCAATTATATTGCCACCCTCTCCGATTAAATCAACAAATACACTGCCTGCAACCACTCCATCAGCTACATCTTTTACAGAAGAAGCTGAGGCAGAATCTTTAATACCGAATCCTATGGCTATAGGTAAGTCAGTATGAGATCTAAGCTCACTAACTTTGGCTTTAACTTCATCGGCATTTATATTTGAAGCCCCTGTAATGCCCTTAACAGATATATAATAAACATAACCGGAACACTGAGAACAAATTTTCTTAGCCCTTGTAGAGCTGGTTGTAGGTGCTATCAGTCTTATTATATCTACACCGACCTTTTTAGCTTCAATGCTAAAGTTTGAACTTTCTTCAGGAGGCATGTCTACTATCAATATGCCATCTAAACTTGCTTTGACAGCTTCTAGCATAAATTTATTAGCCCCCAGGGATTCAAATGTATTCATGTAACCCATAAATATAATCGGAGTTTTTTTATCATTTACCCTGAATTTTTTAAGTAATTCAAAAGCACCGCTTAAAGAAGCGCCCTTTTCTAATGCTCGTTCATGACCTTTTTGAATTGATATACCTTCTGCCATCGGATCTGAAAAAGGTATACCTAACTCAATGATATCAGTTCCCTGTCGAACCATAGAGTTCATGATCTCAATTGTAGTTTCAGTATCAGGATCACCCGAAACAATATATGTTATGAGAGCTTTTCTATTTTCGGCTTTAATATTTGAAAAAACTTCTTTAATTTTAGAAGTCAAAGCTCTATTCCTTCTATTGAAGCAACTGTGTTTATATCCTTGTCACCTCTACCAGAAACATTTACCACTATTGATTGATCTTCTCTCATAGTGGGTGCAATCTTTTTTACATAAGCAATGCCATGTGCCGTTTCCAGTGCAGGCATAATTCCTTCAACTCTAGTTAATTCTTTAAAGGCATCTAATGCTTCTTCATCATCTGCAGACTCATACTCTGCTCTACCTATATCTTTTAACCATGCATGCTCTGGACCAACTCCAGGATAATCTAATCCAGCTGAAACAGAATGTGTTTCGATAACTTGACCGGCATCATCTTGCATTAGGTATGTTCTCATACCATGAAGAACTCCTTCTTTACCATCATTAAGAGGAGCTGCATGCTTACCTGTACTCAAGCCCAAACCACCTGCTTCAACGCCCACTAACCTAACATTATTCTTTTCAATGAAAGGATAAAATAGTCCCATAGCATTTGAACCTCCTCCTACGCAAGCTACGAGCATATCTGGATCTTTGCCAATTACTGATTTGCTTTGCTCTAGAACTTCTTCACCCACAACCGCATTGAAGTCTCTTACTATTTGAGGATAAGGATGAGGTCCAGCCACGCTACCTATTATGTAATAAGTGTCATCTACATTGGTTACCCAATCGCGCATAGCTTCGTTCATAGCGTCCTTAAGAGTAGACGTTCCTGAGTTCACTCCTACTACCTTTGCTCCAAGCAATTTAATCCTAAAAACATTAAGTGATTGTCTTTGGATATCTTCTTCACCCATAAAAACTATACACTCTAAACCATGTCTAGCAGCTACAGAGGCAGTAGCTACACCATGCTGTCCTGCTCCGGTTTCAGCTATGATTCTTTTTTTACCCATGTGTTTTGCTAATAAGATTTGTCCAACAGTATTATTGATCTTATGAGCTCCAGTATGATTTAGATCTTCTCTTTTTAGATAGATTTTTGCGCCACCAAGTAATTCTGTCCAACGTTTTGCAAAATACAAAGGAGAAGGTCTTCCGACATAATCTTTTAAATCATCTCTAAATTCTTTAAGGAATTTCTCATCCTTTTTTATCAATTCATATTGCTCTGATAACTCTTCTAGAGCTGGGACAAGTGTCTCAGCAACATACCTGCCACCGTATATTCCAAATCTACCATTTACATCTGGCATTAATTCTTCAGACATGAAAACTCCTTACTTTTTTTATTAAATTCTCTACCTTGGAATGGTTTTTTATTCCAGGAACATCTTCGACGCTTGAACAAACGTCAATACCTATACAGTTGTTTAAGTGGAGAGCATCTTCAAAATTAGATTCGTCGATACCTCCAGCTGCTAAATATGGAACCTCTGCTTTATCTTTTAGAAGATCTAAGTCAAAAGTCTTGCCTGTACCTCCATATTCCTTTTCATCATAGCTGTCGAAGATCAACATTTTAGCACTTTTGAAGTCCTTATTGATCTTTTCTATATTTGTATCAGACTTTACTCTAATTGCTTTTATATAATCTCTTCCAAAGCTTTCGCAATACTCTGGTGATTCTTCCCCATGGAATTGAGCTACTGCTCTTGGTATCTCTGCTAAGCATTTAGAAATATATTCTTTTTCTTGATTTACAAAGATTAAAAAAACTTGGAAATGTTCAGGAAGTTTTTCTGACATTTTCACAGCTTCATTTAAATCAATAAATCTTTTACTTTTCTCATATAAATTAAAGCCTACTCCATCAATAGGTAAAGACATGACAAGATCAAGATCAGTTAGATTTGTAATACCGCAGACTTTTATGAAGTAGCTCATTATGAAATTATAAAATATAAAAACTAAACAATAATTATATTAAATTATTATTAAATTCCGGCACCTTATATTTATTAGGATAGCTAGGTCCTAAAAAAAATAATCCAGATGAACTCACCGTCTTACCTGCTAATTTTCTATTTTTTTGTTTGAGAATTTTATCAACTTCTTTAGGTTGTATTTCTTTTTTGCCAACCATTATTAGAGTCCCAACTATGATTCTAACCATGTGAAGTAAGAAAGCATTTGCTGTAATTTCCAATGTAACAAAATCATCACTCCTTGAGATTTTTATTTCTTGAATGTTTCTAATAGGTGTCTTTGATTGACATCCTGAACCTCTAAAGGAGCTAAAATCATGTTCTCCTATGAGATATTTAGAGCCTTTTTTCATTGACTGTATATCTAATCTAATAGGTACATATAGCGACTTATCTGCCCAAAGCGCCGAGGGAGTCGAATGATTAAGAATATTGTAAATATATGATCTTTTGGTAGCAGAGAACCTTGCATGAAAACTCTCATCTATTTCTTTTGCCCATACAACTCTAATATCTTTTGGAAGGTAAGAATTGATACCTCTGGACCATTCAATAGATGATCTTATGGCCCTTGTATCAAAATGTATGACTTGCATAAAGGCATGCACACCCGCATCTGTTCTTCCGCTACAGAAAGTTTTTACTTTATGATCTGCAACCTTTGAAATCGATTCTTCTAGAGAGCCTTGTACGGTTTGTTTTGTACTATTTTGCTTTTGAAAGCCAAAATAGTTAGTTCCATCATACTCAACTCCTAAAGCTATCCTAGAATCCATTACTTAAGAATTAATTTTAGTAAGTAGAAATTTAATAGTATTCTCTTCTTTTTCAGTAGGATTATCTTTTAGGACTTCTTCAAGCAAACGCTTGGCTTCATCTAACTGACCCATTTCTATCAAACTTCTTGAAAGATTGACCTTAGCATTTTTTTCATTGCCGATTTCGTTTGAAATATCGGTATCTGTAACAAGTGGTCTTTGTTCCCTTTTATATCTAATTAGGAACAAAGTTAAAGAAAAAAAGAGTAGGCCAAGTGCTAATCCACTCAAGCCCTCGAAATAAATACCTGTTATAAAATAAAACTCAGTCTCAAGCCTTAATAAAAAATTTTCCATTCCTGTGTCAATCAAATATTAATTCTGCGATTTGTACACTATTCAATGCAGCTCCTTTAAGGAGATTATCTGCAACAACCCATAAATTAATTCTTTTATCGCTCCATAAATCTTTTCTTATTCTTCCTACATGAACTAAGTCATCTCCATCAGCATCTGTAGCAGCAGTTGGATAATCTTGTGATCCAGATCCATAGTGCACTTTCAAACCTGGTGTTTCCTGCATAACCTTTATTGCAGTCTTCTCAGATATTGGTTTCGCAGTTTTAATATGAATTGATTCTGAATGACCATTTAAAACCGGAACTCTCACACAAGTAGCACTAACATGTATATTTGGATCAAGTATTTTATGCGTTTCTTTGAGAAGTTTATTTTCTTCTTTCGTATACCTGTTTTCCTCAAATACATCGCATTGTGGTAGGGCATTGTTTGCTATTTGTTTTGGATAAATCTTAGATTCAATGTTTTTATTGCCTCCATAAGAGCTCAATTGATCCCTTAACTCTTCTGTTGCTTCTTTTCCTGTTCCAGATACAGCCTGTAAAGTAGTAATGTCTATTCTTTCAATTTTGAATTCGTCATGAATAGGCTTTAAAGCAACCAACATTTGTATTGTTGAGCAGTTAGGATTTGCGATAATGCCAGGCACCTTATAATCATTTAAATTATGGCCATTAACTTCTGGAACAATAAGGGGTATATCCGCTTCATATCTAAAGCAAGAAGAATTATCTACAACCACACAACCTTGGGAAACAGCAATTGGAGCGAATTTAGCCGAAACAGAAGCTCCAGCTGAAAAAAGCGCTAGATCTGTATTACTAAAATCATATTCTGCAAGATCTGCGATGACATATTCTGAACCTCTAAAAGTAACTTTTTTTCCCTCAGATTTTTTACTTGCCAATAAATCTACCTCAGCATTGACGAAAAACTTTTCTTCAAGAATGGACAGGAAGGCTTTACCTACCATTCCTGTAGCTCCAACAATAGCTATCCTATTTGCTTTTTTCATGACCTTATTTTATTTTTTCAATGATCTTATTACCCATTTCAGAAGTAGATAGTTTATTTTTCTTACTTCCTTCCAGATCATAAGTACGATAACCTTCAGACAAAACCTCTTCTATTGAGTTCTCAATCGCTGAAGATGCCTCATTCATATTAAAACTATATTTCAACATCATAGCGACAGATAAAATTGCTGCGATCGGGTTAGCTATCTCTTTACCTGAGATATCAGGTGCTGACCCATGAACAGGTTCATACATTCCTTTATTCTCCGAATTTAATGAAGCCGAAGGCAACATACCTATTGAGCCAGTTAACATCGCTGCAATATCTGACAAAATATCACCAAATAAATTACCTGTTACGATAACATCAAATTGTTGTGGGTCTCTCACCAATTGCATAGCGGCATTATCTACAAGCATATGAGATAACTCGACATCAGGATATTCTTCTGAAAGTTCAGAAATAACTTCTCTCCATAAAACACTTACTTCTAAAACATTTGCTTTATCAACTGAGCAAAGGGTTTTATTTCTTTTTTGAGCAGCTTCAAAAGAAATCCTTCCAATTCTCCTAATCTCAGTTCTACTATAAATCATAGTATTAAAAGCAGAATCACCAGACTTAGACCTACCTCTTGGCTCACCAAAGTAAATTCCTCCAGTAAGTTCTCTTACAATTAATAGATTTAGATCTTGAACTTTATCTGACTTGAGAGAAGAAGAATCACTTAAATATTTTGATAAGATTGCAGGTCTTAAGTTGGCAAATAAATCTAATTCTGCCCTAAGTCCCAGCAAGGCCCTTTCAGGTCTTAGCTCATAATCAATATTGTCCCATTTGGGTCCGCCTACAGCGCCTAATAAAATCGCATCAGCCCCTTTTGCTGCCTTCAAAGTATCTTCTGGAAGAGGATTTCCAAATTCTTCATATGCACTTCCACCAACTGCAGATTCCTCAATTACGATATCTAATTTATAAATATCATTCAGATGTTTAAGAACTTTTATTGCTTCATCACATACTTCAGGTCCTATTCCGTCACCAGGCAAAACAAGAATATTATTTTTGTTATTCATCAATCACTTTCTTTGTTAAAGATCCAAGGAGATTTTAAGGAATGTTTCCTTTCAAATTCCTTTATTTCTGACGAATGAGTTAAACTCAATCCAATCTCATCCAGACCTTCTAAGATGCATTTTTTCCTGAAAGGGTCAATTTCAAAATGCGCAATTTCATTATCCTCAACAAAGATAATTTGATTCTGTAGATCTATTTCTATTTCTTTTCTCTTGTTAGATAAGTCAAGCAAGGTTGAAATTTCATGTTCTGAAATAGCGATGGGTAGAAGACCATTATTGAAGCAGTTGTTGTAGAAAATATCTGCAAAACTTTCCGCTATTACAACCTTAAATCCAAAGTCCATTAAAGACCATACTGCATGTTCTCTACTTGAACCACATCCAAAGTTTTTCTTACTTATTAATATGTCGGAATTTATAAATTTCTCTTGGTTAAGAATAAATTCCTTATTAATTTTTCTATTGCTTATATCTTGCCCTGGATATCCTTCGTCTTCATATCTCCATGCATCAAAAAGATTAGGTCCGAAGCCACTTTTTTTAATTGATTTGAGAAACTGTTTAGGGATAATTTGGTCAGTATCGATATTATCTCGATTTAATGGAACGGCCTGCCCTTTATGGTAAGTCGAGGTATTTTTCATAATAAATACTCCCTCACATCTACAAAATGTCCTTCAACAGCTGAAGCTGCTGCTGTGACAGGAGATACAAGATGAGTTCTTCCTCCATAGCCTTGTCTGCCTTCAAAATTCCTATTTGAAGTAGAGGCACAATGCTCACCATCTCCCAGTTGATCTGGGTTCATGGCTAAGCACATTGAGCAACCAGGGGCTCTCCATTCAAAGCCTGAGTCAATAAATATTTTATCTATACCTTCATCTATGGCCTGTTGAGAAACAAGACCCGAACCAGGAACTACGATAGCCCGCTTAATTGATTCAGAAACCTTCTTGCCTTCAAGCACTTTTGCTGCTTCTCTTAAATCTTCTATTCGTGAGTTTGTACACGAACCTATAAAAATCTGATCTAGCTTAATATCTTTTATTTTTTTCCCAGGTTCAAGGTTCATATAGCTCAGAGCATGTCTAATAGATTCGCTATTAGGCTCGGGTATTACACCATCAATATCACTGACCATTTCTGGTGAAGTTCCCCAAGTAACCTGAGGTGCTATAAAAGATCCATCAATTTCTATCTCTTTATCAAATTGAGCTTCGCTATCGCTGACAAGATCTTGCCATTGCTCTTTTGCTACCAACCATTGTTCTCCTTTTGGGGTAAATGGCTTATCTTTTATATAAGCTTCAGTTGTTTGATCATATGCTACAAGTCCTGCCCTAGCTCCAGCTTCAATTGCCATATTACATACAGTCATTCTTCCTTCAATTGACATATTTTCGATGACTGAACCAGCATATTCTATGGCATAACCAGTTCCTCCTGCGGTTCCAATTCTTCCAATAACTGCCAATGTAACGTCCTTCGGAGTGACACCTTCTTGCAGCTCACCTGAAATGTTAACCCTCATATTTTTTAGTTTTGAGGTTTTCAAACATTGAGTAGCTAAAACATGTTCCACTTCGGAAGTACCAATACCCATTGAAAGCGTCGCTAATGCCCCATGAGTAGAGGTGTGAGAATCTCCACAAACAATTGTCATGCCGGGTAAAGTTAATCCTTGTTCAGGCCCAACCACATGAACTATGCCCTGGCGTTTATCATGAATATCAAACTGTAGTATTTCATGCTCTTTGCAATTATCATCTAACGTAACCACTTGAAGTTTTGATACTTCATCATTTATACCAGCTATTCCCTTGTCCCTGTCAGTTGTAGGAACATTATGATCAGGTGTTGCGATATTAGCTGATATTCTCCAAGGCTTACGGCCAGCTAATTTCAATCCTTCAAATGCTTGAGGGGATGTAACTTCGTGAATCAAATGCCTATCTATATATAAAAGATAGGTTCCGTCTTCTCTTTGAGAGACCTCATGAAGATTCCATAGCTTATCGTATAGGGTGAATGACATGAGATTATTATGAGATATCAGGGATTTCAGTTATGACATCAGCATTTTGAGCTCTGTTCCTCAAAAAGTGGTCCATTATAACTAACGCAGTCATAGCCTCGGCTATTGGTGTTGCTCTAACCCCTACACAGGGATCATGTCTTCCTTTGACTTGAATCTTTTTGGATTCACCCCCCGAATCTATGGTCTGGCCTTCTTTGTTGATACTTGAAGTAGGTTTCAAGGCGATAGAGAGTTTTATTTCTTGGCCAGTACTTATGCCTCCTGAAATTCCACCTGAGTTATTTGACAAATAACCCTCTGAAGTCATTTCATCCCTCGATTCCGAACCTTTTGAATCTATGAGATCAAAGCCCTTTCCTATCTCAAACCCTTTAACAGCATTAATACTCATAAGGCCTTTTGCTAAGTCTGCCTCAAGCTTATCAAAAACAGGTTCTCCTAAACCTATAGGCATATTAGTGACTGAGACTTCTACTTTTGCACCCACTGAGTCACCGTCTTTCCTAAGTTGATCAATTAAATCTTCGATAGAAGTCAAAACTTCTGGATCTGGGCAAAAGAAAGGATTGAGACTAATTTGTGAAGAATCAAAATTAGATATAGTAATAGAACCTATTTGAGATAAGTATCCTATGATTTTGATATCCAGTTTTTCGCTTAAGTATTTTTTAGCTATTGCTCCTGCTGCCACACGCATAGCAGTCTCTCTAGCTGACGACCTTCCTCCTCCTCTGTGGTCTCTTATTCCATATTTTTTTGAATAAACGTAATCTGCATGAGAAGGCCTAAAAACATCTTTGAGTTGATCATAGTCCTTAGATTTTTGATCCTTATTTCTAATAAGTAAACCTATAGGTGTTCCAGTTGTTTTGCCCTCGAAAACACCAGATAATATTTCTACTTCGTCATCTTCTTTTCTTTGAGTTGTATACTTAGAGGATCCAGGTTTTCTCTTATCTAATTCCTTCTGAATGTCTTCTTCACAAAGCTCTAATCCAGGTGGGCAGCCATCAACGATACAGCCAAGGGCTACTCCATGACTTTCACCAAAAGTGGTCACAATAAAAGAGCTTCCGAAAGAATTCCCTGACATATTCTTATCTTATTACGTAATTCGCGGTGCGATTATAGAATTTTTGAACAATTTAGGTATTAAATTTGATATTTATTTAAAAACCTCCAAAATACTCGAAAAAAAAATTATTGAATTTTTATGATAAAAGCAGTTTTTTGGGATTTCGGAGGAGTAATTACTAGTAGTCCTTTTGAGTCATTTAATAGGTTCGAAAAAGAAAATGAATTACCTTTAGATTTCTTAAGATTAGTCAATTCTACGAATCCTAACTCTAACGCATGGGCTAAATTAGAGAGGAACGAGTTAAATTTGGATGAATTTGATAAGCTTTTTTACAAAGAAAGCAGTGAGCTTGGTCATTCGGTCAAAGGTAAAGATGTGATTGCTCTCCTGAAGGGTGAAGTAAGGCCTGACATGATAGGAGCTCTGAAAAAAATTAAAGGGAATCTTCTGCAAGCTTGTCTAACAAATAATATTCAACATATGGGAAAAGAAAACTTTGAAGGTAATGTTTCTGCCTCAGGCAAGCATGATGAAGTAATGAAAATGTTTGATTTTGTGTTTGAATCAAGCAAGGAAAATGTTAGAAAGCCTGATCCAGAATTTTATTTACGAGCTTGCGAAAGAGGCGAAGTCAATCCCGCAGAAGTTGTGTTTCTTGATGACTTAGGAATAAACCTGAAACCTGCCAAAAAATTAGGAATGAAGACGATTAAAGTTATAAATTCCAGTGAAGCGTTAACTGAGTTAGATAGCTTGATAGATATTGAACTTTTTTAGATTAATAAACTTTTGATTTAGAAGTAACATAATCCATTAATGCAAGTAAAACCCCAGAGAGAATGAATACAACATGAACAATAATCATCCAAAAGATCTCTCTATCGCTTATTTGAGATAAATCCATAAAGGCTGCTAATAAATTTATTCCGGAAATAGTAACAATTGAAGCGACTAATTTTAACTTCATCTCACTAAAGTCCACTCGACCCATCCAAATTGGTTTATCTTCGCTCTCATCAGCTACATGTAGCTTAGAAACGAAATTTTCATAACCAGCAAAAATTATCATGAGAACTAAATTACCCACCAAAATAAGATCTACTATATTTAAAACAAATAACATAATCCCTTTGACATCTTGTTCAAGAATTACAGGTAAATAGACGATAGTATCTTGAATAACTTTCATTGTTATAAACAAAAGTGACAGGCAAAGAACCAAGTAAATAGGTGCAAGAAGCCACCTACTTGCGAAAATAAGACTCTCTAGATAATGTTCTAATTTACTCATTTGTGTTATTCAGCTATGAAGAGGTTCATAAACTCAGGTACTGAGGTAGTCTCTAGACTTTCCTGATCTAAACATAATGACAAAATTTCCTGGCACCTCTGATCTGAAAATTGAGTAGCTAGATTTCGTTCAAATTTCTCTACAAGCAAGGGAATACCTTGCTCTCTTCTTCGTCTGTGACCAATCGGATATTCGACTTCAATCTTCACCGTTGACGAGCCATCTGTAAAGAATATTTGAATTGAATTAGCGATAGACCTTTTATCAGCTTCTAAATATTCTTGTGAATATCTATTATCTTCTTCGATAAACATTTTCTCTCTCAATTGATCTACTCTTGGATCTGAAGCCACATCATCCTCATAATCTTCAGCAACGAGATCTCCCTTTAGTAGTCCAATAGCAGTCATATATTGGAGACAGTGATCTCTATCAGCTGGATTATTTAAAATGCCTTCTTTACTGATAATCCTTATGGCTGATTCGTGTGTCGTAATTAAAATTTTCTCGATTTCATCAAACTTTTCTTTGACCTGCTCATGCAGAATGACTGCCGCCTCAACTGCAGTCTGTGCATGAAATTCTGCCGGAAAGGAGATCTTGAATAAAACATTTTCCATGACATACGAATCGAAATCTCTTGGTAGGCTGAAAGAATTTCCTTTAAATTGCACATCATAGAAACCCCAAGTTGGAGCAGTAAGAACACTTGGATAGCCTATTTGCCCTTTTTGAGTCAATAAAACTAACTGCAAAGCTCTGCTTGTAGCATCTCCTGCTGCCCAAGATTTTCTAGGTCCTGCATTTGGAGCATGCCTATAGGTTCTTAAACTTTGTCCGTCTACCCAAGCTTGTGATAATGCATCTATTGTTTGATCTTTATTCAATCCAAACATAGAAGATATAACTGCCGTTGAGGCAACTTTTACTAAAACAACATGATCTAAGCCAACTCTGTTGAAACTATTTTCTAATGCCAAAACACCCTGTATTTCATGTGCTTTGATCATATTAGTTAAAACATCTTTCATAGATAAAGGTTCTTTTCCTTCTACCAGATTCTTTTGAGAAAGATAATCAGCTGCTGCCAAAATTCCACCTAGGTTATCTGATGGATGTCCCCACTCTGCAGCTAACCAAGTATCATTAAAATCTAACCATCGAATTATTGCGCCTATATCCCAAGCTCCTTTTACGGGATCTAATACATGCTTAGTCCCAGGTACCCTGACGCCACCAGGAACTTGAGTGCCTTCGATGTAAGGCCCCAATAAATTCTTGCAATCAGGGAAAGTAAGAGCTAAAAGTCCGCATCCTAAGGTATCCATTAAACAGTTTCTTGCAGTGTTGTAAGCTTCAGAACTTTCAATGTCCTTACTTAAAACATAATCAGCTATTTTAACTAGTACGTCATCCGGATTAGGACGTACGTTTGTTTCAACGTTACCAGACATAATTTTTCCCCTTGATTAACGATCAGACATATCGACCCAAACAGAGTTATCTGGTCCGATATACTCTTCACTAGGACGAATGATTCTGTTGTCTGCTCTTTGCTCCATAATGTTTGCAGCCCAGCCTGAAGTTCTGCCTATAACAAACAATGGAGTGAATATTGCAGTAGGAATCCTTAAGTAGTTATAAGCTGAAGCCATAAAGAAGTCAGTATTAGCAAACATTCCTTTTTCTTCATCCATAACTCTTTCTATTTCGTCGGAAACTTCAAAAAGTGTAGTGTCACCATTTAATTTTGAAAGTCTTTCTGACCAAACTTTAATAATCGCATTCCTAGGATCTTCAGTACTGTAAACAGCATGCCCAAAGCCCATTATTTTTTCTTTTTTAGCCAGCAGATCAAGGACTCCAGCTTTAGCCTCTTCTCTACTGGAGTATTTTTCAATCATTTCCATTGCAGCTTCATTTGCACCGCCATGCAATGGTCCTCTTAAAGTTCCAATTGCACCTGTGATGCAAGAGTGCATGTCAGATAATGTTGATGCACAAGTTCTGGCAGTAAAAGTAGACGCATTAAAGCCATGCTCAGCATAAAGTATCAACGAAACATCAAGTGCCCTAGCATGCTCTTCAGAAGGTTCCTTTCCTGTGAGTAAGGATAAAAATTGACCTCCAATAGTAGGATGATCTGTTTCAGTTTCAACTCGAACTCCATCATGAGAGTATCTATACCAATATGTAACTATTGAAACAAAAGAAGCCATTATCCTATCAGCTGTTTCATTCTGATTAGAGAAGTCACCTTCTGGTTCTAAATTTCCTAACATAGAGCAACCAGTCCTCATAACATCCATCGGGTGCGCTTCGGCAGGAATTCTTTCTAAAACCTCTTTTAATACCTCCGGCAGAGCTCTGTATGATTTTAGTTTAGACGAATAAAGGTCATATTCAGATTGATTTGGTAAATTTCCATACAAAAGCATATACGCCACTTCTTCAAAAGAAGCTTTTTCAGCGAGCTCCTCTATGGCGTAACCTCTATAAGTTAAACCTTTTCCCTCTTTTCCTACAGTTGAAAGAGCGGTTTTGCCCGCTACCTGCCCTCTTAAACCTGCTCCATCTAACTTCTTCTCACCCATTTAATTTCCTAATCTAATTTTTGAATAGTTCGTCTAATTTATTTTCGAACGAATGATAATCTAGTACGTCATAAAGTTCATCTCTAGTTTGCATATTTTTTAAGAGACTTTCTTGATTATCTGACGTTTTAATTTCTTTAAAGACCTCTTCAGCAGCCTTACTCATTGCCCTAAATGCGGTAAGAGGATAGAGGACCATATCTACTCCTGACTGACTTAGCTCTTCGCAACCAAAAAGTGGAGTTTTTCCAAACTCTGTAATATTTGCAAGGATAGGTATTTTCACATGTTTCTTAAGTTCTCTGTACTGATCTAGTTCGACAAAAGCCTCAGGGAAGAGAGCATCTGCTCCAGCTTCTTGATAAGCTATAGCCCTTTCTATAGCCGAATCAAGGCCTTCATTTGCAAGCGCATCTGTCCTTGCCATTACAACAAAATCATTATCTATCTTGGCATCTACTGCAGCTTTGATTCGGTCAATCATTTCTTCGGTAGAAACAATCTCTTTATTTGGTCGATGACCGCATCTTTTCTGGGATACTTGATCCTCAATATGTAGTCCAGCAGCTCCATAGTTGATAAAAGACTTTACAGTTCTTGCAATATTAAATGCACCACCCCAACCAGTGTCGGCATCAACCATTAAGGGAACTGACGTTGCATTAGTAATCCTCTCAACATCTATAAGAACATCTTGAAGAGAGGAAATACCTAGATCAGGAACTCCTAAACTAGAAGCAGCTACTCCACCACCTGATAAGTAAATGGCATTATGACCCTCCTTTTCCGCTAACAAAGCTGAATAAGCATTTATCGTACCGACAATCTTTAGGGGATTATTATTTGTAATGGCCTCTTTAAGTTTTTTTCCTTGAGATTGACCCATATTAAGTCCTCCCTATAAAAGAAGAATTTTCTATCAGAAGATTCTTCAAATCTTCATGACTTTCAACTCCTTCAATTTCTTTAAACTCTTCTCTTATATGTTTCGGAGCTTGAAAAAAGACTCCTAAATCGGCTTCTTGAAGCATTTGAATATCGTTATAAGAGTCACCCGAAGCAAATACTTTAAATTTCATATTCTTTAATCCTTGAACCACTTTCTTCTTATTCTCTAACTGTCTCAAGGTATAACCCTTTAATTCATTATTTTCTATATCTAAATAATGACAGTTAATAGAAGGAGTGCCAAGTTTTCTAAGTAAGGGCCAGGCTAGTTCGTAAAAAGAATCAGAAACAATAGTTAACTGAAAGTTATCTCTTACCCAATCAATAAAGTCTTTAGCCCCATCGAAAGGCTCCATTTTATCGACTAAAGATTGAATTTCTAAAAAGGATAAACCAATCGACTGAACTAGATCAATTCTCATATCCATAAGTTCTGAATAATCTTTAAGATCTTGAGTCGTTAATTTAAATTGCTCTTCTCCAGTGTATTCAGCTACTTCAGCCCAAATTTCAGGAATTAATACACCTTCGAGATCAAGACAGACATGTTCCATCGTTAGTTATTCCCACTCAATAATTGAGGTGGTAATTATACATTTTTTGAATTTAAATTCTTGAATTAAAGTTGATAACTTGACCCGTAGGAACTTCCAAACATGCTGACTTGCAATTTTCAATTTGATCATCAAAAAATATATCTGCTCCAAAGTCTTTTAAAAAACTAGTTTTATCCATACCACCTAAAAAAAGAGATTCATCTATCCTGATTTTCCATTCTCTTAGGGTTTTTATAACTCTTTCATGGGAAGGGGCCGATCTAGCAGTTACTAATGCAATCCTCACAGGGCATTCGGCTCGAGGAAAACTTTGCTGAACTTTATAAAGTTCTCTCAAGAAAGACTTAAATGGACCACCACTTAATGGATTATCAGCTAGATTTTTTTCATTCTTATTGAAAGCTTCTAAGCCATACTCATCAAATATTTTCTGAGATTCTTCAGAAAAAATAACTGAGTCTCCATCGAAAGCAACCTTAAGAGCTTCATTATCAACTTTAGAATTTCTTGAAGGCATGATCCTAGCAGAAGCAATTCCACTATTTATAGACGACTTACAGTCTTCGAATTCAGTGGAAAGAAATAGATGCACTCCAAAAGATTTTGCATATACATGAGGACTGTTTCCTCCACAAAAAGCTGCTTTTTCAATATCTAAACCATGATATTGAATAGAATTGAAGATTCTCAAACCAGTATCAGCAGTATTTCTGCTTAGCAAAAAAACCTCTACTAACTTTTCGTCGCTAAATTGGTTATTTAAATTTAATAACTTTTTTACTAAAGAAAAAGCCTGACCAGGCTTTAAGGGACAATTTTCTTTAACTATCTGGTACTCTTTATATGCCTCAAGTCCATTATTCTTAAATATCAAATGACTTGAATCTAAATCAAAAAGCGCTCTAGAAGTAATTCCAATTTTTAACATGATTGCATAATACAATATACTGTATATAATTACAGTAATTATTATGAAAAATCTAACTAAAAGACAAGAAGAAATTTTAAATTTAATCAAAGCGCATATATTAGATTTAGGAATTCCTCCTACTAGAGCAGATATAGCGAGATCTTTGGGTTTTAAATCTCCTAATGCTGCTGAACAACATTTAAGGGCAATAGAGAAGAAAGGTTTTATAAAGATTTTATCTGGAGCCTCTAGAGGAATAGTTCTAAATGATAATGAGAATGATCAAATACCTGTAATTGGATTAGTTGCTGCCGGTGGTCCTATCTTAGCTGAAGAAAACATTGAAAAGACTATTCCTAGATCAAATAACCTTCTCTCTGCTGATGTTGACTACTATTTGAGAGTAAAAGGAGACAGCATGGTCGACATAGGAATATTTGAAGAGGACTTAATTGGGGTAAGTAAATCTGCAAATATGAAAGTTGGATCTGTTGTGGTTGCAAGAATTAATAATGAAGTTACGGTTAAAACCCTTATTGAAATGTCTCAAAATAAAGTTGTGCTAAGACCGGAGAACCAAAAATATGATGACATTATTATAAATCCGCAAGTTGAGGAGCTTGCTATTGAAGGCTCTTGTATAGCCCTCCTTAGAGAAAGTATTTAGATAACTTTTGAATCTTCAAGCGAAACAAATCTCTCTCCTTTTTTGAGCTTTAACACTTCGTTAATGATAAAATTTTGCTCTTCTTGATCCAATTTATACCAGTCATTCGGAATTTCTGTCTCTACTTCGCCCACCTTTAAGTTCTTTACAAACTTAAACGCTTTACCAGGTTTTCTTATCTTTATTCCTACAGGCTGTATTGATTTATTTTCTTTATGAATAAATCCTAATATTCTTAAAGAGTTTAAAACATATCTTCTCCCAGAATCAGATTGATAATCTATTGTATTAGGCTCGTAATAAGATACTTTAGGATTCGGATCTTTATCTTCAGGCTTCAGCTTGGTTGCTTTATTAAATCCATCAAATTCAGTGTATTCTCCAAATCTTCCATTTTTAAGGACAATTGGTAAATTTGAATTAATTTCAATAAACAATATATTTTCGGCATTGCTTGTATCTATTAATTCTATTGCTCTATTCAAACCTATATCTAAGATAAATTCGTCTTCATCTGGGGTTCCAAAAAGTTTCTTATCCTCTTCATTTAACGTCCACACACAAGGGCCATTTACACTTAAATCTGCATATATGGGCTTACCCAAATCTGGATGAAGTCCTAAATCTTTTGGAAGTTCTTGATAGGTTTCCCAGGTTGTATTGAATTCAAATGGTTTTTTTGTCCATTTACATTCTGAGCAACCGACGAAATAACCCCAAGCTCCTGATTTCAAACTGATAGGACTAGAACATTTAGGACAATCATTTCTATTTTGACCGGAATAATCTTTAGGGAAGATTACAGATCCGAGTTCCTCATTGAGTAAGTCTAAAACTTGTCTAGTTTTAAATTCATCCTTATTACTTATTTCTATGTCATTAATTTTTCTATTGAGGTAATTTTGGAGCTCTGCCCAAAAAGCATTTAAAACTTCCTCATAATTTTTATTTCCTGAAGCAACTTCATCTAGATCTGCTTCCATTCGAGCAGTAAATTCTGTTTCTATAAAAAACTCTTCAAAAACTTTTTTCAGATAGGAAGTTAAAACTCTTCCCAAATCAGAAGGAATAATTGACTTGGCTCCGTAAGCATATTTTTTTGTTCTCAATCCCTTAACGATAGTTGCATATGTCGAGGGACGTCCGATACCTTCCTCTTCCATCTTTTTTATCAAGGAAGCTTCTGAGTATCTATTTGGGGGTGAAGTAAATTTTTGTTCATATTTGTTTGAGATTAAGTTGAGCTGACTCCCCTCCTCGAGTCCTTCAGGAAATAATGTAACTTTTTCATCTTCAGTGCCGGTAAGAATCTCAAAACCTTTAAATATATTCTTTCTTGATGAAGCCCTAAATTCATACTTGTTATCTTCTGAAGATATCACAAGGGTTTTTCTCTCATATTTTGAACTCTCCATCTGACTTGCAACAGTTCTATTCCATATCAAGGTATATAGCTTTTCTTCATCTCCAGATAAACCTGCATCTGAAGGCGTCATAGAAATATCTGTAGGTCTGATTGCCTCATGAGCTTCTTGAGAATTTTGTACTTTAGATTTATAGATTCGTGGCTCTTTCGAAAGAAAAGTGGAATCATAGTTTGAAGAAATAAAGTTTCTTATTTCTTGTAAAGGAGGTGGACCAGGCTTTTCTTCAGAAAATGGTTCTCCTGTATTGGGAGATGTGCTGATCGATATACCATCGGTTCTTAGATAAGTTATTAAACCTCCTTCATATAGTTTTTGTGCAGCTTGCATAGTTCTATCTGCTGTAAAGCCCAAGCCACTTGCGGCTGACATCTGCAATGTAGAAGTTCTGAATGGTGGTTTGGGACTACTTGATTGAGCTCTAGATTCAATATTTTTTAACTTGAAACTGGTAGCTTCCAATTCATTAACCAAATTATTAATTTCTTGCTCATCTTTTAGAGGTTCTTTGTTGATGCTTCTTTCGAAGATTTGAGTTAATTTCGCTTCAAATGAAGTACCCAAAAAATCAAAACTTGACTCAAAAGGCCAATATTCTTCTGGAATATGTAAATCTCTCTCATCTTCTTTTTCACAAAGAATTCTTAAAGTAGGAGATTGAACTCTACCAGCAGATTTTGCCCTTGATACATGTCTCCACAACAAGGGTGAAACTTTAAAACCAATTAAGTGATCCAGAATTCTTCTTGTTAAATATGCGTCTACTAGATCTTGATCTATTTGCCTAGGCGACTTAATGGCTTTTTTTATTGCCGAGGAAGTTATTTCATTAAATGTGACTCTTTTAACATCCAGATCTTTAGTCAATTTCTTATCATTAAAGTCACTCAGCAGATGCCAGGCTATAGCTTCACCTTCTCTATCAGGATCTGTTGCCAGGTATAAAAGCTCAGACTCTTTGCAGAAAGTTCGGAGATCTTTCATTACCTTCTTTCCTTTAGAAGAAAATTCCCATTTCAGGTTATTCCAGTCATTAGGGTCAACGGCATTTTCCTTATCAGAAAGGTCTCTAACATGACCAACGCAAGCTTCTACCTGCCAGTCATTTTCAGGAAAATTTGAGTCTAAATATCCTTTTATTTTTTTTGCTTTTGCACCAGACTCGACTATTACTAGTGATTTCATAAATTTCTTAAACTTAAATTCCTTTACAGTATAAAGTTCAAGAGTAGGTATTCTGTCAAGTCTTTCTTTAAGCAGGATTTATTTTAAGGATGTCCTGTATGAGCTTAGGGCCCTCAAAAATAAATCCTGTATATATTTGGACAAGGTCAGCTCCTGAGTTAATTCTGTTTTGATAATCTGATACAGACATAACACCTCCGGAAGCAATTATTGGTATTCTGTTTCCAACAATATTCTTTATAAAGATGAGTTTTTCTATTGCTTTGTCCCTTAAGGGTAATCCACTAAGGCCACCATAGCCATTCTTATCATTATGATTGACGGTGGTGTTGCTTGTGATTATTCCATCTATTTCATATTCAATAATACTTTTGCATATTTCTTCGAGAGCACGATCGTCTTCGTCAGGACTAATCTTTACAAAGACAGGAACATAGTCATAAGATTTTGAAAGTAGCCTTTGCTTATCTTTAATCTTAACAAGAAGATCATTTAAAAATTCTTTGCTGCTTAAGTTCCTCAACTCTTGAGTGTTGGGCGAAGAAATGTTTATCGCTATATAGTTAGAATATTCATAGACCTTTTCCATGCAGAAAAGATAATCTTGATAAGCATGCTCATTTGGTGTTTCAAAATTTTTACCTATACTCACTCCGATGGGTGTGTTCGAATTTCTTTTTTTTAAATTCTCAACAAGAGATTCAACCCCCTTATTATTGAAACCCAATCTATTAAGTAAAGATTTTTCCTTTTTGTTTCTAAATAACCTAGGTTTAGGATTACCGTACTGACGTTTTGGAGTAACAGTTCCTACTTCAATGAATCCTACTCCTAAAGCAGACAAACAATCAATGTATTCACCGTCTTTATCCAAACCCGCTGCTATTCCTAACTTATTTCTATAAGTCAGCACGTTATTGGGATTGCTAATAATTTCTTTATTTTTGTTCTTTTTTCCAATCAAAATATCTAAAAAACCTAATCTGTAAAATATTTTAAGACCTCCCAAAGCTAGATAGTGGGATAATTCTCCTGGTAGAAAAT
>CACBUE010000011.1 GCA_902542325.1 uncultured SAR86 cluster bacterium | reverse complement strand
ATGGACGGATATTGGGGATGGACTACGAAGTGGAAAAAAATGTAAAAATTCTATACTTATTCCTTTTATAGAAGGCACCGAACCGAATAAAATTCCAGATGTCAGAAGAGAGTGTTCAACTAAAATTGAAAATTCAAGAAATAGTGTAATGGATAAGTTAAAAGAAGTTTTTGAGGTGGGTCAGGGATGAAGTTAATTAAGTTTTCAACAATCCTTTTAGTTGTTATTGGCTTATGGTCTTGTGCGTCTAATCAAAACATGAGGGATGTTAGTAATTATAAGATCCCAGTAAATGATTTCTCTAGAACTGTTGAACTCTTGATTTCTAACCAAGAGTTTTTGGAAGATGAAATTATGAAAATAAATTCACAAAATCCTTCTGTACAAAGGATACTTTTAGCTGCTGACTCCGACTTGAAACAAGAAAACTATATTGAAACTAATGCTGAACTTGAGAGGGCTTTTAGGATAACTAAAAATGACGGTGCTCTTTATCTGAGATTAGCACACTTAAGATATAAACAAGGGTTATTGAAGGAATCTGAATCCTTTGCCTCTAAAGGATTGATGTTAACAAATATTTCATCTTGGGAAAGATTACTCCTAAATGTTTATCTAAAAAACTAAGCCTAGATTGTCTCATTGCAAGTATATATAATCCGCTTCCCTTAAATATGGAAGCATATTGATGACTAAAGTTGGAATTATAGGAGGATCAGGTTTTGCTGGTGAGGAGCTAATAAAACTCTTATCTCTCCATGACTCAACTTCTTTAATAGCTGTGAGCTCAAGAGAGCTAAAAAATACTCCTGTGTCAGACTTATTTCAAGGTTCTGATTTAAATTTTGTAGATCCGGAAGATCAGATCTTTTTTCAATGTGATGTCGTTTTCTTTGCAACTCCGCATGGAACTGCAATGGATAAAGCAAATTCTTTTATTCAGAAAGGAATAAAAGTCATTGATTTATCTGCAGATTTTCGACTGAAAGATCCTTCAATCTGGAGAGAATGGTATGGTTCGAATCATAGAGATTTAGAAAACTTAAAGAATTCTATTTACGGTCTTACTGAGCTTAATGCTGAGTTGATAGAAACCAGCAATCTTGTAGCTGTACCTGGCTGTTATCCAACTGCATCTATTCTTGGTTTGCTACCTTTAGTTAGCAACAAGCTTCCAATAGATTCAATTATCATTGATGCAAAGTCAGGAATTAGTGGGGCAGGTAGGAGTACAGTTAACGAAAGTCTAAAAGATGACATTCAGGAAAATTTTAGAGCATATGCTACTGGAGGACATCGACATCTCCCCGAAATAATTGAAGTCCTTGAAGGAATTTATGGGTCATCTTTAAAAATTAATTTTTTACCTCACCTTATTCCCGCCATGAGGGGAATCTACTCAACAATATATGTTAATTTCGAGGATACTCAGAATCAATCAATAGAAGAGATTTATAGTGATTTTTACCAAGACTCACTTAATATCGAATTAATGTTAGATGGTCAGGTTCCTGAAATTCTGAAAGTTGCTGAGACAAATAATTGTCAGATAGGTATTTATCAATCAGCCATTGAGAATCAAATTGTGATCATCTCAGCTATAGATAATTTAGTTAAAGGAGCCGCAGGTCAAGCGATAGAATGCTACAATCTAATAACTGGTAATTATCAATTGAAAGGTATAAATAATGGTTGAAACTTATACACCCTCTTTAATGCGACTGACTGACGGAGCTGTGCATAAGATTTTATCTCTTAAAAATAAAGAGTCAGAATCTGAAATTTTGAATCTCAGGGTATATGTTACCGGCGGAGGGTGTTCAGGTTTTCAGTATGGATTTTCTTTTGACAATACAATAGATGAAGACGACACCTGTATAGAAAAAGAGGGAGCTAATCTGGTTATTGACTCCTTAAGCCTGCAGTATCTCCAAGGATCAACAGTAGATTATGTAGAAGATCTAACGGGTTCAAAATTTATAATTTCTAACCCAAATGCCACTACAACTTGCGGCTGTGGAGAGTCCTTTTCTATCTAGAAGGTAAATACACTTTACCTAAAAACACTTTCTCATTGCTACCTGTAATTGCGCTCATATTAAATTTAACATTATTTACTCTTTTATATGCTAACCAAGCAAAACAAATAGCTTCTATGTAATCTGGATCAAGCCCAAGTTTATCTGTTGAGTAACATTTCCCTCCTAAAAGGAATGATATCCTGCTCATCAAAAATTTATTATGAACACCGCCGCCGCATACATATTTATTTTCATTAACGATTTTAAGTCTCTTCAAAGAATTTGAGAGACTGCTTGCAGTAAGTTCTGCCAAGGTTGCTTGAGTATTACGAGGATCTATTTCTCGCTTTAGTTTCATAAGACAATCTTGAAGCCAAGATAAGTTGAAGTAATCTGGACCAGTGCTTTTAGGCGGCTCAAGCGAAAAATAATTGTCTTTCATCATTATATCCAATAAGTCTTGATCTACAGTTCCTAATTTTGCCCAGCTACCTTCGTTATCGTAGTTACCCATTTTATTTTTTTTAGTCCAAATATCTAAAAGACAATTTCCAGGACCTGTATCAAAACCTATTAGTTTTGCGCCACCTAATAAGGAAACATTAGTAATACCTCCGATATTTATTATTACCCTCTTCTTATTCTCTATAGCGAATACTTCTTTATGAAAAATAGGAGACAAAGGTGCGCCTTGTCCTCCTTTCGCAATGTCATCATCTCTAAAATTGGCAATAGTTTTTATGCCGAGCTGATTACTTATTAACTGAGGATTACCAATTTGAAGTGAAAAAGGAGGTATAGAATTAGGTTCATGTTTTATAGTTTGCCCGTGCGAACCTATCGCCTCAATTTTTTCTTTTTTCAAACTGAGAGATGTAATAAATTTTTCTACTCTATCGGAAAAAAATTCGCCTAGTCTTAAATCTAAATCTTTGATTAGAGTTTCGTTAAGCTCTTTAGATCTTGTATTTTCACTAATTTCTTCCTTTAAATTACTGGGTATGTCGTAATTCTTTAGTCCAATTATGTTCAACTCATTATCAGAAAACTCAACTGCTGCGCAATCTAAAGAATCTGCACTAGTTCCAGTCATTAAGCCAATGTAGATTTCACCCGCCATAAACTTCTCTTTGATTAATGAGATATTTATAGTTATTTAGTTCATTAAGGAGATTTTGAGATTTTTTTCTATAATTATTAAGTTCAGAAGAATTAATGGGTGAGGCATTTGGAAATTTTACTTTAAGAGGGTCCGTGTGCTTCCCATTAACATGGAATTCATAATGCAAATGAGGCCCAGTTGCTAGACCAGTGCTACCTACATACCCAATTGTTTGACCTTGTTTTACCTTACGACCAACTTTTGTTCTGGAGCTAAATTTATCAAGATGACAGTAACGAGTAACATAATCTTCAGAGTGCTTAATCTTAATTTCATTACCGCATCCTCCATTATATTCAGCAAATAATACTGTTCCATCTCCAGTTGCTCTAATTGGAGAGCCCTTATTGGCTGCATAATCTACTCCTTTGTGTGCTCTTATTGTGTGTAAAACAGGATGTCTCCTATTAAGATTATACTTTGAGCTTATGTAACTTAATTTCACAGGAGATCTAAGAAATGCCTTTTTTACATTTTGGCCATCAAGATTAAAATAATCTGAAGTATCTGAATCCAAGTCATATCTAACTGCAATAAATTTTTTATCCCTATTATTAAACTCTGAAATAAGTATATCCCCGTCAATTACTTTTTCTCCATCAATAATTATTTCCTCATAGATTATGCTGTAACTATCACCTTTTCTTATGTCGTGAGTAAAATCAATATCCCAACCATTGATGTAAGCCAAGTCCATTAATACACTGTCCGGGACATTCTCCTTTAGACCAGATACATACATTGAATCTTCAATAATCACATGCTTAAAGACTTTAACTTTTTCGATATTTGATTCATATTTTGAAATAGAGTAACTATCTTCGTTTCTTTCAGCTTGTATGCCACTCTTTATGTCATCAATATAAAACATTTTAAGTAGCTCTCCTTTATCATTCATTAAGATCTTTATCTTGTCTCCGACTTCAATTTTCGATAAAAGACTACTTTCTTTGCTATTAATTAACTTGATTATGTCTTCTTGTAAAACTCCAAGTTGATTTAGAATTGTGAAGAGTGAATCATTTCTTTTGATTAAAGTCTCCTTTTCTATTGGGGGTATATCAATTTGATAGTCATCAGTAAGGGAACCAAGAGAAAGTGATTTTGTGAGTTCAGAGTATTGATTGTCTTCAGTAAATTTTATACTGCCTAGTAGGCTAATAGAGATTATCAAAACTAAGCCAATCAAAAGAGTAAAGATATGCTTCTTTGGAAAGTTTTTTAAAACATTGATTAATTCTCTAACCAGCATAAAGTCGAATGATACCTTAAAAAAGGACATATAATAGAATAACAATGAGCAAAGAGAACCTAGAATTACTCACTAGGGGGACTGAAGAAATTATCCCTGAAGAGACCTTCCTGGAGCAGATAAAATCAAAGAGAAAGTTAAGAGTTAAAGCAGGATTCGACCCTACCTCGCCTGATTTACATTTAGGCCATACTGTACTTTTGAATAAGATGAAAATCTTCCAAGATTTAGGTCATGAAGTAATTTTTTTGATTGGAGATTTTACTGGTCTTGTTGGAGATCCTTCAGGAGTTAATGAAACACGCCCAGTTTTAACTCAAGACCAACTTGATAAAAATGCAGAGACTTACAAAGAACAGGTTTTCAAAATCTTAGATCCTAATAAAACAGAGATCAGATTCAATTCTGAATGGATGAACCAAGTTGATCCTTCTGAATTTATTCAAATGCTTTCGTCTTATACGGTCGCAAGAATGTTAGAGCGGGATGATTTCTCAAAAAGATATAAATCTCAACGGCCAATTTCTATTCATGAATTTTTATATCCTATTTTACAAGGGTTTGATTCCGTAAAATTGGAAGCAGACGTTGAATTGGGCGGTACAGATCAGAAGTTTAATTTACTTTTAGGTCGTGAAGTACAAAAACATTATGGATGTAATCAACAATCTATTATGACTGTTCCTCTTCTTGAAGGATTGGATGGTGTTAAGAAGATGTCTAAATCTTTAGGAAATTATGTAGCTCTGGAAGATAGCCCTGATGATATGTTTGGAAAAATTATGTCTGTTTCCGACGATTTGATGTGGCGATATTTTTCTCTTTTGAGCTTTAAATCCTCTGAAGAGATATCTAACCTGAAAGAAGAGGTTAAAGAAGGAGCTAATCCAAGGGATATGAAGTTTTTACTTGCTGAAGAAATAGTTGAAAGATTCAATAATGGTTGGGGCAGCAAATCAAAAGATAATTTTATAAACAGGTTTCAAAAAGGAAATATTTCACAGGAGCTTGATGAAATAAGCATTGAAATCCCTGAGGATTCAGAGCTTTTAACTAGAGTATTAAAAGAATCTGAGTTGCTAAAGAGCACCTCTGAAGCCATCCGGATGATAAAACAAGGTGCAATTAAAGTTAATGATGAAAGAGTTTCAAATTCTAAATTCTCATTAAAAAAAGGCTCTTCAAATTTGGTTTTAGTAGGTAAAAAGAAAGCTGCAAAAATTAATATCAAATAATGAATAAAAACTTCTTTGAAACACCATATTATGATGTATACTGCGCTACCTTCTTTCGCGAAGGGGAGTTTTTTAAAAGTTTTAATAAGTAATTCGTGTGGGCGCTTATAATTAAGCGCAACTTACCAAAGTCAGTAATTAATCTATATTTATATAGTTTAATAAGCTGGCTTAGTGTCATTTTGGCACTTAATTCAAAATTCAATTGAAGAGTTTGATCATGGCTCAGATTGAACGCTGGCGGTAACTTTTAAACATGCAAGTCGAGCGGTAACAGACATAAAGATTCAGCTTGCTGAATCCGGTGCTGACGAGCGGCGAACGGGTGAGTAACGCGTAGGAATCTACCCAGTAGCGGGGGATAGCCCGAGGAAACTCGGATTAATACCGCATACGCCCTGAGGGGGAAAGGGGGCAGTTTACTGCTCTCACTATTGGATGAGCCTGCGTAAGATTAGCTTGTTGGTAGGGTAACGGCCTACCAAGGCGACGATCTTTAGCTGGTCTGAGAGGACGATCAGCCACATTGGGACTGAGACACGGCCCAGACATCTACGGATGGCAGCAGTTAAGAATATTGGACAATGGGGGCAACCCTGATCCAGGTATACCGCGTGTGTGAAGAAGGCCCTAGGGTTGTAAAGCACTTTAATCAGAGAAGAAGCATTTTAAGTTAATACCTTATTATGTTGACGTTACCTGAAGAATAAGGACCGGCTAACTCCGTGCCAGCAGCCGCGGTAATACGGAGGGTCCAAGCGTTAATCGGAATTACTGGGCGTAAAGCGCGCGTAGGCGGTTTAGCAAGTTGTATGTGAAAGCCCTGGGCTCAACCTAGGAACTGCATCCAAAACTACTAAGCTAGAGTACGAGAGAGGAGAGTAGAATTTCTGGTGTAGCGGTGAAATGCGTAGATATCAGAAGGAATACCAATGGCGAAGGCAGCTCTCTGGCTCGTCACTGACGCTGAGGTGCGAAAGCGTGGGTAGCAAACAGGATTAGATACCCTGGTAGTCCACGCCGTAAACGATGACAACTAGCCGTTGGGCAGATTTAACTGTTCAGTGGCACAGCTAACGCATTAAGTTGTCCGCCTGGGGAGTACGGCCGCAAGGCTAAAACTCAAATGAATTGACGGGGGCCCGCACAAGTGGTGGAGCATGTGGTTTAATTCGATGCAACGCGAAGAACCTTACCAATCCTTGAAATCTAGCGAAGTTCGCAGAGATGTGAATGTGCCTTCGGGAACGCTATGACAGGTGTTGCATGGCTGTCGTCAGCTCGTGTCGTGAGATGTATGGTTAAGTCCAGTAACGAGCGCAACCCCTATCCTTATTTGCCAGCGCGTAGTGGCGGGAACTATAGGGAGACTGCCGGGTGAAACCCGGAGGAAGGCGGGGACGAGGTCAAGTCATCATGGCCCTTATGGATTGGGCTACACACGTGCTACAATGGGAAGTACAGAGGGATGCGAAAGCGCGAGCTGAAGCCAAACCCTTAAAACTTTTCTTAGTCCGGATTGGAGTCTGCAACTCGACTCCATGAAGTCGGAATCACTAGTAATCGCGAATCAGAATGTCGCGGTGAATACGTTCTCGGGCCTTGTACACACCGCCCGTCACATCATGGAAGTGGGTTGCACCAGAAGTGGTTAGTCTAACCTTCGGGAAGACGATCACCACGGTGTGATTCATGACTGGGATGAAGTCGTAACAAGGTAGCCCTAGGGGAACCTGGGGCTGGATCACCTCCTTAAAATAAAATCGTTTTTTTGTAGGCGTTCACACGAATTACTTATTTATCTTTGATCTCTTTAGAGATTTCAGATGCGTTTTTTAACATTTTTATAAGTTCAATCAAGTCATATCAAGGGCATTTATGTTCTAGATATGCAAATTAATTATTCATTAAAGGTTTTATTATTCTTTTAATCCGAAACCTTATTTGAATAACTGCAAAGTAATTTGGCGTTTTTGTGTTTTTTTAAAAACACATATAGTAGATAGAAATGCTTGAAAATATCATTAAGTTAATTGATGTAATATGGTCAAGTAATGAAGTGCAAACGGTGGATGCCTTGGCAGCTAGAGGCGATGAAGGACGTAGTAACTTGCGATAAGCTTCGGGGAGTCGGTAACAGGCTTTGATCCGGAGATTTCCGAATGGGAAAACCCACCTAGGACAACCTAGGTATCTTTATCTGAATTCATAGGATAAAGAGGCAAACGCGGAGAATTGAAACATCTTAGTAACCGCAGGAAAAGAAATCAATTGAGATTCTGTGAGTAGCGGCGAGCGAAAACGGAACAGCCCTTAAGCTTTATATTGGTTAGTGGAATGGTTTGGAAAGACCAGTCGTAGAAGGTGATAGCCCTGTACACGAAAACTAATTTAAAGTGAAATCGAGTAGGTCGGGACACGAGAAATCTTGACTGAAAATGGGGGGACCATCCTCCAAGGCTAAATACTCCTAGCTGACCGATAGTGAACCAGTACCGTGAGGGAAAGGCGAAAAGAACCCCGGAGAGGGGAGTGAAATAGAACCTGAAACCGTTTGCATACAAGCTGTCGGAGCTATTAGTTTACTAATAGTGACGGCGTACCTTTTGTATAATGGGTCAGCGAGTTAATTTCTGTGGCAAGCTTAACTTTTTTAAGGAAGGCGCAGGGAAACCGAGTCTTAATAGGGCGACTTAGTCTCAGGTATTAGACGCGAAACCGGACGATCTATCCATGGCCAGGGTGAAGGTGAGGTAACACTTACTGGAGGCCCGAACCCACCTATGTTGAAAAATGGGGGGATGAGCTGTGGATAGGAGTGAAAGGCTAATCAAGTTCGGAGATATCTCGTTCTCCCCGAAATCTATTTAGGTAGAGCCTCTCATATTACTGCTGGGGGTAGAGCACTGTTTCGGCTAGGGGGTCATCCCGACTTACCAAACCGATGCAAACTCCGAATACCAGCAAGTACAGTGAGGGAGACAGACTGCGGGTGCTAACGTCCGTAGTCAAGAGGGAAACAACCCAGATCGCCAGCTAAGGTCCCAAAGTATTATTAAGTGGGAAACGTTGTAGGAAGGCCCAAACAGCTAGGAGGTTGGCTTAGAAGCAGCCATCCTTTAAAGAAAGCGTAACAGCTCACTAGTCGAGTCGGCCTGCGCGGAAGATGTAACGGGGCTAAATAATACACCGAAGCTGCGAATGAATATTTATATTCATGGTAGGGGAGCGTTCTGTATGCCACTGAAGGTGAATCGAGAGGTTTGCTGGAGGTATCAGAAGTGAGAATGCTGACATAAGTAACGATAAGAGGGGTGAAAAACCTCTCCGCCGAAAGACCAAGGTTTCCTGTCCAACGTTAATCGGGACAGGGTGAGTCGACCCCTAAGGCGAGGGCGAAAGCCGTAGTCGATGGGAAATAGGTTAATATTCCTATACTTCTTGTTACTGCGATGGAGTGACGGAGAAGGCTAGGCCAGCACAGCGATGGTTGTCTGTGTTTAAGGTTGTAGGCTGGAGATCTAGGTAAATCCGGATTTCTAAGGCCGAGAGCTGATGACGATTATCTCTTAGGAGATAAGAAGTGGTTGATGCCATGCTTCCAGGAAAAACTTCTAAGCTATAGGTAGCAAGGAATCGTACCGCAAACCGACACAGGTGGTCAGGTAGAGAATACTAAGGCGCTTGAGAGAACTCTGGTGAAGGAACTAGGCAAAATGGTACCGTAACTTCGGGAGAAGGTACGCCCTCATTACGTGACGAGACTTGCTCTCTGAGCGGAAGAGGGTCGAAGATACCAGGTGGCTGCGACTGTTTACTAAAAACATAGCACTCTGCTAACACGAAAGTGGACGTATAGGGTGTGACGCCTGCCCGGTGCCGGAAGGTTAATTGATCGGGTTAGCCCCTTGTGGGCGAAGCTCGTGATCGAAGCCCCGGTGAACGGCGGCCGTAACTATAACGGTCCTAAGGTAGCGAAATTCCTTGTCGGGTAAGTTCCGACCTGCACGAATGGCGTAACGATGGCCACGCTGTCTCCACCAGAGACTCAGTGAAATTGAATTTGCGGTGAAGATGCCGTATACGCGCGGCTAGACGGAAAGACCCCGTGCACCTTTACTATAGGTTCACACTGGACTTTGAGTTTATTTGTGTAGGATAGGTGGGAGACTTTGAAGCAGGAGCGCCAGCTCTTGTGGAGTCGTCCTTGAAATACCACCCTATTAAATTTGGAGTTCTAACTTAGGCCCGTAATCCGGGTCGAGGACAGTGTGTGCTGGGTAGTTTGACTGGGGCGGTCTCCTCCTAAAGAGTAACGGAGGAGTGCGAAGGTAACCTCAGCACGGTCGGACATCGTGCAATGAGTGCAATGGCATAAGGTTGCTTAACTGCGAGACTGACACGTCGAGCAGATACGAAAGTAGGTCATAGTGATCCGGTGGTTCTGAATGGAAGGGCCATCGCTCAACGGATAAAAGGTACGCCGGGGATAACAGGCTAATACCCCCCAAGAGTTCACATCGACGGGGGTGTTTGGCACCTCGATGTCGGCTCATCACATCCTGGGGCTGAAGCAGGTCCCAAGGGTATGGCTGTTCGCCATTTAAAGTGGTACGCGAGCTGGGTTTAGAACGTCGTGAGACAGTTCGGTCCCTATCTGCCGTGCGCGTTGGAAAATTGAGAAGAGTTGCTCCTAGTACGAGAGGACCGGAGTGAACGAACCTCTGGTGTTCGGGTTGTCATGCCAGTGGCATTGCCCGGTAGCTATGTTCGGAAAGGATAACCGCTGAAAGCATATAAGCGGGAAGCCTCCTTCAAGACTAGTTTTCCCTGGACCTTCGGGTCCTAAAGAGCCGTTCAAGACTAGGACGTTGATAGGCAGAGTGTGTAAGTGCTGTAAGGCATTGAGCTAACCTGTACTAATTGCTCGATCGGCTTGACCGTATTACATCAAGTAATTTCTTGATATAGCCAAGTTGCTAAATAGATTGAATTTATAAGTTTATGTCTGATGACCATAGCAAGAGTGAACCACCTGATACCTTTTCGAACTCAGAAGTGAAACCTTTTAGCGCCGATGGTAGTGTGGTTGCGACCATGTGAGAGTAGGACATCGTCAGACTTTTTTTAAATAACCCTTCTAATTTCTAATTAGGAGGGTTTTTTTCTGCCAATAATAGCGCTCCAAGAGCGGAGGCATATTCTCCATTTTGCGGGAAATGTGGTGTAAATCCAGTAATAGAAGCAGCCTCTTCAAGTGACTCTTTAAGACCATTAAAAGAAGGAGCTCTTCCAACAACTACAATTTGCTTAGCCTCGAACATCATTGCCACTGAAGTTGCTATCCTGGCAGCAGTTTGACCTACTAAGTTAACAATACCAGCTGCAATATCTTCCTTAGAGTAGCCATCTTCAATTTTAGTTATCTTCCCAAAATTAACAGCTGTTGTAGAGGGAGGTAATTGACCTATGGGTCCTGATACAACATCTTCCAATATTAAATCAACCTGACTTTTATTACCTTTTTCTGCTAGCGATGCGATTTCTAGAGGGTCACTGGTACCTAATAGCAGTTTACTTAAACCCAGAACAGTCCCCCCACCAACTCCTGTGCCAGAGCAATGCGTGAATATTCCATTTTGTGCATGAATACAAGCGGTACCTGATCCAGCACTAACTATAATTACTGAGTCTTCTTTATTTAATCCAGAGAGATTCATTGAGCCCTCTCCTATCGCTTCTATTTCATTTATATGAATAATAGGAGTTGAATCTATTTCATCGCCTAACTCTAAATGTCTGCCACCAGTAACAGCCAAGAAACCCTTATTTGAAGTAAAGTCCATATCAGGAAAGAGTTCCCTAATTCTTTGATGATTCAAATTTTTAGAGCTTAGCTCCATACTATGGGCTAACTCGTCACCATTTCTTCTCAGTGTATCTGTTACTGTAATACCAAAATCAGCCGATATATTCATGGGGTATTCTATTAATAATGAGTTAGTATAAGCGAGGTTATTATTATAAAGGGGAATACGGTAGGTTTGTAAATGGATATAAGACAGATAGTTATGGTCTCAGTTCTAAGAGATCCAATTGTTAATAATCTATGTGAGTTGTTTGAATGCGAAGTGGCTTTTAATGATCCCGGAGTTGGCCATTTTGGTCTTGAAAATGCCGTTATACCTATAGGAACAGATTTTTTAGAGGTAGTTAGTCCGAAAGAAGAAAATACAACAGCTGGGAGATTCTTGGAAAAGAGAAATGGCGATGGCGGTTACATGATCATAATTCAAGTAGATGACTTTAAGGATTCAAAAGGCTTGGTAGAAAAGAATAATATAGGGGTTGTTTGGGAAACAGATCTACCCGAAGCAAAAGCTATACATCTTCATCCTAAACAAATGGGAGGGGCAATACTTTCTCTTGACTGGATGAATCCTAAGGAAAGTTGGAAATGGGCAGGCCCTGAGTGGACAAGTCATATATCTGGACCTATAACAGGTGTAGATGGAGTCCAAATTCAGTCTGACAATCCTGAGGCTATGTTTCAAGACTGGCTTGAAGTTTTAGGTAATCCCAAATCAAGTAAAGAAAAGTTAAAAATATTTTTAGATGACACCTGGCTAGAATTTATTTTGGATAGTGATGGAAGAGGTCCTGGGATTTCTGCTTTTAGCCTCAAGGCAAAAGATCACGATACTATTAATAAAAGAGCTGCAGAGTTAGGCTTTATAAGTGAAGGTATGATTTGTTTAGGCGGATTAAAATTCTATCTAGCATGAAGAAAAATATTCCATGCTTTTTAATGATTTTTCTATTGTCTTGTGGGGGTGGCGGCGGAGGCAGTTCGAGTTCTCCGATACCCCAAACTTCCACTGGAAGCGAAAGTACTCAAAGCACAAATACGTCCTCCTCTTCAACTTCCACAACAACAACTACTAGTTCTAATAATCCTAATCTACCTACTTCAGGTGCAATTTCGCTTACTGGCAATTTTGATGCCGACAAAATGACCTATGAAGACTCCTTAGAATATAGTGGGCAATATGGTTTAGGTTTAATCAAGGCTTCATCCGCTTATGCGAGAGGAGCTACAGGAAGAGGTGCAATTATAGGTATCATGGATTCCGGCGTTGATACTTCTCACCAAGAGTTAAACAGCCCCAATAAACTATTACAGGAAAGTTATTTAGTCTATCCAGATAGATCACCAACAACTGATGAAAAACGACATGGTTCTCATGTTGCAGGTATTGCCTTGGGCGAAAGGGATGGATCTGGAATACATGGAGTTGCATTTGATGCTCAGTTATTTTTTATCTCCATAGAACTAGGAACTGCAGGTGATACTTATGACCCTGCAACTATTGATTCATCAGTAGACTACACTGGAATCGATAATAGTTGGTCTCAACTTGAAGCTGAGTTTGTTTCCAAGGAGGTTACAGTTGTTAACGGAAGTTTTGGCTATCAAGGGAATATAAATGACTATACCGAAGAGAATATAAGGCAAGCATTTCCAAAGACTATTGAAGTATTAGCACAATCACAAAAAGCAGATGAAAATAAAACAATTTTTGTTTGGGCGGCTGGTAATGGTGGCGGCTATGCAGATCAAGGAGTTGATTATTCAAGTCCAGAGGTATTCGGAGGTTTGGCGTACCTTCTACCAGAACTAAGAGGAAATACCGCTTCTGTTGTTTCTGTCGATGAGGATGGCTCTATAAGTAGCTTTTCTAATAGATGTGGTGTTGCACAAGATTATTGTTTGGCAGCTCCTGGAAATTCCATCTTGAGTGTATATGCTGAAGACGAACCCACAATTGATTCTTATGGAAGGGCTAGCGGTACTTCAATGGCAGCACCTCATGTTTCAGGAGGAATAGCTCTTCTTGCCGATTATTTTGATGGACAGTTAGGTAATACAGAAATACTGCAAAGACTTTTTATTACAGCAAATAAATCAGGTATATATTCAGACTCTGAAATTTATGGTCAAGGTCTAATGGATTTGGATGCCGCAACAAAACCAGTAGGTACTGCAATGATCGCAACGGCTGGTGCATCTCTTTCTGCCTTAAATCTCAAAGAAGAGGGAAGTTATATAGGAATAGTAGGTCCAGCATTTGGTAGTACTATCTCTAAAAAATTAAGCCAGTTATCTTATGTAGTTTTTGATGAATTAGGTGCTCCATTTGAGAGATCTTTCAATGATCGAATACTGAATAACATTCCTAATATAAATTGGCTGACATCTTTTCAACTCAATCCAAGTAAAAGGGTTTATGAGAGATCAATTGCAACGAAAAATGGTTTCGTTCAATTAGGCATTAATGATGGTTACTCTCACGAATATAATCTTCTATCTTTGTGGGCTGATACTGAGAATAAATTAGCCTATTTTTCATTTGAACAAAGCCTTACCCAAAATAGTAAATTATTTTTTGGCAGCGGAACAAGTCCTAACACCTATCTTGCATCAAAAAAAGGCTTCAAATATAAAGGAATCCCTTTTCTGGAGTATTCCTCTGATGGATCTTATATTGGTATGGATATCGATATACCTTCGAAAAAATCTATACTTTTTTCATTTTTTCAGGGTTCTCATCGAGACGGTAAAAGATTCGTAAATCAAATAGGAGACAGCAAAGGTATTCTTTTAGAGATAAGAGATTATATAGAAATGGCTTCAATCTCATATCAAGTAGGGCTCACTACAAATAATACCAATTTATTAGGTATATCTTCAGAAGGAAGTTTTGGACAGGCTGACAAATCTCTAACATCTTTTATTGGAGTAGATTTCTTAAATAGAGTGAAAGACACTCTTCTTAAGAGTTCATTTCACGTGGGTATGACTTCTTCAACTTTCAATCAAATGGGAATGATAGAGGACATAGAGGATACATACTTTTCATCTTTTGATATAGGAATTTACAAAGATAATATATTCAATAACTCAGATTCATTAGGATTGGAAGTGTATCAACCTCTACGATCAGAACGAGCTAATATTAATTTCTCTCTTCCTGTTGGCAGAACAAAGGATAGAGAGATACTTTTTCAAAACCTTAACTTAGATTTAACACCTTCAGGAAGACAAATAAATTCTCAATTAGTTTATAACACGAAAAGTCGCAACCTCTCTTTCTCTGGAAAGATAGGTTTAGTGTCTAACGAATTTCATCAAAAAGAAAGCAAAGTGAAGCCATACTTTCACTTAGATGTTGTATTAAGCCTAGAATAATCCCTGAGCTGCATGAGCAGCTAATTCTTTCTCAGATTGTTGATCTATTTCCTTAGATGACTCTAGTGGTTTATTAAGTTCCGCCCAATCAATCTCAAATTCACTATCTGCATCCATATATGAAGTGAGATTAAGCTTTTCATAAAGCGGCATTACTTTATCTGTGAGAAGACCTATTCTTTTCAGGTTTGGCATAACTCTGCTGAATAAGAGATTTGTGAACATGTCTTGTGTTTCATCATTGATCAGCATTTCTCTAATTTCTTCTTCACTTACATTAAACCACCTTGCGGGCAATTCAGTATTAATGATTCGGTCTCTCATCACTACACAGGCTTCATAAGCAAACATTGCTCTATCTTCAACCTCTTCTTCTGAAAGAGTGCTTAAGAAATCTTCAAGATAATTCACTCCAAAGGTAACATGTCTAGCTTCGTCTCTAATGACATAATGCACCAGTTGTCTTAGCAAGGGGCAATTTGAAGTTTCTTTAGTTGTTTGAAAGGCTGCAAGCGCCAATCCTTCGATTATTATTTGCATGCCAATGAATTTAAGGTCCCATCTTGGATCCGAAAGTATTTTATCGATCAAAGATTTTAGATTTTTATTTATTGGATATTCAATTCCACTTACTTCTTTTAAATATCTAGCAAAAACTTCAACATGTCTCGCTTCATCAAAAGTCTGCGAAGCTGCATAAAGTTTAGCTTGGTAAGTTGGAGCACAAGATACTAGTTGTGAGGCAACTAATAATGCACCTTGCTCACCGTGAAGAAATTGACTCAATGACCAAGCACTATCATGTCGCATATATTCAATGCGCTCATCTTCAGGTAATGCAGCAAGAGGGCCTTCCATTCTAGCTATCAACTCCGCTTTCAGTGGAGGTTCATCTTTTTTTATAGCTTTCGACCAGTCTAGGTCAATAGAGCCATCCCAATTTAGTTTCTTACCTAATTCATATAATTTCTTTATACGGGTATCAGCATCAGTATAGTCCCAATTGTAGTGTCCAATTAGGGGTGTATTGAATATTTCGACGACGTCTTCAATATTTTCTTCACTGAAACCTTCTGGCAGGTCAAACTCTCTGGGATCTATAGGGGGATTTTCAACAACTTTTATCTTCATATCGTAATTAAGCAGTTTTGGAGGAATAATCTAGGGGTTGAGATAATTCATCCCAATCAATGCTCCCATTATCCTCTAGATCTTGGAATTGGAGAATATCCATCTCTTCGTATTTTTCTAAGGTCTTATCTGTTAATAAACCTATTCTCTTTAGATTTGGCATGATCTTAGAAAATAATAGATTGTTAAAAAGTCTTGATGTTTCAGATTGATTTAGAACTTGCTGTGCCTCTTCAACATTCCACCCGTAATGTTTCATGACGTTATCAGATCCAAATCTATTTCTCATAACTACGCATGCTTCATAAGCAAAATCGGCTCTATCTTCTTTCTCTTCATCAGATAATGTATCTACAAATTCTTCTAGATAATTCACACCAAATGTTACATGTCTGGCTTCATCCCTAATTACTAGGTAAAAGAGGTCCTTCAGTAATGGGTCCATCGCAGCAGCTCTTTGTCTTTCAAACGCAGCGAGAGCAAGTCCTTCAATAATAATTTGCATTCCAATGAATTTGAGATCCCATCTTGGATCAGAAAGTATTTTGTCTAAAAGCAATTTAAGTCCTGGCATAACTGGATAATTCCATCCAATTCTCTCTTGAAGATACTTATTAAAGACTTCAACATGGCGTGCCTCATCAAAAGTTTGGGAAGCAGCATAAAGCTTAGCATTATATGTAGGTGCGCATGAGACTAGCTGAGAAGCTACTAGCAATGCACCCTGTTCACCATGGACGATTTGACTCAAACCACTTGCTAAAAGATGCCATGAACACTCAATTTTCTTTTCCTCAGGGAGGTCATCATAGGGTTTGAAACCTTTGAGCTGTTGAAATTCTGGATTAGTTGCCCATTGAGTGTGTGGATATGGATCTTTTGACCAATCTAGATCTAAAGTTGCATTCCAATTTAATTTTTTACCGAGTTCATAAAGCTTTTTGAGACGATTATCTGCATGTGTATAGTCCCAATTATACGTACCTGTTAAAGGCGTTTGGAAAATCTCGACAATATCTTCAACATCTTTTGGTTCGAGTTTATTTTCTAGATTATCATCATGATCATCAAAGTACCTGATATCTGATGGACAGTTTTCTACTTTTGTTATTCGCATTTATATTTCCTAAAATTTTATATAGTTTACATTAAATCAGTCAAAACTGCTTTTATCACAAGACATGAAAAGTAAATTTTTTAATCTACTTTAAAAAGATCTGTTAACTGTTCTAACATTGCTCCACCAAGCTCTTCAGCCCTATGAATGGTAACAGCATTTTTATAGTAGCGAGTTACGTCATGACCAATACCGATTGCTATTAGATTAATATCTGATTGTGTTTCGATAGAATGTATTACTTGTCTTAAATGAAGATCTAAGAAATTAGTTGGATTAGTTGATAAGGTACTATCGTCTACCGGAGCTCCATCAGAAATTACCATGAGTATCTTTCTCTGTTCAGTTCTTCTTGCAAGTCTATCATGAGCCCAAATGAGCGCCTCTCCATCAACATTTTCTTTTAGCAAACCTTCCCTAAGCATTAATCCAAAGTTTTTTTGTCCTCTTCTCCATGGTGTATCAGCCGATTTGAAAATAATATGTCTTATATCATTTAACCTTCCTGGATTTTCTGGCTTACCATTTTCCATCCACAATTTTCTACTCTCTCCTCCCTTCCATTGCTTAGTCGTGAAGCCCAAAACCTCAGTCTTTACATTACAACGCTCTAGAGTAGTGCTTATTATATCGGCACAAATTGCCGCTACTGTCATAGATCTACCTCTCATAGACCCAGAACTGTCTACCAGAAGAGAAACGCTCGTATCTCGGAATTCAGTATCCTTCTCTATTTTGTAAGTTAAAGGGGTAAGAGGATCGGTAATGATTTTATGTAAACGCGCTGAGTCTAACATTCCTTCTTCTTTATTAAATTCCCAAGATCTATTTTGTTGGGCCATTAAAAATCTTTGTAATCGATGAGCTAATTTAGAGATTGTAGCCTTACTGGGACCCATAAGTTGATCAAGATGTTTTCTAAGCCTCTGAAGCTCTTCGGGGCTGCATAAATCCTCTGCTTTGATTTCCTCGTCAAAATTTCTTGTATAGACTTTATATGAGAATGTTGAAGTTTGACCTACAAGAGATTCAAGCCATGATTGATTAGTCATGATTTCTTGATTTTCATCTACAATCGCATCTTCATCTATGTCTCCAGAATCCGCATCAGTCTCTTCATCGCCTTCTTGATTGTCTTGTTCTGGTGAGCTTTCAGATTCTTGAGATTCTTCATCTTCTCCACTTTCAGAAGCTGATTCTTCTTCTTGTTCATTCTCATCTTCTAAATCACTCTCTTCTTGTTCATTTTCTTCTTGATCAATATTTAGACTCTTTAAAAAGTCTTCAGCAATCTCTTGAAATTTAGTTTGGTCATTCAGTGATTCTTTTAATCTTTCTTTGAACTCTGTTTCATGATTATCAAAAACCTTGCCCCAGTATTTCAGAAATAAACTGGAATTGTTTGATTCAATGTTTGGAAGGCATAAATTTCTTAGCCAAGTTTCTAAAGCAATTTCTAGATGATCTTCGTGATCTTCAAAGCTTTCGTATAATTTACATTTATCATCAAATTTAGATTTGATATTTGTTGCTATACCTGGATAGTTTATCGACCCAAGTATTTCTACTCTTGAATCCTCCATAACTTTAATTAGAGTATTAACTTTCTCGTTGCTTGCGGTAATCCTGACCGATTTATCTCTGTATTTTTCTACACAAGCAAGAGAATCAGCTTTTCCTCTGTAAGCTGATAACTCTTTAAGCGTTTTAGGTGGATGAGGCAGTGATGAGCCCATTCCTCCAAAATTAATTTCTAATTCTTTGTTGCCTGATATTGCTCTAGTTGCAGCTGTAACGGCTTCTTTTATGGTCTCTGATTGAGAGTTTTTTGATGCCATGTTGGCTACTTAAACCTTTTCTACTTCTTCAGCAATAGAATCTGCGGTTTCAGAATCAAAACACCTTTGGTAGTACTCTGCAATTATAACCCTCTCTGTTTCATCACATTTATTAAGAAAGGTTATTTCAAAGGACTTATTAAGATCACTAAAGATTTTAAAATTTTCAGCCCAACTAATTACTGTTCTTGGAGACATTAAAGTTGATATATCTCCATTTGCAAAACCTTGCCTAGACAGATTAGCTACAGAAATCATATTTCTTGCAACCTCTAGGCCTTCTTTGTTATCCAGACTAGGTACTTTTGAAAGAACAACCTTTAATTCTAGTTCTGGATCAAGATAATTTAGGGTTGAGACGATATGCCATCTGTCCATCTGCCCCTGATTTATCTGCTGTGTTCCGTGATAAAGACCTGATGTATCACCCAAGCCTACGGTATTTGCTGTTGCAAATAATCTAAATCCTGAATGGGGAGAGATAACTTTATTTTGATCTAGTAAAGTTAATTTACCCTCTACTTCTAGAACTCTTTGAATAACAAACATTACATCAGGTCGTCCCGCATCATATTCATCAAAGACTAAGGCAGTAGGTGTTTGAAGAGCCCATGGAAGAATACCTTCTTTAAATTCAGTTATCTGTTTTCCATCTTTTAAAGTTATTGCATCTTTGCCTAGTAAATCTATTCTACTTATATGGCTATCTAGATTAACTCTGATGCATGGCCAATTCAGTCTGGCAGCTACTTGTTCAATGTGGGTTGATTTACCTGAGCCATGATAACCTTGAATCATTACTCTTCGATTATGAGCAAACCCAGCAAGGATAGCTAAAGTAGTATTTTTATCGAATTTATAAGATTCATCGATACTAGGTACATATTCATTTGGTTCTTTAAAGGCCATTACCTTAAGGTCAATATCTATATCAAACGTTTTTCTTACATCTATCTCAAGATCTGGGATTTCGTTATCGGTTTTATTATTCATGTTTAATTAATTATAGGGAGGCGCCCATTATCCTGATTTGAACCGTTTCAGCAATACTTAGGCTGAAGTACAATAGTCATATGAAAGATAAGGAACCTATAGAAAATATTTGGAACACGATTCAAAACGAAACTCAAAAGAGAGTTAAAGCAGAACCTGTACTGGCAAGTTTTTTTCATACGACCATATTGGAGCATAGCTCCTTTTCTGCAGCGATTGCAGATCTAATCGCAAATGATCTTGGGAGCAGTTCGGTACAACCTATGATGCTTAGAAGTGTCATTAAAGATGCAATTAATTCAAGCGAAGAAATTCTTGTAGGAACTATGACGGATCTTATTGCAGCAAAGGAGAAAGATCCTTCCTGCAAATACCTGTCTGAGCCTCTGTTGTTTTTTAAGGGATTTAAGTCCTTGCAATCTCATAGAGTAGCTAGCTGGTTATGGGAAAATTCACGACATACTCTAGCTCATTATTTTCAGAGTAGAACATCTGAAGTTTATGGAGTAGATATTCATCCAGCAGCAAAATTAGGTAAGGGAATAATGATCGACCATGGTACAGGAGTTGTTATAGGAGAAACCTCAGTTATTAAGGATAATGTCTCAATTTTCCAAGGGGTAACTTTAGGCGGCACTGGTAAAGAAACAGGAGATAGACATCCCAAGGTAATGGAGGGTGTCCTTTTGAGTGCTTCTTCTACAGTGCTTGGAAATGTACAGATTGGGCGTAATGCTAAAATAGCTGCTGGGAGTGTTGTCCTCGAGGACGTTAAGGAAGGCTCAACAGTTGCAGGTGTTCCGGCAAAAGAGGTAAGTCAAGCGGCAGATAATGTACCTGCAGATGAAATCGATCATTTAATTGAATAGGAAGCATGGATGAAATATGAAACTATAAAATATGAAGTAGAGAGCAACATTTTAACTCTCACCTTAAACCGTCCTGAAAAACTAAATGCTTTTACAGGCCAGATGATGGATGAATTAATATCTGCATTTGATGAAGCGGGGAGAGATGACGATGTGAGAGTGATAATTGTTACAGGTGAAGGTAGAGGATTTTGTGCAGGAGCTGATCTATCTTCTGGATCTAATACTTTTAACAGAGATGTTAGAAGTAATAAGGGTGATGAGATCGATCACAAAAAAGATCCAGAATGGATGAGGGATGGTGGTGGAAGGACTACTTTATCAATATTTGACTGTCCAAAACCTATCATAGCCGCAATTAATGGTCCCGCTGTTGGAGTAGGTGTGACCATGACTTTACCAATGGATATTAGGCTTGCCAGTGAGGATGCTAAGTTTGGATTTGTTTTTGCTAGAAGAGGTTTAGTGCCTGAGGCTGCTTCAAGTTGGTTTCTGCCACGTTTAGTAGGTATAAGCAAAGCGTTAGAATGGACATACTCTGGAAAGGTTTTTAGTGCGTTAGAGGCCAAAGAAGGAGGCTTAATTCGTTCTATCCATAAACCGGATGAACTTCTAGAAGAGGCGAGGTCTATAGCATATGAAATTATTCAAAACACTTCATCGATATCAGTTTCTCTAACAAGACAGATGTTATGGAAGATGTTAGGAGCGGACCATCCTATGGAGGCTCACAAAGTTGATTCAAGGTTTATATATGAATTAGGTAGAGGAGATGATGCCAAAGAAGGTGTTAACTCTTTTCTTGAAAAAAGATCACCTAATTTCCCCAACAAAGTCTCTAAAGATATGCCTGAACATTACCCTTGGTGGGAAGAAAAGAAATTTACTTAGTATGCAAAAAAAAGCTCTAGAAAAATTAATAAAGTTATTGGATCTTGAGACCTTAGAAGAGAATCTTTTTAGGGGCCAAAGTGAGAATATAGGGGGCCCCAGAGTTTTTGGTGGCCAAGTAATAGGACAGGCACTAACGGCCGCAGCAAGAACAGTTCCCGAGAAGAGATATACTCACTCTTTACATGCATATTTTCTTCGCCCGGGTGATATGGAGTATCCAATAATCTATGATGTTGAAAGAACACGTGATGGAGGAAGTTTTACTACACGACGTGTAGTAGCTATTCAGAAAGGTGAACCTATATTTGATATGGCATTATCTTTTCATAAAAAAGAAAAGGGTCCATCTCATCAAATAGACATGGAAGACATTCCTGGTCCAAATGAATGTGTCAGTGAATTAGAGATCAAAAAGAAAATGATTGATAAGGTGCCAGCAAAGTATAGAGATTTCTTTCTTAGGGAAAAGCCAATTGAAATGAGACATTTACCTGGTGAAAGCATGTTTGATGAACCAAAAAATAAACTTCCTTATAAGCATGTGTGGATGAAAGCAGTTGGAAAACTACCAGACAATGCGTTGCAACACCAAGCTATATTGGCATATGCATCTGACATGGGGCTTCTTAGCACTTCGATGAATCCTCATAAACTAAGCTTTGCTAAAGGTAATGTAATGAGCGCAAGCTTAGACCATGCTATGTGGTTTCACCGCTCTTTTAGAGCTGATGAATGGATGTTGTATTCTACTGATAGCCCAAGTGCCAGCAATGCAAGAGGCTTCAATAGAGGAAGTGTTTACACTGAAAAAGGTGTTCTGGTTGCTTCAGCAGTCCAGGAAGGTCTTATGAGAGTTGTGAAGAAGTAGTATTCTTCCAAAAGAAAATCATTTATTTAAGAGTTGTCGACCCCATTAAATGCCGATCTATTTCTCGAGCTGCAGCCCTGCCTTCATTTATTGCCCAGACTACCAGAGATTGCCCTCGTCTACAGTCGCCAGCAGCGAACACTTTTGGATTAGATGTTTGGTGAACATTGTGTTCTGCTTTGTAATTAGATCTTTCATCTAGCTGAATATCTAAACTGTGTACCGAATATTCCTCTGGGCCCAGGAACCCCATAGCAAGCAAAATCAGATCCGCTTCCCATTCCTTTTCAGTGCCAGGGATTTCTTGAAAATTTTTGTCAACTTCAATAGTCTTGATTCCTCTTAGTGTTCCATCTTCATTTCTTAAGAATTCTTTTCCTGATATTGAATAAACTCTGGGGTCATCACCATATATTTCTTTAGATTCTTCATGACCATAATCAACCTTATATATTCTTGGGAACAGAGGCCAAGGATTATTATCTGCTCTTTCTTTCGGAGGTTCAGGCATGATCTCAAAATTTATTAAAGATTTACATCCATGTCTCAAAGAAGTCCCTATACAGTCTGTCCCTGTGTCTCCACCACCTATGACAATCACATTTTTATCTTTTGCAGATATGAAATTCCCATCATCATGTTCGGAGTCTAATAAACTCTTAGTATTTTTTCGCAGGAAATCCATTGCAAAGTGAACTCCCGCACCTTCTCTTTGTGGGATTGGCAAGTCTCTTGGATTAGTAGCTCCAGTTGTCATTAAGACGATATCATTTGACTCATCAAGCTCTTTAACACTCACAGAGTTTTCTCCTTTTCCTCCAACGTCTGCGTTTGTAAAGAACTCAATGCCTTCCATCTCCATTATTTCTAGTCTTTGATCGATTATAGATTTATCTAGCTTCATATTGGGAATGCCATACATCATGAGACCACCTATCCGATCTGCTCTTTCGTAAACTTTTACGTTATGACCAACACTATTAAGCTGTTGAGCAGCAGATAGTCCTGCTGGACCTGAACCAACTATAGCAACTGACTTCCCAGTTCTATTTTGGGGAATTTGTGGTTTTAGCCAACCGTTTTGAAAGCCTTTATCTGCTATAGCAAATTCTAAGTTTTTAATTGCTACAGGGCTTTCTGTAATACCTAGTACACATGCTCCTTCGCAAACTGCTGGACAAACTCTTCCAGTAACTTCAGGAAAATTATTGGTTAGCATTAATTTATCAAAAGCTTCTTCCCATTTGTTTTGATAGACCAGGTCATTCCATTCAGGAATGAGGTTATAAACTGGACATCCTTCGCCGGATTGGCAAAAAGGAACTCCACAATCCATGCATCTAGCGCCTTGGACAGCAAGTTTTTCATCATCATGATCGGTATAGATTTCCTTGAAATCTAAGACCCTTTCTCTTGCAGGACGGTAAGGCTCAACTGCCCTAGAGAATTCTTTAAATCCAGTAGTTTTACCCATTGCTTTGTCGTTTTATTTTCATTTCATTTAGAACACGTTTGTAATCTGTCGGCATAACTTTTACGAATTTTTTAGAAGCTTTTTCCCAATTTTTAAGGATATTATCTGCAACAGTCGATTCGGTATAATTCTTATGTTTTAGAATCAAGCCTTTGAGGTCAGATAAGTCTTCTTCCATTAGAGGCTCTAATTCAAAAGTTTCATTATTACATTTTTTCTCAAAGTCACCTTTATTATCAAAAATGTAAGCTATTCCTCCACTCATACCTGCACCAAAATTCCTACCAGTTGGACCTAGAATAACAGCTTTACCTCCTGTCATATATTCACATCCATGATCTCCAATCCCCTCTACAACAACTGAGGCACCGCTGTTTCTGACGCAGAATCTTTCCGCAGCTATACCTCTAAAATAAGCTTCACCTTCGGTTGCTCCATAAAGTGCTACATTTCCAAGAAGGATATTCTCTTCGGCTATAAATTTACTATTTTTAGGAGGATATATGATGAGCTTTCCTCCTGAGAGCCCCTTGCCTACATAGTCATTAGCATCGCCTTCTAGTCTGAATGTAATTCCTTTAACAAGCCAAGCCGCAAAGCTCTGTCCAGCAGACCCATTGAAATTTATTTCTATCGTATCTTCAGAAAGATTATTGGTCTCCCAAACTTTAGCAACTTCGTTTGAAAGCATAGTTCCAACAGTTCTATTAATATTATTAATTTTGCTATTAAAGACAGTCTTTTCACCTTGTGTAATCGCATTTTTACATTTATCTATCAGAACATTATCCAAGGCTTTATCAAGACCATGGTCTTGACTTTGAGTATTATAGACTTCGGTATTTTCGAATATCTTTTGAGCAGGCTGAAGGATGCCACTGAAATCAAGCCCATTTCTTTTCCAGTGATCTATTGCTATGTCAGTTTCCAAACAATCAACTCTACCAATCATTTCGTTGACAGTTTTGAAACCCATTTCTGCCATTATCATCCGTAAATCTTTGGCTACCATGAATAGATAATTTACTACATGTTCAGGCTTGCCTTTGAATTTTTTTCTTAATTCTTCGTCCTGGGTCGCTATGCCGACTGGACATGTATTGAGGTGACATTTTCTCATCATTATGCAACCTAGAGTAACTAAAGGAGCAGTTGCAAATCCGAATTCTTCGGCTCCTAAAAGTGCGGCAATGGCTACATCTCTTCCGGTTTTTATTTGACCATCTGTTTGGAGAACAACTCTTGAGCGTAAGTTGTTCATAACCAAGGTTTGATGAGTTTCAGCTACACCTAATTCCCAAGGAAGTCCTGCGTGCTTTATGGATGTAAGAGGAGAAGCGCCTGTTCCTCCGTCATGACCTGCGATTACAAGATGATCAGTTTTAGCTTTCACTACACCAGAGGCAATAGTTCCAACTCCAACTTCTGAAACTAACTTCACGCTTATTCTGGAACTTCTATTAGCATTTTTTAAATCATGGATTAATTGGGCTATGTCTTCTATAGAATAAATATCATGATGTGGAGGAGGACTGATTAAACCTACTCCAGGAGTTGAATGTCTAATCTTGGCAATATATTCATCAACTTTTTTGCCGGGTAATTCTCCACCCTCACCAGGTTTGGCACCTTGCGATATTTTTATTTGTAACTCATCTGAATTGGTTAGATATCTCATTGTTACTCCAAACCTACCTGAAGCTACTTGCTTTATTGCTGATCTTTTAGAAACACCTGATTCATCAGGGGTGAACCTGATAGGATCTTCACCACCTTCGCCAGTATTGGACTTTCCGCCTAGTTTATTCATAGCTATTGCCAATGACTCATGAGATTCAGTAGAAATCGAACCTAGGCTCATTGCACCCGTTGCAAACCTTTTTACTATTTCCTTTTCACTCTCAACTTCATCTATATTGATAGGATTTAGAGTACTTTTGAATTTTAAGAGACCTCTTAGTGAGCTTTGTTTTGTAGAAACTTCATTAGCATGTTTTGCGAAAGCCCAATACGCATCTTCATCATTAGTTCGAGCAGCTAGTTGTAAGGATGAGATGGTTTTCGGGTCCCACATATGAGCATCTCCACCATTTCTCCAATGAAAGTCTCCAGGATTGGGCAGTGTAGTAACATTAATTTTTTCTTCTGGGTACCCTAGATCATGCCTTCTTTTCTGTTCGTCAAATAATGCTTCAAAACTTATACCACCGACCCTGCTTGCTGTTCCAGGAAATGATTTATCTATGATTTCATTAGATAGACCAACAGCTTCAAATATTTGTGCACCCTTATAAGAGTGGAGAGTAGATATTCCCATTTTTGCCATTACTTTAAGGATTCCTTTTTTTGTTCCTTTCTTGTAGGCATTTACTAGTTGTTCGTTGTTTTCTAAAGTTGCATCTTTTAGAGTACCGTCCTCCAAGGATTGAAATATTGCCTCAAATGCAAGATATGGATTTATTGCATCTGCTCCATATCCAAAAAGCAAACAATGATGATGCACCTCTCTTGCTTCCCCAGTTTCAATGACAATACCTATTTTTGTCCTAAGTTGGTTTTTTATGAGGTGATGATGTACTGAAGAACATGACAACAATGAGCTAAGAGATATTCTTGATTCGGAGACTCCCTTGTCAGATAACACTACAAAAGAATAGTCTTGTTCAATGGCACTCTCTACTTCCTGACACACCTCATCAAGCCTCGATAGCATACCTTTTAAGCCATCCTCCTTTTGATAGGTTAGATCGATGGTTTTGGTTTTCCAATTACCAACAGAGATTTCCTTGATAGAACTCAATTCTTTATTAGACAGAATCGGATTTACAACTCTTAATCTTTTTACATTATTTTTATTGTTTTCTAGAAGATTCCCTTCTGGGCCAATTAAGCACTCCAGAGACATAATTACTTCTTCTCTAATTGAATCTATCGCTGGATTAGTAACTTGTGCAAACAGCTGCTTAAAGTAATCAAATAGAAGTCTAGGTTTATCAGAAAGGCAAGCCAATGCGGCATCATTACCCATTGAACCTAGAGGATCTCTTAATTCAGAAACAAGGGGTAAAAGCATAAATTGCATAGTCTCTGTTGTATAGCCAAAAGCTCTCATCCTTTCGATGAGATTATTGCCTACACCATCTTCCTCCAATTGGCTATTGAGGTTTTCCAGTTCGACTATGGACTGGTTCCAATCTATGTAGTCATGTTGATTTGCAATGTCTGTCTTAATAGTTTCATCAGGAATCATCTCACCCTTTTCAAAATCAATAAGGAACATCTTGCCTGGTTTCAATCTGCCTTTTTCAACTACTTTTTTTGGGTCAACAGGCAATACCCCAACCTCTGATGCCATTATGACTTTATCATCATCAGTCAGATAAAATCTGCTCGGCCTTAGACCATTCCTATCTAAAACTGCTCCAACTTTTTTTCCATCAGTGAAAACGATAGAGGCAGGTCCATCCCATGGTTCAATCATAGATGAGCTAAATTGGTAGAATGCTTTTTTTTGATCTGACATATTCACATCTGATTGCCATGCTTCCGGGATCATCATCATGACGGATTCTTGTAGACTTCTTCCTGACAGCAGTAGGAACTCTAAGACATTGTCAAAACTACCTGAATCAGTGCAGTCTAATTCTGTAATAGGGAAAAGTTTTTCTATTTCTTTGCCAAACAAGTCACTCTCAACAGTTCCTTGTCTAGCTTTCATGGCATTCATATTACCTTTGAGTGTATTGATTTCTCCGTTATGACACATATACCTGTTAGGTTGAGCTCTATCCCAGGACGGAAAAGTATTTGTGCTGAACCTTGAGTGCACCATAGCTAAATGAGTTTCAAAACTTTTATTCTCTAAATCAGGATAGAAAGGAAAAAGTTGAGAGGGAGTGAGCATTCCCTTATAAACCATTACAGTGGTTGACAAGCTACATATATAAAAAAGTTTTGCTTCTTTAAGTTCTACTGAGCTTCGAATTAAGTTACTGATTCTTTTTCTGATTAAATAGAGTTTTCTATCAAATTCATCCTGACTAATGCCGTCTGTACATTGAACGAAAAGTTGTTTGATATGTGGTTGTGCGCCTCTAGAAGCTGGGCCTACATTAGCTCCTTCAGGATCTACAGGAACCTCTCTCCATCCTAAGCAAATTTGATTTTCTTCTTTTATGATTGATTCTGTTTCTTTAATACAGAATTCTCTTTCACCCTCATCGATTGGTAAAAATATATTTCCGACAGCATATTTACCTATTTCAGGCAGGCTTATTTCAATTTTTTTGGCTTCTGCTCTAAAAAAACTATCCGGCAATGCCATGAGTATTCCAGCTCCATCGCCTGTATTTTCTTCAAACCCACATCCACCTCTATGATCCATTTGAGAATTAACATGAAAGGCGTCATCCATTATTTCTCTTGAAGGAATGCCCTTAATATTAGCAACTAATCCTACGCCGCAAGAATCTTTTTCAAATTGCGGGTCGTATAATCCCCTTTTTTTGGGGAAACCAAACCTGTACTTGTCTTTAAGTCTAAAATTTTTCATATTTAGTGGGTTGTGGACTCTCAACTGACTAATTAGAGAAAAAGTAAGTTATGAGAGTAGCGCAGGTGCGTAATTGTACCTTTTGTTGAACGATCTGGGAAGTTAGCCTAGGTTAATTTAATAGACTCAATAATATCGGATTCTTTTATATCGGATAAAATTTGTGCTTCTCCGATAGAGCTTAGCAAAATAAAATTAAGACTATCACCTTTCTTTTTTTTATCTGCTGACATCAGTTTAATCAAATCATTTGGTTGAAATTCACTTTTTAATAGTTCCTCAGACAGAATTGAATAAATAAGTTGTTTGATCTTATCTATTTCTTTTTTTTCGAGATTCAGGATTTTTTGAGATAAATTTGTAGCCATAATCATTCCTAATGCAACAGCCTCGCCATGAGAAAATCTCTTATAGTTACCGTAAACCTCAATAGCATGCCCAAAAGTATGTCCAAAGTTAAGCCATTTTCTAATTCCTTGCTCGGTTTCATCTTTTGAAACTACTTTCGCTTTTATCTCGATGGATCTAGAAATAGCTTCTAATAGCTTTACATCATTAGACTCTAAAAGGTATTTTATATTTTCTTCTAACCATTTGAAAAAGCTTTCATCTTTGATTAAGGCATGTTTAATAATCTCTGCCAGACCTTCTCTGATTTGTACTTTTTTTAAACTTTTTAAAAGTTTAGTATCGGTTAATACTTTCGAAGGTTGATGAAAAGCTCCAATCATATTTTTTCCCTTGGGATGATTTATGGCTGTTTTTCCCCCTACCGAAGCATCGACTTGAGATAGCAAGGTTGAAGGAATAAGAACAAAGTCGACTCCCCTGAGGAAGGTAGCAGCTGCAAATCCTGTCATATCACAAATAATACCTCCTCCCAGTGCAAAAAGGATGCATTCTCTGCTATAGCTTTTCTCAATAAGTAGGTCATGAATGATAGATAATGTTTCACTAGACTTATTTTCTTCACTTGCTTCTATAGTTAATTCAGAATACTTTGAAGATATATTTGATAGAGTTATCTGAATCTCCTTTTTTACTGATTCTTCAATTTTTGAATCAATGACTAACAGGATTTCTTTATTTGAAAACTCTTTTAAATTATTTTCACTAAGAATATCTGTTCCTACTAAAACCGGATAATTTCTAGAATCTGTATTTATTTTTATCTCTTTCATTTTTTTAGCTTTGCAATGATCAGATCTATCACTTCATTTGGATCATTAGTTTCTTTTATAGTTATATCGCTATAAGTTTCATATATTGGATTGCGCACCTCAGCAATTTTTCTGAGTGTCTTTTCTTTATCAACCTCATAAAGAAGGGGCCTATCTTTATCATTAATAGTCCTTTCTAATTGAGTTTGAATACTTATTTCCAAGTATATTACTGTACCTTTATTTAATAATTCTCTATTTTCTTCTCTTAAAACTACACCGCCGCCTGTTGAAATCACACAATTTTTATTAGTAGTGAGATTACTAAAAGCTTCATACTCCCTATCTCTAAATTTCTCCTCACCTTCAACATCAAAAATCCAAGATATTTTAGCTCCAGCTTTTTTCTCAATTTCATTATCTATATCAAAAAAATCTAGACCTAACTTTTTAGAAAGTTTTTTTCCTATAGTAGACTTCCCAGAAGCCATAGAGCCGATAATTATTAGCCTCATTAGGTTATTATAACTCCTAGATGTGGCTTAAATTGAAAACATACTTCATTTCGCGCTTATATAGCTTGTATGGAAAGGTCTTCGTTATATTCCTTTGTGTTTCTTTAATGTTCTTATCTAGTTTGAGTATATACATTGATAGCAAGTTACCAAATGAACAAACCATTAGAGATATCGAACTTCAGATACCTCTCAAAATTTTTTCTTCAGATGGGAAATTAATAGGTGAGTTTGGAGAACAAAGAAGAACGGCTTTAAATTTTAATGAAATACCAACTCATTACGTAAATGCTGTATTGGCAGCAGAGGATGATAATTTTTTCTCTCATTCTGGAGTGAGTTATACCGGACTTCTTAGGTCTCTTTATAGGCTTGCAGTTTCAGGGCAAATCCAAGGAGGAGGAAGCACTATAACGATGCAGGTTGCTGGGAATTATTTAACCAGCAGAGATATAAGTCTTTTCCGAAAAGTAAAAGATATATTTCTAGCCTATAGATTAGAAAAGACATATTCAAAAGAAGAAATTTTTGAGTTTTATGTGAATAGGATTTTCTTTGGAAATCGGGCCTACGGAATTGCTGCAGCCAGTGAAGTTTACTATGGTAGGCCTTTATCAGATTTAAATTTAGCGCAATGGGCAATGATTGCTGCACTTCCTAAGGCACCTTCTTCCATAAATCCTCTTGTTAACCCAAAAAGGGCATTGATAAGACGTAACTGGATTCTACAAAGAATGCTCGATTTAAAATACATTCATAAAGAGCAGTTCAATATAGCAATTGAAGCGCCAATAAGTGCCAATTATTATGGACTAGTTTCAGAAGTCGAGGCACCTTATGTCGCTGAAGAAGTGAGGCGTTATATGATTCAGGAATATGGTTTAAAAGCATATTCTGAGGGACTTGAGGTTTATACAACTATTAGTTCAAAATTCCAAAACCATGCGGCAGTTGCTTTGCGATCGGGTTTAGAAGATTACGATAAAAGGCATGGATTTCGTGAACCAGAAAATATATTTGACCTATTTCCTGAAAATTTTTTTCAGTATTCGAAAGCAGAAAAGATTTATGAAGCAGAAGCAACCTTAAACATAGAATCAAGAGATTTAGAAGATAAATCAGATCTATCTAATGTTTTCCAATACTTAGAGACATTTAATGAAAATAAAGAACGTTTCATAGGAGTTGTAACAAATAATTCTAAGGAACTAGAAGTTCTTACAAAACATGGCAATCTAATTGATATCAAGTGGAAAGAAGATTTAAAGTGGGCCCGACCTTACATTTCTGAAAATAGAAGAGGTGCAAGACCTAGATCATTTTTGGATATAATAAAACTAGGCGATTTAGTGTGGCTGTCTAAAGATAGCATCACTAAATCTATTTCTCTTACTCAGATTCCTGAGGCACAAAGTGCATTAATTTCGATTGATCCAAAATCAGGTGCGATTCTTGCTTCAGTTGGAGGATATGATTTCTTCTTAAGTAAATTTAATAGGGTAGAGCAAGCTTCTCCATTATTGGGTTCAAATTTTAAGCCATTTTTGTACGCAGCCGCTTTTTCAAATGGATTTACACCTTCTTCTATTATCAATGATGCGCCTATTATATTTGAAGATGAGGCTTTAGAAGAAAAATGGAGACCAAGGAATGCTAGTGGTAAGTTCTATGGACCGACAAGACTTCGTGAAGGTTTACTGCAAAGCAGAAACCTTGTATCGGTAAGATTATTAAGGGAGTTGGGGGTTGATAAAGTAAGAAGTTTTGCCGAAAAATTTGGATTTGATAAGCAAAGATTGCCAGCCGATCTTTCTCTATCTTTAGGAACGGCATCATTAAATCCTTTATCTAATGCGGTTGCTTATTCAGTATTTGCAAATGAAGGAAAAAAGGTCGAACCTTATTTGATCTCTAAGATATTAGATAGATCAGGCGAGGTTCTATTTGAAAAAATAATACAAGATCCGCAACAAGTTATTGATCCGCGGATAGCTTTTTTGATCAATGATATCTTAAAAGAAGCAACCGTTAGAGGGACAGCCAGAAAGATCTCTGAACTACAAAGAAAAGATTTTGCTGGTAAAACTGGTACCACAAACGAAGCTGAAAGCACATGGTTTACCGGATATAATGATCAAATTGTCACATCTGTTTGGGTTGGGTTTGATAAGCCTAAAAGCTTAGGAGACCGTGAGTTCGGATCATCCACAGCCCTACCTATTTGGTTGAATTATAAAAAACAAATAGTAGATGAAATACCGATGTCTTCAGTACTTCCTCCTGAGGGTCTATCGATAGTTAAAATTGACAGGGATTCTGGTAAATTAGCAGATGAACAAACTAATAAACCGATGTTTGAATACTTTTTAGAAGAGGACATCCCTAATTAGCATCTAAAGATGCGATTAGGAATTCAAATTGATCATTGATCCTCTTTGAGGGCGATTCAGTAAAGCCAGATCTTACAAACTGTTGAATTATTCCTTCGGAACAAGCTAATAAAAGATTTGCAGCAGATGCAGTGGGTAGTCCTAGTTTCTTCTTTGTTTCTTGTTCATATTTTTGTAGGTTTTGTTTTATAAGTAACTCTACTTTAGCCATCATTTGCTTTATCCTCTCGTCTAGACTTGTTTCATCTACTGAAAATGCTTCTCTAGTTAGCAGTCTGGCTAAGCCAGGGTTCTTTTCGCTGAAGGTCACCAACAAAATAAGGATTTTTTTTACTTTTTCAAGTTCATCTCCTTCGGCAGAATTAATGCTGTTGATGAGATCAAAAATATTTTGTTCACAAAAGTCTACTAAGCCTGAATAAATCTTCTTTTTACTAGGAAAATGCCTATAGATTGCTGCTTCAGTGATTTCACATTCAGCCGCTAGAAGGGATGTTGTGATCTTTACAGGACCTTTTTCACCAAGCATTTTAGCAAGGCTTTGCATGATATCTAATTGGCGCGGTTTAAGCTGATTCATTATTTAGATTCAGCTTATCATAGTTCCTACGCCCTCTTCAGTAAGTACTTCTAGTAAAACTGCGTGCGGAACTCTCCCATCAATTATATGACAAGTTTTTACACCTCTCTTCTTGGCATTAAGAGCAGCCTTAAGTTTTGGAGTCATTCCGCCCTTTATGTATTCTTCTTTGAGTATTCTTTGACCTTTCTGCAAAGAGATTTTAGAAATAAGTTTATTTTTAGAGTCTCCAATCCCTTTAACATCTGTTAAGAGTATAAGTTTTTCTGCATTAAGTGCTTCTGC
>CACBUE010000010.1 GCA_902542325.1 uncultured SAR86 cluster bacterium | reverse complement strand
ACAAATTGTTGTCCTTTATAAAGATATGGCTTCCCGGAGATTACTTCAGATAACTTTCCATATGCAATAATACTGCCACTAAATGTTAGACCGCCTATTAAAACTGTTAGAAATATAGCTCCTAAAAAGGCAGGATTATCGAAAGTCCCAGAAACATATTCAGCCGAACCAACTAAAAGACTAGCAATACCACCAAATCCGTTAAAAATTGCAACCATTTCGGGCATTGATGTCATTTTTACTTTGGTAGCTGCGAAATACCCCACTATGCTTCCAGCAATAAGTGCCCCAGCTATGTATCTATAATCGATTATATTCTGATCAAGTAAGGTTATGAGTACTGCCAAAAGCATTCCAGAAGAAGATAGTATATTTCCTTTTCTTGCAGTATCGGGAGATCCCAACATCTTGAGTCCGACAATAAACAAAATTGAAGAAGCTATGTAAAATAAATTAACTAGTATTGCAGTATCCATTTTTATTTCTTTTTAAACATTCCAAGCATTCTGTTTGTTACAAGATATCCACCTACAACATTGATTGATGCAAAGAAAACTGCAGCAGTTCCAAGGATAATAGTAACAATCTCCGAAGATCCTGAAGACAAGATTGCTCCAACTAAAGTTATCCCAGAAATAGCATTGGCACCTGACATCAAAGGTGTGTGCAAAGTAGAGGGTACTTTTGTAATCAGTTCAACACCTAAAAAGATTGATAGAACTAATACAAATATCAAAAGTATGATTTGTGTTTCCATATTTAACTTTTATTTTACTGATTCGTTAACAATACTACCTTGATGGGTAATTACACATCCTTTGAGTATTTCGTCATCTAAATCAAAATTTATATTTTTATTTTCTTTGTCCCAAAATTCATCAATCATATTGAACAAATTAGAACCAAACACTTGAGAGGCATCCCTCGCAACTTCTCCAGGTAAGTTGGACATTCCAATAATTGTCACTCCATTATGGAAAACGTATTCATCATTCTTGGAGCCTTCAACATTACCACCTGTAGATACGGCCATGTCCACAATTACACTGCCAGGTTGCATTGCTTCCACCATGTCTTGAGTTATTATCCTAGGGGCTTGTCGACCGAATACTTGCGCTGTAGTTATGATTACATCGGATTGAGAACAGATTTTTTTCATACCATCTTGCTGCATCTTAATTTGTTCAGAAGTTAATTCTTTAGCGTAGCCTTGATCTGTCTCCTCTGTATCACCAATATCAATTTTTACAAATTTTCCTCCCAAAGATTTAACCTGCTCTTCTACGACAGGTCTTGTATCAAATGCCTCCACTCTTGCCCCAAGCCTCTTAGCAGTAGCGATAGCTTGTAATCCAGCTACCCCCACACCGACTACAAATACTCTGGCAGGAGAGATTGTTCCAGCTGCAGTCATCATCATTGGAAAAGACTTAGAAAGTGTTCTTGAGGCTTCTATTACAGCTGCATATCCTGCCAAATTTGCTTGGGAACTCAGAGCATCCATCTTTTGTGCTCTTGTTATTCTTGGAACAAGTTCCATGCTTATGGAGCTCACATTAGCTGCAGCCAAATCAGATACAATTTGTCTTTCGTTAAATGGGTCTAAAAAGCTAATGTATATGGAATTCTTTTTTAGAGATTGAATCTCGTCATGATTAGGTTTATTTATTTTACAAACCACATCGGCTGATCCATACCCTTCTTTTTTTTCACTGCAAATATATGCACCTGCATCAACATATTGTTCATCGGAAACAAAAACTTTTTCTCCCAGCCCAGATTCAATCAAAACTTCAATACCCAAATCAGTAAACTTCTTGGCCACTTCAGGTAAAATGGTGGCACGTATCTCGTGATCCTCTTCTTTAGGAAAAAATATTTGCATAATTATTTTTGAATTGGAATTTTCGAAGAACAGTTTAATGAAAAAAGTTAACTATGAACATAAAAAATTTAGATCATGATGAAGTAAATAAATTTGACGAACTTGCTGCAAAATGGTGGGACAAGGATGGTGAATTTAAGCCACTTCATCAAATTAATCCCTTAAGAGTCGGTTTTATTAAAGAAAGATCTTCTATGGAAGGTAAGAAAGTTCTAGATGTAGGATGTGGGGGTGGTATCCTTGCTGAAGCTCTCAACGAATTGGGTGCTAGCGTTACTGGTATAGATGCTTCAGAAAATACTATAGGTGTTGCAAAAACTCACTCTAAGTCTATAGGAAGCAATGTTAAATACATACAAAATACAATTGAAGAGTTTACATCCTCATATCCAGACGAAAGATTTGATGTAATTACTTGTCTAGAGATGCTTGAACATGTCCCTTCACCTTTTGAAATTATAAAGAGCTGCTCTAATCTCTTGAAAGAAGATGGAAACATATTTTTTTCAACAATAAATAGAAACCCGAGATCCTACCTTTTTGCTGTTATAGGAGCGGAATACATATTAAATCTTCTTCCGAAAGGAACACATGATTACGAAAAATTTATAAAACCTTCCGAGTTAGCAAAATGGATTAGAGATGCAGGCCTAAATTCCAAAGAAACAATAGGACTAAGTTATAACCCCATAACCGATAACTATTGGCTTGGTAAAGATATCCAAGTTAACTATATGGTTCATGCAAAAAAGGAAAGCATTTGAAAATTGAACTCTTCGCATTCGACTTAGATGGAACTCTTCTTGATACTGCACCTGATTTTCTTTATGCGGTAAATTTACTCAGAAAAAAGTATAAATTTGGTGAAGCAGATTATGAGCAAGTACGATCGAGGGTTTCGCAAGGAGCGGCAAGTCTTGCTGCTTATGCACTCAAACTACAAGGCGAGTCAAATCAGATAATTGAATCTCATAGACAAGAGTTACTAGATATATACGAAGACTGCTGCCTGACAAACACTAAAATGTTTGATGGAGTGGAAGAAGTACTAAATGAACTAAATGAGAAAAAAATTAAGTGGGGAATTGTTACTAATAAACCGAGAAGATTTGCCGAAGGCATTGTGCAAGATAAATTAGGTAAGTTCAAACCTCCTTTTTTAGTATGTCCAGATGACGTAGGTGTACGAAAACCTGAACCAGATGGACTTCTTCATGCTCTAACATTATCAGTTTCAAAACCAGAAAATAGTATTTACATTGGTGACCATCAAATAGACATTAAAGCAGGTGAAAAAGCCAATATGCTCACAGGTGCAGCGGCTTATGGATATATTCCTCTAGATGATAATGTGAAGAAATGGAAAGCAGATTATGTATTCGAAGAAGCGAACGAAATCATTGCATTAGTCCAATAATGAAAATGCAATTCGAAAAACTTAATTATCCTTCGAATCTTTTAGAAGGTAAGACAATCGTTATCTCTGGAGCAGGTTCAGGTATAGGTAGACAAATAGCGAGGACTTATGCAGAGTTTGGTGCAGATTTAATTCTTCTAAGTAAGAGCACTGAGAAACTAGAATCCATTTATGAAGAGATAAATCAAATAACTTCTAACAGTGTGATCATCCAGCCTATAAATTTTAAAATTGCTGATGAAAAAAACTATCAGGAAATTTTTGGAGCAATTAAAGAGGAATATTCTCGAATAGACGGACTGGTGAATAATGCAGGGATACTCGGTGAAAAAAAACCTCTTGAGCAATATAGTTACTCTGTCTGGAGAGATGTACTAAAAGTCAACCTCGACGCAAGCTTTCTACTAACAAAAAATTTGATTCCTCTTTTGAAAGAATCTAGTAGTGGCTCGATAATTTTCACATCATCTGGAGTTGGTAGAAAAGGAAGAGCTTATTGGGGGGCTTACTCGGTAAGTAAATTTGCAACTGAGGCAATGATGCAAATCCTATTTGATGAACTCCAGAACACCACATCAATCAGAGTTAACTGTATAAACCCTGGAGCAGTCAGAACTAAAATGAGAGAGTCTGCATACCCTGCAGAGAATCCGGAGTTTAATCCCTCGGCTATAGAGATTATGAATCCTTATTTATATTTAATGAGTGATTTGAGTAAAGATATTAATGGCCAATCGATTGACGCTCAAGACTACTAATCTCACTTTTTGTAAGTTCCTTAAAAGCGCCTTGCTTTAGAGTCGCAGGTAAAAACAGGTTGCCATAACGAACTCTTTTGAGGCGCGAAATTTCTAAACCTTGACTCTCCCATAGCCTTCTTACTTCTCTAGAGCGACCCTCCATGATAACCATTGCAAACCATTGATTTGTTTTTCCTTTCCTTCCTCTCTGAACATCTGAAAATTTTGCAAAACCATCTTCTAATTTGACTCCTTTAATTAGATTATTCACTATTTTTTCACTGACATGACCATGTACTCTAGCGACATATTCTCTCTCAATGTTAGAGGAAGGATGCATTAAATTATTTGCGAAAGAACCATCGTTACTAAATAAAATTAATCCAGAAGTATTAATATCTAACCTTCCAACAGAAACCCATCTGCCTGATCTCAATTTAGGAAGAGAATCGAAAATAGTTTTCTTGTGGTCAGGATCATTACGAGAGGATATTTCTCCTACCCTCTTGTTATACATTAGAACCCTTCTTTTAGTAGGATCTTTCTTTAAAAGCTTTATAGATCTGCCTTCGATCTCAAATGTATCTTTTTCGGATACCAGCTGACCAATGATGGCCAACTGACCATTAACTAAAACCTTTTTTTGCCTTATTAATGATTCTATTCCTCTCCTAGATCCAATACCATGATCTGCGAGGATCTTATGGATCCTGATCTTCAATATTTAATTCAAAGATTTTGAGCTATCAATAGACTCATCAGGTTCATCTATCGGTAGTTCGTGCTCAATTGATGTTAGATCAGGCAAAGAAGGGAGTTCTGGAAGCTCTCTAAGATGTTGTAGTCCAAAATAATCTAAAAATTCTTTGGTAGTAGAATATAAAGAAGGTCTGCCGGGCACATCTCTTTGACCAACGATCTTTACCCAACCTCTTTCCATAAGCCCCCTAATTAATTGAGTTCCAACAGCTACTCCTCTTATTTCCTCTATTTCCCCCCTAGTTATAGGTTGCTTATATGCAATAAGAGAAAGAGTTTCTAAGGTAGCCTTAGAAAATTTCTGAGGTTTTTCTTCCCAAAGTTTCGCAATGTATTGAGATAAAGACTGTTTTACCTGCAAACGATATCCACTAGCTATCTTCTTCAATTCAATACCTCGAGTTAGACAGTCCTGGTCTATTTGATTCAGGGCTTTTCTAATCTCGTCTTTAGAAGGCTTAGGATCCTCAAAAACTTTAACGATATCTTCAATGCTTATTGGTCTTGACGCTGATAAAAGCAATGCTTCAAGAATTTCACTTAGTTTCCTCTCCATTAATGTACCTCTTCAATTCCTTTAATGTGTATAGGACCAAACTCCTCTGATTGTACAATCTCAATTAATGAGTCTTTAAGAAGTTCTAAAATTGCTAAGAATGTCACCACCACACCTATCTTGCCCTCTTTAGGATTGAATAAAGAAGTGAATTCTATGAAAGATTCAGTTCTCATTCTTTCTAATATTTGGGTCATTCTCTCTCTAGTTGAGAGTTCTTCGAAATTTATTAAATGAGTCTGAGATTGTTCAGCTCTTCTTAGAACTTCAGCAAGTGCAATCGTTAAATCTTCGAGAGGTACATCTATGAGAGGTGCTTTAGTAGTAAATTCTGGTAGTTTTGCATTAGCTGCAAAAATTTCTCTGTCAATTCTAGGAATTTTGTCTATTCGTTCTGCAGCCTCTTTGTACCTTTGATACTCTTGAAGTCGTTTAATTAATTCAGCTCTTGGATCCTCTTCTTCGGTTTGCTCTACAGGCCTTGGCAGCAACATTCTAGATTTTAATTCAGCTAAATAAGCAGCCATTACTAGGTAATCACCTGCCAATTCAACCTGCATTGCATCCATCAATTCTATGTAAGATGTATATTGTTCAGTTATCTTAGCTACGTTTATATCTAAAATATCCAGGTTCTGTTTCTTTATGAGATATAAGAGAAAATCTAGAGGGCCTGCAAAACTGTCTAATAGAATTTCTAGGGCATTGGGGGGGACATATAAATCTTCAGGGAGGCTAGTTTCTTTGCCCTTAACAGTCGCTAAGAAGAGTTCCTCTTGACGAGGAAGAGCTCGTTTTTCCTCTTTTTTTTGAGGATTTAAGGCCTTTGTATCAACCATTTTTTCCAATACTTGTGTATTGGTCCTACATTATAGCCACTTATCTGCATTTGAGGAAATAAGCCTTATTTTAGAAACTTATTAGTAATAGGATATCTTCTGTCCTTTCCAAAACCTCTTGAAGTTATCTTTACTCCAAGCGGTGCCTGTCGTCTTTTGTATTCGCTAAAATCAATTAATCTTATTACTCTATTTAAAATACTACTTTCAATTCCTGACTCTTCTATTTCTTTTTTACTTTTATCTTGTTCAACGTAAAGCTCTATTATTTTATCTAGAGTGTCATAATCTGGAAGACTATCGCTATCTTGTTGATCTGGTGCAAGTTCGGCACTAGGAGGCCTCTCAATAATTCTTTCAGGTATAACATTAGAAATTGTATTTCTATATCTCGCGAGTTCATAAACTAAAGTTTTGGGCACATCTTTCAGAACCCCAAAACCTCCTGCAGTATCCCCGTAGAGAGTAGAATATCCAACAGCTGTTTCACTTTTGTTGCCTGTAGTTAATACTATTTCCCCGGATTTGTTTGATAAGGCCATCAAGATGACCCCCCTACACCTTGATTGAAGATTTTCTTCAGTAATATCAGGTTCAAGTCCTTTGAATTCGCATTCAAGGCTACTTTGAAAAGAATCATAAATTTCACCTATAGGAATAATAGAATGTTTTATGCCTAAGTTTTCTGCTAGCTTATTAGCATCTTCAACACTCATGTCGGAAGTAAACTTGAAAGGCATCATAAAGCTTCTTACATTTTCAGGTCCAATTGCATCTGCCGCTATGACAGCAGTTAAAGCGGAATCTATACCTCCAGAAGAGCCTATCAATACTCCAGGAAATTTATTTTTATTAATATAATCCTTCGCCCCTAAAACCAAAGCTTTATAAACCTCTTCAAGCTCTGAATCCTCAGGTATAACTTCGTTTATATCACTCAATATATTCCCATCGTGTTGAGATAAAAAACTCACTACTACATGATCTTCTTCAAATTTGGCAAGTTGCAATACTTGCTTGCCTTTACTATCCATTGCCATCGAAGTGCCATCAAATACCAATTCATCCTGTCCTCCTACTTGGTTAGCATAAACAATAGGCATTGAGAATTTGGATGCATGACCTGAAATTAAATTCTTTCTTTCTTGTATTTTATTTAGATGAAATGGAGAAGCATTGATGTTTAAGACTAAGTCAGCTCCTTTCTCATGTAATTGCTTTATTACCTTTTGATGCCATATATCTTCACATACAGAAAGGCCTACTCTGAAACCATTTACCTCAAAGATTCCTGGACTATCTCCTGGTTGAAAATATCTTTTTTCGTCAAATACCTCATAATTTGGTAATTCTTGTTTTTTATATTCGGTGATAATCGAATTACTTCTGAGCACACCGGCACAATTAAAAATTGAATCTCCCTCTTTCTTTGGATAACCAATGACAACGAAACTTTCAGGTCTAAAATTACTAAGCTCATTAATTGCTTCATAAGCTTGATCTAGTAAATCTTCTCTTAGAATAAGATCTTCGGGGGGATAGCCAGTTATAAACATCTCTGTAAGCAAGAATATATCTGGAGAGGATTCTTTAGAAAGTGTAGAAATAGAGTTTTTTGCCAGCTCCAAGTTTCCAGCTATATCTCCGACTATAGGATTTTCTTGAATAATGCCTACAGAAATTTTCTTGGATACCATTTTTTCTAAATTTTTAGTTTATTTTCAGGTTATTTTTAAGTAGATAAAGTACCTAATTGGTCAATATCTTAACACTTTCGTGCTTTATTCTGACGACAAAATATGTAGAATGCACCTCCGAATAAATTTTAAGCGTGCATAAGACAAGTGATTTAAGAATCTCAGGAAGGCAGGAAGTAATTTCTGCAAGCTCCTTATTGGACCAACAGCCAATTTCAGATATCTCCTCTCAAACAGTTTTTAATTCAAGAAAAGAATTTTCTGAAATACTCAGTAAAGAAGATAAAAGATTAGCAGTCGTTGTTGGGCCATGCTCTATCCATGACACTAAGTCGGCTATGGAATATGCAAACCTTTTACTCAAGGAAAAGAAAGCTCTAGAAAAAGAACTTCTGATTGTTATGAGAGTGTATTTCGAAAAACCAAGAACAACAGTTGGCTGGAAAGGTCTTATTAATGATCCAGATCTGGATAATTCTTTCAATATTGATAAAGGTTTATCGGTATCAAGGCAACTTTTAAGAGATATAAATGATTTAGGTATGCCTGCAGGAACAGAATTTTTAGATGTTATAACGCCCCAATATATAGCTGATTTAATCTCCTGGGGAGCCATAGGAGCTAGAACTACAGAGAGTCAAATCCATAGGGAGCTTGCCTCCGGTTCTTCCTGTCCCATTGGCTTTAAAAACGCAACAAATGGAGGTATTCAAGTAGCTGCTGATGCCATAGGATCTGCCCTACATCCTCATAAATTTCTATCCGTCACAAAAGAAGGTAAAGCAGCGATATTTTCTTCTTCTGGTAATAAAGACTGTCACGTTATTCTTAGAGGTGGAAAAGAACCGAATTATGAAAAAGAGTTTATAGATCAAACTTCTGAGATTCTAAAATCAAACTCTCTTGAAGATTCAATCATGGTTGATATGAGTCATGGAAACAGCAGTAAACAGCACAAAAAACAGATAGATGTATGCGATAACATTGCCTCTCAAATTAAATCAGGCGAGATGAGAATTACTGGAGTCATGATAGAGAGCAATATAGTGGAAGGAAATCAAAAGGCCGACGATTTAAATAACCTGACCTATGGAAAAAGTATCACTGATGCATGTATCAACTGGCAAGATACTAAAGATTGTCTTCACAAATTAGCTGACTCAGTAAGAATTAGAAATAACTAACCTAATCTTCTTGTTAAGATCTAGATGATAAATTAATCTAGTGATTAGTAATTCATGACTTCAAAGATAACTTTCTCTAAAGAAATTGCCAACACTATAGGCTTGGAAGAAGCCGTCTTACTCGAGCATTTAAAACAAGAAGAGAGACTTTATGGTCAAGTTTCTATGCAACAAATTTGTTCAGATATTTCATTTTGGTCAAATGAAAAAATCTTTGAAGTCCTTTCTAAACTTATTAAAACAGGTCTTATCAACGAGACAATTGTTGATGGAGTTCCTCATTTTTCATCAAAAAAACGTAATAAAAAAACTCCCACTAGCTATAGAGATAAATGGGTACCTGATAAAGATGTCATAGATCAAATTAATGAGTATGGTATCCCAGAAGATTTTGCAAATCTCCAGATTGATGATTTCAAGAAACTTAATCAGGAACGCAATGAGAAGGATATAAACTGGGGTGTCAAATTTCTAAGATTTGTTATCAAAAAGTGGCGTCATAAGGAAGTCGAAGATAACAAAAAGATGAAAACTAAGCCTATCGATAAAAATTGGGTTCCGGATATAGATGCTAAGGAAATACTGATAAATTCAGGTATAAATGAAGATTTCATTGATAAGGAAGTTCCTGAATTTGTACTCTATTGGACAGAACGTAAGGAAGAATCTGACATTTGGAATAGCAAATTTATTGCACATATACGAAGGCAATGGGGAAGATTTAAAGAGATTAAAGAAAATGATAATTCGCCATCAATCATGACTTCAGATTGGAGCCCTAATTCAGATTTCTTTGATATTCTTGAAATGACAGAAATACCAAAAGAATTTGCAGAAAATGCAAAACTAGAGTTTGTAATGTACTGGAAGGAATCAGGACAATCTCTAAACTCTTGGAATAGTAAATTTCTTCAGCACGTTAAATATCAGTGGGAAAGAGCAAATAAAGGTCAAACACCTCAATTATCTAAACAAATTGATAAAAGAATCGAATCTAGTTGGGAGATACTAGATAGCAGCTCAGCAAAACCTTCAAAAAAGTTAGATGCTCGAACACTTCAGGAAAACTTTAAAAAACTAAAAGAAAAGCACCAAATCTAGTTTTACATAAGGTATTTTAGTGTTATAGTCATGTATAACACCTAAAAAACTTATGAAAATCAAACAAACTTACAAGACCGCTACAATCCTTGCATCCTTCTTAGTAATATGGATGATATCTGGTAGCTTAGTACAAGAGGAGACTTTTGAAAAAAAGGACTCTTCTTTAGATACCTTATCTTCTGTGACTATTCTTAATAGCAAAGCTACTAGTAAGTCTCAAATACTCAAATCAAGTGGATTTACTGAAGCTGATAAATTTGTGCAAGTAAGAGCCGAAGTAAGCGGTAGAGTAATATCTCGACCTGCACAACAAGGCGACTTTGTAAAAGAAGGAGACTTAATCTGCCAACTTTATATTGCAGGCAGAGAAGCTTATCCTAAAATAGTTGCACCTTTTTCAGGGTACCTTGAAAGTTTAAGAGTTGATGAAGGTGATTTTCTAAATACTGGAGCCGTTTGTGCTTCATTGATTGATCCTGATCCAATGTTAGTAGTTGCTGACATAGCAGAAAAAGATATTGCACAGATTCAATTAGGCTCAGAAGCAACGGCTAAATTAATTTCTGGTAGATTCATTAACGGTCAAGTTACTTTTATAGCTTCGTCAGCAGACAAGAATACGAGAACATTCAGAGTCGAAATTAGTGTTGAAAACAATGACAGAAGCATCAGAGATGGTGTATCAGCAGAGATCTATATAAAAGGAAAAGAAGAACCTGCTCATAAAATATCTCCAGCCATATTATCTCTTAATGACCAAGGAAAACTTGGAGTAAGAACTGTTACCTCAGAAAATAGAGTTGAATTTAAAGAAATTAAAATACTTGAAGACACAAACACAGGTATGTGGATTTCTGGTTTAGGTGAAGAAGCTAGGATCATTACTTTAGGTCAAGAATATGTCTTTCAAGGGCAAACCGTAAACGTTAAGGAATCATTTTCTCCTGATGTATGAAGAGCTTTATTGCAGGAGCCATAAAAAAAAGCAGAACTTCACTTAGTATTTTAGTTCTTTTAGGACTTTCTGGGTTATTTGCTCTCAGTGCACTTCCAAAGGCAACAGAACCTCAAGTAAATTTTCCAGGTGCTTATGTAGGTGTTGGCTTTGAAGGTGTATCTCCTGAAGACTCCGAAAGATTGCTTGCAAAACCCTTAGAGGACGCTTTAAGGACAATATCTGGAGTTGTAGATATAAGGTCAACTTCAGCAACTGGGTACGCAGCTGTTGTTGTAGAGTTTGATCAAGATGTTGATATTGATGAGGCTCTTTATGATGTTCGAGTTAAAGTTGACGAAGCTAGAGCTGAATTGCCGCTTGATGCTAGAGAACCAACCATAAGAGAATTTACCTCAACTGATAATCCTGTTCTAACAGTGAGTGTCGCAAGTTCAGTTCTACCTCAGAGAGTTCTTGTAAACCTAACTCAAGAACTCCAAGATTTAATCGAAACACATCCTAATGTCCTTGAAGCTGAATTAAACGGAGTACCCGAAGACTTAATTGAGGCAATAGTTGATAAAAGTAAACTTGAGTCTTACGGCATATCTATGAATCAGCTTTATCAGGCTGTTTCAAATAATAATCGTGTAATACCAGCAGGCTTCCAAGATACCGGAACAGGAAGATTTGCAGTAAATGTTCCCAGTGTGTTTTCGAGCCTAGAAGATATAGAAACATTACCAATTAAAGTATCAGGAACTTCTGTAGTTACCTTAAAAGATGTTGCCGATGTAAGTCTAACCTTTAAAGATAGAGGCGGGTATTCAAGAATAAATGGCCAGCAGTCTCTTGCTATTGATATTAAAAAAAGAATCGGAACAAATATTATCGATACAGTTACCGATATCCGAAAGATGGTCGAAGACAAAATAGAGAGCTTTCCTGAAGGTGTAGACGTGAATTTCGTGCGTGATGACTCTAAGTTTGCTCTCCAGATGATATCTGAACTACAAGGCAATGTTTTGACTTCAATCGCTTTAGTGATGATTGTTGTATTAGCCGCTTTGGGCTTTAGAACTTCGATGCTCGTTGGAATGGCTATACCTTTTTCTTATTTATTTGCACTTTTAGTACTTCTAATTTTGGATAAAGAATTCAATTTCATGGTCATGTTTGGGATGCTAATTTCAATGGGAATGACGATTGATGGCTCTATCGTAGTAACAGAGTACGCAGATCGGAAATTAGCTGAAGGTATGAATAGAATTGAAGCTTACACTGCAGCAGCTACTAGAATGTTCTGGCCTGTTCTTTCATCTACAACAACTACTTTAATTGCATTCACTCCACTAATGTTAATGCCTGGATTTGGTGCTTTCATTAGAGATATGCCTATTACAGTTTTCTGTGTTCTAGTAGGATCATTGCTTTACTCATTAATTTTTGCTCCTATTTTGGGTGCTATGTTCGGAGGTCTGGCAAAGCAATCCGAAGCAGAAATTAATAATGTCAGACTTTTAGAGTCTTCTGATCCTTTAAGTTTATCAGGAGCTTCGGGCCTCTATGCTAGAAAGATCAACAAATACTTAGATACTCCTGGGCAAACTATTTCAATCATTCTTGGAGCTATTATTTTATGCATTGGACTGTGGTCACATCATGGTAAAGGAATAGTTTATTTTCCGCAGGTGGCCCCTCAATTTGCTGAAGTTGATATTCTTGCAAGAGGTAATTTAGCTGTAGATGAAATTAGAGATATTGCTATTGAGGCGGAGCAAAAAATAATTGATGTAAAAGAAATTGAAAGATTATCTGTTTGGTCCAACTCAGGAGGAAGTAGAGGCCTAGGTCGTGGTTCAAATTCTCCCGATAGAGTTGGCGGTATGTTTATTGACTTTTATGGTGAAGATGAAGCTGTGTCCGATTTAAATGGTTTCGAAATTATGGATCTACTTCGTGAAAGATTGAATGATACTTCTGGTTATATAGTTCAAGTTGAGGAAGAAAAAGGTGGTCCCCCTATAGGCAAACCTCTTCAGATAAATGTTAGTGGTGATAGTGAACAAGCACTCATTTCAGCAATTCGAAAAATAAGAAGTCAACTTGAAAGCATGGGAAGCTTCAAAGATATAGAAGATACATCAGTTACCAGAGGAATAGAATGGGAATTAGAGATAAACAGAACGAAGGCTGCTCAATATGGAGCAGGTTTAAGTGATGTTGGCGCTTCCGTGCAAATGGTAACTAATGGCATCAAGGTAGGAGAATATAGGCCTCTTAACTTAGATAGAGAGGTTGATATAAGAGTCAGATTTCCAAAATCTGAAAGAAACATAGATCAACTTGAGAACCTAAATGTTCAGACTATGAAAGGCCTGGTTCCAGTAAGCAGTTTTGTAGAGACAAACATTCAACCAGCAACAAAAAGTATATCCAGGAAAGGTGGTAAAAGGGTTCATAGTATTGCTGCAAATACCGTAGAAGGTGCAATACCTTCAGTTCAAATCAAAAAAGTTAAAGATTGGTTGGATGCTGAAGATTTGGGCAGGGGCGTGACTATAAATTTTGATGGTTTTGATAAATATAACAAAGAAGCTGCAGATTTTCTTGTTATAGGTTTCATTACGATGCTTTTTGTTATGCTGATAGTTTTAGTAGCTCAATTTAATAGTTTCTATCAAGCTAATATCGTTTTGTCCGCCATCCTCTTATCTTTTGGAGGAGTGTTCATTTCACTCCTCATACTAGATAGATCATTTAGCACCTTGCAAACAGGAATAAGTTGCGTCGCATTGGCAGGCATTGTGGTTAACAATAATATTGTTTTAATTGATACTTTTAATCTTCTCAAAAGAAATAACCCTGGTTCGACTACAAAGTCTTTAGCTTTAAGAAGTGCAATTTTGAGATTGAGACCAGTATTTTTAACTTCATTCACAACCATTGCTGGCCTATTGCCCATTGCATTGGGTTACAGCATAGATCTGATAGACAGAACAATTAAATCAGGTTCCTATATAACAAGTTTTTGGGAACAAATGGCCGCATCTCTTGTGGTCGGATTAACTGTGGCAACTATCCTAACACTTGTGGTTACTCCTTGTGCTCTTGCCTTTTCTGATTCTGTCAGAGCATTTCCATCAAGGATGATAAGATTAATTACAAGACCATTCTTGACCCTCAATTTCTCAAAAAGGTTAACGAAATAACTAACAAACAACCTTACTTTTTCTATATCTAGGTTATTATGTCGCCTTAAATGGACTTTCACTAAGTCATTCTTGAAATAAGGAATATTAATGGCTAAAAAATTAACACTCATATCTTTTATTTTATCGCTATGTTCAGGAATTGCGTTTTCTGAAGAAATTCAAGAGATAGTCATTCTAGAAAAGAAGCTATCGAGCCTTAATGGCTGGTCGAATAATCAATCCATCACTTCAATAAGTGAAAAAGAACTTGATGATCTAGATGCACAACATCCTAAACAGATTTTTAGAAGGTCTCCTGGACTCTGGATAAGTAGAGGGTCAGGTCAAGAACATTTGACTGCTATACGATCTCCTGTGTTAACTGGACCGGGGGCTTGTGGCTCTTTCCTTGTATTAGAGGATGGTCTTCCAGTAAGGCCAACTGGATTTTGTAATGTTAATGGATTATTTGAAACATTTTTTGAGATGGCTTCAGGGGTGGAAACTATCACTGGACCAGCTAGCGCAAGATATGGTGCCAATGCAATGCATGGAGTTATAAATATACTCTCGAAACCTGTAACTTCAGAAAATAAGATCTATACAAACATCGGGCCAAATAACTATAAAAACTTTAAGATCAGAACAAGTAATCAAGAAAATTGGAGCTTTGATGGTCACTTTGTCAATAATGATGGCTTTAGGGATAAATCTGGGTACGATCAACAAAAAATTAAGATCCAATCTATTTTTTCAGTATCTTCATGGGATGCAGCTTTAAAAGCAACACTCACAAATCTAAATCAAGAAACTGCTGGATATGTAAATGGTTTAGATTCTTATAAAAATGAAGAGTTTAGCAGGAGAAATTTTAATCCTGATGCATATCGAGATGCCAATTCACAAAGAGTATCTTTAAGATTAACAAAAGAAGACAAAAATACTGTTAATTCAATTACCTCTTACATACGAAGTAATGATATGAAGTTTTTTCAACACTTCCTTCCCGGAACTCCCCTTGAAGAGAATAACCATAAAAGTCTCGGAATAAATCTACAAAGAATTTCGGACTACGACTCTTTTACTTTTGTACAAGGCTTGCAGATAGATTTTGCTAAGGTCGAACTGACAGAAACGCAAAAAGATGCTTTAACTACCAGCTCTGCTTTTAACAATGCCACAAGACCACAAGGCAGGCATTATGACTATGAAGTAGATTCAACTGTTATTGCACTATTTGCTGGAATAGAAGACTACATTCTAAATAAAAATCTTTACTTATTTGCAGATACTAGAGCTGAATTTATTGAGTATGACTACTCTAATAATATGATCAGTGGTAATACCAGAGAAGATGGTACTAAATGTGGATTTGGAGGTTGTTATTACAATAGGCCTTCAGATAGAACAGACGACTTCAATGAGATTAGTGCCAGGATTGGGGTCATAACAAACTACGAATCGGTCAATTATTTTGCCCAAATTAGTCTAGGGTTTAGACCTCCACAAATTAATGAAGCATACAGATTGCAAAAAAAGCAGAATGTTACTGATCTAGACTCGGAAACTTTAACTATGTTGGAAGTTGGCAGTAGATATGATTGGCAATCATTGAGTGGATCTCTAAGTGTCTATCAAAGTAAAAAGAAAAACTCTATCTTTAGAGACTCAGAGAATTTTATCGTAGATAATGGAAAAACGGATCATAAAGGTATTGAATTAAGTCTAGTTTGGCTTATCAATTCAAATAATATTATCAGTACAAATATTACCTATGGAGATCATAAATATGACTTTGAAACCGATACTTCAATGAGAGAAAAAATAAGAGTCGGTAATGAGATTGATACAGCTCCTAAAATAATGGCTAACTTAATCTTAAATTCAAATTTTAACGAAGATACTTCGCTTGCTTTTGAAATTGAGCATATGAGTTCTTACTATACTGATGCAGCAAATCTTCATGAATATGAAGGACACACCTTGTACCATGCTAGATTTACCAGAAAAATGAGTGATACCTTCAAAACTTACATTAGAGTAGATAACCTATTAGATAAAGCTTATGCTGAGAGAGCTGACTTTAATGCTTTTGGAGGGGATAGATATTTTCCAGGTTTACCAAGAGAATTCTATATTGGTTTAGAATATACATTTTAATGAACCGCAATGAATAAGAAAGTAGATATAAATTTTGAAAAAGCCCTCGAAGAGCTCGAATCTATAGTGGAAGATTTAGAATCTGGAGACTTAAGTTTAGAAAATTCTCTCAAGTCATTTGAGAAAGGAATAAAACTGGCTAGGCAATGCCAGGAGAAGCTATCACAAGCTGAGTTACAAGTGCAAAAATTGATTGAAGAAGATGGAGAACTCAAAACTACTCCATTAAAAGATGTCTGAATTTGAGAAGCTCTTAACCTCTTATCAAAATAGAATCAATTCCAAGCTAGAGAGTCTATTGCCTTCTGATGACTCAATTCTATCAGAAGCTATACGTTATTCTGTTTTAGGTGGTGGAAAAAGGCTTAGACCAATATTAGTGTACTTGATAGGCGAGTTGGGAAATGCCGAAAATGATACACTAGATATATTAGCTGGATCGGTTGAAATCATACACTGTTACTCACTAATTCATGATGATTTACCATCTATGGATGATGATGATCTAAGAAGAGGAAAGCCAACTACCCACAAAAAATATGACGAAGCAACTGCAATACTTGCAGGAGATGCTTTACAGCCTTTCGCTTTTGAATTAGTGACAACAATAAATATTTCGGATAGTGACAAATTAAGCATAATTAAAAGCTTGGCAGAGGCTTGTGGCTATCAAGGCATGGTAGGTGGGCAGATAAAAGATATTCATTCTCAAGATGTAAAAGATGTTGAATCTTTAGACATAATGCATTCCCAAAAAACAGGACGGTTAATTCAATCCTCAATCGAGACCGCTGGAATATTATCTAACTTGAGGAAGCAAGATATAGAGTCTCTCATAGAGTATGGAGATAAAATTGGTCTAGCATTTCAGATTCAAGATGACATTATTGATATTGAATCTCCTTCGACTTTAAGTGGAAAAGACCAAGGCTCCGATGTTGAAAAAGATAAACTAACTTATCCATCTATTGTAGGTATTGAAAACTCGAAAGTCAGAGCTATTGACTTGGCTGAAGAAGCAAAAGAAAAACTTCTACTATTAGATAGAAATACTGATAATCTGTGCAAATTAGCTGACTATATTGTTTCAAGAAAAACTTAAATTATGAAAATTTTCGATTCCATACCAACTGATGAGCCTACTTCAGAGCTGCTAAAAAATATTAATTCACCTAAAGATCTTAGAAAGCTTAATCAATCTCAGATACCTCAAATAGCAGATGAATTAAGGGAATTCCTCCTTTACACAGTAGGGAAGACAGGCGGGCATTTTGGCGCAGGACTTGGTGTTATTGAATTAACATTAGCCCTACATTACAAATTTGAAACGCCTGAAGATAGAATTGTCTGGGACGTTGGACATCAAACATATCCTCATAAAATATTAACCGGAAGAAAAGATGCAATGGAAAGCATGCGCCAGAATAATGGACTAGCACCCTTCCCTGTAAGATCCGAAAGTGAATATGACACTTTTGGAGTTGGCCACTCCAGTACTTCAATTAGCGCAGCGCTTGGAATGATCACAGGAGCGGAGAAAAAAAATGAAAAAAGACACGTCACGGCGGTGATTGGAGATGGAGCAATGACTGCCGGTATGGCTTATGAAGCTTTAGCTCATGCTGGCTCTATAGATAAAAATCTTCTAGTTATTCTAAATGATAATCAAATGTCTATTTCAGAAAACATAGGTGGATTAAGAAATTACCTCGCTCGTATATGGGCAAGTAAAACTTACAATAGAATCAGAGAAGGTGGAAAAAATGTTTTAACTTATGTGCCTCGCGCAAAAGAATTTGCAAGGAAGGCAGAAATACATGCGAAAGGAATGGTCGCTCCTGGTTCATTATTTGAAGAATTAGGTTTCGAATACTTTGGACCAGTAGACGGACATGATACCAATGGATTAATTAATATATTAGATGATTTGAAACATATCATTGGACCAAAATTCCTTCATGTCATTACAACTAAAGGTAAAGGTTTTGCTCCCGCTGAAGATGATCCCATAGGATTTCATGCAATTAATAAAATAAAGCAGGAAGACCTTGTAAGTGATAAGAGCGCACAACCGAAAAAGCCTTCTTACTCAAAGATATTTGGAGAATGGTTATCTTTTAAAGCAAATAAAGATGAAAGACTTGTTGCAATCACTCCTGCTATGGGCGAAGGATCAGGAATGATTGAATTCTCTGCAGAGTTTCCTGATAGATATTATGATGTAGCCATAGCTGAGCAACATAGTGTCAGTTTTGCTGCAGGACTAGCTTGCGAAGGAATGAAACCTGTTGTTGCAATATATAGCACCTTCTTACAAAGAGCTTATGATCAACTCATACATGATGTAGCGTTACAAAATTTAAATGTTCTATTCGCTATAGATAGAGCAGGCTTAGTTGGATTAGATGGAGCTACACATCACGGCGCTTTTGATTTGTCTTATATGAGATGTATTCCAAATATGATAATAATGGCCCCTTCCGATGAGTCATTAGCATGGAAAATGTTTAACACCGGTTATGACTATTCAGGGCCTGTCGCAATAAGATACCCGAGAGGAACAGGTTTAGGAATAGATTATTTTAAGAACGAAGAAACTATAGAAATAGGAAAAAGTTCTACAGTAATAGATTCTGATGAGAAAGAAGTTATTATTCTTTCTTTTGGCAGTCTGCTTGAATCTGCTATGGAGGCTGGTAAAAAGATTAACGCAAGAGTAGTTGATATGCGATTTATAAAACCTTTAGATGCGAGTCTTTTAGAAGAAATAAGTAATAATTATAAACTTATAGTTACCATAGAAGACAATGTAATGGCTGGCGGAGCTGGTTCAGCAGTCAATGAGCATCTCATAAAATTAAATTCCAGTGCAAAGATACTCAATCTAGGCCTTCCGGACGAATTTATAGAGCATGGAGATCAAGAACAACAAAAGATTCTTAATGGATTAGATGCAAATGGAATAGAAAAATCTATAAAAGAAAAATTGACACTAATCTGAATCAGTTAGCATATGGCTCATATATTTTGCTTTAATCTTTAGATAATCTTCATTGTGTTCATTAGGTTCAATTTCAATAGATATTCTTTCTGACACTTCAATGCCAACATTCTCTAATCCCTTTATTTTTGAAGGGTTGTTAGTCATTAGTTTTACAGAAGAAACTCCAACAGATGAAAGTATCTCTTTGCAATATGAATAATCTCTCTCATCAGCGGCAAATCCTAGGGCTTCATTTGCTTCAATTGTATTTAAACCTTTATCTTGGAGTTCATAAGCTCTAATTTTATTCACAAGACCAATGCCTCTACCTTCTTGTGCCATATAAATTATCATTCCATGACCTTCTTTTGCGATTGACTGCATAGCTTGAGCAAGTTGAGATCCACAATCACACTTTAAGCTATATAAAGCATCTCCGGTCAAACACTGAGAATGAATTCTCAGCAGAGAATCATTTTGAAGCTCTCCTAAATAGAGAAGTAAGTGCTCTTCTCCTAATTTAGGATCTTCATAAGCAATAACAGAAAAATCACCCCAGTGAGTTGGTAGTTTAGCTTCAGCTTTTTTTTCGATAGACATAATTTTTGGGAAGGGTATTTTACTTGAGAATTCCTAAATGTAATTAAAAAAAGTAAATAGAAAAATCATTGAAAGAGCTGAATAAACACCTGCAATCACGTCATCAATCATTACATTAAAGGCTCCATGTCCTTTATCGAAGATTCTAATACCTAAAGGTTTCCAAATATCAAATAAACGAAATAGAAAGAACGAAATCAGTAACCATAGAAAAGAAGTTTCAATATACGAAAGCGGCAAGCAAGCTACCCACATGCCTACAAATTCATCCCATACGAAACTACCGGGATCATCATCTTTTTCAACGGTTTTTGGATATATGTAAATACCTATTAAAAAGCTAATCATTATGAATATAAGAAAGATGAAACTATTTATTAAGGAAGCAGCCAAGCTATTGAAGAAAAAATAGTAAACTATCAACGCAACCAAGCTTCCCATAGTACCTGGTGCAATTGGTGATAAACCTGAACCAAATCCTAATGACAGCCATGAAAGAGGGTTTCTCAGATTCATGCTAAAAATGACTGTAACCAGAATTCAATTCAACTCTTTGGTTATCAGCATCATAAAGAATGAGATCTTTTGAAAAGCTTGTTTTTCCAATCAATGTAATAGGGATATTTAAAGTCTTGGAGATATTCATTAATTCGTCATACTTATCTTCATCCACAGTGAAACATAATTCATAGTCATCACCTGAATTGATAAGTTCTAGAGATTTTTCTGAAATTGATGTTGGTATCTTCTCTAGATAAATTTCGGCACCAACATTACTTGATTGGCAAATAAGATTTAAATCTTGCAATAAACCATCAGAGATATCTATACATGCGCTAGCAATATCAGATAGTTTCAAGCCAAGATCTATATGTGCCTTTGGTTCGAGATAAGCTTTGGAGTAAGAATCAGTACCTAAATTATCACTTAGTTCTTTTAAACCCAAATAAGCATTTCCGATAACACCACTTACGAATATCAATTGATCTTCTTTGGCAGTAGAGCGAAGAATGGCTTTATTAGAATCAACTTCGCCCATCACTTGAACAGTAATTGAGAGTTTTCCTTTTGTTGTGTCTCCTCCAATAAGAGGAATCCTATATTCGTCAGAAAATTTTTGTAATCCTATTGAAAAGCTATTTAACCAGCTATGCTCTACTTGAGGCAAAGTAATAGCTATTGAGTACCATTTTGGTCGAGCCCCGCAAGCAGCCAGATCACTTAAAGCTATCACGCATGATCTATATGCTATATCTGCTGAAGACATAGAGCTTAAAAAATGAACACCTTCTATTGAAGTATCTAAAGAATTAATTTGTTGGGTATTCCTACTTGAGGAGATGACTGAAGCATCGTCTCCAACTGTAATTTCAACATTGCGCTCGGCCAGGAAGGCCGAGCCAATGTCAGAAAAGTATTTTTGAATTAATAAATGCTCGTCCAAGGCTATATCCTTAGACAATATTATTAATCAGGGATAGACTCAAATAAGCCTGTAGCCCCCATTCCACCGCCAACGCACATAGTGACAATTCCATACTTTCCACCTCTACGTTTCAGTTCTCTCGCCAAGTGTCCCACCTGCCTAGAGCCTGTCATGCCAAATGGATGTCCTATAGCAATAGAGCCGCCATTAACGTTAAGTTTTTCGGTGGGTAGATTTAGTTGGTCTCTGATGTATACAACCTGGGAAGCAAATGCTTCGTTGAGTTCCCATAGGTCAATATCATCAATTGTTAGTCCTGCAGAATCGAGTAATTTAGGGATAGAGAATACTGGCCCTATTCCCATCTCATCTGGTTGGCAACCTACCGTAGTAAATCCTCTGAAATAAGCTAAAGGCTTAAGACCCAATTCATTGGCTTTTTCTTCACTCATTATTAATGTTACTGAAGCTCCATCAGATAATTGAGAAGAATTTCCTGCAGTTACAGACCCACCCTCAGGATTAAAAACAGGATTTAGACTTGAAAGGCCTTCAAGAGTTGTTTCTGGTCTATTGCAATCATCTCTATCAACAGTTACATCAACCTCTTTCTCTGCTCCAGTCTCTTTATTCTTGAGGATCATCTTAGTATCCATAGGAATAATTTCGTCATCATATAGTCCAGAATCTTGGGCTGCTGCACATCTTTGTTGACTTGACAGAGCATACTCATCTTGTGCTTCTCTAGAGACACTATATCTGTCTGCCACGGCTTCTGCCGTTGTGCCCATAGCGTGATAAATACCCGGAACTTCTTCAGCCAGTTTTTCGTTTACATACATATGCATATTACCTTTGCCTTGAGTAGTGCTTATAGACTCTACTCCACCGGCTATTATGCAATCATAGAAACCGCTTTGGATTTGAGTAGCCGCCATAGCTATTGAATTTAAACCTGAAGAACAATAACGATTAATAGTTACTCCGCCAGTTTGAATAGGAAGGTTTGACAGTACAGCAACATTTCTAGCTATATTATGACCTTGCGCTCCTTCTGGACTACCACAACCTAAAATGATGTCTTCAACCATAGAAGCTTCAACCTTAGGATTCCTTTCTAAAAGTGCATTCACAATATGAGCTGTCATATTATCTGCACGCGTGTTATTGAAACCACCACGAAATGACTTCGCAAGTCCTGTTCTAACACTATCAACAATTACTGCATTACGCATATATTCTCCTTTTTTATAAAAACCGCGAACGTGATGTTAGGTTACTGAAACTCAATAATCAAGTTATATTAAAAGCACCAACTTACATATTTGTCACGATTATCTCTTCAGAGCCAACAGGTAATATTACTAGGGTTCCATCTTCTACAAGAGTCCACTCTTTGCGCACCTGATCTACTCCCCTTACAAACATAATTTCTTGAATATAATTTCTTGGTGCTGGCGTTAAATGATAAAAAAATAATTTTTTAACATTAGCCTCATTAGCTATCTCCGCTGCTTCTACTAACGTAGTGTGATAAGTAGTTATGTCATCCAATACTGTTGCCAATAACTCCGCACCGCGACTCATTAACGACTTTTCCATAACTGCCAACATATGATTAGCTTGGGCTTCATGAAACAAGACATCAGCATTCATTGAATTGTCAATAACACTTTGAGTGTAAGAGGTGTCTCCCGTGATTACTATAGATCTTCCTTTGTATTCAAATTTAAATCCTAAAGCAGGCTCTATTGGTTCATGAACAACCCTAAATGCTGTTATTTTCAATTCACCATTATCAAATATTACTGGGTTATTGAGATCTATCACATTGGTGTCAAAACCTGCGTATTCCAAAGGCGCTATTGCATCACCGTGATGCTCATTACGAAATACATAATCATGCGCATAAGCCATTTCTATTCCTTGGGTGAATTGATCAACACCTTCAGGACCAAAAACTTTTAACTTTGAGCTACGTTCACCTACAACCCACGCATTCTGATGAAGGCCTGGCAGGTCAGCAATGTGATCTGAATGTAAGTGCGTGATTAAAACTGCCTCTATATTCCTAAAATTAATATTCCAACTTCTAAGGTTATCGTTACTCCCATCACCTATATCCACTACAAATAGATCCTCTCCAGCAGAAATCAAAATACATGTCTCTGCTCTTCCTGGACTAGGTATTGGTGATCTTGAGCCACAAACCGCTGCACTTAAGGCATCTTCTTTAGGTAAATTACTTGATGCCGAGCCAAGAGCTGAGAAGGCCACTACCAATAACCTATCTTGTACCGAGGGTAATTGGATGATTACCCAAGAAGTAATTCCAAGAATTAATGAAGCGATGATGACTCTGATAAAAAGCTTCATAACTACAAGCCTAATACCGCCTTAGCCATTATATTTCTCTGTATCTCATTACTACCTCCGTAAATAGTAGTCGCTCTTAGATTTTGATATTTGCCAGCTATAGGCCTGTAATCTTCGTCACCAATAGGTGGTTCATTGCTGCCATAAGTTGTATCTTGAAAAGGAATTCCGTAATAGCCTATAACCTCTAAAGTAAGCTCAGAAATTTCTTGTTCAAGGTCTGTTACTAATGTTTTCATCATAGAAGACTCCGGTCCCGGACTATCTCCCTTCCCTAAGGAGCTTAGTATTCTTAAGGAAGTATATTGTATTGCTTTAGCTTTAATTTCTAACTCAGTGATTTTAGTTAAGTAAATTTCCAAAAAACTTTCATCTAGATGTTGGGAAGATATTTTTTGGACTAACTTTTTGATAAATTCTATGTCAGATAAACTTTTCGAGCCACCTACCCCACCACTTCTCTCAAACTCTAATAAATATTTTGCAACTGCCCAACCTTCGTTTTCTTCTCCTATCCTGTCTTTGACATGAGCTACAGCATCTGTGAAAACGACCTGATTAAAATCATGATCCTTAGCCATAGTTAAAAGAGGTTCAACTTTGACTCCCGGCTGATGCATATCCATCATCAAGAATGTAATTCCTTCTTGATTTTTACCTGAATTATCAGTCCTAACCAGACAAAATATCTTGTTTGCGAGGTGAGCATGAGTAGTCCATATTTTTGTTCCATTAATGATGTACTTGTCACCTTGTCTAACTGCTTTACATTGCAAGCTAGCGAGATCTGAACCCGCACCTGGCTCGCTATAACCCTGACACCAGTAATCATCTCCATTAATGATTCTGGGTATATAGTAGTCTTTTTGCTCTTTAGTTCCTCTTCCTAATAGTAGTGGTCCAATCATTGCTAAGCCCATTGGTATCAAATTGGGAGCCCCAGCTTTTGCACATTCCGATGAAAAAATATATTTTTGAGCTTGAGTCCAATTGGTGCCTCCATATTCTTCCGGCCAAGATGGAACAAGCCATCCTTTTTTAGCGAGTATTGCTTGCCATTCCATAGCAACTTCCTTTTCAGTAAAAACTGCAGATGTCTTTCTAGACATAGTAACTAATTCAGGCTTAAGTTCTTTACGGAGGAAATCTTTAACTTCCTCTTGAAATGATACTTCTTCTTCTGAAAAATTGAGATTCATTCTTTACCTTAGATTAAATTATAACTTCTATTAAGCTTGGTCCTTCAGAATTTAAGCCATCTGAAAATGCCTTTGAAAATTGTTCCACAGTGGTCGCACGATTTGCAGGAACACCCATGGATTTGGATAAAGAAACCCAATTAATTTCTGGATTATCAAGAGAGAACATTGATTTTGCCACATCGCCTGTTTCTAATGCACCTACTCTTTCTAATTCAACCTGAAGAATTGCGTAAGCTTTATTTGAAAAAATAACATTTGTAATATTTAGTCCTTCTCTTGCTTGAGTCCATAGAGACTGAACTGTATACATTGCCCCTCCATCGCCATGGAGACAAATCACAGGCCTCTCAGGAACAGCGATTGCTGCACCGGTTGCCAAGGGAAGTCCTTGCCCTATTGATCCACCAGTTAAAGCCAACCAATCAAGTGGCTTCGAATTCCAGGCATGTGGAGTAACAAAAAATCCAGATGTCGCTGCTTCGTCACAAACAACGGCATCTTCTGGAAGTAAGCTTGCAAATAAAGGGCCAAGGTTTGATGCATTCAGCTCACCATTTGATGGTGTATTTATAATTCCGTCAGGAATTAATGATTTATCAATCTTATCAGTCTTTAACATTTCACTTAATTGATAAAGTGCGGATTTTCCATCTTGATAAGGCGTTGCTAATTCTATAAGTTCAGCATTCTCTGGAGACAGATAGCTTTTCTTTCCTGGGTAAGCAAAAAAAGATACTGGTGGCTTAGTTCCTATAAAAACTATAGATTCAACACCTCTTAAATGTTCTTCAGCCATTTCAGCAAAATAAGGAATTGGCTCTACCTTAGTCAATCCGGTTCCTCTCCTGTGTCTTATAACAAAAGTATCTGTAGCTAAACGACATCCAGTTTTTGTAGCAATTTTTCCAGCTAAAGTTACAGATTCCTCATCTAGACAATCTCCTCCTATAAACAACATGGTGTTTTTTTTTGAAGACAAAACATTATATGAATCGGTGAGAAGAGAATTATCTATATCTAAAGGGCCTTCGCTAACTAGTTCTTTACCTAATTTCTCAGTCTCGCCCCAAGCTGAATCGGCTGGCACAAGCATAGTTGCGATTTGACCTGGATATTTATGAGCAGCCTGCCAGGCTTTTGCTCCAAGATCTGATAAGTCATCTGGAGACTTACTTCTACCTACCCAATCTGAACTGGCTTTAGCAAGACCATCCAGATCGGAGGTCAAAGGCGCATCATATTTAAGGTGATAGGTAGCATGATCTCCAACAATATTTAACATAGGAGTTCTGGCTTTTTTTGCATTGTGAATATTTGCAAAAGCATTTCCTAATCCGGGGCCTAAATGTAGTAAATTTGCAGCTGCCTTACCCGACATCCTTGCATAGCCATCCGCAGCACCTGAAACAACACCTTCAAAAAGACCCAAAACTGGTCTTATTTCTGGATGATGATCTATCGCAGCAACTAAGTGCATCTCTGAAGTGCCCGGATTAGCAAAGACAACCTCGAGCCCATTAGCAATTAAAGTCTTCAATAAAGCATCTGCCGAATTCATAATCTTTAAATATTAACTATCCTCGTGCCGATATTCCCACCAGCTAATAAATCTACGAAACCTTGCGGGGCTTTTTCCAAGCCTTCAAGCTCATCAGTAAGTACTTTGAGTTGACCCGAATCAATCCATCCAATCAAATCGTTCGTGGCTTCTTCGTATTTATCTGCAAAATCGAATACGAGAAATCCTTGCATCCTAATACTTTTATTTACCAGTAGCCCCGGTATCCCTCTTGGTCCCGGTTCTGGTGTACTAGTGTCATATTGCGAAACAACTCCACAGCAAGCTATTCTGCCAGCCGAATTTAATCTAAATAATGCCGAACCCAAAATCATGCCACCAGTATTATCAAAATAAACATCTACTCCATTAGGTGTTGCTTCCTTAAGATTTTGTCTGAAATTAGCATCTTTATAATTTACAGCTGCATCGAAACCTAAATCATTAATAAGTTTTTCACATTTATCGTCACTTCCACAAACTCCAATGACACTGCAGCCTTTGATCTTGGCAATTTGTCCCACCGTATGTCCAACAGATCCTGCGGCTGCCGAGATCATAACAGTCTCCCCTTCTTGTGGCTGTCCGATTTCAAGAAGACCGAAGTATGCAGTCAATCCATTGATACCTAAAGGGCCCAAATATAAAGAAGGTGCTACAGTATCTCTAAGAAGAGTCAAAGACTGAATATTTTGAGCCGAATACTCTTGCCAACCTGTTTGAGTAAGTACATTTTTACCGATTGGATATTCTTCTGAATTACTCTTTACAATTTCTCCAATGCCTGTGCAGTTCATAACAATTCCTGTAGTCGGGGCTCCTGCGTAACTAGCGCTACCTTGGAGACCTGCACGAGTGCCAGCAGTTATCGCAAAAGATATTGTTTTAACTAAAACCTGATCAGAAGAAATTTCGGGTATTTCAGACTCTACTAGACTGTAATTACTCTCAGTTAATTTACCTTCAGGAAGACTATTGATAATTACTTGTTTATTTTTCATATGTTCAAGTTACCTTATTTTGTTTATATTTAAAACCTTACTAATGACATAAGATATGTTGTAAAACTTGGAGAAGTTTATGGAAGTTAAAAATGCAGTTATGCCCAATGAAGAACAACTTAAAGGGTTCAATGATCAAGAAGAAGATAAACCAATTTTTATGGTGAATCTGCTTAAATTTAAAGAAAAGGCGCAATATCCAGATAAAAGAGAAACAGACCTTTCAGGTGAAGAGGCATATGCCATTTATGGCGAGGAAGTTGTTGGGCACTTAGCTAAAGTTGGCGGGAAACCAATTTTTGGAGGTAATGTTGTTAGGCTAATGCTGGGCGAAGTTGAAGATTTATGGGACAAAGTAGCCATAGCGATGTACCCATCCAGAAAGGCTATGTTGGAAATGATCTCAGATCCTGATTACATACAAAGTGCACAGCACAGAGTTGCAGGCCTAGAAGGACAGTTAAATATCGAAACTTCTGTAGAGGATATATAAGGAATCTTAAGGTGTTATCTAAAGAAAAAATAATCCTTATTGGTGCTCCACCATCTCCTTATACAAGAAAGATGCTTGCACTATTAAGATATAGACACATACCTTATGAAATGATCTGGGGTAATCCTGGAGAGCTTTTAGAAAGCGGGGGTGCATTCGAGGAACTTGGTATAGATCCTCCCAAGCCTGTTCTTCTTCCTACATTCCTAATGAGAGATGAAAAGGGTCATCTTCAGACTGTGACTGACTCAACTCCTATTATCAGAAGACTTGAAAAAGAATTTGAAGGAAGGAGTGTTATACCGGAAGATCCTGCCCTTTGTTTCCTAAATTATCTACTAGAGGATTTTGGAGATGAGTGGGTGACCAAATACATGTTTCATTACCGTTGGCACTTCGATGAGGATGCCGATAATGCTTCATCTATCCTGCCATTGAATCATAAAGTAGATCTCAAAGAGAGTATATGGAAAATCTTTAAAGAAGGAATCGGTTCAAGACAAACAGAAAGGCTTTGGGTAGTAGGTTCAAATGATATAACTGCCCCAATCATAGAGAGCAGTTACAAACGGTTTTTAGGAATCATGGAGAATCATTTGAGTAATTTACCTTTTCTATTTGGACAAAGGCCAAGCTCAGCAGACTTTGCAGTATATGGTCAACTCACTCAGTTAATTGGCTTAGATCCAACTTCTAGAAAAATTGCACATGAAGAATCTCTGAGAACTGTAGCGTGGATAAATAGCATGGAAGATCTATCAGGAATAAATCTAGAAAAAAATACATGGGAGACTTTTGACTCACTTCCGGAAAGTATGTTGTCTTTATTAAAAGAAATAGGACATGTATATGTGCCTGCACTTTTAGCAAATAATGAGGCTTTAAAAAATGGCAATGATACTTGGGAAACAGAAATAGACGGGTCTGTCTGGAGTCAAAAAACTTTTAATTATCAAGGCAAGTGTCTCCAATGGATCAACCAAGAATTTTATTCTTTAACTGAAATTGATCAAAAAAGATTACTAGATCTATTTGAAGGAACAGGCTGTGAAAATTTATTATTGAAAGAAAAATAAATATGAAAATATTAAGAACTCCCGATGAGAGATTTGAAAAGATAACTGATTTTCCATACAAACCGCATTACACAGATATAAAAACTAACGATGGTTCAGATCTGCGAATACATCATATAGATGAAGGACCAAGGGATGGACCTATTTTGTTAGCGATGCATGGTCAACCAGTTTGGTGCTACCTTTACTCGAAGATGATACCTTTCTTAACGGAAGCAGGAATAAGAGTTATCGCACCTGATTTACCAGGTTATGGAAAATCTGATAAACCTGCTGCTAGAGAAGACTACAGTTACCAAAATCAAGTTGATTGGATGGTGGATTGGCTGAAAGCGAATGATTTTCAAAACCTAACTTTTTTTGGTCAGGACTGGGGAGGTTTGATTGGATTAAGGATAGTTGCTCGTGAACCTGATAGATTCTTGAAAGTCTCGATGGGTAATACTGGGCTTCCTTATAATCCTGATGTATCTGAAGAAGTTATTGAAGAAATAAAAGCCTTTAGAGAAAGTAATATAAAACTCCACCCCCTCTCTATGTCAAAACAAATACGCCAAATGGATAGTGGCAAAACTCATCCAGGACTCAAATTTATGTACTGGCAAAAATTTTGTTGGGATACAGAGGATTTACCAATAGGATTTATACAATCGATGCAAATGGATAAAAGATCTTTAGTTGCACTAGCGTTAAATTATATTTTTATCTTATTAGGAAAATATAGTGCATCACCTTTCAAGTCTTACATAGCCAAGGCCTACGAAGCACCTTTTCCTAACCCAAGTTATAAAATGGGTCCAAGAGCCATGCCAAGTCATGTACCGACAATTCCTGATGAATCATTAAAGGAGCAAAGAAAAGCGAGAGAGTTTTTCTCTTCCTGGGATAAACCTTTTCTTAGTGTCTTCGCAGGAGATGATCCTGTCACAAATGGAATTGAAAAGGATGTATTGGAAATGTGCCCAAATGCAAAAAGCGCTCCTCAAATTGGAGGTGGTCATTTTTATCAATGGACAAGACCAAAAGAACTTTCAGAATTATTAATCAACTTTATTAAGGAAAACTAATGAACAGAGTAACGGAACATACGGGGTCAAAATATCCAATAATTCAAGCGCCAATGGGTTGGATTGCAAGAAGTCAATTAGCTTCAGCGGTTTGCAATGCGGGAGGCTTCGGAGTAATTGAAACTTCTTCTGGTGAAGTTGATAACTGCAAAGCAGAAATAGAAAAAATGTCGGAACTGACCGATAAACCTTTTGGAGTCAATCTACCGCTCCTCTTCTTAAGGGATGAGAGTATGGTTGAGTTTTGTGTTCAACACGGAGTGAAGTTTGTAACTACTTCAGCTGGCGATCCCTCTAAATATATAGACATACTCAAATATGCAGGCATCACTGTTTATCATGCAGTGCCAAGTGTTGAAGGGGCAATAAAAGCAGCAGATTGTGGTGTTGATGGACTTGTGGTGGAAGGTACTGAAGGAGGAGGATTTAAGAGTCCAGAGGAAGTTGGTCTTTTCGTATTAATACAAGCCATCAGAAAAAAAATAGATTTGCCAATAATAGCGGCAGGCGGAATTGCAGATGGTGCTGGTATGGCAGCAGCTTTTGCTGTAGGAGCTGAAGGAATTCAAATGGGAACAAGATTTGTTTCCAGTAAAGAAAGTCCAGTGCATGAGAATTTTAAAAATTATATCTTTGACTCTTCCCTCAATGGAACTTGGATATTAAATAAAACTTCCAAACCCGTAATTAGAGCACTAAGAACAGAGTTCACAAAAGAGATTTTGGAAGCTGGAGAAATGGATATGTCAGCAATGGGCAAAATACAAGATCTATATTTTGGTGGTGATATGAACGCGGCACCAGCTCTTTCAGGACAATCGGTAGGATTAATAGACGGCGTAAAGTCAGCTGAAGAAATTATCCAAGATACGATTAAAGAGTTTAATCAAACTTGCTCAGAACTAGGGAAACTGAAACTCTAAACATGTTCAACCTTAATCTGCTGCCCTCTACTGCAGACAATACATATCGAGGAAGTAGACTTGCTCTGTGGTTCTTTATTGCATTTGTGTGTCTCATGACTTGGAGATCAGTCATTCATATGTTTTTTGAGCAATATGGAATGCACGATATTGCAAACTTTATTGTTTTATCAGGTGATCCGGATCCAATGCCGCTAATTTACATGTTTTTCTCTTTGTGGGGCTTGGCTCAATTAATTTTCTGTGGGATGTCTTGGGTAGTAATTTTAAGATATAAATCATTAATTCCTTTGATGTTTATATTTTGGTTAACTGAATGGTCAGTTAGACTTTTTGTATATCCTTTTATGGAGAAATCTGTTGTAGATAGTGGTATCTATACATCTGGCATGACACCCGGGGCTACAGGGGCTCCTTATGTATTTTTTCTCTTAATAATATTTTTAATACTATCAACTAGAGAAAAGGTTAAGTAGAACTGAATCATGAGAAAGCTTTTCTATGCATTATTAATAATATTAGTTTCAGGACTTCTTCTTTGGGAATATAAGGTAAACGTAATAGTTTGGATGATGCCAAAAGTAATGAACTTGATTAATCCAGTGCAAGAAAATATACCAACTAGTTGGGCAGAGGGTCCCTCCCAAAATCTTAATATCGATGACACAAGACCAAACATTATTTTAATTTTGGCTGATGATATGGGATACAACGATATTTCGCTTCATAATGGTGGGGCAGCTGATGGAACTCTTCAAACTCCGCATATAGATTCACTAGCCGAAAGTGGAATATGGTTTTCCAGAGGTTATGCCGCTAATGCAACATGTTCTCCATCGAGAGCTTCCATCATGACTGGAAAATATCCAACAAGATTTGGTTTTGAGTTTACACCTGTTCCTGATGCTGGAAGAACAGTACTCAATTGGCTTGTACAAGAAGATGATTCGGCTTTGCGAGGAAGAATTGATAGAGAAATAGCATCAAACCTGCCACCTTTTTTAGAGCAGGGTATGCCAAGTGAGCAGATAACAATTGCCGAGATTTTGAAAAATTCAGGATATTACACAGCCCATATTGGAAAATGGCATCTAGGTCATGCATATGGCATGGATCCTCAAAGCCAAGGATTTCATGATTCTTTGTCATTACAGGGTGGCTATTATTTACCTCAAGATCATCCTGATGTCGTAAATGCGAAATTCGATACTTCTATAGATAAAATGGTTTGGAGCTCAGGTCAGTATGCAGCAAAATTCAATGGGGGAGATCTTTTTAAACCAGAAGGATATGTAACAGACTATTACACACAAGAAGCTCTAAAAGTCATTGATAAAAACAAAAATAGACCTTTTTTCCTGTATCTAAGTCATTGGGCGATCCATAATCCTCTCCAAGCCTTAAGAGGTGATGTAGAAAAGATGAGCCATATGTCAGGGCATAATTTACAAGTTTACTCGGGAATGATAGCTGCCCTGGATAGAAGTGTTGGATTGATTATCAAAAAATTAAAAGAACTAGATATTTATGGAAAAAGTTTGATCATATTTACAAGTGATAATGGAGGAGCTAACTACATTGAGCTAGAAGATGTAAATAAACCATACAGAGGTTGGAAGATTAGTTTTTTTGAAGGCGGCATAAGAGTGCCTTTTATTGCTAGTTGGCCTGATGAGATAAATCCTAATCAAATATCGGATAGTGCCGTACATCACTTTGATATCTTTCCAACAATTGCTGCAGCAGCAAAAGCCGAGCTATCGAAGGAAAGTAAGATAGATGGTGTGAATTTAATGCCATTTATAAAAAATGAAAATTCTAATGAACCTCACGAAACACTTTTCTGGCGGTCAGGAAATCATCAATCTGTGTTACATGGTAAGTGGAAATACATAATCAGTAAAAAAGAAAGTTTTCGTTGGTTGTTTGATACTTCTATAGATCCTTTAGAAGAAACAAATCTTATTGAAAAACATCCTGAAGAGGCTCGTATGATTGAAAAACTTTTAAGTGAATTCAACTCTGAACAAAAAGATCCTCTATTCCCTTCAACTTATGAGGCACCTATTTTAATCGACAAGTATGATGGTCAAATTTATGAAGAAGGTGATGAATACATTTATTGGTCTAATTGATCAAAAAAAAACTTAAGTTATATTTGTAAGAATTTTTTTATACGAATGAATCAACTATCCGAAAAAACTCCTATACCTTGGTGGTTAACTATAATTCTTTTCATGGAAGTATGGCCGATGTTTTTGGGGCCATATTGGGCATTAACTGATCCATCATTTTTAGGAGACATTAATGCATCATCAACTATTTTGGGTGATTGGATTTATACCGCGAGAAACCTTGCCGTGGGTTTTGCATTTATTATTGCTTACTTTCTAAAAAGTGCTCCCATGCTATTCATACTCATTTTTATCAGGTTTTTTACCGACTTAATTGATGGACCAGCCTTTTGGTTTTTTAGAGATCCAGTGAGTGATATCGCATTCATCATTATTTTCCTTTGTGGATATTACATCCCAGCATTAATTGCCTTGCGATATCTCTGGAAACAAATGACACATTAAATGAATCAATCTATATACTAAGTTTCCTAAATTTATGGAGGAGAAATGAAAACACAAATAACTGAACTTTTTGGGATAGAGCATCCTATTATCCAAGGTGGAATGCACTATGTAGGATTTGCAGAACTTGCTGCTGCAGTATCAAATGCAGGTGGCCTTGGAATTATTACAGGCCTTACTCAAGGTACACCTGAAAAACTTGATGCAGAAATAAAAAAATGCCAAGAACTCACAGATAAACCTTTTGGAGTGAATTTAACTTTCTTACCTTCGTTGACGCCTCCGGATTACCCAGGACTAATTGAAGTTATCATTAATAATGGTGTGAAGGTTGTTGAAACAGCCGGTAGAAATCCTGCCGTATACATGCCAGCTATGAAAGACGCAGGTATCAAGGTTATTCACAAGTGCACATCAGTAAGACATTCTATTAAAGCTCAAGACATAGGCTGTGATGCTGTATCAGTCGACGGCTTTGAATGTGGAGGTCATCCTGGTGAAGATGATATTCCGAATTTTATACTACTGCCAAGGGCAGCTGACGAACTCGATATACCCTTTGTTGCCTCTGGAGGAATGGCTGATGCTAGAAGTCTTATAGCTGCAATGGCCTTGGGTGCTGAAGGCATGAACATGGGGACGCGTTTCATTGCTACTCAAGATGCTCCTGTTCATCAGAATGTTAAAGAAGCTATTGTTAACGCCAGTGAGTTAGATACAAGACTAATCATGAGATCTCTCACAAACACAGAAAGAGTTTTAAATAATCCAGCTGTAGAAAGCCTGATGGCCAAAGAAAAGGCTTATGGAGATGAACTTAAATTTGAAGATATTATCGATGAAGTAGCTGGAGTTTACCCAAAAGTTATGATGGATGGAGAGCCAGAAGCAGGGGCTTGGTCTTGTGGCATGGTAGCTGGATTGGTGTCTGATATCCCAACAGTAAAAGAATTGATAGATAGAATAATGGCTGAGGCTGAAGAAATTGTCGCCTCCAAACTTCAAAAGGCTATATAAAAGTTAGTTTGAAAGGTTCCCCCAGAAAGATACATAAATATCTGAGCTTGGCTATTTCGGTTCAACTTCTCTTATGGACCATATCAGGTATTTATTTTTCTTTTAATAAAATCGAAGAAGTAAGAGGGAGTCAATACTTAAAAACTGTGGCTGTAAAGGAGGTGCCAAAGACTCAAAAGATTGAACCACTACAAGCTTTATCTTTGGTCGAAAACAAAACCATTTTAAAGCCAAGTTCAGTTACAGAAATAACCGAAGATAAACCTGGTTCAGAATATAGAGGCAGATCATTGCCTCTATATAAAATTGAAGCACTTAACGATGCAAAAGAAGAAATAAATGTATATGTGGATCCATACACAGAAGAAATTGTCGCAATTAGGTCTAATCAATGGAGAATTTGGGACTTTATGTGGGGTGTCCATATCATGGACTGGAATGAGAGAGATGATATAGGAAATATTTTCTTAAAAATATTTTCTATTCTGGCCTTAATAAGTGCTTTATCTGGTGTTTATCTCTTCTTTGTCACAAACAAAAAATAAATTAGATTCTACTTTAGAGAATCCTTGAACCATTCAGGAAGAAGGTCAATATTATGCTTCTTCGCAAATTTAGCAATCATAGGAATTGTTATAGGGGCAAAAGGAATGACTGCCATTAGACCAAAGCTTAAGTCTTTAAGTATTTCATTTAGTTGTTTATTAGCTTTTTCTATATCTTCATCGCTAGCTTCACCCTTAACATAATCAGAGTAAATTTTGAGCATGGTTCTAGTAGATTCAGTTTCCTCTGTGACCTTTTCTTTTAAAAAATCTATAATCTTTTTGATTCTTCCATCAAACATTAAACAAGTATACTAAGTAAATTAAAGAAGAAATAAGTTTTGAAGAAAGAAGAAAGATTTATTTACATCAGTAAGGAGCTTCAGAGGCTCTATCCGGAAACTCCTATTCCCCTCGATCACGATTCTATTTATACACTCTTAATTGCCGTTTTATTATCGGCACAATGTACTGATGTAAGAGTTAACCAAGTGACGCCTGAACTCTTCTCGTTAGCTAATAACCCATTTGATATGGCCTTGGTTGATCCAGATGAAATAAGAAAAGTAATCAGACCTTGCGGTTTATCTCCTAAAAAATCTAAAGCAATAGCAGAATTGAGTAAAATTTTGTGCGAAAAGTATGAGGGGCAAGTCCCTGAGAGCTTTGAAGCTTTGGAGGCTTTACCTGGCGTAGGGCATAAAACTGCTTCTGTTGTTATGAGCCAGGGATTCAATCACCCAGCATTTCCCGTAGATACACATATCCACAGATTAGCTCAAAGATGGAGACTTTCGAGAGGCAAAAATGTGAAGCAAACTGAAAAAGATCTTAAGAAAGGATTTCCTATTGAGGATTGGAACAAACTTCATTTGCAAATTATATTTTACGGACGGGAGTATTGTACCGCCAGAGGTTGTGATGGAAGAGTTTGCAAAATTTGCTCTGAAGTCAATAAAGGAAGAAAATCACCCGTAAAGACAAATAAAGCATGAACTTAATTAAGAGATGTTAAGTGATATTCTGTATAATTAAATTGCGCCCTTAACTATTTAACAATATATGTTTATTACAGATAAAGGTTTAGAAGAATTTGATCCCGAGTTATGGCAATCCATATCTAAAGAGTCCGTTCGTCAAGAAGAGCACATAGAATTAATTGCATCAGAAAATTACACTTCAAAAGGAATTCTAGAAATCCAAGGGTCTGTGCTGACAAACAAATATGCAGAAGGGTATCCTGGAAAAAGATATTACGGTGGCTGCGAAAATGTTGATGTTGCAGAATCCCTCGCAATAGAAAGAGCCAAGGAACTTTATGGAGCTGCTTATGCAAATGTTCAACCTCATTCTGGTGCGAGTGCTAACTCCGCTGTCTTTCTAGCTCTATGCGATGCTGGAGACACTATCCTTGGAATGAGCTTAGATCATGGTGGACACCTTACTCACGGCGCAAAAGTAAATTTTTCTGGCAAGACATATAATTCATTTCAATATGGACTGGATCCAAAAACTGGTGAACTCGATTACCAAGAAGTGGAAGATCTTGCTAGAGAGCATAATCCGAAGCTAATTATAGCTGGCTTCTCAGCCTATTCTGGAATTGTTGATTGGGCAAAATTTAGAGAGATTGCTGATTCAGTCAATGCTTACCTTTTGGTTGATATGGCACATGTCTCTGGTTTAGTGGCTGCCAAGGAATATCCCTCTCCCATACCCCATGCAGACGTTGTAACAACTACAACACATAAAACATTAAGAGGTCCGAGAGGCGGATTAATTCTTGCTAAAGATAATGAAGAAATACATAAAAAACTCAACTCAGCCATCTTCCCTGGTACGCAAGGGGGACCTTTGATGCATGTAATTGCTGCTAAAGCATTGTGCTTCAAAGAAGCACTAGATCCAGCTTTTAAAGATTATCAGAAGCAAGTAAAGGCAAATGCAAAACAAATGGCCGCTATGTTCATGGAAAGAGGCATAAATATTGTCTCTAACGGGACAGAAAATCATATGTTCCTTGTTGATCTAGTTGAAAAGGGTTTGACCGGAAAAGATGCCGATGCAGCCCTTGGAATAGCTAATATTACAGTTAACAAAAATGCTGTTCCTAATGATCCTCAATCACCATTTGTTACGAGTGGTCTAAGAATAGGAACACCAGCTGCAACAACAAGAGGCTTCAAGGAACCAGAGGTAACATTAGTTGCAAACTGGATTTGTGATATCTTGGAAGATATTAATAACCAAATTTTAATTAACGACGTCAAGGGCAAGGTTATCGAGCTTTGTTCTAGTTATCCAGTTTACTCCGCTGAATTATGCACTGCCCCTACTGTGGCTTCTCTGATACAAAAGTAATCGACTCCAGACTGATAGCTGAAGGTCAGCAAATCAGAAGAAGACGAGAATGTCCTTCTTGTAATGAGAGATTTACAACATTTGAAACTGCAGAGCTTTTAATGCCACGAGTGATTAAACAAAAAAACAATTCAAGAGAACCCTTTGATGAGCACAAATTGAGGGAAGGTCTTTATAGATCTTTAGAGAAAAGACCTGTTGGAGAAGAAGAGATAGAAACTCTTATCGAAGATATAAAGAAAGATATTCGATCTTCCGGGGAAAGAGAAATACCCTCGAGACTAATCGGAGAAGTTGTAATGCAAAACCTTAGAAAAATAGATGAAGTTGCCTTCATAAGGTTTGCTTCTGTATACAGAAGATTTGAAGATATCAACGAATTTTCAGAAGAGGTTGAGAAATTAACTAGCGATTAATTATGACATCCCCATCAGAGCACATGCGCGAAGCTCTATCTCTCGCCAAAAAAGGTCTTTTAACCACGAGACCAAATCCAATGGTAGGTTGTGTAATTACTCTGGATAACAAAATTATAGGCAGAGGATGGCATCAAAAAGCTGGAGAAGGACATGCGGAAGTTAATGCTATTCAGAATGTTTTTGAGAATCTAGGCTCAAGTGCAGAGTCAGCTCTAGAAAATTCTGAAATGTTTGTAACATTGGAGCCTTGCTCTACAACAGGAAGAACTCCGCCCTGTTCTGAAACTATAAAAAGATATGGAATTAAGAAAGTTTATATTGCCTCTGAAGATATTTCACAGGATGGATTTGCAAAAAAAGAAAAAGACATAGAAATTATTGAAGGCCTTCTCAGGGATGAAGCACGAGAACTCAATAGAGGTTTCTTTTCTAGGTTAGAAAAAAATAGACCATTTGTAACAGCTAAGATGGCAATAGGTCTTGACGGAGGAATAGCTTTGCGTTCTGGTGAGAGTAAATGGATAACTTCTGAGAGATCTCGAAAAGATGTCCATAAACTTAGGGCTTCTAATGAAGCTATCCTGACAGGAACAGGAACTATTTTGAAAGATAAACCTTCGCTTACATCAAGAGACTCGGGATATGACATCAATGATGTAAAACAACCATTACGGGTAGTGATTGATAGAAATAATTACTTAAATGGAAAGGAGAATATTTTTTCTTCGAAAGCCGAGACACTTGTGTTTACAACCAAAAATTCAAAGATTAAATCTAAAAATAGTGAAATTTGTATTATGTCAAAAAATGATTTGGCAGATTTAAATAATATAATGAGTTACTTGGCAGAAGAAAAATCTATTAACACTCTTATGGTTGAATCGGGCTCAATACTTTTAGATGCACTTCTGGCTCAAAAATTGATTGATGAATTAATCCTTTATAAAGCTCCAAAGTTACTAGGGGAAGATAGAAATACATTTTCTAAATTCGGTCAGAACAATCAAAAACTAAGTACAATAGGCTTCACATTAAGGGATATAGAAAATTTAGGCGAAGATTTAAAGATTACTCTTACCCCAAAATAAAAATAATGAAGCTCAATAGCATACAAGAAATTATTGAAGACATCTCTCTAGGGAAGATGGTTATCCTTATGGATGACGAAGATAGAGAAAATGAAGGCGATCTGGTACTTGCTGCAGAAAAAGTTGATGCAGATGCTATCAACTTCATGGCAATCCATGCAAGAGGTTTAATTTGTCTAGCAATCAATGAGGACAGATGTAAGAGACTAGGTCTAGAACAAATGGTTAAAAATAATGGTACAGAATTAGGGACGGCTTTTACTACTTCTATTGAAGCTGCAGAAGGTGTAACAACGGGCATATCAGCTGCAGATAGAGCAACAACAATACAAGCTGCGGTAAGTAAAAAAGCTAAAGCCGATGATATAGTCCAGCCTGGGCATGTTTTTCCAATTAAAGCTCAGGAAGGTGGTGTCCTGAACAGAGCTGGCCATACAGAAGCTGGCACAGATCTCGCTAAAATGGCAGGTTTAGATCCATCTGCTGTAATTGTAGAGATTATGAATGATGATGGAACCATGGCAAGGAGAGCTGATTTAGAGGTGTTCGCAAAAAAACATAACCTAAAAATTGGAACAATCGCCGATCTTATACATTATAGAAATATCAGCGAAAAGAGTATCAAGCTAGTTGATAAAACTGATATTGAATCTGAGTACGGCAAATTTTCTTTACATGCTTATGAAGATACCATCAATGGAGATATACACCTTGCCTTGGTGAAGAATAAAATTAAAAGTACTGATGAAGTGCTAGTCAGAGTTCAACAGAACAATACTCTTCAGGATATTATGGGTATTAATAAATTTGGCAGTAGATTATCTTTTTCTCAGGCAATGAAAAAGATTGATGAAGAAGGAAAAGGCGTAATACTTCTTTTATCTCACTCAGAGAGTTCTGATGAGCTTCTATCTAATATTTCATTTCTAAAAGGCAGAAAACCCAAAACAAAAAATGAAGGTCCTGATACTAGAATTATTGGTGTAGGAGCTCAGATATTAAAAGATCTAGGTATAACCAAAATTAGACTATTGGGTGCTTCCTTAAAATATCCGCTCACAGGCTTTGATTTAGAGATAACTGAATTCATAAATTAATATAATGAAAGGTCTTAAAACTAAAGATATATCAGTAAAAGCTAAACAAGGACTTTACGGAATTGTCTTCACCTCCTGGAATTCTTCTATAGTTCAAGATTTATTAAAAGAAACTAAAAAAGAACTTATAAGCCAAGGTGTAGATGAGGCAAATATATACCTTAAAGAAGTTCCAGGAGCATTTGAGTTACCACTAGCAACTCTATTCATAGCTGAAAAAGAAGGCATATCGTCAGTTATTTCGCTTGGTGCAATCATAAGAGGTGACACGCCTCATTTTGATTTTATATCCAGTTCATGTCTGGAGGGTCTTCAGGACGTTGCGCTTAAGACCCGCATCCCTGTGATATGTGGAGTCCTAACCACCAATACAATTGAGCAAGCAGAAGAAAGGTCTGACCCAAATAAAATGAATAAGGGAAAAGAATTTGCTCTGACTGCATTAAATATGGTGGATTCCCTATCTTGATCCATGAAATCCAAAAAAGACACTTCGCCCGTAAGATCGAGAGATAAAGTAATACAAAGTCTGTATGAAATTGAGCTCTCTGGCTCAGATATTAAAGAACTCTTAAAAGATTTATCTCTTCAAAGTAGATATCCTCATTACAAGGACCTTCTTGAAGGTGTTATGAAATTTAGAGAGAAGATAGATACCTCTCTATCAACCTTCATGGAAAGAAAACTTTCTTCCCTTGATCCAATAGAGCGGAATACTTTGAGATTAGCTGCCTACGAGATGTTATACACAAATACAGATGCTCCAATCATTATTAAAGAGAGCATAAGATTAACCAAAAAGTACGGCGCTGCAGATGGGTATAAGTATGTAAATGCAATATTAGATAAGATGTATAAATCTAACTCTGAGAATATTTAATAAATATAGGAGATGACCAAGCTCTCTCTTCGTTTTCGGATAAACAATCACCCTCTCCCTGCCCTTTTACATCTCCACAAAGTTTAACTTTCTTGCACTTACCGCCATCATCAAATTCACAAGCTAAATTTGCAGCCCCAATTGCTAGCGAGGGTTCTTGAATTGCTCTGACATAGTAGATAACTTCTCTATTAGCATCCATAAAATTAGGATCTTCAAACTCTACTACGCAACCTTCTTGTGAAGGTTTGCATTCAAAAATCTTCCAAGTATCTTCTATTAAAGTTTCTATAGGTTCGTCAGGATAGCTTTGAGGTCTTATTCTTATAATCTCTATTCTGGAAATATTATTCCTCTCATCAGTAGGATTAAAACATTCTCCATTACATAGCTTCTCTAGGTAAGTTTTAGTTATCTCATTCTCCGAACTACATCCAGGAGACTGTTTTTGAGAACCTAAGACTCTTACTTTGAACTTTGGATTTTCTTGCATAGAAAATTCACTGCCCATAGGCATTAACTCTCCGGATGGATGGTTAGTCACATCAAACCATAACAAAATTCTTTCTCCGCTCGTTGCATATACTTCTCTATTATTTAAAGAATTCCAAATAGAATTTCTATTCTTTTCTAATACATGACTTCCTATCAATCCACCTGTGTAAAGAAATGAGGCTATTCTTTCTCCTTGACTTGGTTTCATTCTGTCAATCATTTGCTCCAAGTTAACTTCTTGGGATCTTGGAATAGCATAGTCTTGGGAAAGTTGATTCAAATTCATGACTTGATTCGATGACTTATATTTAGAATCTGTATTTCTAATCCTATCAATTTCCTTATAACCTGTTCCAGGTCTTGAAGAGTGATTGTCACTGGACCCAATAAAACCAAATCTATAAGGATCAGTTTCTCCTTCAGTGAAATTTCTTAAAGCTAAAGCATATTGCACTGAAGATTTTGGTCTATAGTCAAAAGCTGGTAAGTAACAATCTTTGCATTGACCACTGTCTAACCATTCTTCTGGCTTTGGATTAGGTATGGTCAATAGCCCATAGGGATTGGCTTTAGTGAAATTATCTCTAGCCTCTTTTGCCCTTTGATTACATAGTTCTTCACTTCCTGCCGAAATCCTACATCTCTCTTTGATGATTTCACCGGCCTGAAAACAATCAGGAACATAGTTTTCTGTAGGGGTTGGACAAACATATTCTCCATCTAATATCTTAAAAGCTTCCCAAGATCGATATTCTTCTGTATTTCCATGACCTGAAAAAACTTCTATTAATTTTTGATATCTAGGACTGTGGTCTGCGATATTTAATTGATTTTTCCATGTTGCCATGGGGGGAGAAGTATTTCCCCAAGCAGATCCATGAGGAATTACTAAAGAGTCTACCCCCCACTCATCTAATTTTCTATATAAATCGGACGGTCTTTCTGCTCTCTCAAGACAGTCAAGCGGAAGGTCTTTTACATGAGTCGAATTGTCACAATATTCAAGGTTCTTTATAAGTAACTGTCTTTGCCTATAATTTAAGTAATAAGAAATATTTTTATAGTCATAAAGCATAGCTCCGAATAATGTATAAACTGGAGCATCTACTATGCTCTTAAAAAACTTATGATCGGGTGCTCCAATAGGTCTTTCAGGGATATTATCTTGAAGAGATTTTAGTATTACGTTCTTATGTCCATAATGTTTCTCTATATCTAAGCTTGTCTGAGTCCATTCCCAACCAAGAAAAGGTATGATAGAACTTTCATCTGACTCATTAGATATTCTTGAGCAGTCTCTTAAAGACTTTATTGTGTCTGTCCACTCCCTTCTTGTTAAAAATTCAGCATGATCATTTATAGAGAAGAAATCTAGATTTGCACAAAATCTTGCATAGTTACATGCATCTGCAGCCGGGTGAGTTCCCTCTCCTTCTAGAATAGGTAAATTACCTATAAAAGCATCGAGTGAATAGGTCGTATGTACATGTAAATCCCCAAATAAGATTGTTTTTTCGCTCAATTTTTTTTCGATCGGACTCAAAAAAGGGGCATTAAATTCTTCAATTTGGCCTTGATCTTGGGGCTTACCAAAAAAATCAAAAAGGACAGCAAGATATAGAGCCAAGATCAGTGAAACTATTAGCAAAATACCCATAGCGGCTATTTTGAAATAGCTTTTCATGGAAATTAAGACTCTTCTGTAATCAGAGTGATGGATGAATTCTTTAAATCTTCAGAAAGAACAAA
>CACBUE010000009.1 GCA_902542325.1 uncultured SAR86 cluster bacterium | reverse complement strand
AATTGCAAGAGATTAAAAGAGTTTCATACTATTTATTAAAGACGAATCAACCAAATTTATATAAAAAATTCTTGATGGAGTTTTTTAGTGATTCTTCACCATCAGGATTAGAAGAACTTAAGGTTCATCAGATAAATAATGAATCTGACAAATTATGGTTTTCTAGAGATGAATCTTCTAAAGACCGGATAAATTCTTGGAGATCAGAAAGATTTAATTCTTATATATAAGTTATTCTTTAGATTGTTTTAGTTTCTCAAGACTTATCTTATCTTTGAGGCTCATCAGATAGGCTGAACCAGCTAGTATAAAAATGGCACCTGCCTCCCACATGACCATAATTGCATCCATTTCTTTTGTCTGCATTATTATCAAACGACATAGAGCAGTTATTGCAACAATGATTGGAAGAGTAACCGGTATTCTATTAGTACTATAGAAAGCACCAACCATGGCGAGGATTTCTGCATATATGAAGAGCATAAATAAATCACCTAGTAAGATTTCCCTTTGCGAGACCATTTCATAGAGATACATCGCAGAAGCTATACATGTTGATATTCCAATTAAGGCCAGAAGTAATTTTTCACTTGCAATGGTAGTCCAACTCAATCCTTTATTCATACCAGTATTGAGAAATTTATTTAATTTTTCTTTCATATCTAAACTATAAATATCCAAAGTAGATTTGTCAGTAAAACTGACATTGTAAGTACCACACTTATGCGATGAAGAGTAGCAAAAAGTTTATCGTCTCCATTATCTCTAGCTTTATTTGTTGCTCCAACCATGAGATTACATATTAAACCCGCTAAGAAGGTAAACATGCCTACGCAATATGCAATTATTAAATTAGAACCTTCTAAAAGAGCTAATAGAGTGAATAAGATTCCAGCAACGGATATCGATCTGAAAAGCTTAGGGAAGAGGGATCTCAATATTATTGGTCTGCTTTCTTCGGGCAAGTCTCGAAAAACTGTAGGGGCTACAAAAGCAGACTGAAATATAATCAAACCACAGACTAATCCTGAAATTAAGACTTGAGCAAGCAACATAATTTTTATTTTTTATTTTTTTTAATAAGGGACATTATATATTTTAGATATATTTTCTGATAAATCTTTCTCTTTGAAGAAAGTAGGTTTGTATTCTTCTTGAATATACAAACCCATTTGGTCAGCAAAATGAATTGAGTTTATATCTTGAGTGGCACTTCCATACTGGTGAATGCTTTTCGATTCTTGCTTACCATTCTTATCCCAACTTACATGTATGTAAAGTCCATCTCCTCCCGCAGCTTTTAAGTCTCCTTCTTCATCGTTTCTTCCATAAATAGCCCTTAGAACATCGGGACCGCCTTGTACTGATTCTTTTTTACTTCCCCTGATAATAAAATTTCTTTCTGACCAAGGAGGATCAACTCTTCCGTAAGTTTGGTTTAATTCTTTCACGCATTCTCTAAAGGATATCTCAGGATCTTGAGGGATTCTTTGCCCCTGTTCAGAAATCCATTCACTCGATAGAACACATACCCCGAGAGCGGCAGAAGTATTTTTAAAATCTGTTGCCAGGTCCCACTTTTTTAAAATATCTCGTGCATTATTTAATTCACTAGACTCGAAGTCTTTATCGAATAACTCTGCTATATACTTGTAAGATCTAGATTGCTTTGAGTATTTATTATCAAACTTTATATCATCAAAATCCTTACCACTGAGTTTTTTATCTTGGCTGAAAAGCTCAATAGATCTGTATGCTCTATTAGTCATCCTTGTTTGCAGACCCAAAGTCGGGGAATAATTTTTTGATAACAAGTTGTCTTTTTCACCCGTTACCTTGAATGGATCTTGATTTGTACTTGCAATCCAACCTGAGGAAGGGTTTTGTAGCTGTGGAATTGACTCAAAGTTTACATATTTGTCCCAAACCAGATCAGACCTCGAACCATCGATGACATTTTTCCAATTTATTCCCTCTTTCCTTAGCGGTGAAGAAGAATTATGAAGGAAATATATATTGTCTTCTCTATCAGCATAGACACCATTAAAAGATATTATAGATCTCATTTTCATGGCCTCTAGCCATTCTTCTAGAGAATTTGATTTATTCATTGCATACCATTGATTTACTTGCTCGATATCACTCATTCCTGAAAACCTAAGGGCATAACTTTTATCAGCTACTTCCAATACAGGGCCATGAACTGAATACTTTGCCTCTCTCTTAACCGTCCATTTGAGTGGTCCGAATAGTTTGATTGGAAGTCTTACCATCTCAATTTTGAAATCAACCCATTCTCCATCGAGCAAATATTGATTTTCATTTTCTGGATTAACTTCGAGTAAGTAACTATCAGAAAGATCGGGTTTATTGACTGTAAATCCCCAAGCTATATTTTCATTAAAACCTACAAATACAAAAGGTGATCCAGGAAAAAGGCCACCCATCATATTCCATCCTTCATCACTTCTCACATGCGCTTCATACCAAGCCAAAGGTCCATCAAGTGGTTGATGAGAATTAATAATAATTCTTGTAGATTGATCGGATGTCTTGCGAGAGTTAACAGCTAATACATTAGAACCAGTTACAAATTCTTGATTTCGATACAAGGTTGTATATTCCTCTTTTAAGTCAGATTCTCTCTGAAGTTTCTCTATAGAACTTACTACACCAGAAAAGAAAAGATTCTGTATTGAGAATCCTGCAACAATATCTTTTTCTGTAACTGGAAAGAAATGGTTATAGCCATTATTTGGATTTTTTATCATCCAATAATTTATACCTGCTGCATAAGCCTCAATAACTTTTCGTACTTCTGCATTTAAATCATTTGTATAGTTTTCATCTATTTGTTCTCTTATTTTAAGGACCTTAATCAGATAATCTTGTATGGCACCATCAATGCCATCTTTGAGACCCATCTCTGCCCTATATAGATACATATTTTCTGCAATATTTTTAAAATCATCCTCAGCATGAGCATATGCTAAACCAAAAGCAGCATCTGCATCTGTCTTACCATAGACATGAGGTACTCCCCATATATCCCTTGAAATTTCTGCACCGTACGATTTTGACTCTTCGAGATAGAAGTTCACGACAGTTCTATCAAGAGATTGACATGAACACAATATTATACAAATTGTTAGTAATACAAGATTACGCATGATGAATATTATATTTACCTCTTATTTAAGAGGTAAAGATAAATAATTTGAAAAGATCTACTTGATTCCCGATGGAGAGACTCTAGTTTTACCTTTAGTTGAAATAACTTCGACCAAATCACCGATGGAAAAGTTGTATTGAGAGGTCTCTTGCACAACTGATATGGTTCTTCCATCATCCATATTGATGGTCAGTTGTATTCCTTCAACTGACTGAATGCTTTGAGACACATTACCGCCCAGAGTAGCTCCTATAGCTCCTCCAATTACAGCTCCAATTTCAGACTCAGGTTTAGAGTCACTTACCTGACTTCCTGCTGCAGCACCCACCAAACCACCGACGATCGTTCCCGACTTAGTTTCTCCTTCTATTGTTACTTTTTTTAGAGAAACTATTTCTCCATAAAGTACATTTGAAACTTTTTGTACTGAATCACGATCGTAGGTATCCGGTTTTAAAGAAGAATTGGCGCAACTAGTAAAAAGACAGATGAAAGTTGCTAACGATATGATTTTTTTCATTTTTTTTCTTAGCTATAAATGGAACCTTCAAATTCTTGAAGTGTTGTGAAACAGCCTTTTTCAGAAAACGGAAGCATTTGCATTAAGATTAATGCTGCAATTTCATTTTTTGGATCAATCCAAAAGAAAGAGTTAAATAATCCTGCCCATCCAGAACTATTCTTTGGTCGTCCAGACCTAATGTCTTCATGATTAACCATAAATCCCGGACTCCATGATTTGGCAGACATAGGAAAAAAATCTACATCATTGGAGAGCATGGGGACTTGAGTTAACATTTTTTTCATTACCAACTCTTTATTCAGGCTACTTAGCATTGAGCTTATTGAAGACTCAGATATTATCTGTTCTTGAGAGCCTTTACCTAAATTTAAGAAGATTCTGAGAAACTTAGAATAATCATCAAGACTTGATATCAGGTTTCCACCTCCAGAATAAAAAGAAGATTTTTCAGGCACTTCGAAAGGCATTTCTATATATTCATCATCATTTCTTCCGTAAACTTTTGCTACTCTTGAGAGTTTATTTTTATCGAGATCATAAGATGTATTAGACATTTCTAATGGTTCAAAAATATGAGTATGCATATATTCTTGGAGCGAACATTCGTTAATTTTTTCTATTAATACGCCTAGCCAATCAATTCCAATACCATATTCCCAATCTGATCCGGGTTCAAAAACCAAAGGAGCTTTTAGAAATTCATCATTATTTGCGAAGGCACTCTGTAAATCACCTTTCTCAACTAGTTTAGCTATAGATTCGTTCCATATTTCGTAAGCAAAACCAGATGTATGTGTTAATAGATGTCCGATATTTATATCATTTGACACATCAGATAATATTGGATCACCATTATCATCAAAGCCTCGAATAACTTTTTTATCGCTAATTTCTGGAAAAAAATCTTTTAAATTTGTATCTAGGGAAAGAATATCTCTATCTATCAATTGATAAATACATGTTGAAGTTATTGCTTTTGTCATAGAAGCAATCCTAAAGAGTGTATTGTCATCGACTGGATCTTTATTTTCTAGATCTTTAAAACCAAAGTGACCTTTGTATAAGTCCTCGTCCTTTGATATGACTGCAGCCGATACAGCTGGAACTTTCTGCTGAGCAGCATTCTCTAAAACATTATCTATTTTTGGAGAATCTATTTGCATTTTAAAGACTAGTGAACTTATCTAAATGGAAATCAGCATTTCCAAATTGAGAGTCAATAACTAGTAATCTTTTAAAGAAATGACCAATCCTTAACTCTTCAGTAACTCCCATTCCTCCATGAAGTTGAACTGCACTTTCTCCTACAAAGATTCCAGATTTACCGATTAAGTGTTTTAGAGCATGCACAGTTCTTTGGGAAAGCGATGGATCTTGTACAGTTTCCATGGTGGCACGAAATAATAGAGATTTACACTGTTCATACTCCATGAACATATCCACCATGCGATGTTGAAGCACTTGAAAGTCAGATAATGGATGGTCGAACTGCTCTCTCTGTTGAGTGTATTCCACTGTATCTTTATAAAGAACTTCCATTGCACCGACAGCCTCAGCTGCTAAAGCTAAGATAGCATCATTTACTACTGCTTGAAGGATGGAAAACCCTTTATCCTTTTCCCCTATCAGAGATGTAGATTCTACTTTTACGTCTTTAAATATAATTTCAGAAGCTCTTAGACCATCAACAGTAGGGAAATTCTCTTTCTCTATTCCTTCTGCATCTGCATCTACAACAAATAAACTGATTCCTTCTTCATCTACCTGACTACCACTCGTTCTGGTAACAACCACAATTTTATCTGCCGATTCTGCATTCAGTACCATAGATTTTTTACCATTGATGATAAAACCACCATTTTCCTCTCTGGCTGCCGTTGCCACATCCTCTATATCAAATCTACTCTGTTCTTCTGCATAAGCTAGTGTAATCTGTAAACTACCATCTATTAGGCTTGGAATTATTGAGTCTTTGATCTCTTGAGAAGCCCCTCTTTTTATGGATCCTCCCCCCAAGACAATATTCGCTAAAAAAGGCTCAAGTACTAATCCTTTACCGAATTGCTCCATGAGAACTAATGTATCAATCTGATTTCCACCAAATCCTCCATCCTCTTCACTAAATGCCAGTCCAAGCCAACCTAATTCTGCCATAGAAGACCAGTATTCTTTACTAAAGCCTGGATCTTCTTCGCTTATTTTTATTCTGTTTGAAAGGTCATAGTTTTCCTGAACAAAACGTTCAACACTTTGTTGAATCATTTTCTGTTCTTCAGAAAGTTCAAAATTCATTTTGAGTTACCTTTTGTGAGACCTAGAACTTTTTTAGCAACAATATCTTTTTGTACTTCGCTTGCTCCACCATAGATTGTGAAATATCGGCTATTTAAATATCCTGCTGTTCCTCCTTTTGCAAAAGAAGGACCAACACCTTTATCACCCCAAGCAGAAGAGTATATTCCGCTGGCTTCAACTGTAAGTTTTTGTATTCGTTGCTTAATTTCTGTTCCTTTAAGTTTTAAGATAGAAGATTCAGGTCCAGGTTCTCCACCAGCTGCTGCTGAGGCTAAGCTTCTTAGCTCAGTAAACTCTGTTGCTAATAAATCTATTTCTAATTCACCTACCTTAGATCTATAACTCGAATTATCCATGAGGTTTCCATTTCCTCTTTGTATGGATCTAGCATTATCTTTTAATTGCTCTAACTCTACTAAAGACTTAGATAGTCCAGCTAATCCAGTTCTTTCATGCTCAAGTAAGCCTTTTGCATAAGTCCAACCTTTACCTTCTTCACCTATTCTATTTTCAACAGGCACTTTCACATCTGTAAAATGAACTGTATTTACAGTATGCGAGCCTCCTAATGTGATAATTGGTTTGACTTCTATACCTTCTTGTTTCATGGGAAATAATAAAAAGGTAATTCCTTGCTGTTTAATTCCAGAGTCATCTGTTCTCGTAAGACAAAATATCCAATCTGCGACATGAGCTAGAGTTGTCCAGATTTTGGAACCATTTACTGTGTAATATGTTCCATCATCTGATAACACAGCTTTTGTTTTGAGATTTGCTAAATCTGAACCAGCTCCGGGCTCAGAGTAACCTTGGCACCAATTTACCTTTCGATCTCTAATATCTGGTAAGAATCTGTCCTGTTGTTCTTGGTTTCCATAATTCATTAATATAGGAGCCAACATACCTAGACCAAATGGGAGATCAAAAGGGATACTCGCTTTTGCAGTCTCCTGCTCCCAAATATAATGTTGAGTAGGCGACCATCCTGGGCCACCAAATTTTTCAGGCCATTTAGGTACGTCCCACCCGCCTTTTTCTCTGGCTTTTTCAAACCATCCTAATCTCCAAGAGAAGTAATCTTCTCCTGATTTAATTTTATTCTCTTCGAAAAAAGATCTTACTTCGTCCCTAAATGCCAGATCTTCACTGCTTAGATTTATATCCATATTATTTACTGAAATAGTTGAAAATGAGCGTAAATACTAATGTTTTTTGACATTTAAAGCTAGGAAAAATGGGCTTTTAAAGATAATTTAATATTTTTTACATTTTCCTATTAAGATAGACAAATAATGGAAGAATTATTAGAAAAATTCAACGAGGAGTTTCGTGGACCATCTATGGAATTCTTTAACTTGAAATATGACTCCATTGAAGGAGAGCAAATTTGTTTTTCTTGTGAGTTCAACAACATGTCTGCAAATCCAATGGGTTTTGTTCAGGGCGGAATGATTTCCGCAGCTTTAGATGACGCTACCTCTGCAGCAATGATTGCCGCTTATCAAGAAAAGAAGGCCCCTATGAGTACCAATTTAAATATTTCATTTCATCGACCTCTCGCACTTGGGAAGGCTAGAATGAAAGTAAATTTAATTAAATTGGGAACCCGAAGTGCTACCTCGGAGGGTAGAGTATTTAATCTTGAGGGTAAGTTGGTTGCAACATTGATGCATACAGCTCAACCTGTAGATGTCAGTTAGAAAGTAGAGGAGAGATATATGAAACCAGTATGTTTGGTATTTGGAGCAGGAGCAGGAATCGGTGGAACAGTGGCAGCTAAATTTGCTGAAGAAGGCTATCACTCTTTTTTATGCAGGCGTTCGGATCAAGAAGGTTTAGATAAATTAATTGGAGATATAGAAGCCTCTGGTGGCTCTGCCTCAGGACAACTTCTTAATGCTATAGAAGAGGATGCAATTGAAGAGGTTATCAATAAGGTTGAATCTGAAGTTGGTCCAATAGAAGTGGTAATTTATAACTTAGGAGCTCAAACAGGTATGAAGCTGCTAAGCCAAACAACTTATAAAGAATTTGAATGGGGATGGAAGATGGCAAGCTTTGGGCTTTTTAGAGTTGCCAAGATGCTCTGTCCGTTAATGGTAGAAAGAGGCAAAGGGTCAATATTAGTAACTTCAGCTACCGCTGCAATGAGAGGAAATGCAACTCAGCATTCCCACGCAGCAGCCATGGCTGCAAGAAGAATGCTTTGTCAGTCTCTAAATGCTGAGTTTTCATCTAAAGGGGTGCACGTAGCACACATTATTGTGGACGGAGCTGTAGATGCTCCTGATACACTTGGAAAGATGTTAGGGCCTGAAATGTATCAGCAGCTAAGAGAAACAAAAGGGATGGAACATGATGGATTGCTGCTTCCTAAAGAAATAGCAAAAACCTATTATCATTTGTCTCAACAACATCGCTCGGCTTGGACGCATGAATTAGACTTAAGAGCTTTTTCTGATCTCGCATGGTGGAATCATGCCACTATGCTTGATGACGACAAATAAAAATATTTAAACATTTAAAGGAAAATCTGCTTTTTCATCAAAGGCTATTATTTCTTCAAAAGAGTTCATTGCTTTAAGAACATTTAAATCTTGTCTTTGTCCTCCTATAATTTGAAGGGAAGCAGGTATACCTGAGTCCAATAAAGATATTGGTATCACCCCAGCTGGATTTCTTGTCATATTAATACCCATAGTGAAATCAACCCATGATGGAGTTTCATTGCCATTAACAAAACCGTCTCCTTCAAGTTTAGGTGCCTGTCCACAAGTCGCAGGAGTAATAATAAGGGGGGCTTCTTCGAAGAATTTTTCTAATTGATAGCCTAATTTATGACATGCGTCTATTGCAGAAGCATATGAAGCTCCATCCATATTAGTTCCCATTTCAATGAAGAATCTAAGTAGAGGATCTATTTTCTCAAAGTCTTTCGTATCTATTAAATGTTGCTGTCTTCTCGCACAAGCACACGCCCAAAATATCATCCAATCATCAACAGGATTTTCGTTCCATATAGTTTCTTTTTCTATTATTTCAATACCTGCCTCCGCAAGAGAATTTATGGCCTTTTCACATTTCGATAAAATTTCTTTATCTACGGTTGAAAAGCCCATCGTAGGAGACCATATTGCAGTTTTCGGTGCATCATTGAGTAATTCTCCTGACCAATTAAGGTTATCTGATTCTAAAGAAAAAATATCTGTTGGATCTGGTCCTACCGTTGCGTCTAAAGCTAAAGTATTATCTTGAGTAGTATTAGCCATAGGGCCTTTTACAGTTAATAATCCTGATCCAGGAGGTGTTTTTCCTCCTATAGGAATTCTACCTTGAGAGGTTTTTAAACCTGATAATCCACCTAATGCCGCAGGTATCCTTATGGAACCACCTCCATCAGATCCTGTTCCAAGAGGTATCATGCCTGATGCCAATGCTGCCGAAGTTCCACCAGAAGAACCACCTGCAGAATATTTAAGATTCCAAGGATTTTTTGTGCTCCCAAAAGGTACATTGTCTGTTTTTCCTTTATGACCAAACTCAGGCGTATTAGTTTTACCAAGAATTACACACCCTTGGTCTCTCATTCTTTTAACTAGAACTGAGTCTTCATGTGCTGGAGCGTCATTAATATGCAATTCTGAACCGAAACTGGTTATAAATCCTTTTGCATCTTCTAGATCTTTTACTCCGATGGGAATTCCGGCAAGTATTCCAACCTCTTCACCTTTTATAATTGCAGAATCAATTTGTTCTGCTTGCAAAAGAGCATCCTCAGGATTTACGGAGCAAAAAGCATTTATCTCACCATCGAACTTATCAATATTATCTAAAGCTGATTGCGTTAACTCCTTAGCAGATATTTTCTTTCCTTGAACATTGCTGACTAACTCTTTCAATGAATAATCTCTAAAGTCCATAGTATTCTCTCCAGTATTTGAAATGATGTTATCATTTTTTTAATACTTAAATTTTAAATTAATTATGAACTTCGAACACACGAAAAAAACTAAAGAACTTATAGAGCTAGTCTCAAACTTTATCGATCAAAAAATAAAACCTCGAGAGGCAGAATATGTTCAGTCAATGAATTCTTTTAGAGAGTCAGGTAACCCATGGCAAGTTCCAGAAGTATTATATGAACTCAAGAGTGATGCACGAGCAGAAGGTTTGTGGAATTTTTCCTTAACAGGCAATGAAGGTTATGGGCTTACCAATCTTGAATTTGCACCTCTTGCTGAGATGATGGGTGTTGGGTGGACTTCAGAAGTTTTTAATTCTTCTGCACCTGATGCTGGAAATATGGAAGTTTTAGATAAGTACGGCAGCGATTATCAGAAAGAAAAATGGCTTAAACCTTTATTAGAGGGTCAAATTCGATCGGCGTTTGCCATGACTGAGCCCAATGTAGCCTCTTCAGATGCAACTAATATTGCTAGCACTATATCTAAAGATGGTGATGATTATGTAATCAATGGAGAAAAATGGTGGACATCCGGTTATGGAAGACCTGACTGTGAGTTTATGATTTTTATGGGAGTATCAAATCCTGATGCACCAAAGCATCAAAGGCAATCTCAGATAATTATTCCAAAAAATACTCCAGGTATTACTTTGCAAAGAATGCTAACTGTTTATGGTTCAGACCATGCACCTAACGGTCATGCCCATTTGAAATTTGATAATGTGAGGATACCAAAAGAAAATATTATTTTAGGTGAGGGAAAAGGTTTCGAAATTGCTCAGGGTCGTCTGGGTCCTGGACGTATACATCATTGCATGAAAATAATTGGTGCAGCAGAACTTGCCCTAGAACTCCTTTGCAGAAGAGCTTCAACACGTAAAGCCTTCGGTAAGGCAATTGCAGAGTTAGGTGGTAACTTTGATGTCATAGCTAAATGCCGTAATGAAATTGAGATGTGCAGATTATTAACACTTAAAGCTGCATACATGATGGATACTTTAGGCAATAAAGAAGCTAAAAGTGAAATAGCACAACCGAAAGTTGAAGTACCATCAATGGCTGTAAGAGTAATAGAAAGAGCTATACAAATTCATGGAGGAGCAGGAGTCTCTCAAGATACACCTTTAGCTAGTCTATACAGTTCAATTAGATATCTGCGCATAGGTGATGGGCCGGATGAGGTACACATGAGGACAATAGCTAAAGAGGAACTCAAAAAGTACTTGTATTCAGCTTAGTTTTACTTCTTTTGATTTAGGATATCCGCTATTGTCTTTTTCTTTGATTTTATAGATAGCATTTTTTTAGCGAATCCCATTTCTTTGTCTGCATTTATTTTATTCAATTTATATTGCTCTGAGTCCTGAGTTGCAATAATAATCCTTCCTGAGTCAGTATCTAAGCGAATGCTATCCGATTTAAACACTTTATTTTTTTTTGATATAACGACAGCCTCAACATCATTATTAAGATCTTCAGGATGACAGCCTTCAATTAAATTTTTAAGTTCTTTTAGTTTCATAAAATTATTTAAGGAGAGAGCAGAGATTTGTAATTTTATTTAAAATCTTCTGCAAGACTTTTCACTGTAGATATTGCTATTTCTTTAGTTTTAACATTATATTTTGGATGATTAACGCCAGCGTACATCATTTCTGTACGCATAAAATCTTTTATCATCTGTTTGCTTAATCTAAAAAATATTTCTTCCTTGACAGAGTCATTACTCCTTTTTATATCTCCATATATTCTTTTATTTTCACCAATCTGAATCCATATCTTATCAAGCAAATCCCATACTTCTGGAAAATCAGAATTCTTATCACCTTGATTTTTAACGGTTTCTACTATTCCAATGAGGTCAGATTGCTCTTCTAATATTTCACTTTCTTTAAAAAGAAGTGAAATTTTTGAGCCTATTGATATAGACCTCACATCACAATTTTCCAGAGCACTCGACATTCTTAATAACAGCTAATTTATGAATTAATCTGAAAGGCTTATGTATTTTATATTCTTTTTTATAAGAAGACTATTTGTAGATAAGTTTCTGGTTAAGTCCATAAGGCTTTGCTAAAATTAAACTATTGCAAAGGGGTGGCTTCGGCCTGAGATCATTGAAACTCTTTGAACCTGATCCATACAATAATGGCGGAGGAATTGCATGCTAAAACGTATATTTTTATTTTTTCCAGTTTTCTTTATTCTCTTTCCTGCTCATACTGAAGCAATTGATGAGATTCTTGTAAGTGGCGATTGGCGGGACACCAATTTAAGCGAAGTTGATAGTAGTCTCATTCTTATTAATGATGAAGATATCCAAAAAAAGCAATATAAGCATTTCGAGGATATCACTTACCTAATTCCAAATCTTAATTTTGCTGCGAGTGATTCAAGACCGAGATATTTTCAGATTAGGGGAATTGGAGAACGTTCTGGCTACGAAGGAACCCCGAATTCTTCAGTAGGATTCTTGATCGATGATATAGATTTTTCAGGTCAGGCAGGTATAGCTTCTGTATATGACATCGATCAAGTCGAAGTTTATAGAGGTCCTCAAGGTTCTAGAATGGGAGCCAGCTCACTTGCAGGAATGATATATATTAAAACTAAGGATCCTCAGGACTTATTTGAAGCAAACGGAGAAATAACCCTAGGTAACTATGGAAGGAATGACTTGAGTGCGTCAATTAATATACCTTTCACAAAAGACTTAAAATCAAGATTGAGTATAAGGAAAGAAGATTTTGATGGGTTCAGGAAAAATTTATTTTTAAAAAGAGATGATACTTCTAGGAAAGATGAGCAGTCTCTTAGGTTTAAGACTAATTGGTTGATTAGTGATGCTACCTCTTTTGATCTAGTCTATTTTGATAACAATTTCGATGATCCTGCAGACATATGGACCATTGATGGCTCATTAAATACACTTTCAGATAGACCTGGAATGGATTCTCAAGATACAAGAGCACTAGGCATAAATCTAGAGTTTATGAATAGACTAAATACTCTCGAGGTTTTATATTCTGAAACGGATACAGATGTAATTTTCAGTTACGATGCTGACTGGGGCAATACGCAGTCTCACTTTCCTTACATTTATGATTATTTTTCTGAAACTCTCAGAAAAAGAGAAACATCCAATTTTGAACTTAGGCTTTTGTCTAACGAGTCTGGAACAACTTTTGCTGACCAAATCCAATGGATAATTGGAATTTCATATTATGAAATTGATGAATCCAATAATAGAAGAGATGATGGAGCTTATGGAGATCCAAACGATGGTTATGGAACTTTCTATAGTGAATCGTTTTTCTCGAGTGATTACTCTTCAAAGAGTAAATCTATTTTTGGAAACTTAGATTACTTTATGAGTGAAAATTTAAAGTTAACTTTAGGGTTTAGATGGGAGGATTGGCAAGCAGATTATATAGACTCAAATAAAGAATTTTTCACGCCGGATGATTCAATGAATGGAGGAAAAATATCCCTCATTAATTCTTTAGAAAATGATCTTAAATATTATGTAAGTGTTGCAAAGGGTTATAAGCAGGGTGGTTTCAATTTAGGAACTGGCGTAAGTGGCTCTTCACTAGTACAAGCAATATCGTATTCACCTGAATACTTAACTAATTACGAACTTGGAATAAATAAATACTTTGTCTCTTCACAAACATTTCTTGATTTGGTAATTTTTTATTCAGACAGAAGAGATCAACAAGTACTCTCATCAACTCAAGTTGACCCACAAGATCCTAATACATTCTTATTTTTGACCAAAAATGCAGCTGAAGGTTTAAATTATGGAGCTGAGATAAGTCTAGATTCTCAAATTTCAGATACAGTCAATATGTTCCTTAACTTAGGAATACTCGAAACCGAAATAAGAAAATATCAATCAAGACCAGATCTCGAGGGAAGGGAGCAAGCCCACGCACCTGACTATAGTTTTTCTGCAGGATTAAGTTGGGAAATATCAAATAATCTGGAGTTTTTATTGGACTTTAATGGCAAAAGTGACTTTTATTATTCAGATTCTCATGACAATACTTCCGATGATTACATCCTTACAAATATAAATATGATTTATACGAAAGATAAAATAAATTTAAACTTCTGGGTCCGAAATATTTTTGATGAATATTATTCTTTAAGAGGATTTTATTTCGGTAATGAGCCTCCTAATTTTGAAGATACTTTGTATGAACGCCATGGAGACCCACGTACTTATGGTTTAACATTTCGATATGACTTCTAGTTAACGTCAATGGAGATTCTTGCGGTATCTCTAGCAATTACTTATCTTTTACTTGCGGTTAAGCAAAATATTCTATGCTGGCTTGCGGCTATCTTAAGTTCATCGCTTTACTTCTTCATAATGTTCTCAGCAGGACTTTATATGGAAGCATTTTTACAAATTTTTTATATTTTGATGGCTTTATATGGATGGTCGCAGTGGCGAGTAAAAGAAACTGAATTGCCTGTAACAAATTGGAATTCTACTAATCATCTAAAATCATTGTTGCTGATCCTTGTTTTGACAATTATTTCTGGTTATCTATTATCCAAATATACCTCCGCATCTCTTCCATATTTTGATGCATTTACTACCTGGGGAGCTGTTGTAGCTACATACATGGTAGCTAAAAAAATACTTGAAAACTGGATTTATTGGTTTGTAATTGATTTTGTATCAGTATTTCTATTTATCTCAAGAGAGCTATACATAACGGCTTTTCTTTTTACTGGTTATTTAATAATAATAGTATTTGGTTACCTGGCCTGGAAAAGATCTATGCTTCAAACAAAAAGGGGTTAATATAAATTAACCCCTTTTCATATTTTGCTTTAGTTAAAATAAATCAGCATTCATAACTTTGTTCCATGCAGATATAAAGTCAGCAACAAATTTATCTTTATTATCATCTGTTGCATATACTTCCACAAGAGCTCTAAGTTGTGAATTAGACCCAAAAACAAGGTCTGCTCTGGAGGCAGTTCTAGCCTTTTCTCCAGTTACTCTGTCAAATGCCTCATAAGAATTACCGGTACCATTTGGTTTCCACTGGACCCTCATATCAAGGAGAGTTTTGAAGTAGTCATTTGATAGCTCATCGATATTCTCTGATATCAAGCCATAATCACTACCTGTAATACCCAATGATCTCATGCCACCAATTAGAACAGTCATTTCAGGAGCTGTAAGCCCTAAAAGTTGTGACTTATCGAGCATTATTTCTTCAGCACTTACAGAGAGGCCTGATCTATGATAATTTCTGAAAGCACAAGAAAGTGGTTCAAAATATTCAAAAGACTCTGGATCTGTCTGATCTTCGGTTGCGTCACCTCTACCTGGTGTGAAAGGCACTTCAACCCCGGCTGATTTCTCAATTCCTATATTTCCAGCAAGGACAATGACGTCGGCAACAGATGCACCAGTTTCTGCTGCTATGCTGTCATAAATGGCTAGTACTTTAGAGAGTTGTTCAGGCTTATTTGCTTCCCAATCTTTTTGAGGTGCTAAACGGATTCTAGCGCCATTTGCTCCACCTCGCATATCTGAACCTCTATAAGTCGAAGCACTTGCCCATGCCGTTTCAATCATTTCTTGTAAAGACAAACCTGAAGCCTCAAGCTTGCTTCTTACCTCAGAAACATCGTAATTAGCATTACCTTCAGGAATAGGGTCTTGCCATATTAAATCTTCTTCAGGACTTTCAGGACCCATATAATTAGATCTCGGACCCATATCTCTATGTAGCAGTTTGAACCAAGCCTTAGCAAAAGCGTCAGCGAACTCCTCAGGATTATTCAGGAAACCTTCAGATATTTTCTTATAACTTGGATCAGTTTTAAGTGCTATATCAGTAGTTGCCATAATGGTAGGTACTTTTTTGCTTGGATCATGGGCATCAGGAGCCATATCTTCCTCAGCCTGATCTTTTGCATACCATTGATGTGCACCAGCAGGACTTTTACCTAGTTCCCATTCATACTTGAATAACAACTCAAAGTAGCCGTTATCCCATTGGATAGGATTGGTAGTCCAAGCACCTTCTAAGCCACTCGTTATGGCATCTTGTCCAAGTCCGGTTCCGTGTCCATTAGTCCAACCAAGTCCCATTTGCTCAATAGGAGCAGCTTCAGGCTCTGACTCAACTAATTCTGCATCACCGGCTCCGTGGCATTTACCAAAAGTATGTCCTCCAGCAATCAGTGCAACGGTTTCGTAATCATTCATTGCCATTCTTCCAAAAGTTGTGCGTATATCATGAGCACTGGCCATAGGGTCTGGGTTAGCATCTGGTCCTTGCGGATTCACATAGATTAACCCCATTTGAACTGCAGCGAGAGGATTATCGAGTTCCCTTTCTCCCTTGTATCGAGTATTTTCTAACCATTGCTCTTCTACACCCCATAATATATCTTCTTCAGGTGACCAGATGTCTGGCCTTCCACCGCTGAATCCATAGGTTTTTCCTCCCATTGATTCGATAGCTACATTACCTGCAAGGATTAGCAAATCAGCCCAACTTATTTTATTACCGTATTTTTCTTTAACAGGCCAAAGTAAACGTCTTGCTTTATCTAGATTTCCGTTGTCAGGCCAACTATTCAGTGGTGCAAATCTTTGTGCACCAGTGCCACCACCACCTCTTCCATCTGTAGAACGATATGTTCCGGCAGCATGCCAAGTTAATCTTATGAAGAATGGGCCATAATGACCATAATCAGCTGGCCACCACTCTTGCGAATCTGTCATAAGATCTAATAGATCCTGTTTGAGAGCATAATAATCAAGTTTTTCAAATTCAGATTTGTAGTCAAAATCTTCACCCATAGGGTTAGATTTCTTATCGTGCTGATGAAGAATGCTTAAATTCAGCTGATCAGGCCACCAATCTTTGTTTGAAGTTCCGCTCGTAGTATTTTTAGTCATTGAGCCATGCATGACTGGACATTTTTCAATATCGGTTTCAGTATTATCCATAGTAATTTTTTGTAGTTAACTAATTTCTAAATAATGTACTATTTTTTTAAGTTTTGATAAATATATATTTTTCTACTAAATAATTCGATAAAATCGAATATTCGATGATTACACTTAAACAAATTAACTATGCTTTAGCTGTAGCAGATACACTTCATTTTAAGCGTGCTGCAGACAAGTGTTTCGTATCTCCCTCGACACTAAGTAATGCAATAACTGAAATGGAAACTCAACTAGGAATTCAGGTTTTTGAAAGAGATAACAAAAAGGTAATACTCACTGAATTAGGTTCTTTAGTTATCGATAAAGCCAAAATTATCAAGACTGAAATTGATGGTATCAATAAAATTAGCCAGCTAAATGCAGAGCCTCTCTCAAATAAAATATCTCTGGGAATAATCCCTACCATTGGCCCTTTTCTATTGCCTATTTTGTTGCCTAAATTAAAGTCGGATTATCCAAATTTGAATCTCAATATAATTGAGGCTCAAACTGATGTATTACTTAACAAGATATCATCAGGAGAAATCGAATTAGCAATAATGGCCCTACCTTTTAATACCAATGGCTTCAATGTAAATAAGTTTTGGACTGAAGATTTTTATTGGATTAGTAGAAAAAATGATCCAAGATCAAAAAAATCTTCCATAAAAGCAAAAGAGATAGATTTAGATGAGTTAATTATGTTGGAGGAAGGAAATTGTCTAAAAGATCACATCTTGGATGCATGTAAAATAAAGAATACTTCAAAAATAACTTTCAATGCATCGACTTTAAGTACCTCCATAGAATTAGTAAAAGGAGATATAGGGACAACTTTCGTGCCTGAAATGGCCGTAAAACAATTATTGATTGCTAATCCTGAACTGAAAGAAACCAAATTGGATGAAAAAGGTCCGCACAGAGAAATAGCGTTAATATCACGAAATAATTATGCAGGCGATAGAGATATTAAAAGTCTGATAGATGTATTGACTGAACAATTAAATAGTAACCAAAAAATCAAAGTAGGGTGAAAACACTTCTTATCACTTTAAAAGCTTTATGAGTTAATCTGGTTTATATGAGAGAATATATTCAAATGGAGTAAATTATGGCAAAAGCTTTATATCCCGGTACGTTCGATCCAATAACACTTGGTCATATAGACATCATTGATAGGGCATTACATCTATTTGATGAGGTTACAGTGGCAATTGCAACTAGTGCTGCAAAAAAACCCATTTTTACTCTCGAAGAGAGAATTGAACACATCGATAAGATATTTGAAGGAAATAAAAAGGTAAAGGCAATAGGATTTACTGGCCTTGTGGTAGATCTTGCAAAAGAACAGGAATCTAATATTCTTATTAGAGGTCTAAGGGCCGTATCTGATTTCGAGTACGAATTTCAACTAGCAAATATGAATAGAGCAATGTCTCCAGATTTAGAGAGCGTATTCTTGACTCCCAAAGCAAAATTTTCATTTCTTTCTTCTACCTTGGTGAGAGAAATAGCCTCCATGGGTGGAAAAATTGACTCATTCGTTGATCCTATCGTAATGAGAGCTTTACAAGAAAAGTTTAAAAAGTAGATTGGCATTTAGGGCAATAGGCACTGGCTCTTTGTCCAATTCTTTTCCCTTTAATAGTTGAAAAACACTCATAACACTCTTCTCCTTCCCTGCCATAAACCCTCAGACTTTGTTTGAAATAGCCTGGTTTACTATCTCCACCAACAAAGTCACGCAATGTAGTTCCTCCTTCCTCAATTGATTTTCTAAGAATATGTACAATTTCTTTGGCAAGTAAATCATATTTTTTCCTTGGTACCTTACCTGCCATGCATGAAGGTCTAATTCCAGCTGCGAATAAAGCCTCGCTTGCGTAGATGTTGCCAACTCCAACTACAACTTTAGAATTCATTATAAAATTCTTGATGGGAACTTTTCTTTTTCTTGATTTATAAAAGAGATAGTCGCCACTAAAGCTATTACCCAGTGGCTCTGGTCCTAAGTTTTTTAAAAGAAAATGTGTATCGATGTCCTTTGACCATATAAAGCAACCGAACCTTCTAGGATCGCAATATCTCAAAATGGTCCCATCTTCAAAGCAAATGTCGATATGGTCATGTTTATTGAGATTCTCTTCTTTGGCTATCCTAAGACTTCCAGACATCCCCAAATGAATGATTAGATTTTCATTTGAACTTTCAAGTAAAAGATATTTTCCTCTTCTTTTTATGCTTTCAATTTTTTTCTTCTCTAATTTTCTTTTGATTAAAGATTTAGGTACAGGCCATCTCAAGGATGGTTGGCGAATTATCACCGAACTTATTGTCTTATTGATTATGTGAGGTTCAATCCCTCTCAAGGTTGTTTCTACTTCAGGTAATTCAGGCACTTGCGCTCAAGCTAATTTTTCTGAGTTTGTGAATCAGTTACTTCTTCAATTACTCTTATCAATGCCTCAGCTATCTCATTTGGAACCTCTTCTTGAAGAAAATGACCAGCAGTAGTTTTTGTAAGACGTGCATTTGGAAAATTTTGTTGCATGATGGGAAGTGCCCTTCCCAGAATTGGATCATTCTCACCCCAAACTATTTCGGCAGGAATTTCTAAAGTATTTACGTATTCTTCTATTCGACGCATCGAGGGAGCACTTTGATGATTTGGTCCATCGGGCACCATTCTCATCATTGCAAGAGGTGCCTTAGAATTTCCACTTTCATAAACAGGTCTTCCATAAAGTTCAGCAACTTCTGTTGTCCATGAATCAGGATTTCCTTGAACACTTTCCAATCTCTCGAATATCGAAAAGACCACTTCTAGCAAAATTTCACCAAGTACTGGAGTTTTGACTATTGCATGTGCAGGAGACAGATCAGCATTTGCTTTAGGGGCATTAAACCCCGTGTTCAGTAAAACAGCTCCTTTAAGTAATTCAGGAGAAAGGGATAATGCACCCATACCGATAGGTCCTCCCCAATCTTGTCCTGCGTAGACTAATTCTTTAAGTTCAAGCTCCTTCAAGACCTTATTGATCCAGTAAATATGATTCTCTGCAGTGTGCTCACTAGCTGGTATTTTAGAAGAGAATCCCAACCCCAGACTAGTTGGCATAATAACCCTTACTTTATCTAGAGGTAATTTTTCTACTACTTTTCTATATAAAAACCCTGAAGTAGGATTACCGTGCATTAAAAAAACAGGGAACCCTTCTCCTGCCTCTATAACATGAACCTTTAATCCTGGCTCGACTTCTATAAAGTAACTTTTATAGTTTGAATCAACCATATTTGAAGCATAACTTGGTAGAGGAAAAGCCTCATAAGTTCCAGAATCCAAAACTACTTGGCCATCACCAATTGGAGTAACCACATATCCATCACGAGTTACAAAGAAACTTAGGATAATTAAACTAAAAGCAATGAGAATCAGAATTCTTAGAAAAGTTTTCATAGAATCGTCAGTTCATTTGATTACTTATTTTTATGAGATCATCAGGGCTTAGTGTTCCGACAGAAGCCTTCAGTCTCAGCATAGAAATAATGTAATTATATCTTGAGCTAGCGTAATCTCTTTGAGCTTGAAAGACTCTTTTTTGAGCATCCAGCAGATCTACGGTATTTCTTGTACCAACCTCATAGCCCACTTGTGTAGCTTCAAGAGCAGATTCTGCAGACGCGAGGGCTTGCTTTCTAGCAGTGACATTAGCTACTTGTGTTTGCACGCCAAAGTGATTGGACCTAACATCTCTGATCGTTGATCTCTCAGAATAAATGGCTTGTTCTTTAGATCGATCATAATTGGCGTAAGCCTGTCTTCTTGCTGAGCTGATGGCTCCTCCGGCAAACAATGGTAAGTTAAACTGAATAGAATATTGTCTGGTGTCTTGTTCAACTCCAAATAATGGATTTTGAATAAAGCCACCGAATTTGCCCTGTTTTGTTGTACTTGTCGAGATTCTTCCAACTAGGTCTATTTGGGGAAGATGATTGGAAGCAGAAGCTCTAGCTGTTGCTTGCGCGGCGTCTCTTTGAAGTTTAGCAGCTTTGAGTTGATAATTATTTTTTATGCCTAAAGATACCCAACTTTCTCGATCTAATGGATCGGGCAGTGATATTTCAAATTCGTCTATTAATGGAGAAAGCAGACTTATATCTCTTCCGACTATTGAAGTTAGAGTTTCTTTTGCAGTATCTAATTGTGATTCTTGAGCAATTCTCGACACGACTGTTAAGTCGAATGCTGCCTGAGTTTCTTGAACTTCAGTAATTGCTGCTAGACCAACATCAAATCTCTTTTTAGCTAAATCTCTTTGTCTCCCTATTGCCTTTTCTTCTGCTTTAGCAGCATTTAAGCTATCAATTGAGTTAAGAACATTGAAGTAAGCTGAAGCTACTCTGATCATAGTTTCTTGTTGTTGGTAAGCAAATTCTGCAGCTGCTGCTTCTGACAAAGCTGTACCTCTCTCAAATTGAAACCATTTATCTAATCTAAAAATTGGTTGATTCAAATTCGCAAAGTAAGCATTAGAGTTATATTGGTCTATAAGCTGTTCTTCAACTCTGTACTCATTCCAATTAGTGCTTCCGGACACACTAAGTGTTGGAAGGAGACCTGCTATCCCTTGAGCTCTATTCTCTTTTCCCGATCGGTAAGAAGCTTCAGCAGCTCTCAACAAAGGGTCATTCTTAAGTGCTAATTCATAAACTTCAGAAAGATTTTCTCCTCTGATTGGGCTTGTCATAGTAGCGAAGATCAAGCAAAAGAAAGGAACTATTATGTTTTTAAAGCGCATTTTTTTATAAACGTCAGGTGTATTAGTCTACTATAACACCTCTTAGATTCGCAACAAAATTAATTCTTAGCCTATAATGATATTTTACTAAGGAGAAAAAATGACAATACAAGTTGGAGATACATTACCCTCAATTAATTTAACAACCATGACCTCTGAAGGCCCTAAACCAGTTTCTTTGACAGAGCTTTCTGCAGGAAAAAAAGTTGTTTTATTTGCAGTTCCTGGAGCTTTCACTCCAACATGCAGTGTGCAACATTTGCCTGGATTTCTTGAAAAGAATAGCGATTTGAAAGATAAAGGCGCTGATATTGTTGCATGTATTTCTGTAAATGACCCTTTTGTAATGCACGCATGGGGTGAAGATAGAAAAGTAGGAGACGATGTTTTGATGTTATCAGATGGAAATGGAGAATTTACCGCTGCAATAGGCCTAGAAATGGATGGGAGTGGATTTGGTCTGGGAACAAGATCCCAAAGATATGCAATGGTGATAGATGATGGAGTAGTCTCAATTTTAAACGTGGAATCTGGTCCTGGTTTAGATGTTAGTTCAGCTGAAACGATACTAGAACAACTTTAAAGATGACCAAGCCTATTTATGACATAGGACAAATCTGTGAGTTAGATAAATGGGAGACTTTTATCAATGGTCAACCATTTGATATCTTCAAAAGACTACGTGAGGAAGCGCCAATATATTGGCACGAGGAAATTCTAGATTTTGAGCCTGGTTTTTGGGCTCTCACTAAACACGAAGATATAGTAAGAGTTTCTAAGGATCCGATGACTTTTTCATCAGCAGTTGGCGGACACTTAATGACAATGGGTGATCCTGAGGTGGTAGATCCATCTGCCGTAGCTGCAATAATTGGGAATATGATAGGAATGGATCCTCCAGATCATCAAATTTACAGAAAGATGGTAGCTCCAAGCTTTACACCAAAAGCCATTAGAACACTTGAAGGTGATATGAGGTTAAAGATACGTGAGCTTCTTGAAAATGTTGAAGACAAAGGAGAATTTAATTTCGTCACTGAAATATCTGAACAATTACCTCTGTGGGTTCTTTGTGAAATGATGGGAATTCCGGAATCTGAGAGACCCAAAATAAGAGATCTAGTAAATAATCTTACTGATGCTTCAATACAGCAAGATCCTAATAATGCTTTTCAAATATGGGTAAATTACATGGAACTTTTCAAGATGGGAAGGGACATGATTGAAGAAAGAAGGAAAAACCCGACAGATGATCTCATGAGCGTGGTTGCCAATACTAAGATTGAGGGAGGAGAACTTCCCCCAGAGTTATTAGACGGTTTCTTTCTATTAATGGTTATTGCTGGAAATGAAACTACTAGGAATACACTTACTGGAGGTTTGATGGCATTAACTGATAATCCTGAAGAAAGAGAAAAGCTTTTGAAAGATCCAGCTTTAATTTCAAATGCTACTGATGAAATGTTGAGATGGGTGACTTCTGTTATCTATTTCAGAAGAACTGCAACAAAAGATACGAACATTAGAGGTCAAGACATAAAAGCTGGAGATAAAGTAGTAATGTGGTACGGTTCAGCGAATAGAGATGAAGATATATTTAAAGATGGACATTTATTCAGAGTAGATAGAGAGAATGCTAAAAAGCATCTTGCCTTCGGTGCAGGAGAACATCTTTGTTTAGGCAATAGATTAGGCCATATGCAGATAAGGATTTTATTTGAGGAGCTCCTAGATCGTTTTCCTAATATTCACTCAACATCTGATCCGGTAAGAATACCTTCTAATTTTTTAGCTGGAATTTCAGAACTAAAAGTTAGGATATAAAAATGATCTCTAAAGGGGACGATTTTCCAATTCATCAGTTACCTTCACCAATTGCCGAAGTTGGAACCGAAAGAAACTTCTATGATAGATATTTTTTCAATGGTTATAGCGAAGATGGGAATATATTTTTTGGAGCAGCGTTTTGTGTCTACCCAAATCTTAATATAAAAGATGCTAGTTTCATTTTGGTGCTAGATGGCATTCAGCACAACTTCAGATATTCAGACGTATTGAACTACGAGAGAATGGAAATAGGGGTGGGTTCTTTTGAGATAGAAATATTAGAGCCACTCAAGAAATTAAAAATAGTTATAGACGATAAAGACAAAGAAATATCAGCAAATTTAACTTTTGAAGGTAGATTTGAACCTATGGAAGAGCCAAGAATGACCATTAAGAATGGCCCTCGAATTTATATGGATTCAACCCGTATGACACAACACGGTAATTGGAGTGGCTTTATAAATTTCAAAAGTAATGAAGTTGATTTGTCTAAAAAAAAATATGTAGGTACCCGTGATAGATCCTGGGGCATAAGACCTGTTGGATCTCAAGATTCACAAATTGTGCCACCAATCAAATTACCTCAATTTTATTGGTTATGGGCTCCTGTAAATTTTATAGATCAATCTTCTCATCTGTATTTTGTTGATGATGAGGAGGGGTATGCTACAAATTGTCATTCTGTCCTTCAAAATAAGAGTGAGAGTTTAAAACTATATGAATTAAAAAAGGAAGTTGAATATAAAGGGGGAACAAGGAGAATCTCTAAAGCCCGATTCTCAGCTTTAAAAAAAGATGGCACTGAATTAACTTGGTCTTTAACTCCCAAATATCATATTTTCATGTGTGGATTAGGCTATATGCATCCCGAATGGGGTCATGGTCAGTTCCATGGAGAAAATCAATCACTTTATGATTTCTATGATTTAAGTGAAGATCCACATGATCCACCATTCCTTCATATTCAAGCTATTTGTGATGTAGAGTTGCAGGAAGGAAAATCATCTCAGAAGGGAATAGGTGCATTAGAACAACTTCTTATAGGTCCTCATCTAACTAGTGGCTTTGAGAGTCTTTTAGATACCTAGGTACATGTCTGAAGAACTCTCTAAATCTTTCATCTCTTATTACTCCAACCTATCTAATAAGGAATTTTCTTTAATAAGTTTTGAAAGAATTTTTGGAGGAGCAAGTCGAGAAACCTACAAGATTAGACTCAAAGATAGTTTGGGTAGTGAAGAACGATTAATTTTAAGACTTTCTCAAGAAAGCTCTCTTATAGAAACGGAACAAAGAATAGAATATTTAGCTTATTCTGCTTTTCAAAAATCCAATGTTCCAGTACCAATCTTGATTGATATGTCAGAAGATGATTCCACTTTCAATGTTCCATTCATGTTGATGAGAGAGTTGAATGGCGAAGCTGCAAATCCTTTTACACCAAATGGCTACTCTCCTTACGAACAAGATATAGGCATTCAATTCTGGTCAATTCTTGGTGAAATAGCTAAAAGGAAAATAGATAACGAAATTTTTAAAACTTTTGCTCAAGATTTGGAAAAACCTTTTTGGAAAACTGAATTAGATAAATGGGTAAAAGTGATAGAAGAAGATTCAATTGGAGTGGAACCAATACTAGATGCTGGTATAAGATATTTATATAAGTACCCTCCTAAGGAATCTAAAAATATATGCATGGTTCATGGAGATTATAGAAGCGGTAATTTTCTTTATTTTAAGAATAAAATAACGGGGATTCTTGACTGGGAAATGGCACATTTAGGCGACCCCTTAGAAGACCTAGGTTGGGCATTATCTCCAATTTGGAGCTGGCAAGATAGAGACCGTCCAGCATATTTGATACCTAGAGATGAGGCCATAGAGGTTTGGGAGAATTCCAGCAATAGCAAAGTTGATAAAAAAGATCTGGAGTGGTGGGAACTTTTCGCAGCCATCAAAGGCATGGCTATCTGGATCTCAGCTGGAAATGAGTTTAAATCTGGAAAAAATATTGATCCTATAAATTTATTTTCAGCTTGGATACCTGGCGATATCCATTTAGAAGTAATCTTGAATACGTTGGAAAGTAAAATATGAAACCAGATCTCAATATAGCTCTTTTAAATGCAGCTCAAGAAATAATTAGTAGATTTAGCCCACTAATTGAAGATGAATATGAGAGATCTCGTTTGAGTTCTTGGGGCGCTCTGATCTTAATATCCGCTATGAAACTTGATGAAGCTGGTGATTCTTTAGATAAAGAAAATCGAGATATTATTAAATGGTTATTATCAAATTCAAGAATTAAAGAAAATGAATTGGAAGTACTGAAATCAGCTAACTCAGGTGATAACAATATAAGTTTTCTTGATGAAAATAATCAGAAACTAAGACGAATCTTAACTGATGAAGTAGAGTTTTTAGAGAGTGATGGGCAAAGAGCTAAAGTTTTAGGTGCTTACGAACTGTTTAGGTCTATGCATCAAAGAAGGAAAGTAAGTGATCTAGTTGGTTTACTGCAGCAGAACACCGATTAACTTGTCCATTGCACAAAAGATATGAACCCATAAGCGCCAATTATCATTGGTGCTAAGTAAAGAGTGGGTAGTATTACCTCAGATACCTTTCTTGCTGTTTTTTCTATTTTTTTCATTCGTTGCAATTAATTAAAAATATATATTATCATTTACAATGATATATGTATATAAGTATTGTGAATATATTGTGAAAAACCTGTGAAATGGCTATTTTTAAGAATGTTCAATAGAAAATTCAACTATACCAATCCCGTTTTCTCCCCTTAATGAGTAAAGAAGATAATTTTTATCATCTTCAAAAAAAATTGCTGGATCTCTAAGCTGATTAACCGGTATATTGATTGCACTTTCAACAGATTCATAATTTGGTAAAAAAGCACCCTCCCAATCCTTTTCAGGCTTTAGAACCTCAATAGGTTTTGAAGCATTCCACTTATTTGATGGTAATGAAAGGTCAACTATTGAAAGAAGTATACGTTCTGGCTTGTCTCCTTTTCTGGTGTGAAATACAAGTAATTGATCTTTATAAACCATCACAGCGCTGTGCCTTGTATCTACTTCCATGACTTGATTAATAATAGTGAAATCCTCAATATCTCCATTATTTTTATATATAAAACCAGGCATAGATATTGCGTAATCATCAGCTTTATAGGTAAATTTCCTAAAATAAGGCCATCCTACTATTTTCTTTTTAGCTTTAAAATTTATACCATCACAGGATGTAGCTACTCTCGTCTTTTGAAGACCAAATTCGTCTAGACCGTGAAAATATAGAACTATTCTTTGATTGACTTCATCAACATGTGCATCTGGTGAAGCAATATGGGGAATGGTCAAATCATCAATTTTTTTGGGTATATGTTTGATATGATCAACATGAGCATCTCTTTCTCTCAACTCATTTATGTTGAAATCATCAGGCATTGATGGTTTCTCGTTTAAAAAATAGGAATTTTCAAGTTTTAAAGTGCCACCGCTCAGAATTTTCCATTGACCTTCCAGCTTATCCGAATATGCAAGTTTTATCCTATCTCCTTTATGATCTGCAAAGTACAAATAGTATTTTCCTAATGAGTCTTCAATCCAATCAGGTACTTTTATCAAGGAAGGACCATTTATATTAGAGCCGATCTCCTGCTCAAGAAATGGAGGTATTATTGGTTGATCAACAAAACGAGTAATTTTTATTTTCACATTATTCTTTATCAGTGAAGCTTAATAATAATCCTATGATTGATAGTAATAAATAATTCTTCATCTCTAAATAATATTTAATTTCTAGTCACTCAGTTTGCTACCCAGAGGTTATAATATGCCAAAACCTAATGGCAAGAGAATATACTGCAAAGTCAATTGAAGTCCTTTCGGGACTTGATCCTGTCAAAAAAAGGCCGGGCATGTACACCGAGACATCTCGTCCAAATCACCTAGCTCTTGAAGTAATAGATAATAGTATTGATGAAGCTCTTGGAGGTTTTGCATCTAAGATTAGTGTTTGTTTGTTTAAAGATGGATCTTTGAGTGTAGAGGATGATGGCAGAGGCATGCCTGTTGATATTCATCCCGATGAGGGGATACCTGCGGTTGAATTGATATTTACTAGATTACATGCTGGAGCAAAGTTTTCTAATGAAGATTATAAATTTTCAGGAGGTCTTCATGGAGTTGGTGTCTCTGTTGTTAATGCTCTGTCTCTCCATCTTGAAGCAGAGATAAAAAGAGATGGAAAAAAGTATTCAATAAGATTTGAAGATAGTGAAAAGAAGATAGATCTTAGAACTATCGATAGCGTTGGGCAAAAGAATACTGGCACTAAGGTGACTTTTTTAGCTGACCCACAGTATTTTGATAATGCGAAAATATCTGTATCTCAACTAACTGCTGCCTTAAAAGCTAAAGCAGTTCTATCGCCAGGTTTAAAAATTTCCTTTTCTGATGAAAATACTGGAAATTCAGAAAGTTGGTGTTTTGTAGATGGGCTCGCCTCCTATCTATCTGCTTCAAATCAAGGAGGGGAAGTAGTTCCTTCAGATCCCTTTGAAGGTGAGTATCTTTCAGATGACGGAGGTCTTACATGGGCACTTCAATGGGTACAAGGAATAGCTGATCCTATATCTGAGAGTTATGTAAACTTAATTCCTACTTCTCAGGGAGGTACGCATGTTAATGGTACAAGATCAGGACTTACTGAAGCTCTAAAAGAGTTTTGTGATTTTAGGAGTCTAATTCCCAGAGGTGTTAAATTAACAGCTGACGACATTTGGCTAAACTGCAGCTCCATAATCTCGGCAAAAGTAAAAGACCCTCAATTTACTGGTCAGACTAAGGAAAGATTATCATCTAAGGAATTCTCAAATATTTCTTCACAGATCATAAAAGACTCTTTCAGCCTTTGGCTCAATCAACATACAGAAGAAGGTGAAACTATTGCAGAAATATGTATTGCTAATGCCCAGGCCAGACAAAAGAGCAACAAGAAAGTTGATAGAAAAAAAATAGTATCAGGACCCGCTTTACCAGGAAAATTAACAGACTGTACTAGTGACGATCCAGAACAAGGAGAATTATTTTTAGTGGAGGGGGAGTCAGCTGGCGGATCTGCCAAAAGGGCAAGAGATAGAAACTTCCAAGCTATTCTTCCACTCAAAGGAAAAATTATGAATACTTGGGAAGTAGATGTTAGTGAAGTATTAGCTTCTCAAGAGGTAAATAACATTGCAATAGCTCTTGGCGTTGAACCTGGAAGCAATAATTTAGACGGACTCAGATATGGCAAAGTTTGCATTTTAGCTGATGCAGATTCAGATGGACTTCATATTGCCACCTTATTATGTGCTCTTTTCTTGAAACATTTCCGACCTCTAGTGGAAGCAGGAAGAGTTTATGTTTCGATGCCACCTCTCTATAGAATTGATCAAGGTAAAGATGTGTATTACGCTTTGGATGATCCAGAAAAAGATAAATTGGTGGATGAATTACAGAAGAAAAATAAAAGAACAAAAATAGAAGTTCAAAGATTTAAAGGTCTCGGAGAAATGAATGCTTCCCAACTGAGAGAGACTACTATGTTGCCTGGAGCTAGAAGACTGGTTCAACTTACAGTTAAAAATGGAGATAAATCGTCTCAAATGGTTGATATGTTGCTGTCAAAAAAGAGGTCTCAAGATAGAAAAGAATGGCTTGAAGATAAAGGAAACTTAGCTAATGTCTGAAAAACTTGAACAGCAATCTTTAAGTCTTTTTAGTGAGAAGGCATACCTTGATTACTCAATGTACGTAATCCTTGATCGAGCTTTACCCCATATAGGTGACGGACTTAAACCGGTACAAAGGAGAATTATCTATGCCATGTCTGAATTAGGGCTAAGTTCAGCAGCTAAATATAAAAAGAGTGCCAGGACGGTAGGAGATGTAATAGGTAAATTTCATCCTCATGGTGATACAGCCGCTTACGAAGCAATGGTCCTTCTATCTCAATCTTTCTCAACCAGATATCCTCTTATTGATGGTCAAGGCAATTGGGGCTCCATAGATGATCCAAAATCTTTTGCTGCAATGAGATATACCGAGTGCCGTCTCTCGTCTTATGCAAAAAGTCTTTTAGAAGAACTTGGACAAGGCACGGTAGATTGGGATAGCAATTTTGATGGGACACTTTTAGAACCCACTGTATTGCCAGCGAGATTGCCAAATCTATTATTGAATGGGGCTACTGGCATAGCTGTTGGAATGGCAACGGATATACCTCCTCACAATCTAAATGAAGTTGTGAATGCATGTATTAAAATTCTGGATGAACCTAAAGTTACTGTTGGGGAACTCTATAAAATTATTCCAGGACCTGATTTCCCAACTAAAGCTGAAATAATTTCTTCTGAAGAAGACCTCAAAGAAATTTATCAATCAGGTAGAGGGTCTGTAAGAATGAGATCTACCTATAGTATTGAAAATGGCGAAATTATCATCACTGCCTTGCCTCATCAGACATCAAGTTCCAAGATATTGGAACAAATAGCGCTTCAAATGGATGCGAAGAAGCTTCCGATGATAGTTGATTTAAGAGATGAGAGCGATGAAGAGAATCCTACGAGATTAGTGCTAGTACCAAAATCTAACAGAGTTGATAAAGATGCAGTAATGAACCATTTATTTGCCACAACAGATCTTCAAAAGAACTACAGAGTAAATATGAATCTCATTGGCCTTAATGGTAAACCTCAGACAAGAGATATTAAGCTCGTTCTAAAAGAATGGCTAACATTTAGATCTCAAACAGTAACGAGACGACTTCAGTATAGGCTGGACTGGGTTTTAGATAGACTTCATATACTGGAAGGTCTTCTAGTTATTTATCTAAATATCGATGAGGTGATTAATATCATCAGAAATGAAGATGACCCCAAGAAAGTATTACAGAAAAAATTTAAATTAAGCGTAGTTCAAGTTGATGCTATTTTAGAGATAAGGCTAAGACAATTAGCGAAGCTTGAAGAAATAAAAATAAAAGAAGAACAAGGTAATCTTGACTCTGAGAGGAAAGATTTAGAAAAGTTATTAGGTTCCAAAAATCGCCTAAAGACTCTTATAAAAAAAGAGTTAAAAGCTGATGCAGAGATTTATGGAGATCAAAGGAATAGTCCTATAGTCACAAGAGAAGAAGCTTCTGCTTTTAATGAAACAGAATTAATTTCGTCTGATCCAGTTACGGTTGTTTTATCAGAAAGAGGGTGGATAAGGGCTGCAAAAGGACATGATATTGACCCAGAATCATTGAATTATAGAGAAGGGGATAGTTATTTTTCATCAGCCATATCAAGAAACAATCAGAATGCTGTATTCTTTGATTCAAAAGGCAAAGCATACACTTTACCCTGTCATTCACTTCCATCTGCAAGAGGACAAGGGGAACCCCTTTCAGGAAGATTAAATGCAGAATCTGGTGAAACTTTCATGGGAGTAATTTCTGGAAAAACCGAAGAAAAGATAGTCTTAGCAACCTCCTCAGGATATGGATTCTTAGCAAATCTCGGAGACTTGCAAACCAAAAATAAATCAGGAAAAGCTGCAATAAGGGTTCAAGAGAATGCAAAAGTTTTGATTCCCAAACTAATCGAAGATGAAAAAGATGTTCTTGCTGCCATATCAAATCAAGGTCGTATGCTAGTCTTTCCTCATTCTGAATTACCTCAATTAGCCAGAGGTAAAGGCAATAAAATTATTGGAATTCCAAAAGCAAACTTTGAATCTGGTGAAGAATTTTTACAAGAGTTGGCTGTAATCAGTGAAGGCAGAGAGTTAAAGTTGATAAGTGGAAAACGACATTTCACAATTAAGTTTAAGGATTTAGAAAATTTTTATGGCAACAGAGGACGAAGAGGAAACTTCTTACCAAAAGGCTTTAGAAAAGTCGATAAAGTTGAGGTAGTCACTCCAGAAAACTTACAGTCTTAATTTTAAGAAAAAGAAAATATACTTTTAATTGGAGAAATCAATGAAAGAAAAATTTCCATCCTTAGGTAAAGAGGTAACTATAACCGAAGAAATGTGTGATCTTAACGGTCATATGAACGTAATCTATTATGCTCAAATTTTTGAAGATGAGTTTCCTTTTTATTCTAATTTAGGGTTTAACTCCGATTACTTTAAGGAAGGTTATTCATTCTTTACTCTTGAAATGAATATAAGATATTTGAAAGAGATGAAAAAAGGTGAAATTGCTTTGCCTTGTTTTAGATACTTTGCGATTAAACCTAAATTAATCCATTACGGTGGGGTTATTCTTAATGAGTCTGGTGAAGTTTCTGCGATAACAGAAAATATTTTGGTCAATGTTGATATGAGTACACGAAGATCCTGTGAGATGAAAGATGAAATGATTCAGCATCTTAATGGAATGCTGGATGAACACACGGCTACGGGAGATATAGGCTTTGAGTTAAGACTAAAGATTTAAACAGATAATAATTCTTTTTGTATATTCTCATCAATTAAAGGAATAACTTCGGTACTCTCCAGATTTTCTTTTAATTGCTCAAGTTTGGAGGCTCCTAAGATTACAGTCGAGACGTTTTTATTTAGTAGACACCAGGCTATGGCAAGTTTTGACATGCTGATATTTAACTTTTCTGCAATAGGCGCTATCTTTGTAACCCTTACCATCCTCTCCTGACCTCGATCAGACTCCACCATACTTTTTTTCAGCCATTCATAACCAGACAAGGTTGCTCTAGAGCCCTCTGGAATACCATCAAGATATTTTCCTGTTAAAGCACCGGAAGCTAAAGGAGACCAGATAGTAGTACCAAGACCATACTTCTCGTAGAGTGGTCCGTATTCGTTTTCAAATCTATTTCTATCGAGCAGGTTATATTGTGGTTGCTCCATAGAAGGAGGAGTTAAGTGATTCGTAAAAGCAAATTCATATGCTTCTGTAATTTCTTCAGCAGTCCATTCTGAAGTACCCCAATACAAAACTTTACCTTGAGTAACTAGATTATGCATCGCCCATACAGTTTCACCTATGGGTGTATCAGGGTCAGGCCTGTGACAGAAAAAGAGATCGAGATAATCTACTTGAAGTCTTTCCAGTGCTTGATGACAGGCTTCGGTTATATGCTTTCTGCTGAGGCCGATTTGAGTTGGTAATGGATTTTCTTTAGCTCCAAAGAATACCTTTGAAGAGACGCAATAAGAATCTCTAGGATTTGTTAGGGCTTTTAATGCCTTACCCATTACAATCTCAGACTCTCCTCTTTCGTATCCTTCAGCATTATCAAAGAAGTTAATACCTGCGTCTAGGCAAGTTCCAAACATAGACTCAGCAAGCTTGGTATCTACTTGTTTATTGAAAGTTACCCATGATCCAAATGATAGTTCTGAAACTTTCAGACCTGATTTGCCTAAATTTCTATATTTCATATTATTCCCCTAATAAAACTTGTTTTAATATCTCAACACCTTTTTCTATTTCCGAATTCGAGATATTTAGAGCAGGAGCTAATCTAAGACAATTTGAACCTGCGGAAACTAAGATTAAGCCTTGTTCATATGCTTGATCTAAAACTTCATTAGCACTTTTACCTACTAAATCGCAACCAATCCATAATCCCGCCGACCTTATATCTGAGAAGATTCCCTGACTTTCTAAATCAGATAAAAGATTTAAAAATAATTTCTCCTTTTCACTGACATCACTAAGAAATTTTTCATCACTCACTATATTTAATACTTCATGAGCGACTGCACAGGCAATTGGATTGCCTCCAAAAGTTGAGCCATGAGTGCCTGGCTGCATACTCTCACCAATAACTTTTGTCGTTAGTGTGGCCCCAATAGGTATTCCACCACCTAATCCCTTGGCAGATGTCACTATGTCCGGTTGAATGTCATAGTTCATATATCCATAGAGGCTTCCCATTCTGCCAACTCCACTTTGTACTTCGTCAATTATTAGAAGAGCACCTTTTTCAGATGTCACCTCATTGAGTTTTGCCATAAAGTCATTCGTCGCTTTGAAGACTCCAGCCTCTCCTTGAACTGGTTCAAGAATTACAGCAGCAGTTTGATCAGTAATAAGGTCTTCTAAACATGATAAGTCATTAAATACTCCGTGTTTGATTCCGGGCATTAGGGGTTCGAATCCATTCCTGTGCATTTCAGAACTTCCTAGAGAAATATTTAAAAGGGATCTTCCATGAAAAGAGTTTTGAAAAGAAACTATTTCATTTCTATTTTCATTTCTCGAAGAGTGATATTTTCTGGCTATTTTTATAGCAGCTTCATTAGCCTCTGATCCTGAATTACTAAAAAAAATATTTTCTGCAAAAGTTAACTCAGTTAGCTTATTTGCTAATTTAATCGCTGGCTCATTTGTTAAGTAATTACTTAGATGCCATATTTTTTTTGACTGACCTGTCAGTGCCTTGATAAGAGAGGGGTGAGAATGACCTAAGGAATTGACGGCTATTCCTCCTCCAAAATCTATGTACTCTTTATCATCTTGATCCCAAACAAGAGATCCCTCTGCCTTCTTCGGCACGAAATTTGCAGGAGAGTAATTTGGCAACATGACGTTGTCATATACCCCTCTTAATTTATTATTTTTACTATTTTGTTTCATTCACTGAAGTTTATTGGGCGAGAGAGTAGTATTATAGATACCCTTTTTATATGGTCAAAATTGAAAATAACTTAGAAGATAAAATATACAGGATATTGCTTCGCCCCAATCAATCTTCTGATTGGAAATCTAGTTTGATTTTTATCCTCATAATAGCATTCACATGTTTATCCATTGGCATTGGTTTTGCCTTAGCCGGTGCCACTATGATTCTGCCATTTGCAGGATTAGAAATTCTTTTTGTTGGTGTTTGCGTTTATTTAGTTATGAAAAATACTTATAAGCAAGAAGTGATAACCCTTACAAAAGAAACATTAAAGATTGAAAAAGGACAAGGAAAACGAGACCAAGTTTGGGAATATTTTAGGATGTGGTCTTTTGTTTCAGTTGAGCGACCTGAGCATCCCTGGTATCCAGCGCATATAGTAGTTTCTTCAAAAGGAGAGCGCGTTCCAATAGGCGACTTTCTTACTGAAGATGAAAAAGAAGAATTAGTCGAAAATCTTGAGAGAATAATTCTGGAATTAAAGTAACTACTTTCTTTGGTTAAATCTTTTCCCCACCATTGCTGAAGTGATATTTATCTTCTGAATATCTATAGTCCCACCGGCTATTCCCCAGCCCCAAACGTCTCTGTATTTTCTTTCCATGGAATATTCTTTATTAAATCCGTAACCACCCATTAGCTGCATAGCAGACGCAACTACTTCTCGAGCAGTCTCATTTGAAAAACATTTTCCAACACTCGACTCGAAAATGCTTGGAAAACCTTCTTGGGCATTATGAGCTGCTCGGTGGATAAGAAGTCTTGATGCTTCAACTTTCATTGCCATTTCCGCTAATTTCATTTGGACAGCTTGAAATTCGACTATGGGCTTACCAAATTGTTCTCTCTCTTGAACATAGTCAATTGCACTCTCTAATGCTCCAGAAGCTTGCCCTAAACACATTATCGCATTGCCACATCTCTCAAGATCGAAGGCTTCCATCAGTTTTTTAAAACCACCATTAGCTTCAACAATTATATTTTCAACTGGTACTTCTACGTTATCAAAATAAATGTCTGCTGAGGGTATGCCATTCCAACCCATAAGTTTTTCTTGCTGACCAAAGCTTACTCCAGGAGTATCTTTCTCAATATAAACTGCTCCAATACCATTTGCACCCGGATCATCTGACATTCTGCAATAAACAACATAACCCTCAGAATGACCTCCACCAGAGCACCATCTTTTAGTGCCATTTAGAATAAATTTATTGTCTTTAATTTCAGCTTTTGTAGTCAGATCTGTCAAGGCTGAACCAGCATTTGGTTCTGACATTGATACAGCAACTACTATATTTCCTGCACAAACTTCAGGAATAACCTTCTGTTTTAACTCTTCAGAAGCAAAATGCTCTATTGCCTTAACAGGACCAACACAGCTTTCAAATATTGGAAATGCAACTGCTGAAGAAACTTTAGCGAATTCTTCCATAACAAGTAGCGCATCTAAATTAGATAAACCTAATCCACCATAATCTTCAGAAACATTGATGCCCAAAAAACCCATTTCTGAGTATTTTTTTAGCCATTCCTTGGAGAGTGGCTCGCTGGTCTGTTCCATTGAGTCGGCTACTTCAACCATTTCATTTTGAGCAAATGATCTTGCAGTATCTTGAAGTTCTTTTTGTTGATCAGATAGTTTAAAGTCCATATTGCTCTCCTAGATAATTCTATCTATTTTAAATTGGTCTATATCTTCTTGAGTGTAGCCAAGGCTAGAGAGAATTTCTACATTATGTTCACCTAATTCAGGCGATCTAGTTTTTATTTGTCCTGGATTTTCTGATAATTCTATTGCAGGACCAACTACCGAGTATTCTCTATCCATGGTTGGGTAACTCATCTTAATAAAAGAACCCTTTTTGAGAATATGTTCTTCATTAAGGGTCTGCTTTGCTTTAAGTACTTCTCCTACTGGAATTCTTGAACTCTCTAGAGCAACTATGGCTTCTTGAGATGTTCTTTCTGCACACCAATCTGACATCCTTGCACTTATTAGTTCTCCGTTTTCGCCTCTACTTAAGTCATCTTTAAACCTGTCATCAGTTAACCAATCATCTTCACCCATAAGGTTGACCCATCTTTCGAAAAGTGGGCCTCCTACGGTCTGAACAAGGATCCATCCATCTTTTGTTTTGAATGTATCTGATGGACCTGATGTCTGGGCTCTATTCATAGATGCAACCCTATCAACATCTAGTATTTCTTGTTCGATTAAAAGACTATTAGTTGTTGTAAGAGCTGTTTGTAATAAAGATGTTTGAACTCTCTGACCTCTACCAGTTTTTTGTTTTTCCAAATAAGCTAATAGAGTTCCAAAGGCTGCAAGCGAGGCACTACAAAAATCTACATAAGGTGCATATGCTTTGGTTGGTTGATCCGGCTGCCCGGTCATATCCATGGCTCCTGACATAGCTTGGGCTACGCCGTCAAATCCAACTCTTTCTGCGTAAGGACCGGTTGTTCCAAAAGCTGTGTTTGAAGTCAGTATTATTCCTGGATTTATTAATTTAAGATCATCATAGTCAAGCCCCATTGATTTGAGTGTCTGTTCTGGTAAGTTTGCAATGACAATATCAGAATTTTCTACAAGTCTTCTTACTATTTCCCTACCTTTATCTTTAGTTGGATTTAATGTTAAACCCATTTTATTCCGATTAAGCTGAAGGAACATTGCACCCTGTCCATCTTTTGTTACAGGTGTTACATATCTATCTTCACTTCCGCTAACTCTTTCTATTCTGATAACTTCTGCACCATAGTCAGCAAGCAGTGCACCACAAAAAGGTCCTGCAATATATCTTCCAAAATCTAAAACTTTTACGCCCTCTAAAATTCCACTCATAAAACTTGTTTCCTTTAAATTAAACTTCCCCATTTATTTCATGCATACTAGGATTATAATCAAGCTATGACAGATCAAGAAATACCAGACGGTTTCAAGGAGTTAAAAATCCCCCAACCTCATATAGAAAATTTAGGTCCGGGGTTTTATAAAAAAGAGGATGATCAATTATTTATGATCTTCTTTGCTAAAGAGGAGCATAGTAATTTTTACAACTCAGCACATGGTGGAGCACTCATGGCATTAGCTGACTTTTGTCTGACATCTTCTATGATGAAAGACAGAAATAGTTTAGTGACGACGGTTAGCTTTCATTCGGAGTTTTTAGCCCCTGCACCTATAGGCAGCAAACTTTTAATCCGCTGTAAACCAAAAAAAATTGGTAAATCATTAGGTTTTTCAGAAGGTGACATAACTGTGGATGGAGAGACTATAATCACTTTTGGAGGAGTCGGAAGAATAATTAAAAATAATGGATAAAAAGTACGAAATAATTCTTTACGGAGCTACCGGTTTTACTGGTCAGATTTGTTGTAAATACATTCGAGATAATTATCCTGATTTGCTTTGGGCAATTGGAGGAAGAAATAAAGAGAAACTTCAGCAAATTAAATCAGATTTTAATCTCAATTGTGACGTAGTTGTCGCTGATGGAGCAGACATAGACGCTTTAAAACTAATGACAAGTCAAACTAAAGTTGTGTTATCTACTGCTGGGCCATTTGCAAGATATGGCTCTTTGCTAGTTCAAGCATGTGTTGAAGAAGGCTCTCACTATACTGATATAACTGGAGAGAATCATTGGGTAAAAGGTTTAATCGATAAACATCATGAAGAAGCTGCTTCTAAAGGAATAAGAATTATTCCATCATGCGGTTATGATTCTATACCTTCTGATATCGGAGCTTTTTTTACTATTTCTCAATTTGACAAACCTGTATCAAGAGTAGACGTCTATCATGAAGCTCAAGGCGGGGCCTCAGGCGGAACAACCGAGACAATCTTTACCATGGATGGCGTTGGAAAAGAAATGAGAGATCCCTTTGTTTTGAATCCTAAAGACACAATATCAGATGAGCAGAGGGAAAATTCTAAAGATGGATTCAAGGTAGAGAAAGTTGATGGCCTGGAGGGATGGTCTGGAGTAGGTGTAATGGCTGTAGCAAATACTAGAGTTGTAAGACGATCTGCAGCTCTAATGGAGCAGAATCAAAAACCCTATGGAAACAACTTTACTTTTGGAGAACATGGTTTATTTTCTTCAAAAAGAAATGCAAGATTAGCTTCCATAGGACTCCTAATCGGTTTTATAATTTTAAGTACTCCAATAAAACGTCTAGTAAGACCTTTTCTTCCCAAACCAGGAGAAGGACCCAGTCAAGAAACACAAGATAATGGTTGGTTTAGGGCTACTTTCATAGCTCTTTCTGAAGATAATGAAAAGAAGATTTGTTCAATATATGGATCTGGAGATCCGGGTTATAAATCTACGGCTAAATTAGTTTGTGAATCCGCAATGGCTCTTGCACGTTCTGATAACTTGCCTGGCGGTTCTGAGTATGGAGGAGTTCTAACCTCTGCTGTTGGATTAGGAGAGGTATTAGTTGATAGATTAAAAAATGCAGAAATTGAATTTAAAGTTTTAACTTAAAATTTAAAATTTTTAAGCTTTTTTCTGACAAGTTTATTTTTCAAAGAAGCAGTTTGTATTACACCATCTTCAAATGGTGCCCAAGCTTCACCTTGAATTAATGGGCTAAGATAATTTTTGCAAGACTGAGTAATACCAAAACCATCTTTTGAGATGAAATTTCTAGGCATCTTCTTCTCTATATTCGCCACTTTGCTTAATGCAACTTTTCCAATCTCCCAGGAATAAGGCATAGTTTTTTTTCTAACTATTATTGGCATAATTGCGTTTTCTCCTGAAGAAGCGTATTCAACAGCTGCTTTACCCACTGCATATGCATGATCTAAATCTACCTGGGATGAAATATGTCTAGCGGAGCGTTGTAAGTAGTCAGAGACGGCCCAATGATATTTAAAACCTAATTTATTGTTTATCATTTCAGCAATACGAGGTGCAACTCCACCAAGTTGTTTATGACCAAATGAGTCCACTGTCCCTGCATCAGCAAGAAATTTTCCATTCTTGTATTTAGCTCCTTCAGAAACGACAATGACGCAATAATCCTCTTTTTTTACCACTTCTTTTACTCTTTTTATAAATAATTTTTCATTAAAGGTTACTTCTGGGAGCAAGATAATGTGAGGAGCAGAATTATTTTTTGATTGAGCAAGACCTGCAGAAGCTGCTAACCATCCTGCATGCCTTCCCATAACCTCAAAGATAAAAACTTTAGTTGAGCTCTTGGACATGCTTTTTACATCTAAAGCCGCTTCTTTAGTTGATGTGGCAATATACTTTGCAACAGATCCAAAACCAGGACAGTTATCTGTATAGGGCAAATCATTATCTATTGTTTTTGGTATGCCAATACAGGCGACGGGAAATCCTGCATCTTTTGTGTATTGGGCAATTTTGTTTGAGGTATCTTGAGAGTCACCTCCACCATTGTAAAAAAAGTAACCAATATTATGAGCTTTAAAGACATCAATGAGTCTTTCATATTCTCTTTTGCTTTGATTGATGTCTTTAAGTTTATGCCTACAGGAACCAAAAGCACCTCCCGGAGTGTGCATTAATTTTTTGATATCGGAAGAATTTTCCAGACTGGTATCAATTAGATCTTCATTGAGTATCCCAATGATTCCATCCTTGCCAGCATAAAGTTTATTAATTTTTTTTGACTTTCTTGAAGACTCTATTACTGCAGAAGCAGTTGCGTTAATAACAGAAGTTACCCCTCCTGATTGAGCATAGATTGCATTCTGAGATTTCATCGTGAGAATAATACTTTAAAACAAATCTATCTTGTAATCATTCTTGATAGTTATAATGAAGTCATGTCTAAAGAAAGAGTTCACATACTAGGTATTTGTGGAACTTTTATGGGCGGTCTTGCCTTGATGGGGAAAGAGAAGGGTATAGAGATTTCTGGATGCGATGAAAATATATATCCTCCTATGTCAGATCATCTGCAGGACATGGGCATAGAAATAATCGAAGGCTATGACTCCTCTGAACTCCCCGTCGCTGATTACTATGTAATTGGGAATTCAATCTCCAGAGGCAATCCAGCATTGGAATATTTACTCTCTAAAAAGTCTAATCTTATTTCGGGTCCCGAATGGCTTTATGATTCGGTTATAAAAGATAAGAAAGTTATTGCAGTATCGGGAACTCATGGCAAAACTACCACCACAGCAATGATCGCTTGGATATTTGAAGATAATAATGTTGATGTTGGCTACTTGATAGCAGGAAAACCGAAAGACTTTGAAAAGTCTGCAAGACTCGGAAGTGATGATATATTCGTCATAGAGGCGGATGAATATGACACAGCATTCTATGACAAAAGGTCGAAATTCATTCACTACAAACCAGATACTTTGGTCTTAAATAACCTAGAATTTGATCATGCAGATATATTTCCTGATATAACTTATATCTTTAGAGAATTTCATAACTTACTAAGGACTTTAAATAAGGAAGCTCAGATTATTTTTCCAAATGATGATTCAAATATCTCAAAAGTTCTCGGGATGGGTACCTGGAGTAAATTAATAAGTTATGACGTTAATAATAATAATAATAAAAATTCAGTAATGTTTAATGATGACTCTAAGCAAACTACCTATAAGATTGATCAAGAAGAGGGACGAATAGATTGGGAAATGTTTGGTGAACACAATGCAAGAAATGCTATGGCAGCAGCTTTAGCTGTAAAACAATACGGGATTTCGCTGAAAGATTCACTGTCTTCACTAGAAAAGTTTCAAGGTGTTTCAAAGAGACAAGATATTCTTTTGGATACAGAAGACCTTATGATTATAGAGGACTTTGCTCACCACCCAACAGCTATCAAAACAACCCTAGATGGTCTAAGGAAGAAATTTCCCAAAAAACGTTTACTCGCAGCAATTGAATTGAGATCAAATACAATGAAATCAGGTTTTCATGATGAGCAATTACTTCATTCAGTTTCCGAAGCTGACCTAATCTTCTGGAAAGGAGATGATTCTAAACAAGTCAAAGGGCTTATTGATAAGAATCCATCTAAATTTTCTGACATTTGTAATATAGATAATTTTGTAGATGGTATCGATTCGTTATCTGTTGCTGGTGATGTTTTACTTATTATGTCTAATGGAAATTTTGATAACCTCTCTAAAAAACTTTTGAAAAAATATATTTAATGGAAAAAGTATCTTCTTCTGCATTGTTCCCTTTATCTGTGAATGTTTTACCGGGTGCTTATCTACCCTTGCAGATATTTGAGCCTAGATATATTGATATGGTGAGCGAATGTTTAGCTAATTCTGAAGGTTTTTGTATTGTTCTCTTTAAAGATGACGAGAATGAAGAAAATAATGAGTATCTTCCTTATCATGATATTGCTACCTATGTTGAGATTGTTGATTTCAATAAACTTGACAATGGTTTACTAGGTATAACAGTTCAGGGTAAGCACAAGATCAGGATTGAGGATGTATGGAAACAGGAAGATGAATTACTGCTTGGGAAAATAGAAAAAATTAACGAAGAAGATGATAATCTTTCAAATGATCCTGAATACCTAGATTTATGGAATATGGTCAAAGAAATTATAAATCACCCTGAAATTAAAAAGCTTAACCTGGACCTAGATCTTAAAAGTTCTATAAGTGTTTGTTATATCCTAGCGAGTGTACTTCCTCTGAGGCCTCAAGAGAAACAAACAATTTTAGAATTTGAAAACAACCGAGATAAGCTAGATTATTTAAAGGCTTTGATTAAAAGATTAGGCGGCGGTTAACCTTGCCTCCAGTTTCCATGGAAACCATAAGGAATTCTATGGGGAAGCATAGCCTTTGCAAGTGGTCCACTTGAAACATTTTCTGCATCAAAGATCAATAAATCTGAACGATTCTCGATGCCTAGGTAGGATAGTGCAATGAGATAACCTTCTCCTTCTCTTGCATCCTGATTTTTTGGAACAAATATAGGTTCACCTACAGCATCAAGCTCAGACAGAGTAAAACTGTCTTTGCAGCCTGTATCATGGTCATAACTAGTTATTGTATTGAAGCTTACCCCTTTAGGAGAATCTCCTTTATTTGAAGCATAATATCCATATCTGTACTTAGACATTGTTTTTCTTTCATCTAGCCTTGGAAATTCACCAATACTTTCGTCAAGATACTGCTTTTTTATTGAACCCGAGTTTGAACCTAGATCAATTTCCCATCTATTCAGTCTGGCTTCACCTTTTTTAAGATCAGGTCTGGATCCATCTAAATGAGGAAACATAGGTGCTTCTTCAAATTGCATCATATCAGCAATTATTTTATCTCCATCTTCATAGGCATTCATCGGGTGGAAGACAAAACATGGATCGCTCTCTATCCACTTTATATCTTCGGTTGAACCGTCTCTGGGCATTATCCCTATTTGACTCGGGCGATTAACATCCCAAGCAATAGGTGATTTACCGGCTGCTGCTAGATTAAAATCAATAATTAAAGGAAATATCGGGAAAATAACATGTTTGGTGGTAACAACAAAGTCATGCACCATACTTGAGTAAGGCGTTTTAAACTCCTTGTATGTAGTCATTATTCCTTCGGAGTTGACTACAAAGTAGCTCATTTTATTTACCCCAAAACCATAGCTAAAACCTATCATCTCTCCAGTTTTTGGGTCGATCTTTGGATGTGCAGTCATAGCTGAGTCCAGTTTTCCTTTATAGTTCCAGGCACCTTTTGATTCTAAGGTTAAAGGATCAAGTTCAAAAGGTTTATGGCCTTCTTCAAGGGCTAATAGTTTGCCTGAGTGGAAAACTATATTGGTATTTGCAGTTCCATCTTCACCTTCAAAATTAAATTCGGGATCAGGGTCCATGGGATTAAGAGCATTTATGAGTGATCTACCAGCTTTTCTCTCCTGTTTCCACTTAGAGGTTTGAGCCCATCGGTTTAAATAAGAAATCCTACCATTTTCAAAATGGAACGCATGGATCATCCCATCGCCTGCAAACCAGTGGTAATCTCCTCCCATGGGAGGAAATTGCGGATCTGGGCCATTCCTGTAGTAACTACCAAATAAATCTCTGGGAACTTCTCCCTCAATGATGAGATCTTGAATATTGCACTCCATTCTTAAAGGAGCGTAATTACCTCTTAAATTTGGATGATCTGGGTATAAATTTGTCATAGTTATGTATATTTTTTACTAAAGTATCTTATTAATATGAATAAAACAACAACCCCAATCAAAATCCAAAGTGAGTCAACTAGGTTCATACTGTCTGAGATTAGGACTTGTGCAGCATAATAGCCAGGTACTGTATAAACCAATGCCCATAAAAAACAGGAAAGAATCTCAACTAAGATGAATTTATTTATATTCATGTTTAATGATCCTGCTGTAATGGGAAGAAGAGGCCTAATTGGTCCTATAAACTTTCCTACAAAAAGACCAACCATCCCATACTTTCCAAAGAATGCCTGACCATTTTCAAGAAAATGCGGATATTTTGTAAATGGCCAGATTTTTCTAAGTGAATTTCTAAGGCTATAGCCCAAGAAGAAACTAGCAATATCTGCAAGAAAGCTAGATACATATGCTAATAAAACTACTTCATAAATACTTATAGAAGAAGAAGCTAGTCCAGATATCAATGCAAGTAAAACAACACCAGGAATAATAATTCCTATTAAAGCAAAGGATTCTATAAATGAAGCTCCTATAATTCCTAGGCCAATCCATTGAGGATTTTCTTCAAGCCAAATTATTATTTCGTTAAATTCGAACATCTTAAGTCTTTGAAAGCATAGATAGTTAGGTAGAATATTCAACAATGACTCAGAGTAAAGAAATAAATTCTTATATGAATCAGTTAGGATCTGAAGCAAAAGAAGCTTCTTTGATTTTAGCCCAAGCTTCCTTAGAGCAAAAAAATGATGCACTCAGCTGCATTTCAGAACAAATAGAATCTGATAGAGATGAAATATTAAGTATAAATAAAAAAGATTTAGATTTAGCTAAACAAAAATCTATAGGATCAGCTCTTATAGATAGATTGGAACTAAATGACAGTAGAATTAATTCTATGATCTCTGGATTGCAGGTTGTTTCTGAGTTACCTGATCCCGTAGGAGAAATTACAGATTTAGATCCTACGCCTTCGGGAATTGAAGTAAGTAAAATGAGAGTGCCCTTAGGAGTCGTTGGAATAATATATGAATCCAGACCAAATGTTACTGCAGATGCTGCAGCACTCTGCCTTAAATCTGGAAATGCCTGTCTATTAAGAGGAGGATCAGAAGCTATTCTATCTAATAAGATTATCTGGAACTGCTTACAAGAAGGCCTTAAAAAAGCTAGTTTACCCAAGGAATGTATTCAGCTCGTAGAGACCACAGATAGAGCAGCTGTAAAAACTCTATTGCATTTAGATGATTATTTGGATGTAGTCATTCCCAGAGGAGGCAAAGGTTTGGTGCAGCTCATTTCTGATGAATCAAAGGTGCCTGTAATAAAACACTTAGATGGGATTTGTCATGTATATATAGACGAGGCAGCAGATATAAAGAAGGCTGAAAATATCGCTTTTAATGCAAAGACATACAGATATGGAATATGCGGTGCCATGGAAACGCTTTTAGTACATTCGTCAGTAGCATCTTTACTTTTACCTAGCTTAGAAGATAGATTTTCTTCGGAAGGAGTAGAGGTTAGAGGCTGTCAAAAAACACTTCAAGTTATAAATGCAATTGAAGCTAAAGAAGATGACTGGTTAACTGAATATCTTGCTCCCATACTCTCCATTAAAGTTGTTGAAGATATGAGCGAAGCCATAGAACATATTCAAAAGTATGGATCACAACATACAGATTCAATAGTCACTGAAGACAAAAATAAAGCTGAATACTTTTTTAAAAACGTGGACTCGAGTTCAGTCATGCATAACTTGCCGACCTGCTGGGCTGATGGGTTTGAGTATGGATTAGGAGCTGAAGTTGGAATTTCTACTGATAAGATTCATGCAAGAGGCCCCGTGGGCTTAGAGGGATTAACTTCACAGAAGTTTATTGTTAAAGGTAATTCAAACTTACGAGGAGTTTAAAATAGCCAACAAAAAACTTATTGGTATATTTGGTGGCACTTTTGATCCTATCCATAAAGGACATGTCCAAGTAATAGAGAACTTTCTTAATTTAATCGATATAGATGAACTCATTGTTTTGCCAAATGGTACTCCACCCCATAAAGAGAAAAGAATTAATGAACTAGATAAAATTAAGCTAGTTAATATTGCTTTAAGTCATATAAATAATTTAATAATTGATGAAAGAGAGATTAAAAAAAGAAGCCCCTCATATGCTTACTTAACTTTAAAAGAGATTCAGAAAGAGAATCCAAATGACACTCTAGTATGGATAATGGGGATGGATTCTTTTTTGGAGATAGAAGCTTGGTATGAGCATGAGAATTTCATAGAAGAAGTTAATCTACTAATATTGGAAAGACCGGGATATGAAGTGGGTGAAACTTCATTCGCACAAAATCTATTAAAAGCTAAAAGAATTACAAATTTTCAGGAGCTTAAGGATTCGAAAGGCAAAATTTTCATTTTGCCAATAGATCCTATTGAAGTGACTTCTACTAAGATTCGACAGTTGATAGCGAATAATGAAGATGTATCTGCTTTATTAGATGGTGATGTTTATCAATTCATAAAAGATCAAAATTTATATAAAGAGCAATGACTAAAAAACTAAAAAATAAAATTATCAATTCTTTAGAAGATATCAAAGCAGTAAATCCTATCGCAATAGATGTAACAAAGATTAGTTCTATAACAGATTTTATGGTCATTGCTTCAGGGACATCAAACAGACATATAGCGGCGATGAGTGAGCATATCTTGGAGGGCCTAAAAGAAACAAATATTTCTGGAATTAAGATTGAAGGACAGGGTGGAGATGATTGGGTCCTCGTTGATGCTGGAGATGTAGTTATTCACCTTATGTCAGCAGATGCAAGAGAGTTTTATGATCTAGAGAGTTTATGGGATCCTGAACTTTAATGAAAATTAGGTTAATCTCAATAGAATCGAGCCGTCCTGACTGGGCAAAAAAAGCTTTTAGCACTTATGAATCTAAATTTAATAAATCAATAAACATTGATTGGCTTGGATTAAAACCAGTCAACCGTATTGGGAACTATAATGTTCTAGACGTTGTCGAAAAAGAGAGCAATTTATTACAATCAAAAGTTAAGAAGAATGAATTTGTGATTGCCCTAGACAAAGCAGGACAGAGCATGAGTACTGAGAAATTAAGATTTCAGTTTGATAATTGGATCTCCAGCTCAAAAGATATATCTTTTATTATTGGTGGCCCTGACGGTTTAAGTCAAAAGCTTATTAAGCAGTGCGACTTTTGCTGGTCCTTATCTCAACTAACTTTCCCCCATTCAATTGTTCCGGTTTTAGTCTTGGAACAAATTTATAGAGTTTGGTCGATGACCCAAAATCATCCTTATCATAAGTAAAAGTAATGAGAGCCATCCAGGATTTAAGAAGAGATGAAAAAGATGCTCAATTATTGAGAAGCAGATCGGGTGTAATATTTTTTTTTCTACTGATTTTGATTGTCTTAGGAGTATTTAAAATACTTCAATTAACTGTATTAGATAGAGTTAATTACGAGGCCGAATCAGATAAAAATAGAATAATCAACATACCTATATATCCAGCTAGGGGTCTTATAACGTTGGAAGATGGAACTCTTATTGCTGAAAATATAGTTACGAAAGATCTCTACATCAAAACTAAATTATACGAGAACTCAATAGACCAAGTTGAACAATTGCATGACAAAGTTTTGGATGAAAATAGAAAAATTGATCAGTTACAGGTTCCAATTCAAGATGAAGAAAAGATTTGGCTTGCACGAAATCTAAGTGAACAGGAATTAGCAAAGTATGAAGTGCAAAAAAATTCAATACCTAATGTTCAACTTGAAGCCAAATTAAGAAGATATCTTCCTCATAAAAATCTCTTTTCTCACGTTATCGGTCATTTAGGTCTCATAAATATGGATGAAAGACTTTCTCTATCAAGAGCAGAATATCCAGACGATTCCTTCATTGGGAAAGTAGGACTAGAGAAGTCGTATGAAAAAACTCTAAGAGGCAAGGCTGGAATTAGCCTGATGGAGGTAGATGTATACGGGAATAAGATTAGAGAAATCAATAGAGTTTCCCCAGATAAGCCTTTCAACCTAACACTCACTCTTGACCTAAGATTACAGAAAATTGCTCAGGAAGAACTTGCTAATAGAAGAGGAGCTGTAGTGGCTTTAGAGCCAGCGACTGGATTTATTAAAGCTCTAGTAAGTTCACCAGACTATAACCCCAATATTTTAAATGGTTCAGAAAGTGGTTCGCTTGTTTCGCAATCTTCCTTGGAAGACTCACCTTTCTTTAATCGAGCAATATCTGGTTTGTACCCGCCAGCTTCAACTATAAAACCTTTCATTGGTTTGCTTGGCCTTGAAGAAGAGCTAATTACTGAGTCAACCATTATAGAAGATAAAGGCTTTTTTCAGCTAAAAGAAGAAGGAAGAAAGTATCGCGGATGGAAAGAGGATGGGCATGGAAGAGTAGATCTTAAGAAGGCAATAGTTGAGTCATCAGATGTTTATTTTTATGAACTTGCTTCAAAACTTACCATTGATAGGATTTCATCATTCTTGTTGAGATTTGGTTTTGGAGAAATCAGCGGTATAGATTTGATTAATGAATCTAAAAGTATTTTACCAACTAGAAATTGGAAGTTAGGTAATATTGGTGAAGCCTGGTTCGTAGGAGACACGATAAATATCGGAATAGGGCAGGGATACATAAGCTCTACGCCACTCCAATTAGCAGTTTCACTCTCTGCAATTGCAAATAAAGGAAAGATTTTTCGGCCTAAACTCATAAGAAATAATCAGCTAGATGCTTATGAGCCTGAACTTTTGATGGAAGTACAAATTGAAAACCCGCGACATTGGAATATTATTGAAAAATCAATGATCTCTGTAATCGATTCTTGGAACGGTACAGCTCATAATTTATACGAAGAAGGAGGAATAACTATAGCTGGTAAAACTGGAACCGCTCAAATCAAAAGTCTTACTGATCAAGATCTTACTGTAAGAGAAGAATACGAGGGAATAAGAAAAGATATAAAAAATAGAGATCACGCTCTTTTTGCAAGTTATGGCCCTGTTCCTGATCCTAATTTAGTTGTTGTTGTTATAGTAGAAAATGGTGAATCTGGAAGTGCCGTAGCTGCACCCATTGCAAAGCGTCTTATTGAACAATATCAAATAAACATTAATGAATCATGAGTAACAGAAATCCTCTTGATTATTCTATCAATAAACCTTTGGTTACAAGCTTTAACCCTTTTAGATATTTATTTAAGGACATAATATTGGTGCTAGCCCTTATCGCCGTCCTTGTCTTTGGCTTGGCAATGTTGTACAGCTCAAGTGGTCAATCCTTTTTGATGGTCATGCGTCAGTCGATTTATGTTTTTGCAGGTTTAATAATGATGATCTTCATTTCTCATTTAAAACCTGACTCTTATAAAAATATTTTGATGCATTCTTACTGGATCGGTCTTTTACTTCTAATTTATGTTCTTTTCAATCCGGCTGAAGGTTATACAACTAGTAGATGGATAGATATAGGGTTTTTTCAGTTTCAACCATCTGAAATTATAAGATTGATTTTGCCACTATCAATTGTTGCTTATTTGCATAGGAAAGAATCAAATATAAGATTAGAAGATTGGCTATATACAACTTTAGCTGCCCTTATGTGTTCTTACTTGGTTTTTGAACAGCCTGATTTAGGAACTTCTATAATAGTTTTTACGTCTGGAATAATTCCAATATATTTAGCTGGTTTACCTTACAGGGTCATAGCTGCTTATGTAGGTATTTTGGCAATTGTTTCTCCTTTTATTTGGTCGAGCTTATTAGATTACCAAAAACAAAGGGTCCTCACTTATTTTGATAGTAATGTTGATCCTCTTGGAGATGGCTGGAATATCGCTCAGTCACAAACTGCCATAGGTTCTGGTGGTTTTTTTGGTAAGGGCTACTTGGAGGGCACCCAAAGTCAGCTTAATTTTATCCCCGAAAGTCATTCCGATTTCATTTTTTCTGTTATCGGAGAGGAGTTTGGCTTATTGGGAATAACTTGCCTATTTATTGTTTATGGAATGATTATATGGCGAATTTTTAAGATTGGTTTATCAGCACAATCTCCTTTTGAAAGGATTGCCTGCTGTTCTTTGGGATTCATCTTCCTTTTATTTATTCTAATCAATGTATCAATGGTTATAGGTATAATTCCTGTTGTTGGAGTGCCTTTACCCTTGATTAGCCAAGGCGGAACTTCAATAGTTGTGCATTTATTGGCTTTTGGAGTTATTCTTTCTGCCAAGAGACCTCAGTTATGAATATAAAAAAATATTTAAAAATCTTAGTAATTACCTTTTTTACTTCGCAAAGCTTATATTCTGACTATTCCGAAAACGATGAAACTGTTGAATTCATAGATTATATGGCGCAAAAACATGGTTATGAAAAATCTTATCTAGAAGCTATTTTTCAACGAGCAAAATATCAAGAAAGGGTTGTTAGGATAATGAATAGACAACCTGAAGGCACTATGACATGGGAACGGTATAGAGGGATTATGGTTAATGAATCAAGAATTTCCGCAGGTAAAGAATTCATTAAGTCGCATAAACAGGATCTAAAAAGAGCTGAAAAAATATATGGTGTGCCAGCTGAAATTATTGCATCTATCATTGGAATCGAAACTAGATATGGGAGAATTAAAGGAAATATCAGAGTAATAGATTCTCTATCCACTTTAGCTTTTGATTATCCTCGCAGATCTAAATTCTTTAAAGTCCAGCTAGAAGAATTCCTTTTACTAAGCAGAGAAGAGAACTTTAATCTAGAAGAAATAGAAGGTTCAATAGCTGGTGCTATGGGGTATGGTCAATTTATGCCCGATAGCTATAGGGACTACGCTGTAGATTTTGATAATGATGGTGTGAGAGATATTTTGAATAATCCTATAGATGCTATAGGAAGTGTCGCTAATTTCCTTAACAAGAAAGGTAAATGGAAACCGAATGTGCCTATAGCCATGAGAGCTAAAGCCATAAGCGAAGTAAAAGAAATTACATCCTCATTCAAGCCCTATATGACAGAAATTGAGCTAGAAAAATTTGGGCTAGAAGCTACCAAAATTATTCCTAGTAATCTTAAATTTGTGCCTATCTCACTTAATCTTGAAGATGGTTACGAATACTGGCTTGGTTTTGATAACTATCAATCTATTTCCAGATACAATAGAAGTAAATTATATGTGATGGCGGTCTTTGAATTTAGCAACTCACTATCCAAGTTTTTATAAATGAAAAAATTAAAGAAATTACCTTTTTTTATAGCTTTACTAAGCACAATTTCATCAGTTTCGCTTTTTTCTGAGGAGAGTTTTATTCCAAAGCCTCCCTCATTAAATGCCTCAAATTATATTTTGATGGATTCAGTATCAGGAAGAATACTTGCTGAAAATGATTCTGATGAAAGGATTGAACCTGCAAGCATTACTAAAATAATGACGGGCTATGTTGCTGCAGATCAAATAGCTAAAGGATTTGTAAGTTTAGAAGATGAAGTATTTATTAGTGAGAATTGCTGGAAGAAAGGCGGTTCTAAGATGTTTATTAGAGAAGGAACAAGAGTTCTTTTTTCAGACTTAATCAAAGGAATGGTCATACAGTCTGGTAATGACGCTAGTTGTGCTATTGCAGAGCACGTGGCTATTTCTGAAGAAGGTTTTGTTGAGCTTATGCAGCTCTACATTGAAGAGATGGGCATGGTGAATACCCAATTTAAAAATGTCAGTGGTTGGCCAGACCCCGAACATTATTCTTCAGCGAAAGACTTAGCAATTTTAACAAAAAATCTTATAGACAAATTTCCTGATCATTATGCTCTTTATAAAGAGAAGTACTTTACTTTCAATGAAATCAAACAAAGAAATAGAAATAGCCTTCTATGGCAAGATGAATCTATTGATGGAGTTAAAACAGGCCATACCGAAAGTGCTGGATATTGTTTAGTTTCCTCGGGCGTTAGAAATGACACAAGGTTAATTGCGGTTACCATGAGAAGCGCCTCGGAAAAATCTAGATTAACTGATAATAGACGTTTGTTAGATTATGGTTTCAGATACTACAGAACAAAACGGATCCTTGAAGCTGATTTATCTCTTGTCAATGAGCAAGTGTGGGGCGGTGAAGCGGATTCGGTAAATTTATCTTCCGCCGAAGAATTGTATCTTACCCTTTCACCCAGAGACTTTCCAAGAGTCGAACCTCAGATTAAGTTGAATGACTATCTTCAAGCACCAATTCAAAGAGGTCAGGTGGTTGGTAAGGTTGATCTTATTCTTGATGGAGACTCCCTTGCATCTGTTGATCTTGTTGCTATGAAAGATGTTCCTGCTCTAGGCTTCTTTGGCAGAGCATGGTCAAATATTAAGTTACTTACATATCAATTTCTTATGGAAGAGTAACAAGTTTAATGTGGGTTTATTTAAATGGAGAAATAATTCCTGCTGATGAGGCAAAGATTTCTCCTCTTGATAGAAGTTTCACTTTTGGCGATGGCGTTTATGAGGTTATTCCTTCATACAACCAAGAATTATTCTTGTTTGAGGAACATTTACAAAGATTCAAGATATCCTTAGCTAAAACTTTTATACCTGCTCCTTCTGAACTTGATAATCTTGAGAATATTTTGAAGAAGTTACATGTTAAGAATGAATATCACAACCAGTCATTCTATATACAAATAACTCGAGGAGTTCAAGATTCAAGATCACATATGGCAAGTGAAAATATTGTCCCAACTTTATTCATTAATTCGCAAAAATTAGATATTAACCCCTATAGAGGCAATCCCAATAAAGAAGGTTTAAGAGTTCGTTTAGAAGACGATATTAGATGGCAAAGATGTGATATCAAAACAACCGCCCTCATTGGCAATATATTGTCTATGCATGACCCCTCTTTAGAAACAGTAGATGAAATACTTTTACATAAAGATGGGATACTAAACGAAGGCTCTAAGTCTAATGTCTTCTTGGTAAAACAAGGTAAGGTTTACACCCCATCTTTGAATCAGAATATTCTCCCTGGTGTAACAAGAAATTTTATAATCAGTCTTCTTAAAAAAAATAATATAGAGGTCTTTGAAGAGGAAATTTCTATAGATTCAATTTATGAATGTGAAGAACTTTGGTTGACAAGTTCAACTAAAGAAATTCAACCCGTTGCTTTTATTGATGACTATAAAATTCCTACAAAAAAGACTGAACAATTAATTTGGACTAAAGCTCTTAAGTTTTTCAATCCATATTAAAAATTCAATGCGAGATCTCTAATAGACTGCCAAGGATTCTTATCTGATAAGCCTTTTATTGCGGCGTCTATTTCTGCTATATCTTTAAGTGAATTTTTTATTTTAGAATAAGAAAGACTATTAGAACGTTTTGAGAGTAAATCTAAGTAATATCTAGGACCCCAAATATTTTTTGTAGTCCCTTGTTCCAAGACTTTATATAGATTGTTTATTTCTTTAGAAAGTGCCCATAATACAAGGGGAGGTTGTGTTCCTTCTGCTCTCAAAGTTTCAATGATTCTAACTGTTCTTTTTCTATTTCCTTCAAGAAAGGAATTAGAGAGATCGAATATTCCATATTTTGAAGAATTAGAAATAGATTTTTCCATATTTTCTAATGTAATTTCTTGCTCTGAAAATAAAAGAGATAGTTTCATTAACTCATGGGATGCAGCCAGCAGATTTCCCTCTGTTTTCTCCGATAAAAGCTGAACGGCTTGAACATCTAAATTAAGGTTTAAGCTCGAGGCCTTAGTTTTAATCCAGCTTGGCATAGAACTTTTATTAACCGGTGGTTCAACTACAAAAATGCCACTTTCACCTAAGGCCTTAGCCCAGGCACTGGTTTGTTGCTTTTTTTCAAGCTTTTCAGCTGAAATGATTAGCAGTTTATTTTCATCTGCATCAAGACAATAATCCTTGATAGCTTTTGAACCTTTGTTTCCTGGACCAGTTCCAATAAGTTTAATTTCAACTATTTTCTTTGAACCAAATAAATCAAAATTTTCATTTTCTGAACTAAGGAAGCTCCAATCTGTATCTTTAGTAATTATATGAGTTTGTTTATCCTCAAAACCAGCTAATTTTGCTTTCTTTATAACCTCATCAGTTAACTCAGAAATTTGAATTGATTCTTCTGCAAAGAAAGAATAAATAGGACCCAATTTAGTTTCTAAGTCTTTGATAAAGTGAGCTTTACTTAATTTCATTTAGTTGAGTAGATGCAATAAATTCTATATTCCTTATCGCTTTTGCGATAAAAGTTTTGGTTACTGATTGAATCTCTTCTTCAAATGCCAGAAGATTTGACTGGTTAAAATCAATAAAAGATGAGTCTTCGAAAATATGCATTATCAAATTACCACCATCATTTCCTATTTGATATTTCAATTTATAATCTAATCTTACTTGTATTGTTCTTGCGCCTTGTCCAGTAGAACCAACAAATTGCTCTATAGAATGACTAATGATTTTGAGCCGCGAGTCAGAATCTGCATTTCTAGACAAAACATAATTCTTTGAATTAAGCTGATTTTCTAATTCTAGATTCAGTTCTGACTTTTTGGCATCATAATTTATGACTTGATTAGACAAACTTGTTGAGTAATTTCTAAGTTCATAGCCACACGAATTTACTATGAAAACTAAAGTCAAAAGTAATTTAATATCCAATATCTGCGTTATTTTCATATAACTATATTCAGTATCTTTCCTGGAACATAGATTATTTTTTTAACTTCAGCACCATCTAAATGCTTTATTATTTTTTCGTTATTTAGAGCCATAGATTTCACAGAATCATCTTCAGTTTCTTTATCTATTTCGATCTCAGATCGCAGCTTTCCATTTACTTGAATAGCAATTTTTAATTTGTCATCTATCAACAAGGATTCTTCAATTTTTGGCCAAGACTTATCAATAATCGACTCTTGAGGATAAAGTTGCCACCACAGATGCTGACATAAATGAGGCGTAATTGGATTTAACATTAATAGAATTGATTCAATAGCTTCATTGGCAACTTTTCTCATCTCTGGACTCGCACTTGAGTCAAACCATTCTTGTGGAATATCATTAGAGAGCTCCATTACAGCTGCTATGGCAGTATTGAAACTATGTCTTCTTAAATAATCATCTTTTACCTTAGATAAAGTCTTATGAATCTTTGATCGCATTAATTTCAAATCTTTAATTGAATGATTTACATCAATATCTTCGGGTAGGCCTGCATCTATATGCTTATTAACAAGTTTCCATATTCTGTTAATAAATCTATGAGCACCTTGTACTCCTTGATCAGACCATTCGAGAGATTGCTCCGGAGGAGCGGCAAATAACACAAAAAGTCTTACAGTATCTGCTCCATATTTTTCAATTAAACCCTGTGGGTCAACCGTATTTCCTTTTGATTTAGACATTTTGGCACCGTCTTTTAAAACCATACCTTGGCAAAGTAAATTTGTGAAAGGTTCATCTCCTTCAACTAGACCAAGGTCTCTCATACATCTAAAGTAAAAACGTGAATATAGAAGATGTAATACGGCGTGTTCTATGCCACCTATATACTGGTCTACTGGAAGCCAGTACTTAGCTCTATCATCAAGCATAGAATCATGACTATCAAAACTAGCAAACCTTGCGTAATACCAAGATGATTCAAAGAATGTATCAAAAGTATCAGTTTCTCTTATAAGAGTTTTACCTTCTTGATCGACGTTTAAGAATTCAGGCATATCCTTCAATGGAGAACTGACACCCTTGAATTCAACCTTGGAAGGTAATTCAACAGGTAAATCTTTGGCATGAAAATTTTCTTCACCATCACTCAGAATTGGAATCGGTGCGCCCCAATATCTTTGTCTTGAAACTCCCCAATCCCTCAAACGAAAGTTAGTCTCTTTGTAACCACAGTTAAGTGCTGTTGCCTTTTTTTCTATAGCTAGGAATGCATCATCAAAGTTTAATCCATCAAACTCTCCTGAATTAATAAGAACATTTTTCTCAATAGTTGCCTCTTGAATTTTAACTTCATCATGACTATTTTTTATAACCGGCAAGATGGGTAACTTATACTTAGTGGCAAATTCAAAATCCCTTTGATCATGAGCTGGAACTGCCATCAAGGCACCAGAGCCATAGTCACTCAGAACAAAGTTAGCAATCCAAATAGGTATTTTTTCTTTTGTGAATGGATGAATTGCAAATAAATTTGTAAAAATACCCTCTTTTTCTTGTTTAGCAAATTCAGCTTCTGATACTTTTATCTTGCTCTGCTTTTCAACAAATTTTTTTACATCATCTCTTTTTGCTGAAAGATCTGAAACTAGAAAATGAGATGATGATATAGCTATGAAGGAGACGCCCATTATGGTGTCAGGTCTTGTTGTGAAGACATCAATCACTGCTTCTCTATCTTCAATACCAAAACTGAAATTCATACCTTCAGATTTACCTATCCAATTTTTTTGTTGGATTTTTACTTGTTCTGGCCAACCATCTAATTTATCTGTTCCTTGAAGGAGTTCTTCTGCGTAATCTGTAATTTTTAAAAACCAT
>CACBUE010000008.1 GCA_902542325.1 uncultured SAR86 cluster bacterium | reverse complement strand
TAGCAAACCAAACAAAAATTCCTGTAATTGCATCTGGAGGTGTCTCCTCTCTAGATCACATTATCCAACTTGAAGATAAAAAAAATATCTCAGGTGTGATATGTGGAAGAGCGCTATATGAGAAAGCTTTTACTTACGCAGATGTACTCGAGGTATTAGGAAAGTAATCATGTCTGTTGCAAAGCGCATTATTCCTTGTCTTGATGTAGATAAGGGTAGAGTAGTGAAGGGAGTAAATTTTTTAAATATCCGTGATGCTGGTGATCCAGTCGAAATTGCAAAACGATATGATACTGAAGGAGCTGATGAAATCACTATGTTAGATATTACTGCCAGTCATGAGACAAGAGACACGACTTATAAGACTGTTGAAAGTATAGCGAGTCAGGTTTTTATCCCTCTTACCGTTGGTGGTGGAGTAAGGAAGATAGAAGATATTAAGAAACTTTTAAGATCTGGTGCAGATAAGGTAACCATAAATACTTCAGCAGTAGAGAATCCTAGCTTCGTGAAGGAAGCGGCTGATAAATTTGGATCACAATGTATTGTTGTTGCTGTTGATGCTAAAGCCAAGACTGATAAAGAAAATACCTGGGAAGTTGTTACTTACGGAGGCAGAAATAGAACTGGTATAGATGTTTTACAGTGGACTGAACAAGTTGTTGAATATGGAGCAGGTGAAATTCTACTTACCAGTATGGACAGAGATGGAACAAAAGAAGGTTTTGATAATAACTTAGTTTCGAAAGTCTCTTCAGGAATATCTATTCCTGTTATAGCCTCCGGTGGAGTGGGAAATCTTGATCATTTAATAGACGGAGTAAAAATTGGAGGAGCTGAAGCAGTTTTAGCAGCAAGTATTTTTCATTTTTCAGAGTTCTCTATCAAAGAAGCCAAAGAGGCCATGAAGGCTTCAGGTATTACTGTTCGATTTTAATCAATCCTAACAAATTCTCCGTTAGAATATTCATAAGTCAAAGGATCGCCAGTAGCTATTTCTAATTTCACTATCTCTTCAGAACTAATCTTTTCCAATTCCATCACCAAAGCTCTTAAAGAATTTCCGTGTGCTGCAACTAAGATATTTAATCCTTCTTTAACCTTCGGCATGATTTCAAGTTCAAAGTAAGGAAGCACTCTTTCAGCAGTATTTTTTAGACTCTCTCCTCCTGGCGGGGGAACATCGAAAGATCGTCTCCAAATATGTACTTGTTCTTCTCCCCACTTCTCTCTCGCTTCATCTTTATTAAGCCCTGCTAAGTCTCCATAATTTCTCTCATTAAGAGACTGATCTTCAATAACCTGTATATCGGTTTGATTCATCTGCTCTAAGATCAAGCGACCAGTCTCTTGAGCTCTAAATAAATCTGAAGTGAACATAAGGTCAAATTTCAGATTTCTAGTTTCTAATAAATCTCCAGCTTTTATTGCTTCCTGAATTCCTAGATCAGTTAATTTAGGATCTTTCCAACCCGTAAACAGATTTTTTGCATTCCATTCACTTTGACCATGTCTGACCAGAACAAGTTTTGATTTCATAATTTTGTTAAAAGTTTTTTATATTTTAACTTAGTAATCTATATAATCCTGTCCGGATATGAATAAATTCCTCGTGTTTATAAGTGATAATTTTTTGGCAGTTTTAGTCCTATTAATACTTATTGCGGCTTTGATTATCTATGAAAGAAGAAAAGGTGGTACTAAGGTTGACAATTCAGAGATGACAAGACTGATCAATAAAGAGAACCCTTTCATCTATGACCTAAGAAGCTCTGCTGAATATGGTGCTGGTACAGTTGCAGGTGCTATGAATCTTCAGCCTAGTAATCTCTTAAAAGAAGATGCACTCTTTAAGGCGGGTGAAGAAGATTGCATCATTCTGATTTGTAAAAACGGTACTGTTTCGTCCAAAGCCTCAGGAGAGTTAAAAAAGCAGGGCTATATAAATGTAAATGTTCTTTCTGGTGGGATGATGAACTGGACCCAGAGTGGCATGCCCCTTGTAAAAGCAAAGTAATTAGTTATCTAAGCCAAGCTCTTTAATTTTTCTAGTCAAAGTATTCCTTCCCCAACCGAGCAATTCCGCAGCTTCTTTTTTTCTTCCCATAGTTTTATTGAGCGCAACTTTAATGATGGTTCTTTCAAAGTCTGGTATGGCTTCTTCAAGTAAATTGTTGTTACCTTTTGCTAAATAATTTTCTGACCAAGTCTGCAAGACCTTAGTCCAGTCATTCATATTTTCTATATTTTCTACTTTAAGATCATCTGGAAGATCTTCCAGTTTTACTTCTCTAGTTGGAGACATCACTGTGAGCCATCTACAAGTATTTTCTAGTTGCCTGACATTACCTGGCCAAGAAAGAGTCATAAAATAGTCTTCTACTTCTGCAGACAGATATTTTTTCTCTTCAACAAGTTCATCAGAAGATTTCTGAAAGAAATGTTTTACTAAAGTTGGGATATCTTCTTTTCTTTCATTTAACTTCGGTAAGGATAGTTTAATTACATTAAGTCTATGGAAAAGGTCCTCTCTAAAATTTCCAGCTTTAACTAAATCTTCGATATTTTGGTGAGTTGCCGTAATGATCCTGACATCAACTTTAATCGGTTCTCTGCCTCCAACTCTATAAAATTCTCCATTAGAAAGCACTCTCAAAAGTCTAGTTTGAGTTTCAAGTTGCATATCTCCAATTTCGTCTAGAAATAAAGTACCTCCATCTGCCTGTTCAAATCTTCCGATTCTTCTTTCATCTGCACCAGTAAAAGCACCCTTCTCATGCCCAAAGAGTTCTGCTTCTAACAGTTCTTTAGGGATATCTGCCATATTTAATGCAATGAAGGTTTTATCTTTTCTAGGACTATGCTGGTATAGGGCTCTTGCAACAAGCTCTTTCCCAGTACCAGATTCGCCATTTAGCAAAACAGTAGAGTTTGAATTTGATAATTTACCTATTGCTCTAAAGACTTCCTGCATTGCTGGGGCTTCACCAATTACTTCAGCCTGGGTTTCTGTTGGTTCTTCCTTATTAATCTCATCAGCTGATGTAGCCCTTTTAACCATTGATAATGCTTCCTCAATATCAAATGGTTTAGGTAAATATTCCCACGCACCATGTTCATAAGATTCAACAGCACTGTCTAGATCTGAATGAGCAGTCATGATTATTACAGGGATGTCTGGTCGAAGTTCTTTTACTTTGTCGAGTAGGTCTATTCCACTAGGGCCAGGCATTCTAATGTCTGTAAGGATGAGATGCGGATTTTCTGTTTCAAGTTTTTTAATAACCTTATTAGCAGAATCAAAAGTTTGCACATCCATTCCTCCATCAGATAGACCTTTTTCAAGGACCCATCTGATCGACTCATCATCATCGACTACCCAAACATTTTTATCCATTGCTAGTCTTTAAGTCTATATCTTTTTGAGTATTTACTGGAATATTAATAAAGAATTCTGTTCTATTAGGCTCACTTGTAAAGTGTATATTGCCTTTATGTTGAGAAATGATCCCTTGTGTAATAGAAAGTCCTAGACCAGTCCCTTTGTCTTTGCCTGTGATCATTGGAAAGAATATAGAGTCTTTAATTTCCTCATGAATACCTGGTCCATTATCGATTATCGATATCTTACAAACCATTGCATTTTTTTCGCCGTCAATCATTTCTCCATGAGAAATCCTTGTGACGATATTTATTTCAGGATTGGGGGTGTTTGAGTCAATGAGCGCATCCCGTGCATTCTTTGTAAGATTGAGTATGCTATTTTCAATCAAATAACTATCAATAAACAGATCTGGAATGCTCGGATCAAAATCTTTAATTATCTTGATATCTTTGTATCCAGACTCGTTATCTATAAGCTTAAGAACATTCTCTATAGGATAGTGAATATTTTGAAACTGAAAATCGGGTTTTTTATTTGGTCCCAAAATATTATCTACAAGGGAAGTCAGCCTATCCGTCTGCTTTATTATTATATCTGTGTATTCTTGCAAATCTTGATTATTCAGTTTATTGCTAAGAAGTTGAGCTGAACCTCTAATGCCACTTAAAGGATTTTTTATTTCATGTGCTAGGCCTCTAACAAAATCTTGGGATATTTGTTGATTTGTTTTCATTCTGTATCTTTCGATTAATTCAGAAGAACTTTCTTTATCTATTATTTCAAGCATTAGGCCTTTTTCGTTATTGTTTTCTATTGAATGAACTAAATAAGTACAAAAAACCCTTTTTCCTTTCTTCAGATTTAGGACAGTATCTGTTTTGGTGAAATTTCTATTGAGTTCTAAAGCACCAACAAAATCATTAATGCTTTCAGGTTCTTCATAAAAAATTTGATCAATGGTGTTTCCTATCGAGTTCTTCTCTGTTGTATCGAGAATTGAAAGGGCTGAGGAGTTGATAAAAATTATCTCTAGACTATCGTCAAGAATAACAATACCAGTGCTGAGCTCTGAGAGAAAAGATATATTCACTCTAAAATTATATCCGGAGAGCTTGTCTCCGGATATAAAATTACGAACCTAAGAAGTTAATGTTCCGACTATATGAGCTACAATTTTGTAAGGATCTGCATTAGAAGCAGGCCTTCTATCTTCTAAGTATCCATTCCAATCATGTTCAACAGTATAGATAGGAATTCTGATACTAGCTCCTCTGTCACTAACTCCGTAAGAGAACTGGTCTATGCTTTGAGTTTCATGCAATCCTGTTAAGCGCATATCATTATCAGAACCGTATAATGCTATGCCTTCTTTATGCACTTCGCCCAATTTGTCGCACATAGAACTGAATAGCTCTTCACTTCCTGAAGTTCTCATTTCTTCATTAGAGAAGTTAGAGTGCATTCCTGATCCATTCCAGTCTCCAGTTTTTGGCTTAGGGTGAATGTTTACTGATACACCGAATTCTTCAGCTACTTTATAAAGTATATATCTGCTCATCCACAAGTCATCAGCTGCTTTTATACCCTTACCGAAGCATTGATATTCCCATTGACCTAAAGCAACCTCGGCATTTGTACCGGTAAGCTCAATACCTGCATCTAGGCAAGCATCCAAATGTGCATCGCTTATTTCCCTTCCTTTGACATTGGCCGCTCCAACGGCACAGTAGTATTCTCCTTGTGGCCTAGTAGGAGTTCCATCTTCCCATCCTAGAATTGTACCGTCTGGGTTAGTTAAGAAATATTCTTGCTCAAATCCAAACCACCATTCGTCAGTTACAACAGAGGCTGCTGCTGCTCTGAAATTTGATGGGTGAGTTTCATGTTCGCCAGTTTCAACTTCACACAAAACCAAGGAACCCTCATTTGTAGGATTCTCGTATTGTTGAACTGGTAAAAGTATACAGTCGGAACTTCCGCCTTCTGCTTGTAAAGTGGAGGAACCATCAAAGGACCACGCAGGTGGCTCTCCATCTGTTACTTTAACTTTACTTCTCAAGTTAGCTTCAGGCTCATAACCATCGAGCCATATATATTCATATTTTGTCATTAATTTTCTCCATTCGTAATTAAAAGCCGAAGAATAGTAGCACGTCAAAAAGCATAAAAGAACAATTTTTGTGCAAAAAGTAGATAAATTTCTATTGAAAAGTTCTTAAAATGTGCAAAAGCACCTTTATAGTGCGTTCTTCAGAATGCTTAATCCGTGTGTTTTTGTATGAGTTAAGAACTCTTCCAAGAAGAAATTCCATTGGAATTTTTCATCTTTACTGAGCATATTCTTATTGGGATATTTATTTCTTAACCAGAATTGCCTTTTACCATTGAATTTTCTAACCTCAGCCATTTTTGCATCATGGTAGATATATATTTCAATTTCCGTATTTTGTAATAAAGATAGAGACTTAGATTTATAGATCTCTATGACTGATGTATGACTGGATAATCTTTTACGGGAAATTTTTATTTCTTTATTCAATATACCTTCAGGTATCAAATAGACCATACTTTTCTCATGATCTGCGATAGGGAATAAGTGAACAAGTTTTAAATAATTCCTCTCATACAAACGTAGAAGTTGATTTAAACCTCTCTTGCTATCTTTATATCTACTAATCTTATTCTTTATCATAAGTCGACCATAATATTAACGCAGCTAGACTTCTGAAGGGAGACCAAGGTTCAGAGATTTTTTCCATTGTCAAATAGTCAGGTCTATCTTTGAGCCCCTTCATTCTTTGGGCAGCTACAATTAGTCCTAAATCAGAATAAGGCCAAGCATCAAGCCTTTTTAAGCATGCCATTAAATAGCATTGGGCAGTCCATTCTCCAATACCTCTAATTTCAATTAGCTCCTTAATAACCTGTGAATCTCCTTTGTTTTTGAGAGCTTTAAGATCTAATTCATTATCAACAATTTTTTTAGCGATACCGGAACAATAATCTATCTTCTGTTTGCTCAATCCTACCTCTTTAAATTTCTCGGGATTTACAGATAGAAACATCTCTGGAGTAAAGGGCTTTACTAAAATTTTCATTCTTCCAAAGATAGCTTGTGCGGAAGCGACTGATAGTTGCTGTTCGACAATCAAACTTATCAGTCCTTCAAAACCTTCTTTCTTACTGAAGGGATTTATCTCATAATTTTTTTCTTCAAGTACTTTCTTAAAACCTGGCTCTCTTTTTGCCAGGAAATCAAAACCTTCTTTTAAAGTTTCTTCATTGAGCAATTTAAATTTTGTCATATAAGTCGATTGTTACTTCTTTTTTGAAGGGCAATAGAGCTCTTCGATCTTGGTTATATTCCAGAATATGCTCTCTTTCTCTATCTAAAAAATCATCGATAGCTTCTTTAAATCTTAAATCCTTTATCCAGTGAAGAGAGAAAGTCTCAATAGGGCAGAAACCTCTTTTAATCTTGTGTTCACCTTGAACACCTGGATCAAAAGATTTAAGTTTTTCTTCAATACAGAACTCAATACCTTGGTAATAGCATGTTTCAAAATGAAGAGAATCATATTCTTCTAGACACCCCCAGTAACGGCCATAAAGCTTTTCATCGTCAAAAAAGTTTAAAGCACCCGCTACATATTCTCCTGAATTATTTTTTGCAAGCACCAACATAATAGTCTCGGGAATGGACTCTACAATTTTTTTAAAAAATTCAAAATTTAAATATCCGCGCATGCCTCTTTTTAAATAGGTGACTTGATAGAACTGATAAAAAGTCTCAAGCATTTCTAGAGTGATTGCACTGCCACATACTCTAGATACCGTAACGCCTTGGTCATTAATCTTCTTTCTTTCTTTCTTAATATTTTTTCTTTGCCTTGAAGTCATATCTTGTAGAAAATTTTCAAAACTATGGTAGTGATTATTAAACCAATGAAAAGAGTAACTTGTTCTTAAGCTAAAATCTTCTTGTGAGAAATCTTTAATTTCATCTTTATTGGCCAAAAGAATGTGTACACTTGAGAAATCACTTTCTTCAGTGATTTGCTTAAGAGCTTTGGATATTTCTTGGATAATTTCCCTACTTCTTGTTTCATCGGTAATAAGTATTCTGGGACCACTTGCAGGAGTAAAAGGTATCGAACTTACTAGTTTTGGATAGTAGTTGAGTCCATTTCTGTAATAGGCATCGGCCCATGACCAATCAAAAATGAATTCTCCTTGCGAATCTGTTTTTATATACAGAGGCATAATGGCCACAATTCTTTTATTTTCTGAAGCAATCAAGTGGAACGGTGTCCATCCTTGCTGGGGAGACACACAATTTGTTACTTCTAGAGCTTTTAAGAATTCATATTTTAAGAAAGGATATTTACTACTTAAAACAGCTTCCCAGTCTTCTTTATTAATTTTTTCTATTGAATCTATGAAATCTATCTTCATAGCGAAACACCCAAAATGGAACCTAGAAAAATAGATAGCCCTAGCCAATTATTATTTTTGAAAGCTTTAAGGCACTGGCTACTTATTTGGTCTTTAATCAGATAGGTTTGGTAAATAGCCAGTAAGAAACTGAATAGTGCGAAAGGGTAAAAACTAGTATGTAAATTAAGAAGAACCGCTGCATAAACTAATATCAAAATAGAAGTGAGATGAAACAAAAAGAAGAGAGGAACTACGATGCTTCCAAAAGTAATTGCTGAAGAATTTATCCCTAAATTTAAATCATCTTTCTTATCACATAGTGCATAAGCAGTGTCATAAGCAATAATCCAAAAAAAACATGAAAAAAATAATAAGAGACTAATGTTGCTTATGTTATTTGTTTCAGCTGCAGATACCATAATTATCCCCCAGGAAAAAGCGAGTCCTAAAAAAATCTGAGGTACAGAAAAAAATCTTTTACTTAAGGGGTAAATAGTCGCCAGGGCTAGACCAACTATAGCCATATAAGTGGTTAATAGATTCATGAAGAATAGTAGAGAAGCAGAAAGTAATACCAACAAAGTAAAAAGACTCAAGGCTTCAACGGGTCTAATTTCACCAGTAATCATAGGTCTATTTTTTGTTCTTTCTACTTTTCCATCAAAATCTCTATCAAAATAATCATTTATTACGCAGCCTGCTGATCTCATTAAAAATGTTCCAAGCATAAATAAGAATATTAAGAGTAAGTTTGGATTACCATTTGTCAGAATAAAAAAAGCACTAAGGGTAGGCCATAATAGAAGTGCAGTACCAATTGGTTTATCTGCTCTCATTAATTTAATAAAGCTTAAAATTTTCTTTGTTTTGTACATCGGCAAACAATACTTGTCGAGAAGATTGATACTTTAGTCTAAGTTGCTAATAAAGTTGAGTTAGAATATCTTTTTTTGGAAAAGGAGTAAGCTTTGAAAAAGTGGGAATGCATTGTTTGTGGTCTGATTTATGATGAAGAGGAAGGCTGGCCGGATGATGGCATTGAGCCCGGAACAAAATGGGAAGATGTACCCGAAGATTGGATTTGTCCTGACTGCGGAGTAGGCAAAGAAGATTTTGAGATGATTGAAATAGGTTAACTAATGACTCTAACTTCTAGAATTATTCTTTCCATGCTATTGGCTATGGCTGGTGGTATCTTGCTTAAATTGGTTAATGATGCAGGTTTATTAGGGAGTATAGGCCAATTAATTTTGATAAATTTTTTCACCGAAGGTTTATTGGATGTTGTGGGACAAATTTTCATAGCCTCTTTAAGATTAGTAATTGTTCCCCTTGTATTTTTCTCTCTTGTTTGTGGCGTTGTTTCAATTTCTTCTACATCTAGAATAGGCACTATAAGTATCAAAACTTTATCTCTATATTTATTAACAACTGCAATAGCTATAACGATAGCACTTTCCTTCGCTCTTTTATTTCAACCTGGTATAGGAATTGATCTAGCTTTACCAACAACTTTTGCTTCAACTGAGGCACCATCAATAAAAGAAGTTTTAATCAATATTTTTCCGACAAACCCCATTGCTGCCATGGCTGAAGGAAATATGCTTCAAATTATTGTTTTCTCGCTTTTATTTGGAATTGCTTTAAAGAGTCTTGGATCTGCAGGTGAACCATTGAAGAACGCGTTTGAGTTAATAAATAATGTGATCTTGAATTTGGTAAGGATGCTTATCGAACTTGCACCTTATGGAATCTTTGCGTTACTTTTCTCACTATTTGCTGTTCAAGGATTCGGTATGATTGGGGATTTAGCAAAGTACTTCTTTTTACTTGTTTTTGTTTTAATCTTCCATGCATTCATAACTTACGGCAGTTTATTGACTCTTTTAGCGCGATTAAATCCTATTAAGTTTTTTATGAAAGTAAGATCGCTTGCTGTCTTTGCTTTTAGTACCTCTTCAAGCAGCGCAACAATGCCTATAACTTTGGATACAGTAAAAAATAAAATAGGTGTCAACTCTTCAATTGGATCTTTTACGGTGCCACTTGGAGCAACAATTAATATGGATGGAACAGCTATCATGCAAGGCATAGCTACAGTCTTTATTTCTCAGGCTTACAACATTGAACTTTCTATGGTCGATTACTTGATGGTCATTCTTACTGCAACTCTGGCATCTATAGGAACTGCTGGCGTTCCCGGAGTTGGTTTAATTATGCTTGCAATGGTTCTCGAACAGGTTGGTTTACCAGTAGAAGGTATTGCATTAATTATAGGGGTTGATAGGTTGTTGGACATGACGAGAACTGCTGTCAATGTTACTGGAGACGCTATGGTTTCTAGTGTAGTTGCAGTCTCTGAGGATGAATTTGATTTAGAAACTTTTCATTCTGAAAAATAATATTTTAATTAAACCTTTATACCGTTAGACTACGCGCTCGGAATATAAATTCCAATATTTTTGAGGAGAAATAATGTTAGAAAGTTATCTTGCAGTACCACCAATGCTTGGTGTTTTGGGCTTATTAGTTGCTTTGGGTATATATCTAGTTGTTACCAGATTTCCTGAAGGAGATGAGAGTGTAAAGAAAATCGGTGACCAAATACATCTTGGTGCAATGACCTTTATGAAGACCGAATATACCTACTTAAGCATTTTTGCATTAATAGTTATAGTTTTAGTATGGTTTTCCTTGGGCGAAGGAACTGCAATAGCTGTTTTCGCAGGGGCCTTATCTTCCTCTGTAGCCGGTTGGATAGGTATGTACTCTGCTACTAAAGCAAATGTAAGAACAGCAACAGCTGCTTCTGACTCGGGTGCTGAAGCAGCTTTATCCGTAGCTTTTTATGGCGGTTCGATTATGGGTCTTTGTGTAGCTTCACTCGGTTTGATTGGCCTAGGAACACTCTTTTATATATTAAGTGGTGATGCTCATTCAATTGAAGGTTTTGCGATGGGTGCATCTATCGTGGCTCTATTTTCAAGAGTTGGTGGAGGGATCTATACCAAAAGTGCAGATGTCGGAGCAGATCTAGTGGGCAAAGTAGAGGCTGGGATTCCGGAAGATGATCCAAGAAATCCTGGAGTGATAGCTGATAATGTCGGAGATAATGTAGGTGATATTGCTGGGATGGGCTCAGATATTTTTGAATCTTATTGTGGTTCAATGGTGGCTTGTATAGCAATAGCATCAACCTATCTCATAACCTCTGAATTTTCTCAAGCAGATAAAGATGGAATGATGTTCTTACCTTTGGCATTGGCTTCAATAGGTTTGATAGCGTCTATTCTAGGAATTGTAATTGTTAGACTGTTTTCGAAGTCTTCACCTGCAAATGCAATGAGATGGGGCACTATGGGTGCGCCATTTATTTTTATCATAGCGGCTTATTTTTTAACTACTGCTTTAGTCGGAACTAATGGTTTTGATGTTTGGTTGGCTGTTGTTTGTGGTTCAGTAGGTGGAATAGCTATTGGGTTAATTACGGAATACTATACTGGTTCTAGCCCAGTAATAAAGATCGCTGAAGCTGGCCAAACTGGCTCTGCGACCGTGATGATCACAGGACTTTCAGTAGGTATGCAATCTGTGGTCCTACCTATAGCTTGCATTATTCTCATTATTTATATTTCAACTGAATTAACGGGCCTTTATGGTGTTGGTATTGCCGCAGTTGGTATGTTGTCGACTGTAGGTATAACCATGGCTATAGATGCTTATGGACCTGTAGCAGATAATGCTGGAGGGATAGCAGAAATGGCAGGTATGCCTTCTGAGACTAGAGTAATTACAGACGAATTAGATGAGCAAGGTAACACTACTGCTGCTATTGGTAAGGGTTTCGCTATCGGAGCTGCTGCTTTAGCAGCGCTAGCAATAATCTCGGCTTTTGTTGAAACAGTTTCTGCTAATAGAGCCGAGCCACTTCAACTTATTTTATCTAACCCTACAGTACTAATAGGTATATTTATTGGAGGAGCAATACCCTTCTTAATAGCTTCAATTACTATGACAGCTGTTGGAGATGCCGCCTTTGAAATGATTAATGAAATAAGAAGACAATTCAAAGAAATCCCAGGACTTTTAGAAGGTAATGCAGAGCCCGATACTGCAAAATGTGTAGATATTGCAACAGCAGCAGCACTTAAGAAAATGCTCCTACCTGGAGTAATTGCTGTTTCGGCACCACCTTTAGTTGGACTAGGAATTGGAGCTGAAGCTTTGGGTGGAATGCTTGCGGGAGGTCTCCTAGTTTGCGTGCTTATGGCATTATTCATGGCAAATGCTGGGGGTGCTTGGGATAACGCTAAGAAGTACATTGAAAAAGGAAACCTTGGTGGTAAAGGTACTGATACTCATTCAGCAGCTGTTGTTGGTGATACTGTTGGAGATCCTTTCAAGGACACATCAGGACCTTCAATGAATATTCTAATTAATGTGATGGCAATTGTAAGTTTAGTAATTGCTCCTTTGCTTTAAATAAGAAGACTTTTTTTCATAGTTTTATGAGGTATGCCTGTATCAGAATGATATGGACATACCTCTTTGTAACCAAGACTTGAATAGAAACTTATTGCCTCTTCTCTTGCATTCAAAACCATAATTCCTGCTCCTTTAGAAGTTGCATATCTTTCCAATTTATCAACAATCTCTGAACCTATACCCCTTCTTTTAAACCGACTATCTACGGCCATATATCTTATTTGAGCTTCATTCTCAGTATTGAAATGCACTCTACCTGAAGCGATCACATTTTCTTTTTCATCTATCCCCATCAAATGAAAACTTTTATCTTCTATGGAGTCTGCGAAAGATTCTTTTGACATACCTAGAGGTTTTCTAAGTACTTCCCATCTAAATAAGAGATAGCTTTCCCATTCTTCATTGCTTTTAGGAGATTTAATAGAGTAATTAGGCATATTAAGGGGTTAGATTCTACAATAGCTGTTATGGGAAAGCAGGATAATATTTATGAAAAAGGCAATTTAAGTGGTTTGCCCTTTACCTTTAATGAAGAGGTAGCAGAAGTTTTTGAAGATATGATACAAAGATCTGTTCCTGGCTATAAAACTAGTTTAAATATCATTACCCATTATGCTAAAAATTTTTATAAGGATGATACAAATTGTTATGACATTGGTTGCTCTCTAGGAGCATCTAGCTTTTCAATTCTTCAAGGCGCAAACAAAGCTAAAATAATCGCAATTGATAAATCAGAGGCTATGATAGATGAATGCGAGCGTATATTTAAAAACTATAAAAATCCTAGCTCATTAATTTTCTTGAATGAAGATATTATGGAAAGTGATTTACAGAAAGCTTCTCTAATAGTCGTAAACTATCTCATACAATTTTTGGACTTGGAAGAAAGAGATATTCTATTCAAAAAAATATTTAAAGCCTTAATCCCGAATGGAGTTTTAATTTTGTCAGAGAAAGTTCATTATGAAAATAAATTTGAGAATCAAAGAATTATCAATACACATCATCTATTTAAATCAGCAAATGGTTACTCTGATTTAGAAATTTCCGGAAAACGAGATTCTTTGGAAGGGATTCTAAAGACGGAATGTGAAGAAGAACATATTTTAAGAGCAAGAACAGCTGGTTTTAAAAAGGCTGAGAAAATTTTATCTAATTTAAATTTCAGGACCTTTGTATTTTCAAAGTGAGCATGTTTATTTCTAAAGAAGTAGAGACATTGTATAACCAATATACAGATAATCCATTTGGTAATAAGAAAGACAGAAGAATTGAAAGTTGGTTAGAAATATTAAGTAGATTACCTTCTATTTTAAATGAAGAAGTGGAATTAATTAATGGAGTTAATATAGATTTTGATATTAAAGACAATGACGAAATAGAACGCTTACTTTTGCAACTAATCCCATGGCGGAAGGGACCTTTTAGAATAAATGATATATTTATTAATAGTGAATGGGACTCCGCAAAAAAATGGAAAAGATTTCAAAAACTTAATCTTGACTTAGATGGTAAGTCCATTCTTGATGTTGGATCTGGTAATGGATACTATGCTTTTCGAATGGTGGGTATGGGTGCAGACAAAGTTCTTTGTTTAGAACCTAACCTGGTACACGTTTCACAATTCTCTACTATTAATCATTTTGTTAACTCTGAAAAGATCAGGATGATACCTGAGCGCTTAGAAGAGTCTGGGTTAGCAAATTCTAAATTCGATGTAATATTTAGTATGGGTCTCTTGTATCACCAAAGAAATCCTTCTGAGCACCTGAATAACTTAAAAGATTTACTAGCAGATAATGGAAAGTTAGTTCTTGAAACAATTATTTCGCCAAAAGAATGCGGTATAGCCCTTGAACCTTCTAATGGAAAATATGCATCAATGCCAAATGTTCATTTTGTCCATACTGATAATGGGTGCAAGTCGATTTTTAGAAACCTTAGTCTACAAGTTCACGCTGAGAGCGATTTAGCAGTAACAAATGACAATGAGCAAAGAAGTACCAAGTGGATGCCATTTAAATCATTTGAATCTGCATTAAATTTGCAAAACAAATCTATCACCATAGAGGGATACCCTGCACCCAAAAGGAAATTTTATTTATTAGGAAAAGCTTCTTAAGAATCAGAATAATCGACTCTATTACCAATCCATCTGTCAACAAGCGTCTTGGCGAAACCTTGTTCATTTTTGCTTAGTTTAATAGCTTCTTCTTGAGCAACTAACAATAGATTTGAGTCTCTAATCGGGTTTGCAATCTTCAGATCCATTAGACCAGATTGTCTGATACCATAAATATCCCCAGCTCCTCTTAATTCCAAATCTTTCTCTGCTATTTTGAAACCATCATTGGTATGTTCCATAGTCTTTATTCTTTCTTCAGCAAGACCAGAAAGAGGTTCTTTATAAAGAAGCAGACAATGAGAATCAGTGTTAGCTTTTCTTCCCACTCGACCTCTTAATTGATGTAACTGAGATAATCCTAATCTCTCCGGATTTTCTATAATCATTAGCGTAGCCTCTGGTACGTCTACACCTACTTCAATAACTGTAGTGCAAACCAAAAGTTGTATATCTCCATTCCTAAATTTTTCTATGACTGAATCTTTTTGATCTTTCTTAAGCCTACCATGCACAAGCCCAACCTTAACTTTTGGTAACAAATTTGAGATCTCTTTGTATAGTTCTTCTGCTGATTGAGCTTCTAACTCTTCAGAATCTTCGATTAATGTACAAACCCAATAAGCTCTTTTCCCGGCTAAACAAACTTCTTCTACTCTTTTGATGACTTTTTCTCTTAGCGAATCAGGCCTCGCTGACGTTTGAACTGGATTTCTACCGGGTGGGAGCTCATCTATTATGGATGTTTCTAGAGAGCCGTAAACCGTCATTGCCAGAGTTCTAGGAATTGGGGTAGCGGTCATAATTAATTGATGTGGACTCTGATTTGTTTCTCCTCCCTTTTCTAACATTGAAAATCTCTGGTGAACTCCAAACCTGTGCTGCTCATCTATAACTGTTAAGCCAAGATTTTTAAATTCAATTCCTTGTTGGAATATGGCATGAGTTCCGATGAGAATGTCTATATTACCTTCAGCTAGTTCTCTAATTAATGGTACTTTATCTTTAGCTCTTGTAGATCCTGTCAGCAGACTAACATTTATACCTAGAGACTCAAACCAATCTGAAAAAGATGAAAAGTGTTGTTCAGCTAATATTTCAGTAGGGCATAAAATTGCGGTTTGCCAATCATTGGATTTAGCATGAAGGGCAGCTAATGCTCCTACGATTGTCTTACCTGATCCTACATCACCTTGTAATAATCTTCTCATTGGAACCATGGCCAACATATCATCCTTAATTTCATCCCAAACTTTTCTTTGCGAATTTGTTAAATTGAAAGGTAGAGAGTCAAAAAAATCTTTTTCATAGATTGAATTTTTTACCATTGATGGTCCTTTTCTTCCTTCAAGTTCATTCTTTAAAATACCTGCACATAGCATATGTGCAACTAGTTCCTCTTTTATTAGTTTTTGTTGAGCTGGATGCTTACCTTCAATTAATTCGTAAAGATTAGTTTCTACAGGTGGCTTATGAAGAAACTTTAAAGTCTCTAGAAGATTACCAAATTGAGAGTAATCATTATTTTCCGATTCTTCCTTCAGTAGATTGTTTTCATCACAGTAAATCAGTGAACTCTCAATTATCTTTTTGAGTTTATTTTGTTGCATCCCAGAAGTTGTTGGATAAATCGGCGTTAGATTCTTTTCAACTTCTATTGAATCTTCCTTACTGAATACTTGATATTGAGGATGAATCATTTGTTTACCATTAGGCCCTGGAGTAATATTTCCATAACACCTAATCATCTTTCCTTTTTCTAAGGCTTTGTGTTGAGCCATTGCAAAATTGAACATTCTCATAGTCAGTTTTCCGGTACCGTCATAAATCTCCGAAAAGAGCATCCTTCGCCCTCTAAAGACTACTGTGGATTTCATAATCTCGCCTTCTATCAAAACTGGTGTTTGATAATTCGCTGAACTTATTGGAGTTATAAAACTCCTATCTTCATAACGAAAGGGAAGATGAAACGCGGCATCTGGAATATTAAATATTCCTAAATTATTGAGAGAGGTTACACTTTTTGGACCTACGCCCTTCAGTTCCTGGATTGAATGAAGATCTTTTGATTCTTCAGTCATTTATTTATATGGTCTTGGCTAGAATGGCTTCTACCTCAATAGAAGAGTCCAAAGGTAGTCTTGCTACCTGAAGCGCGGCTCTCGCAGGATAAGGATCTGTAAATAATTCTTTCATAATTTCATTTACCAAACTGAAGAGCGATAGATCTTGAAGAGAGACATTGAGTTTAACTATATTATTCATATTTAGATCAGCTTCAGTACATAGAGCATCGATATTTTTAAAAACTTGTCGAATCTGATTTTCATCTCCTTCAACTAATTGCATGGTCTCGGGATCTAGGGGTATTTGCCCTGATAGAAATATCAAATTCTCAGTCTCTATTCCTTGAGAATATGGTCCAATTGCTGCCGGTGCTTTTTTAGAGCTAATTTTTTTTTTCATATTAGTGTAATGCTGCTGCTTGCCTCATCTCCCAATCATGTATTCTGGTTACAGAAACGACATTGTTTACTGTTCTTATTTTTCTTAATATCTTGGAGAGATGCGTTCTATCTGACACTTCAAGATCAAGTATAAATTCATGTATTTCAGTATTTGTATCCATTGTTTGAATAGAAGCTATGTTAGTCTCGAGGCCTGTAATTACAGCAGCTAAATTTGCAAGAAGGCCTGGTTCATCTCTTGCAATCACCTTTATTTGAACTAGGAAGGACCTTCCGGAGGGTTTACCCCAATTTACAGGGAAGCACTGTTGAGGATCTTCTCTGACAGAAAGGATGTTTTTGCACCTTTCTTGGTGTATAACGAGACCTCTTTCAGCAGTGAAATGACCAATAACAGAATCCCCTGGGATAGGTTTACAGCAGATCGCATAATTTACAATCAGACCCTCCGATCCGGTAATCTCAAGAGGCACAATTTCCTTGTGCTCAATATCATCATCTTTTAAGAATCCTGTTATTTGTTGAGCTACAATATTACCTACTCTCTGACCTAACCCTATTTCCTCTAGAAGTTTGTTGAGACTTCTTACTCCAATATTTTTTAATACTTTACGCAGTTCATTCTTTTCTATTTCTCTTAACTTAATTCCCATATTCGTCAATGATTGGTCAAGTAGCTTCTTTCCAAATTTTCTTGCTTCGGAGGTCTTTAAATTACTTAGATAGTGACGAATACCATTTCTGGCTCTCGGAGTTACTGCAAAATTTAACCAAGCAGGCGAGGTTTGAGGAACCTTCTCGGTAAGAATTTCAATGGTTTGACCACTTTCTAGAGGGACACTTAGAGGGGCGAGTCTTTTATTTATTCTGCACGCTCTACAATGATGGCCAATGTCTGTGTGGACTGCATATGCAAAGTCTATAGCAGTAGAGCCGCTAGACATTTCAATAATTTTACCTTGTGGAGTAAATACATATATTTCATCAGGAAAAATATCAGTTTTTATTGAATCAATGAACTCTTCGGTAGAATCATAATTCTCTCTCATCTCAAGAAGACCAGCTACCCATCTCCTTGCCCTTATCTGAGGATTAAAATCTGACTTATCACCTGATTTATATAGCCAGTGAGAAGCTATCCCATTTTCTGCCATATCGTTCATTTCTTGTGTTTTTATTTGAACTTCCACGGGAAATCCTTTCAATCCGACTACACCCGTATGAAGGGACTGATATCCATTCGATTTGGGAATAGCTATGTAGTCTTTAAAACGACCTTCCACAGGTTTGTATAAGTTATGAATATGACCAATAGTGCGATAACAGTTTTCTGGGGTATCTACAATAATTTTTATGGCATATACATCCATAATCTCTTCAAAGGATCTGTGCCTTTCTTTCATTTTTCTATAAATACTATAGGTATGCTTTTCTCTCCCTTCCACTAAAGCAGGGATACCTTGATCAAGAAGCCTCTTACTGAGTTCTTTTTGTATTTTATTTAGTATTCTTTTTTGACCGCCTCTATTCTTTTTAACGGCTGAGGTGAGCCTTTCATAACGCTTTGGATAAATAACCTTGAATGCCAAGTCTTCAAGTTCACGATACAAATTATTCATACCAATCCTATGGGCAATTGGGGCATAAATTTCTAGTGTTTCTTTTGCTATCTTTATTTGCTTCTCTCTATTGAGATACATCAAGGTTCTCATATTGTGAAGCCTGTCTGCAAGTTTTACGACAATTACCCTGATGTCTTTAGACATTGCTAAAACCATTTTTTGGAGATTTTCTGCTTCAGCCTCAGTCCGATTAGATATTGAAAGCTTATCTAGTTTGCTGACTCCATCTACAAGGTTGGCAACATCCCTATTAAATTTTTTTTCTATGATGGCTTTTGGGATACCTGTATCTTCAATCACATCATGAAGCATAGCAGCAGATAGACTATCTTCGTCCATCCTGAAAGAGCTCAATATAGAAGCAACAGCTATTGGATGCGTAACATACGGGTCTCCACTGGATCTAAACTGACCAGAATGAGCTTCGCAAGCAAAGTTATATGCTTTATTAACTTGTCTAACCTTTTTTGGATCTAAATAGTCTGACAGTTTCTTTGATAAGGCTCCGATTGATTCCATAATAATATTAAAACAGAGATTTAGTATCCCTGTTTTTAGAGCTTATTGCGAATATTTTTAGGTTTTTTAAGTTTGAGGCAGGTCTTCAGCAGAGAGCTCATCAGAGAACTCTTGTTCTAAATCAGCAATATCAACTTTTAGCTCATTAATATTGTCTGTTGTAACAGTTCCAGCTTCAATCTCTCTTAATGCCATTACTGTAGGTTTATCGTCTTCCCACTCAAGAGTAGGGCGTCTACCACCAGTAGCAAGTTGTCTGGCTCTCTTAGCAGCAAGAATAATTAACTCGTATCTTGTACTGACTTTTTCTAAAGCTTCTTCTACTGTAATTCTAGCCATAATCTTAGTGTTTTATCGTGCGGAAGCGCATTCTAATGCAAACTTAAGCTTCAATCCAGTAATAGATCAAGAGAATTTTTGATAATTTCACTTCTTTCATTAGTTATCCCCTCCGATGTGAACATAAATTGTTTCAAATCTTCTAGAGCTGCATCAAAATTATCATTTACTATTATCTGATCAAAATCTTTCCCAATATTGACTTCATTTCTAGCTTCTTTAAGTCTTTTAGCTATCTCTGTTTTTGAATCTTGATCTCTAGATTCGAGTCTTTTGGTCAAATCCTCATAAGAAGGAGGAATGATGAATACAGTCTTTGCTTCAGGAAAAGCTTTTTTAACTTGTAATGCACCTTGAATATCAAGTTCGAGCAGCACATTTTCATTTTTTGAAAGCACTGAAAGTACCCAGTCTTTAGGAGTGCCATAAAAATTACCAAATACTTCTGCATATTCCAGAAAATCATTATTTTTTACTTTTTCCATGAAACTCATTTGTGATATGAAAAAATACGAAACGCCATCCTCTTCTTTCGGTCTTGCTTTTCTAGTTGTACAAGAAATGCCCAAATAGGTATTAGAGGCAATCGGATCTTCAAGAATAGCCTGTATAAGAGAAGTCTTGCCGGTCCCAGACGGTGCAGATATAACAAATAATTTGCCCATGATTAAAAAAAGTTTATTGTAGGTGAAATACATTTAAAATATTTAAGTTTTTAGAATTTATGTTAAAAAATGAAACTCTTTTCTTTGAACTGGCTCTAAAGTCAGATGCACTCTTGTTAGGTGATTTCATTTTAAAGTCTGGAAAAAAAAGTCCATATTTCTTTAATGTTGGTTCTTTTTTTAATCAAGGCTTCTTAGCTGAGTTATCAAATCTATATACCGAAGAAATCATTTCTAGCAAATTAGAGTTCGACGTAATTTTTGGTCCTGCATATAAAGGCATACCTCTAGCTGCAGCCATATCAGCTTCTTTAAGTACTAAGATTTCTAAACCAATTCCCTTTGCTTTCAACAGAAAAGAAGCGAAAGTTCACGGAGAAGGTGGCAGTATAGTAGGGGAGTTAAAGGATAAGAAAGTTTTAGTAGTTGATGATGTGCTAACTGCGGGCACTGCTCTTAAACAGTCACTAGAAATAATCTCTCAAGAAGGCGGCAGTGCAATAGGTTGTTTAGTTGCATTAGATAGAGAAGAAATCCTAGATGATTTATTGGCAAGAGATAAAATATTTCAGGATTTTAATATCTCTGTAGCTTCTATTGCCAAAATTTCACAACTTATAGAATTTTTAGAAGACTGTGAACGTCAAGATGAAGCTAAAATTATAAAAAACTATCTTTTAGGTACTTAAATGTTTACAGGAATTGTTCAAGAAATCGGTATTATTTCAAATAAAGAAGAAACTGAATCAGGTATAAGGCTTGAAGTTAAAGTCTCAAAAACTTTTCTTAATAAACTAGAGAAGGGAGCTAGCATTTCCGTCAATGGTGTTTGTTTAACAGTAATCGAATTTAAAAATGATATCGTTTCTTTTGATGTAATACCTGAAACCTTAAGGATCACAAACATAGAATTTCTTTCTATTGACTCAAAAGTTAATCTTGAAAGGTCTCTAAAGTTTGGCGATGAAGTGGGAGGTCATATTTTATCTGGGCATATTTCATGCAGAGCGCCTTCAAAGCTAATTAGTTCGGATGATGAAATTGAGCTCAGAGTTCAGTGCCCCAAAGAGTGGATACATTATATATTTCATAAGGGTTATATTGCGATAAATGGCGCTAGCCTTACTGTTGCCAATAAAACAGAAGATTCTTTCTCTGTTTATTTAATTCCAGAGACATTAAACGCAACCAACCTTTCTGATATAAAAGATGGTGATTCACTTAATATTGAAGTAGATCAAACGACTTATGCCGCTGTGAAAGCTGCTGAGGCAAGATTTGAAGAAAACTAGCCTTGTAGATTCTCTTTAACTAGTTTGCTGACAACTCCCATATCAGCATTTCCTTGAATTTTGGTTTTTAAAAAGCCCATCACTTTTCCTATGTCCTGAGGTTCTTTTGCATCAGTTTCATTAATCGCCTCAATGACTAGCTTATTGATGTCATCCTCGCTCATTTGCTCTGGGAGAAAGTCTTGCAATATAACAATTTCCGACTCTTCTTTTTCCGCAAGATCATTTCTTTGCGCATTTAAAAATTGTGACATTGATTCCTTTCTTTGCTTTATCATTCTTTGAAGAATCTTAATTGAGTCTTTATTAGATAATTCAATTTTGTTATCTATTTCTTCTTTTTTTAACTCAGATAGGGCCATTCTTAATGTAGATGTCCTATCTTTGTTTCTTTCTCTCATTGAGGATTTGACTGCATCTTCTATGAGATGCCTGATTGAGTCTGCCATGAGGCTATTGATTAAAATCTAGGAGGTCTTCCTAATCTATTTTTTCGTTGATTTTTTTGTTCTCTTTTAACAGCAGCAGCTTTCTTCCTCTTTAGAACAGACGTAGGCTTTTCGTAGAATTCTCTTTTCCTTACTTCTGGGATAATACCTGCTTTTTCACAAGCTCTCTTGAACTTCCTGAGCCCTACATCAAAAGATTCATTTGGTCTTATTTTTATTGATGGCATAAATAATCTCTTAAGAGGCCGCAATTCTATAGAACCATTTTTAATTTGGAAAGTGTTTCTTTTTTTTTATTTTCAACGAAAATAGCTATCCTTAAGATAATGAAAATACTTGGAATAGAAACTTCTTGTGATGAAACAGGCGTGGCCATATTCGACACCGATACAAATAGTATTATTTCTGAACAACTATATAGTCAAGCTTCTAAACACGCTGAATACGGGGGAGTAGTTCCAGAGCTGGCTTCAAGAGACCACCTTAAGAAACTAGTTCCTTTAATAGATCTTACGATTAATAAGTCGGGTTATGATCTTCAATCTATTGATGCCATTGCTTATACCGCTGGACCTGGCCTGAGAGGACCTCTTTTGATCGGCGCTTCTATGGCTAAAGCAATTTCCATGACTATAAACAAGCCTTCTATAGGAATACATCATATGGAAGCGCATTTATTAATTAATTTATTAGAAAATCCCGCTCCTTCTTTCCCCTTTTTAACGCTTTTAATTTCTGGCGGGCACTGTTTATTGATCAACGCAAAGGCTTTAGGAGATTATGAGATTTTAGGACAGACTTTAGATGATGCTGTTGGAGAAGCTTTTGATAAGGTTGCTAAGATTTTAGACTTAGGCTATCCAGGTGGACCTAAGATAGAGTCTTTAGCAAAGGAAGGAAATCCCAAATCATTTAATTTTCCAAGACCGATGACAAATAAGAAAAACTTTGATTTTAGCTTCAGTGGCTTAAAAACAGCTGTTTATTATGAATTTAAAAAAATACATGAAATAGACGATTACAAGAAAGCAGATTTAGCGGCCTCCTTTCAAGCCGCTGTAGCGGATACTCTTTTAATAAAAACTAAAGAAGCAATGGATTCAACTGGCTTAGAAGAATTGGTTATTGGTGGAGGCGTAGCATCTAATAAATATATTCGTAGTAAGTTGGTAGAAGGGTTGAAGGATAAAAAAATCTATTTCCCACCTATCAGAAGATGTACAGATAATGGAGCCATGATTGCTTATGCTGGCAGTTTTTATATGCAGGATATTCAAGAGAGCCTTGATTTAAATATAAGACCTAGATGGCCTTTATCGGAGTTAGTAAATGGATAAAGTTTTCATAAAAGGTTTAGAAGTCGAAGGTATTATTGGTATTTTTCAGTGGGAGAGGGAAGTAAGACAAGTTATATCTGTTGATATAGAAATGGAATTTGATAACAAAAAAGCTGCTAAGTCAGATTCAATAGAAGATGCATTAAATTATAAGAAAGTAGGAAAGAGAGTAACCGCTTTCATACAGAAATCTAAATTTAAACTTGTGGAATCACTTGCAGAGAATATCGCTAAAATAATTCTCAAAGAATTTCCTATAGAAAAAGTTAAAGTAACTTTAAGCAAGCCAGGAGCCCTGAGAGGTTCAGACTCTGTAGGTATAATTATTGAACGACCTTGACCGAAAAAGTATTTCTAAGTATTGGTTCAAACCTTGATCCTGAAAAGAATATTGATCAGGTTAAGATCTATCTCGATAGCAATTTTAAAGTGAGCTATTCAAGTATCTATAAAACACCAGCAGAAGGCTTCTCTGGAGAAGATTTTTTGAATTTAGTTTGTTCATTTGAGACCAGTATGGATCCCCTTGAATTGAGGGAATTTTTAAAAGAGATTGAGGAGAAAATGGGCCGTACTATAGATCAAAAGGGCATGTCGAGTAGAGTTATAGATTTAGATCTAATTCTTTATGGAAACCTCATAGCTAAAACAGAGCAATTGGATATACCTAGTGAAGATATTGAAAAGTACAACTTCGTTCTTGAGCCTCTATGCGAATTAGCAGCCGATTCTATTCATCCAGTGCTCAAAATCTCTTACAGAGAAATAAAAAATAACTTATCTTAAGTTAGTTTGTCTCTTCAAATGATCTCTCCTAAGGCTCTAGCGCGTTCGGTAACAGATTCTTCATCTTCCTTTAAGTTTTTTGCGGCTAAGAATAGAGCTATGCTTGGTATTATTAATATGATTAATATCAATGCCATGGATGTTTGCATCGCGTCACCAGCTGCATAACCTTGACTCTCAAAAGCATCACTTATCCTTCCTAAAGTATAAGGTCCAAGTGCTAGACCTATCATGCTTAATGTAAGAATGAAGAAAGCTCCAGCCATTGCCCTCATTCTAGGCAATACTAAATTTGTAACAGTAGTTGCAGCACAACCAACATAGACCGAACTACCAATGTGATATATGAAGTTAAAAATGAGAGAAATATTTTTTGATTCAGCATAAATCATGCCAAAACAGCCCACAAGAGTAATGAGCACACCGCCTGCAAAAATTACATATAGCCTTCCCCCTACATATCTCTCGCGAAGCTTATCTCCAAAATATCCGCCTCCTATGACACCAATAAAAGATCCAATCGCTGTTATAAGACCAATTAATGTCCCTATTTCAAGAGCAGACATGCCATGATTATTGATATAAAAAGATGGGGTAAAAGCTGAATAGGCATAACCTACAAAAGGTATACAAGGGAAAGCGATGAAAGAATATATAGCCGCTTTGCTTTTAAACATCAGCATAAAGGCGACAACATCTCTTTTGCTCAAACTTTGAATCCAAGTTGAGACTAAGTAGGTCCCAATGCCCCAAGCGGTCCATTGAAGGAAATCCCCTGTGAGATTATATAGAGCAAAGCATAAAACAAAGATTATAAAACCCATCAGGGCATTTATGCCTATAGACTTTAATGACTCTTTTTTGCTTAGGAGAGAAATAGGAGTTAATCCAATGAATTCTTTGAACGTGTCTTTAAAGGGTTCTTTGCTTGGCTCAGTGACAATCCCTTCACTGAGTCCTCTTACTGGCTCTTTTATAAAGAAAAAGGTGATTACCGATAATAAGATTCCTGGAAGCCCAACTCCCATAAACGCTGCTTGCCATCCTTTTAGACCAAAGGGAGCTTGCGTATAATCAGGGTAAGCAGAATTCCATGTATCAAGAATTGCGCCTCCCAAGAACAAACCTATTCCTGCACCTATGTAAAGTCCACTAGAATAGATGGACAACACTGTGGCTCTTACTTTTGGAGAGAAATAATCTGAGAGTAATGAGTATGCTGAGGGGGATGCACTTGATTCGCCAATTCCTACACCAAATCTATAAATCGATAGACTGAGAAAAGACTTTGCTGTCCCTGAAAGGAATGTCATCAAACTCCAAAAAGCCAGACCGATACTTATTAAATTTTTCCTATTCCAAGAATCAGCTAATTTACCCATAGGTATTCCTACTACTGAGTAAAAGACACCAAATGCTGTTCCAAATAAGAAACCTATATCGCTATTAGATATTCCTAAATCAGCTTTTATATCTTCAGCTAATATAGAAAGTATTTGCCTATCAATGAAATTAAAAATGTATACCAATACCAAAAGGCTCAAAGCAATTTTTGCGTGATAGCCTCCAACCTCAGAATTTTTTTCTTCTGACAAAGTTTTTCCTTTTTTTAAATTAGATGATTAAGCTTCTATGGTTGCAGTAGCACTACCAGTTATCACAGCAATATCATTTTGATTTGTTGTTTCAATCATAAGATCAATTACCTTAGATCCATCCTCTTCACGTATTTCAATGATAGTAGCTTTTCCAGTGAGTGTATCTCCCGGCCAAACTTGATTCGTGAATCTAACTCCGTATTTCTTCAATGCCCCATCACCAACGTAGTCTGTAAGCATAGTACCGGTAAGCCCCATGGATAACATCCCATGTGCAAACACACTTGGATATCCTGCTACCTGTGTTGTGAATATTTCATCGGTATGTAGAGGGTTATAGTCCCCAGAGGCTCCCGCATATTGAACTATTTGAGTTCTTTTCAGATCTTCAACTAATACTGCCGTATGAGTATCTCCAACTTTAATTTCATTTTCTTTAAGCATTTTTCTCTCCTAGCTATCTACAGCTCTTTCTGTTTGAACACCTACACCTGTTGCAGTTATAACTAACTCACCATCTTGATTTCTATATTCAGTTACACTTTCACTAAATTTTAATTTACCCGCTCTTTTGCTCTCTTTTTCCCATGAATTTCCTGGTTTTGTTGTAGCTGTCAGAATATCTCCAGCTTTTACAGGTTTGTGATATTCAAAGTGCTGCTCAGCATGAAGCCCCATAGCTGCACCGCCTCCACTTCCACCTGAATCTTTAGATGGTTTCGCGCCTGATGCTTCTTTTCCTGAACCAAACCATCCTTCGCCTCCTATTTTAGGCCTTAGAAAGTAATCAGGATCAAATTGAGCACTTGACTGTGCAAATGTAGGTGGAGCTATTATTCCTCCTAAGTCTGTTTTTTTAGCATAGTCCTCATCATGATAAATTGGATTTGCATCTCCTACCGATCTTGCAAACATCATGATATGACTAGCCTCTACTAAAAATTTATCAATTGCCATATTCCTCTCCTATAAAAAATTCTTTTTTACTAAATCCCATGCTTTATCAGATAAGTTCCTGACACCACTTGCTCTTTCCGCAGCATTTTCGTGAGCGGCTGTTCCATCTCTTACTCTACCTAATATGCCTTGTAAAATACCAGCTAATTTAAACAAATTATAGGCAGAATACAGATCCCATTCTTCAGTCAAATCTATATTGATTTTTTCGGTATACATTTTTACGTAATCATCAATGACTGGAATGCCTTGATTTTTACAATAGGCTTTATCTGCTAGCTTTGGGTTCATTGTGTATTGTAGGCAGTGATAATTAAAATCTGCGCATGGATCACCCAAAGTGGAGAGCTCCCAATCTAGTATGGCAATGACATTAGGATCATTTTTCCCAATCATCACGTTAGTTAAACTGTAATCTCCATGAACTATCCCCGTTCTTTTTTCTGATGGTAAGTTTTTAGGTAGCCAATCTATTAGATTATTCATTGAATCAATAGTCTCTGTTTCAGAATCAATATACTGCTTTGACCATCTTGAAACTTGTCGACCAACATAATTTCCTGGTTTTCCAAAGTCTTCCAGACCTATTTCACTTGGGTTAACTAAATGTAGCTTAGCCATAGAATCATTCATTGATTCATATACACCTGAAGCCTCCTCCTTATCACTAGACTCCATTGCTGCATCCCATAAAACTCTTCCATCTTTAAATTCCATTAGATAGAAAGCGGTACCAATAACATCATCATCTTCACAAAGCGTATAACTCTTCGGTACAGGAACATCAGTTTTATTGAGACCAGTAATAACCTTATACTCTCTATCCACTGCATGGGCAGATTTTAATAACTTACCAGGAGGTTTACGTCTTAGAACGTAGGATTGGTTCGGCGTTATAACTTTGTAAGTTGGATTAGATTGACCACCTTTAAATTCTTCTAATTTTATATCTCCTTCAAAACCATCTACATTTTCATACATGAAATCTTGAAGTTTAGAGACATCAAATTGATGTCTCTCCAGAACTTCCATAGTTCCAGTATTTTCGTCAGTCTCGTGCAATTCATTCCCCATAACTCAATAATAAGATAGATGTAAAAATGATAAAAGAAAAAAATTATCTAGTTTATGGATCGACCACCATCTACTTTTATCACTTGACCCGTTATATATTCTGCATCGGATAAAAATACTGCCAAAGATGAAATATCCTCCGGACAGCCAATCCTTCCTAAGGGTACTTTTGTTAATCTTTGCTTTTGTTGATCATCACTTAAGTCTTCATCCTCAGGCCATAGTATCGCTCCGGGAGAGATTGCATTTACCCTTATATCTGGGGCTAACTCCTTTGCTAAAGATTTAGTAATACCTTCCAAAGCAGATTTGGCACCCGAGTACAGACTGAAATTTTTTATACCACTTGGAGCTAATGTGTCAGAAATATTTATGATGCACCCCTTACCTTTTTTTAAGAAGGGCAGAAGGGCTTGGGTCAAGAATAACGGAGTTGTTGCGTTAGTGGCCATTAAGTTATTCCACTCATCCATTGATGCATCTTCTATTGGAGTAGGATAGAAACTAGATGCATTATTTATTAAAACTGATAGCTCGTCAGTTATTTCAGACAAGCCTTGAGTCAATTTTTTAATTGAAGATTCATCATCAAAATCTGCCTGTAAAGTGAAACAAGAATCTTTTCTAATTTCGTTTAAAGTTTTCTTTATCTCATTCGCGTCTGATTCAGAGGAATTGTAGTGAAATATGATATTGAAACCTTCGTTGTGGAAATGTTTACAAGTAGTCTTCCCAATTCTTTTTGCACCACCAGTAAGGAAGATAAATTTTTGTTTCATAATTTTTCTAGATAATTTTTTATGGCAGCTAATCTATCTGTATGTAATTTTTTTGCAATTAACTTACCTTCTCTTAATGTTTTATCAATACTGACATCACTGAGTAGATCATAAATTTCTATCCATTTTTCGGGCCTTAATGATGACTCAATTATATATGAGGAAGCTTTTGAAGCTTTATAGAATCTCTCGGGCTTTCTTAACAAGTCACATTTATTTACTAGATCCATCAAAGACTCAGGGGATATCTCTTTACTAGAAAATAAATTTATCTGACTACAGATTTCAGATATCTCGCTGAACTCTTTGGGAGCATTAAAAGAGTTATTTATTTTCTTTGTATTCTCATTTTCTGAAATCGAAACGGACCACTTTATAGTGTGATCTTGATTGTCTGATGATGTCTTTTCAAGAGCATTCAGATTGAGATCTATAGGTTGGCAAATTTTTTCTAGGGCACCTACCTTTAAAAGAACAGAAAAATATTCCTCAGGATTGCTAGTAGAGAGAGCTTTATATGTTTCCACCCAGACTCTCTCTTTGCTTAGAGTCTCTATTTCTCCAGAAGAGCTAATTTTTTTCATTTGTTCTAATGTTTTATTTTCTATTTTAAAATCTAAGAATTTGAGCTTAGAAGCAAATCTTGCAACTCTTAGGACTCTCAAAGGATCTTCATCAAAGGAAGCTGAGACACTTTTAAGTAATTTATTTCTAATATCCTCCATCCCGCCATAAGGATCAATTAAATTACCATCTTTATCCTCTGCTATTGCGTTGATTGTCAGGTCTCGTCTAAGCAAATCTTCTTCTAACGTTACAGAAGAATCAAATTTAAATTCAAAACCTTTATGTCCTAGAGCCGTCTTTCGTTCTTGCCTTGCAAGGGCATATTCTTCCTTAGTTTCGGGATGTAAGAAAACAGGAAAATCTTTACCAATTTTTTTATATCCTTTATCGATTAGCTCACTTTCAGAGGCACCTACAACAACCCAGTCTCTTTCTTGAACCTCTATATTCAATAAGGCATCTCTAACTGCACCACCAACTAAAAAAATATTCATATATCTAATTTAGCTTATCACAGCTAAAGATTGCTTTATCTTCTAGCCTTATCGCAGTTAACTTGTTGCCCCATGCACAACCAGTATCTAGGGCCGTAATGTTATCTTTCCCAGTAATACCATTTAATGCTGCCCAATGACCAAACAGTATATGTGTATTTTCTTCTAAGATTTTCAGCTTATATTCAAACCAAGGTTTTAAATTATTGGGAGCTGTTTCAACCTTCCCTTTGTAATCCAATTCAAGAGACCCATCGGGATTGCAAAATCTCATTCTCGTTAAAAAATTAATATTTAATCTTGACACTTCTTCATCTTTTTTACATTTATCTGGATGATCGGGTTTATTACCAAATATTTTTTTAAGAAATTTACGGTAGTCATTACCTACAAGGTTTGAGCTAAGCTTATTTGAATGACCAACCAGATCTTTTTTTGTCCAATGAGGTGGAATACCAGCATGTGTCATAACAAATTCTTTTTTACCTTCTTTTGTATCAATTGTCTTAATGAAATGAAAGGGAAGCGATCTTAACCAATCAATTAAGAAATCATCTTTTGAGCTATGTAAAATATCATGGAATGTATCATTTTTGCTTATATCTCTGATTGAGTTTCGAACTGCAATTAAGTGGAGATCGTGATTTCCTAAGACAATATGGCAATTTTCCCTAATAGAATATAGAAAATCTAGACAGTTCAGAGATTCAGAACCTCTGTTTACCAAATCACCACAAAACCATAATTTATCTTCAGCTTTATCAAATGAGATTTTTTTTAACAGGCATTGCAACTCGCTATAACAACCTTGCAAATCTCCGATAGCATAATTTGACATTAGATGAGTGCTCCAGAAATTTTTACATAATCTTCAACTGATATATTTTCTGGTCTACATTTTCTATCTATACCTAAGTCATCTAATTTTTCAGTAGATATAATTTTTTCGAGAGATTTCCCAACCATCTTTCTTTTATGAATAAAAGCAATTCGTGTTACTTCTTGCAATCTTATTGCAATTGGATCATTTATACTTCTTCCCACTATAGGATTAAATTTTATAAAGACGCTCTCTACTTTCGGTTTTGGTGAAAAGCTTTCAGGCGAGATTAAAAAACAATACTCTGGCTCTGTTAGGTATTGAGTAATAACTGTGATTCTCCCAAAGTCTTTATTGTCATTTTTAGCAATAAGCCTCTCTCCAAATTCCTTTTGTAACATAAAGTGCATATCGCAAAAATTAGCTAAATATTTAAAACCCCAAAACATAATAGGCGTAGATAGGTTGTATGGTAAGTTTCCAATGACTCTAACTTTATTTGTAAAAATTTCTGTAGGATCAAAATCTAATATGCTTTTATTATGAACATAGAAATTTTTTTTATCTTCTAATTTCGTTAGTTTGTAAGATAATTCCTCATCTATTTCAACTGCATGAGTAGTATCTACTCTACTCGCAAGCTGTTTAGTAATTGCCCCTTTGCCTGGTCCTATTTCTAAAAAAATATCTTTGGAATCTGGATTGATAAACTGAAGTATTTGGTTTGTAACAGCTGGATCAATTAGAAAATTCTGCCCTAAACTTTTTTTAGCTTTTGGCATTCTCAGATCTTTTGCTCATTGAACATGCCATTTCTGTTGCTGCAAGAAGACTTGATTCATCAGCCTGACCAGTTCCAGTCTTATCATATGCAGTACCATGATCCACAGAAGTGCGTATGAATGGTAGTCCTAAAGTGATATTAACAGTCTCACCGAAACCCATAGTTTTAATTACTGGAAGTCCTTGATCATGGAACATTGCAAGAAAAGCATCTGCCTTTTCAGTTTTATCTAACTCGACGAAGGCTGTATCTGCAGAAACTGGACCTATTATTTCTAGACCTGTCTCTCTTAATTTGTCCAAAGTTGGGCCAATAATATCTTTTTCTTCTCTACCTAAATAACCTCCATCTCCGGCATGAGGATTCAAACCGAGCACTTTGATAATTGGATTTTCCAATTTCCAGTGATTTTTCAGAGACTGATTAATTATAGATATCGTGTTGATAAGAAGATCTTCATTTATATGAGAGGGAACTTCACTGAGAGGTAGATGAGTTGTAGCTAATGCTATCTTGATTTTCTCATTAGCTAACATCATTACAACGTCCTTGGTATTACCAAGACTTGCTAGTTCTTCAGTGTGGCCAGTAAATGATACGCCTCCTTCATTCATTAATTCTTTATTTATTGGACACGTTACTACCGCATTGAATTCCTTTGATATAGTTTTTTTAACTGACTCTTTGAAAATAGACATTATGTATTTAGCTGTGCTTGGTTCAGGACTACCTGATTTTACTTCAGAGCTCATAGGTCTATCTACTACCCATAAAGATTCATGAGTTAGAGAGTTTGAATCTTCACCGCTGTATTCCTTTACATCAACCTTAATCTTGATTTCGTCAGCTCTTTCTTTCAAGAGATCTATATTTCCAAAAATTACTGGTTTATAGGCTAGGGATTTCTTTTGACCAAAAGCTTTAATGCAGATATCGGGACCTATACCAGCTGGATCTCCAGAAGAGACAGCAATTTTGGTCATGAGGTTAGTTTTATATCTACATAAGCCTCTGCTCTTAGTTCTATTAGAGTACTTTGTAGTTCTTGATCAAATTTTCTTTTAAAAATTATTTGATAGGCCCTATTTTTTTGTTCTTCTTGACTTACGTCCTCATTTCTTCGATCCATGACCTCAATGATATGCCATCCAAAAGAAGACTTAACAGGTTCGGATAGCTGACCTATTTCAGTTGCATTTAAAGTCATTTCAAATGCAGGATCATAATCTCCAGGATTACTCCAACCCAACTCACCCCCGTCCATTTTTGACCCAGGATCCTCAGAGAATTGTCGGGCAAGTTGTTTAAAATCTTCTCCTTCTTTTAATCTCTTGTAGATATCATTGATAAGTACTTCAGCTTGATTCTCTGTTCTTATTTCAGAGGGCTGGACAAGAATATGCCTTGCTAGAGTTTGATCAAGGAATTTAACAGTATTTCCTCTTTTATCAGTTAATTTAAGTATATGGAACCCAGCTCCACTCCTTACTAGTTGCGCTACTTCTCCAACTGTTAGTCCTGATACTACTTCAGCAAAAAGACTTGGTAATTCTGCGGAGGTTCTCCAGCCAAGGAAACCACCCTCCAGAGCCTTTTGTCCTGCAGAGTAAGATGCGGCAAGCTTTTCAAAACTTTCTCCATTTTCAAGTCTTTCTAATAATGAAACTGCTTCATTTTCTATCGCTTCTATTTCTATTTCCGATAAACCACTTTTAACAGATAGGAGGATATGTTGAACATTGTATTGCTCGGCTAGCTGGGTTCTGCCTTCTTCGGAATTAATAAAATTTTCGAGTTCCTGTTCAGAGATATCTATCTTTGCTCCAACCTTACCTCTTTGCACTCTTTGGATTATTAGTTCTTTCTTTATAGTATCCCTGAAGGATTTGTAAGAAGTTCCTTCTGCCTCTAGCTTCAGTCTGAATTCTTCCAAACTGAGATTATTTTGTGATGAAACCCTGGAAAGAGTTTGATTGAGCTCTGAATCACTAATTTTTATGCCGGCCCTGTCCGCTAGCTGAAGTTGTATTTCTTCAATGATTAATCTATCTAAAACTTGCTCTTCCAAGAGGTTTAAAGGAGGCAGTTCGGCTTTATCATTTTTTAATCTTATAAGTATTTCTTCAACTCTAGAATTTAGCTGAGATTCCATAATTACGCCTGAATCTACAACAGCTACGACTCTATCGATCAACTCAATTTTCGTATATGTATTTGTAGATATCAGAAAACCTAGCAGGATAAAGACTATCCTTTTCTTAATTGAAATCTTGATTAAAAGTTTTTTTGTTAGATCCATATTTACTATTGTCTTCTTTTTTCCAGTTGTTGCAATTACTGAAATCGTCTAGAACTTAAAACTTCTGATATCCTCTTTCCAAATCTACCTAATTCAGTTAGCTCAAAGAATAAATAAATATTATCCCTTTCTCTTTCGGTAAAAGGACTATTTTCAAATAAATTAATATCTTCTTTATTCATTCCAAAAAAAGGATAGTAATTTTGATCGAGCCATTTTCTTTTCATTAAGCCTAATTTTAAACAACAATTGGCATACTCTATGCCATAGGATAGATCTCTTGAATAATTTTTTTCATAATCTCTGGAGATTTTTCCAAAGGCTAAAAATTTACTTGAAAGTTCCCACTGAGAAATTAGTTCAATTTGATTTATAGGCAATCCGTCATCAGACCAACCACTTATTAAATTAAGATATTTTGGGTCTCTCTTATATATAGATCTTAATTGTATGTTTTTTCTTTCTTCTTTTTCATAAACGATTCCTAAACTTCCTCTAGATATTTTTTCCAAGTCAGAATCAAACTCTAATGAACTATTGATTTTCAGATGACTTGATATGTCGGCTTTGAACTCAGTAACAATAGAAGATTTTTTTGAACCCTTATTATTAAGACTATTTTCATTATCACTAAACAATGCTCTTCCTAAAGAGAAATATCTTTCATTACCATTACTGGCATTATAAAAATTATGTTCAAAACCAAGAATTAATCTACTTTGCTCTAAAAAAAAGTCTGAACCAGAGTACCAGTTCCTTTTAAATAAAGTATCAAAGTTTAAATTTTGAAGTTTTGAATCTATCCCTTTCTCGTAATTATTTTCTCCATCAATGTAAACATACTTAAATATCGGAGTTAGACTATGAAATTGATTTTTTGATTTCTTTTCCATATAAATTCTATAACTAAGTTCAGCCCAGTTGTATGAGTTATCAATAGGATCCAATTTAGTTTGGTATTCTGTTTCTCTTCTTCCGGCTTTGAATGAAGTTAGTGAAGATCCATTGCCTTTTTCAAACGATAATGAGGGTTCGATGTATATTCTCTTTACGTCTGGCTCTTTATTTAAAGGATTAAATTTTTCATCAAATGAAAATTTCGCATAATCGGTTACTAACCTTGCGGACATACCGAAGAGATTTCCTTGATACTCAAGATTCAAGCGAGGTTGAGTTTTATATTCATTGGAAGAAAAAGGATTTAAATTATGAAATTGCTTCAATCTACCTATTATTTTCAAATTTTTTGTATTGAGGCCGACGTAGAGATTTCTCTTCAAGAAATCCTTTTGTTGAGTTCCTAAGATATCATCATTTAAGTCTTCAAAGTATAGATTATCGCTTACGTGTTCAGTACTAATGCTGAGGTAAAGGTTAGAGCCTAAATTTGTTTGACTGTGTACTTTTGTTGCCCACCTTTTTTTATTTTCTCCAGTTAGATCTAGAAACTTTCTATCATTAATAAAATATGAGAATGCTATAAGACCCTCAGAATCTTGAGAAAGAAACCTTCCTTCGGAACTGATCCCTGATCCTCTTTTTTCTATATATCGTGGTGAGATTGTTAAATCGTAATTTGGAGCTAAACTAAAAAAGTAAGGCACTGATAGATCTAGCCCATCTTTACCTTGTTTAATAGATGGTGCTAAAAACCCAGAGAATTTTTCTTTTCCTATTGCTGTCCTTGCATAAGGCAAATAAAAGATTGGTATCTCATTAACTTCAATTGTCACGTCTTTAATAACAGCATTCTTTCTATCTTCAAGAATTGTTATTCTCTCGGAATTTAAATTCCAAGATAGGTCTTCCTTTTTACAACTTGTAATTGAAATATTTAGTAAGTCTATATTGCCATTAAACTTAAGATTTATAAATTGAGCTTCGCCAAATCCTCTTTCCATAAAGTTAAAACTAGAGCTTGAGAGGTAGAACTCATTATCAATAAAATCAGCTTCCATATTTTGAGCTTCAATAGAAAGGTTTTTAGATAAGGCCTTGATATTTCCTTCAAGCTGTATGGTTTGGTTTTCACGGTCGTAAATTGCTTTATCTGACCATAATTGAACAATATCAGTTTTAATAACAACATTGCCCGTTAAACTGAGAATTTCCTGATCTAAAGATTCTATAACTTCTGCGTCAATAGAATTTATCTTAAGAGTTTTGTCTTCATTTCCCTTCAAGAGGTTTGAAAAAATAACCATAGATGAAACGATTATTAATAAAATAAAGGAGTACTTTTTAGACATAGTACAAATTAGAGTATTTTTGGTAGTGATTGTTCCATAAACTTGTTGAGATCATAAAGGAAGACCTCTTCAGATTACTATAATATTATGACAGAGATGAAAGATAACTTGTTAGATTGGGCCTTATTGCAAGGATCAAGTTTAGGATTTAAAAATATTGAAAGCTTGCAGCCTCTAAGAGAGCAAGCAAGTCTGAGGCATTATTTCAGGATTCAGACCGATACAGGAACAAAAATAGGTGTGATATCAGAGCCTAATTCTAAACAAAACGAATTATTTGAAATTCATTCAAATTTTCTGAGAAAAAATGGTATTAAAGTACCCAAAGTAGAAGCTTCTGATCATCTTAAAGGTTTTATGATTTTAGAGGATTTCGGTGACAAAGTCGTTCAACTGGAAATAAATGAAGAAAATAAAGAGTTCCTTTTTAAAAAATCATTACAAAAAATCCATCAACTTCAAGAAATTAAACCACCTGCTGACCTCCTCAAGCTTACGCCGAAGATGTTGAAACAGCAAATGCGTCTTTTTGAAGAGTGGTTTTTTGTGGGTTTTTTAGAATTAGACTATTCTAATAATGATAAAAAAACACTAGATGATAGTTGGGAGCTAATAGCTAGAGAGTGTTCACAACAATCTCATGTAATGTGTCATTTTGATTTTGAATTCCGAAACCTTATGCTTTTAGAAAAAAATGAAATTGGAATATTAGATTTCCAAGATTTATGCTTAGGACCTTATGCCATAGATCTTGTGTCGATTTTAAAAGATATAGAAAACCCATTGTGTCATGAAGATTTACTAAATTATCTTAAATTCTATATGGAAGGTATCAAAGGCAACAAATTAGAAGAGTTAAAACTCTCAGACCTTGAAAAGGATTTAGATTTTGCTGGTTTCCAACGCCAGTTTAGGATTTTAGGAACACTATCAAGATTACACCTTAGAGATAAAAAATCTTTTAGACTTAAGGATTTAAAACAGACTCTAAGATTTCTTCAAGTAGACCTAGAAAAATATGCTTCTCTGAAAGAATTGGCTAACTTTTTAACAGAAAAAGTTGAACCGAAGCTCAATAAAACTTTAAGAAATATTCAATGAAAGCATTTTTACTTGCAGCAGGGAAGGGCAAAAGACTTCTTCCATTTACTGAGGATAATCCCAAGCCATTGGTAAAAGTTGGCGGAGTTTCCTTGATTGAAAGGATAATTAAGACCTTAAAAAATACCAATATTGAAGAAATTGTTATTAATCTTCACCATCGAGCTGAAAAGATAGTGAACTTACTTGGAGATGGCTCAGATTATGGGCTCAAGATTTCCTATTCCCTAGAAAAAGAACTATTGGGCACGGGGGGCGGAATACAAAATGCTATACATCACTTCGAGGAACCTTTTTTTGTTCTTAGCTCAGATATATGGACAGATTTTAATTTTAATAATTTAGAGCTTAAGGATGATTTCTTGGCGCATATGATTCTTATTCCTAATCCTGAGAGCAATCGAAAAGGAGATGTTTCACTTATCGATGGTTATGTTAGGTCTGACCTAGAAGAAAATAAATATACTTTCTCCGGAATAATGATCGTTTCACCAGATTTGTTTAGTTTGTCTAAGCTAGGACCTCTGCAACTTTGGAATGATATTCTAAAACCAGCTTCTTTAAATAATCTTATTTCAGGTGAGATCTTTGAGGGCAGGTACGAGAATCTCAATACCCTAGAAGATGTTGAAAGATTAGACGGTTTACTGAGCGAGGAGTAAACTTGCATCCTAATGACAACTAAAGAATACATAATTGCGCCTTCTATCTTGTCAGCAGACTTTGCTCGCCTAGGCGAAGAATCTAAGAGTGTCTTAAATTCTGGTGCTGACTGGATTCATTTTGATGTTATGGACAACCACTATGTGCCCAATCTAACTATAGGGCCTATGGTATGTAAGGCACTGCGAGATTATGGAATCAAAGCACCTATAGACACTCATTTGATGGTCAAACCAGTGGATAGTTTAATAGAGAGTTTTGCAAAAGCAGGATCAACTTATATTACTTTTCACCCTGAAGCTACTGATCATATAGATAGGTCAATAGAACTCATCAAAAGTCATGATTGTAAAGCTGGCTTAGTTCTCAATCCTGCAACTCCGCTGAGTTTAATTGAGGAGTCAATCGATAAATTAGATATGATTCTACTAATGTCTGTTAACCCCGGTTTTGGAGGACAAAAATTTATTGATTCTGTACTTACCAAAGTCACAAAAGTAAGAGATACGATTGATAAGAAAAATCTAGATATAAGACTTGAGGTTGATGGTGGAATTAACTTAGAAAATATTGCTGCAGTAGCTGAAGCAGGTGCCGATACTTTTGTTGCTGGATCAGCTATTTTTAATCAAGAAGACTATTCTAAGATAATTAAACAAATGAGATCCTCTTTAGAAGCTCTCTAAGATAGTGGATATACAAAAAAAAATTCCAATTTCTCGCGAAATCTTAGCTGATATGGAGACTCCTCTTAGTGTTTACAGAAAATTAGCCAATTGTTCCTATAGCTACTTATTTGAGTCGGTTGAAGGCGGAGATAAGTGGGCTAGATACTCTCTTATCGGCTTAAAAGCTAGGCGATTAATAAAGGTTATAAAAAATGAAGTTGTAATTCTTCAGGATGGTAAACAAATTGAGACTATAACTGCAGATGATCCCTTAGATTATTTAGATCAGCTACAGAAAAGCTACACACTTGAAGAAGATAGAAATTTACCAAAGTTTAATGGTGGTCTTGTAGGTTATTTTTCATATGATTGTGTCAGATACATCGAAAAGAAATTGATCGAATCTGTTCCTCCAGATTCTTTAGGGACACCGGATGCCTTATTCATGGTCTCTGAAGAAGTTGCTGTATTCGATAATCTAAAGAATAAACTTCATTTGATTATATTAATTGATAGTGAGAATGATCGAGATATTGCAGAGAGACGATTAGATGAGTTAGAAGAAAAACTTAAAGAGCCTCTTAAATTTCAAGATTTCAAGAAACCTGAAAAAACTATAAATGAATCTGATTTCATATCTGGATTTGGCGAAGACGAATTTAAAAATTCAGTAGAGAAAGCAAAAAAATATATCGAAGAGGGAGATATCATGCAAGTTGTTTGTTCGCAGCGTATGTCTCTTCCTTTTACGGCCGATCCGGTAGCTTTGTATAGATCTATTAGGCAATTAAATCCATCGCCTTATATGTATTACTTAAACTTACATGATTTTCATATAGTGGGATCCTCTCCAGAAATTTTAGCAAGACTTGAAGACAATAAAGTTACGGTCAGGCCAATAGCTGGTACTAGAAGAAGAGGTAAAGATGATGCAGATGATATAGCTATGGAAGAAGATATGATTAACGATCCTAAAGAAATTGCGGAGCATCTCATGTTAATTGATTTAGGAAGGAACGATGTAGGACGAGTTGCCAGACCTGGTACTGTAAATGTTACTGAAAAATTTGGGATAGAAAGATATAGTCATGTTATGCACATGGTTTCTAATGTTGAAGCTGAATTGGAAAATGGCTTGTCTGCCATTGATTTATTTAAGGCTACTTTTCCTGCAGGAACTGTCTCAGGTGCTCCTAAAATAAGAGCTATGGAGATCATTGATGAATTTGAGCCTGTGAAAAGAGGTATTTATGGTGGAGCAATAGGATACCTTTCTTGGCAGGGTAATATGGATATGGCAATTGCAATCAGGACAGCAGTTATTAAAGACGAAATACTTTATATTCAGGCAGGAGGTGGCTGGGTTGCAGACTCAGTTCCGGATCTAGAATGGAAAGAATCACTAAATAAAGGTCGAGCTATTTTCAAAGCTGCAGAAATGGTGCAGGAAAAACTAGAAGGTTGAGATATGTTACTAATGATAGATAACTATGATTCTTTTACGTACAACCTTGTTCAATACTTTTACGAAATGTCACAAGAAGTAGAGGTATATAGGAATGATGAGATAAGCATTCAGGAAATTAAAAAGAAATCTCCAGATTATATTGTTATATCTCCTGGCCCTTGTACACCAAAAGAAGCTGGAATATCCGTTGATTTGATTAAAGAATTTTCAGGTAAAGTACCCATTTTAGGTGTTTGCCTAGGCCATCAATCTATTGGTTCTGCACATGGTGCAAATATAATAAAAGCTAATGAGATTATGCATGGAAAACTTTCGAAGATTAGCCATAATGGAGAAGGTATATTTTCTTCAGTAGAAAACGAATTTCTCGCTACAAGATACCATTCTCTTGTTATTGAAGAGTCATCACTTTCAAAAGAATTTGATATTACCGCTAGATCTGAAGATGGAACAATAATGGCTATTCAACATAATTCAGAACCAGTTACCGGAATACAGTTTCATCCGGAATCCATCGCAACTGAACATGGCAAATCCCTTCTTAAAAACTTTTTGTATATTTACGCATAATGAATATACAAGAAGGAATAAGCAAAGTGGTCTCAAATCAAGATCTGCAAAAAGAAGAAATAACTTCTGTTATGTTTGAGATATTGGAAGGTAAGGCTACTGATGCTCAAATCGGTGCTTTTTTAATAGCTTTATCCATGAAAGGAGAAACGGTTGAAGAAGTAGTTGGTGCAGTTGAAGTAATGAGAGAACTTTCTGCAAAAGTCGAAACTGATTTAACTCACTTAGTAGATACTTGCGGCACAGGAGGATCGGGAATTGGTATTTTTAATGTATCAACAGCTTCTGCATTTGTTGCAAGTCAATGTGGTGCAAAAGTCGCAAAACACGGAAACAGGTCAGCAACAAGGAGCAGTGGTAGCGCTGATCTCCTTGAACAAGCAGGTGTTCCTCTTACACTTAAACCCAGTGAAGTGGCAGATTGTATAAAAAATATCGGCTTAGGATTCATGTTTGCTCCAGCTCACCATAGTGCTATGAAGCATGTTGTTGGTCCTAGAAAAGAAATTGCCCAAAAGAGTATTTTCAATGTCCTCGGACCATTGACTAATCCCGCATCTGCTAAAAGACAAGTTATGGGTGTTTATGATAAGAAATGGATGAGGCCTATTACAAATGTATTAAAGGAATTGGGAAGTGAACATACGATGATCATTCACTCTGAAGATGGCTTGGATGAAATAAGTATCGCCTCTCCAACGTTTGTAATAGAGATGAAAGATGGAGATATCTCTGAGTATACTATTAACCCCGAAGATTTTAATTTCAAAACTTCTACGCTTAATGGATTACAAGTGAATTCTCCAGAAGAAAGTCTTAATCTCGTTAAACTGGCGTTAGTTAATAAACATCAAGAAGCTTCTTCTATGATCTCGATGGCAGCAGGCGCTGCACTATATGTTTCTGAAGTATCAAGCTCATTAGAAGCAGGTATTATATTAGCCAATGAATGTATAAAAGATGGCGGTGGGATTGAAAAACTTAATCAACTGGTTGAATACTCATCTAAATTCTAATGGCAAGCTATCTTGACGAAATTATTAAAGATAAACACTCAGTAGTAACTGAGGAAGAAAGAAGAGAAAGTTTAGAAGATATCAAATCTAAGATTGTAGACTTGCCTCCAAGACGAGGATTTATTCAATCTATCCAGCAAAGAAATAATGAAGGACTTGTATCTGTAATTGCAGAGATAAAAAAAGCTTCTCCTAGCAAAGGTGTGATTAGAGAAAACTTTTCACCTGAAACTATTGCTAAACAATACGAGAAAAATAATGCTACTTGTCTGAGTGTATTGACTGACGAAAAATTCTTTCATGGCTCTCTAGAATATCTCAAGAAGATAAGGTCTATAGTAGAGATTCCTCTTTTAAGAAAAGATTTTATTATTAATGAGTATCAGATTTATCAGAGCAAATTATATGGTGCAGATTGTATTTTATTAATCGCATCTGCTTTATCAGATAGTCAACTTAAGGAGTTTAAGACTATTGCTGAAAGCCTAGATCTAGATGTTTTGGTGGAGATTCATAACCAAGATGAACTGGAACGTATTCAACCAATAGATTTTCCATTTATTGGTATTAATAATAGGAATCTAACTACCTTTGAAGTGGACCTTAAAACTACCAGAGAATTATCTCTAAACTTAAAAGACAAACTAGTCGTCTCCGAAAGCGGAATAAAGACAAGAGAGGATATAGATCAAATACTCAATTACGATGTTTTAAACTTTTTGGTTGGGGAGTCTTTTATGCGAGCAGAAAATCCAGGAACTGAACTAAGAAAGCTTTTTTTCTCCCCAGAATAAATTAGAACAACATAACAAAGGAAAGCCAAGATAATATCTAGGCTTTGAACTTTGTTTCTGTATTTTAGAAGAAAAGATTAATTCTTCTAGTGAGAGAGCTAGTCTCTAGGTTTGGCTTCGTTTACTCTTAAGTCTCTGCCAGCAAAATCAGTTCCATCAAGCGCTTCGATAGCTGCTTGACCAGCTTCTTTTGATTCCATCTCTACAAAACCGAAACCTTTTGATCTACCTGAGTGACCTTCTGTGATTATCCTAACTGCCTTGACGTCTCCATATTGAGCGAAATGAGCCTCTAAATCTTCCTCAGATGTGCTCCAAGCAATGTTTCCAACATATATATTCATATTATCCTTTTCAAAAACCGTAACATTATTGCTACGCGCGCACTATACCTGTGTATATTTAATTAGCAATGGGTAATTTAAAAATAATTTTTTACTAAACATAATGACTGGATTTAGTCATTATTTTAGCAATGCCAGCCATCAGTTTTTTTACATTTTCAGGCAATTCAACAGCACCTGATTGTAGAGCTTCTTCGCTGTGATGCGCTTCGTCTATGGCCATTTGTTCCAAAATAGAGGCAGTTTTTGCGTCACTAGCTGGAATCTTATCCATATGACTTTTTAGGTGCTTAACAACTTGCTCTTCTGTTTCATGGACAAAACCTAAACTCCATTTATCTCCAGCCATACCAGCTATTGCCCCCATAGTGAAAGATAATCCATACCAGATTGGATTAAAAACACTTGGTTTCTCGTCAAGTTCTTCAAGTCTTTTATTGCACCAAGCTAAATGATCAAGTTCTTCTTCGGCCGCCTCATCCATTTTTTCTCTTGTGCCATCGAGTCTAGCCGTTAGGGCCTGGCCTCTATATAAGCCTTGGGCAGAAACTTCTCCAGCATGATTTATTCTCATCAAGCTTGCAGAAATACTTCTATCAATTTCACTCAAAGAGTCTTCTTCAATGTTTTGTGCAGGATATTGTCTCGATTCTTTCTGGTAGTTTTGTGTAGAAAACTTTAAACCTTTATCAATCTCAGTTATAAATTTATCTATTAAGCTCATTTTTCTTCTTCTCTGGCTATTGCTCTGTAACCTATATCTTTTCTGTAAAAAGCATCTTCATAGGTAATTTCTAATATCGCATTATAAACTTTTTTTTGAGCAGATTGAATCGAAGAGCCCAGTGCAGTGACGCACATTACCCTTCCTCCATTTGAAGTTAAGCTGTCTTCTTGGAATCTAGTACCGGCATGGAAAACCTTAAGATCATTTTTTTCTAAAGGGATGTTTTTAATCTTTTTATTTATTTCATACTTAGAAGGATATCCTTCTGCAGCAATAACCACCCCTAGAGATTTTTTTTCATTCCACTCAAGCGTTTGATTACTAAGATCACTTTCACATGCTTTAAAACAAAGGTCAGCTAGATCAGATTCGAGTCTCATCATTATGGGTTGTGTCTCAGGATCACCAAAACGGCAATTAAATTCTAGTACTTTAAGATTTTTATCTTGATCTATCATCATCCCAGCATATAAAAAACCTACGTACTTAAAACCCTCTTCTTGCAAGCCTTTTAGGGTAGGATAAATTACATCCTGCATGATCTTCTTATGGACAATGCTATCAACTACTGGCGCTGGAGAATATGCACCCATGCCACCAGTATTGGGTCCCTTGTCCATTTCATCTCTTGCTTTGTGATCTTGTGAAGTTGGAAAAGGGATAGCATTAACACCATCGGTCATTACTATAAAACTTGCTTCTTCTCCACTCAGGAACTCTTCTATGACAATTTTTCTTCCGGCTTCTCCAAAAATTTCAGATTCAAGAGCCAGATCTATTGCCTCTTTGGCCTCATCAATATTATTTGCAATTGTTACACCTTTTCCTGCAGCTAGACCATCAGCCTTGATTACAATAGGACATCCTTTTTTTCTTACATAATCGATAGCTTTAATAGGGTCAGTGAACGCGGAATATTCTGCCGTAGGTATATTGTATTTTTTTAGGAAATTCTTCATGAACTCCTTAGACCCTTCAAGTTGTGCGGCTCCTTTTGATGGCCCAAAGCACCTTAATCCTGATTCTTCGAATTTATCTGTTATGCCATTGACCAAAGGATTTTCTGGTCCAATGATGGTTAAATCGATTTGTTCATAAAGGGCGAATTGCATCAGTCCCTCAATATCATCAGCATGTATATCAACATTGATGACAGAATTTTCCAATTCTGTTCCCCCATTTCCTGGAGCAACAAAAATTTCTTTTACTAAAGGGCTTTTAGATATTTTCCATGAGAGGGCATGCTCTCTACCGCCTGACCCAACTATTAAGACCTTCATTTATCAATGTCTAAAGTGCCGCACGCCAGTGAATAACATGGCCATACCAGCTTCGTTAGCGGCATCTATTACTTCTTGATCGCGCATCGAACCTCCGGGTTGGATGACGGAGGTGATTCCTATTTTAGCTGCAGCATCAATTCCATCTCTGAAAGGAAAGAAAGCGTCGGACGCCATAGAACATCCTCTTGTTTCAAAGCCTCTTTCGACCGCTTTAGATGCTGCTATTTGTGCACTATCAATTCTACTCATCTGTCCGGCACCTATACCAATCGTTTGATTATCTTTTGTATAAACAATGGCATTTGATTTAACAAACTTACATACTTTCCAAGCGAAAAGACAGTTTTCTATTTCATCTTTACTTGGTTTCCGCTCAGATACCACCCTTAGATCTTCATTTGAGATAACTGCTAAGTCATTATCTTGGATTAACAATCCACCATTTACACTCAATATTTTTGGTTCTTTTGCAGGTTCACCCAATTCCTTAGTATCTAAAAGTCTGACATTTTCTTTTTTAGATAGTATTTCACGTGCTTGATGATCTACACCTGGAGCAATTATTACCTCCACAAACTGATTTTCAATAATTTTATCAGTTGTAGATCGATCGAGTGATCGATTAAAAGCTATTATTCCTCCAAATGCTGATGTTTCATCTGAAGCAAAAGCTTTTTCATATGCTTCTTTAATATTAGACCCAAGCGCTATTCCACAAGGATTGGCATGTTTTACTATTACGCAAGCTGGTTCAGAAAAAACTTTCACACACTCGTAGGCAGCGTCTGTATCTGCAATATTATTATAGGAAAGCTCTTTACCTTGTATCTGTTCGGCAAATGAGACGTTATTTCTATCGGACTGACTTGTATTGACGTAGAAGGTTGCTGATTGGTGCGGATTCTCACCATATCTCAGTTCTTGTTTAAGCTGATATCTGCCAAACAAATACTCAGGTTTCGTAGTTTGTTTGCGGTTGAGGTAATCCGAGATTGCCGAATCATAATTTGCTGTATGGCTAAATGCTTTAGCCGCCAAATTTCTTCTAGTATCTAAAGTAAGTGAGCCGTCGTTTTCTTTAATCTCTTGAAGGATTTTTTCATAATCATTTGGCTCCACTACCACACCAACATATAAATTATTTTTTGCGGCTGACCTAACCATACTAGGTCCACCGATATCAATATTTTCGATTGCAGTCTCAAGCTTAGTATTTTCTTTTGCGATAGTTTCAATAAATGGATAAAGATTCACAATTACTAAGTCTATTTCTTTTATACCATTCTCTAACATGACCTGCTGATCGATATCTCTTCTGGCAAGTATGCCTCCGTGCACTTTTGGATGAAGGGTTTTAACTCTCCCATCCATCATCTCAGGAAATCCTGTATGCTTTGAAATATCTATTGCATTGATTCCTGCATCTGAAAGGGTTTTTAGAGTACCTCCTGTAGAAATAATTTCTATCCCAAAATCATTAGATAACGATGAACAAAAATCAACAATGCCATCTTTATCAGACACACTTACTAAAGCTCTTTTAATCTTTGGGTTGGCAGTTTGAGCCATCTATAGTTTAGAGTAGATTGTGTTCCTTTAGTTTAGTTCTAAGAGTACCTCTATTTATGCCTAATATCTTACTGGCCTTTGATTGATTATCATCACACTGCTTCATCACGATCTCTAGCAGAGGAAGTTCAACTTCTTTTAAAACCATATTGTAAATATCAGTAGGATTCTCGCCATCTAACTGCTTGAAATACTTGCGCATACTTTTGGAAACTTGATGACCTAACTGCTTGCCTTCACCGTTGAATTTCTTTTTCTTGCTATCTGTCACTTTACTAAATTATCGTCATCTTTATTTACTGAAGGGACTATGAATAATACCCAACATATTTTTTCTTTCAAGGAGTTTAGTAAAAACTGAACAGTTATTTTTTACGATGCCCTAAAAATAGATTTGATGATTTAATATATCCTTTAATGAGTAATACTGACTACACAAGAACATTTCTAGATCTTCCCTATATTAAAGAGGAAGTTATGTCTCTATATAAAAAAGATTTTCATCATGAACTTAATGTTCTTAGGAAAAGAGTAGGGGATAGGTTTACTGTTTTCGACGGGAAGGGGAACTCGGCTTTAGCTGAGATTTTAGACATTGATAAGAAAATTTTTAAGATTTTAATCATAGAAAATTATCCACTGTCCAATAGACATGGAATTCAAATTAATTTAGGTCAGTCTCTGATAAAGAATGATCCTTTTAACTTAACAATCCAAAAGGCTACAGAATTAGGTGTTGGGAACTTTTCACCCTTGTTGACTGAAAGAGTCACACCAAATAGAACAAATGTTAATTTAGAAAAAAGAATAGAAAAATGGAATCAAATAGCTAGAGGAGCATGCGAACAATGTGGCGAGAATTGGATTCCCGAAATAACTGAGCCTCTCAAGATTGAGGATTGGTCTAAGGTAATCAATTCCGATATCAAGATAGTTCTCTATCCAGAGGCAGAAATAATGTTGTCAGAAATTGAAATTAAAGATTCTATTTCAATCGCTATTGGACCTGAGGGTGATTTCACTGAGGAGGAGATTAGGGGTTTGAAAGAAGATGGCTTTATACCTGTTACTATAGGACCGCGTATTTTAAGAGCAGAAACTGCAGCAATATCAGTTATAAGTGCTTTAAGATACGGTGCAAAGGAATTTTAATTCAGGAGTCAGACTAAAGATGAAGCTAGGTGTTGTTATGGATCCCATCGAGACTATCAATTTCAAAAAAGATAGCACTTTAGCGATGATGATCGAAGCCCAAAGAAAAGGTCATGAAATCATTTATATCACTCCTGACTCTTTATTCATTAAATCGGGTATTCCCTATGCAAGTTCCAATAAAATGGAGGTTAGAAATGATCCATCTGACTGGTTCACCAAAGAAGAGGAAAAAATAATTGAACTCAGCGAACTCGATTCAATTTTAATGAGGCAAGATCCTCCTTTTAATTCCGGATATATTTACAACACTTACGTTTTAGAAATGGCTGCAAGACAAGGAGTTAATATCTTTAATAATCCTAGAAGCTTGAGAGACTGTAATGAAAAGGTTTATGCCACCGAATTTCCTCAATGTTGTACTAAACACCTTGTTACTAGCAGCAAAGATTTCTTGGCCAATTTTGTATTGGAAAATAAAGATACCGTCATTAAGCCACTAGATGGAATGGGTGGAGCTTCTATTTTTAGAGTGAAGGCTAATGATCCAAATTTAAATGTCATTTTAGAAACAATTACTGATCATTTCACTGAAAAGGTCATGATCCAAGAATTCATACCTGAAATAACCGAAGGAGATAAACGTATTCTAATTGTGGATGGGAAGCCTATGAGTGCTTCCATTGCCAGAGTGCCTGCGGAAGGTGAGCTTCGCGGTAACTTAGCTGCAGGAGCTTCTGCGGTTGCAAAGTCTCTATCAGATAGAGACTTATGGATATGTGAAGAAGTGGCCCCATCATTAGTAGAAAAAGGACTTTTATTAGTAGGTCTTGATATTATTGGAGATTATCTAACGGAGATAAATGTAACAAGTCCGACTTGCTTTAAGGAATATAAAGAGCTTTGCGATATCGATGTAGCTGAAATTTTTATTGAATCGGTCGAAGAATTTTCTAAATGAGCAAGGAAGCTCCAAGAGTGATAATGGCTTTTGATTTTGGTACTAAGAATATTGGTATTGCGATAGGACAAGAAATCACTCAAACAGCATCTACTTTTTACTCTATTCGTGCAAATGATGGCTTACCTGACTGGGTAGAATTAGATATGATCGTCAAAGAATGGAATCCCAACTTGTTTATTGTAGGCGATCCATTAAATATGGATGGAACTAGGAGCAAGATTCAAGATTCATCCGATAAATTTTCTACTGCTCTGAATAAAAGATATGATATAGGTATAGAAAAAACCGATGAGAGATTGTCCAGCCGAGAGGCTAAAGAGAGGTTAGAAAATATCCAGATGGGAATAAAAGATTCAAGAAATAAACATAGTATTTCTGCACAAATTATTTTGGAAGATTGGTTTAGGAGTAAGTATTAGTGTCAGGTTCTATACCTAAAGATTTCATTACAGAAATCGTAGATATGACTGACATTGTTTCTTTAGTGGAATCTTATTTACCTCTGAAAAAGAAAGGTAAAGACCATTTTGGTCAATGCCCTTTTTGTGATGATGGAAAAAATCCATCCTTTAGTGTCAGTGACCAGAAACAATTTTATTATTGTTTTAAATGTAGAGCTACAGGGAACGTGATTGGTTTCTTACAGTCTCATCAAGGATATGATTTTATCGAATCTGTAGAGGCGCTGGCAGCAAGAGCTGGTGTAGAAGTCCCTTATGAAAACACCCGATCATTTACAAGTGAAAAAGATCCTTTATACGCTGCATTAAAAATGGCAATGGAGATTTTTGAAAAGAACTTATCAAAGTCCAAGGATTCGGAACATGTTCGAAATTACATACTTAACAATAGAAAGATTTCGAGTGAAGTCTGTAGAAAATTCTCTCTAGGATATGCTACTAATTCTTGGGATGCACTTTCTAAAGAGATGCTAAATAAAGGCATAAAAGAAGAAGTTTTAATTAAAGCAGGTTTAGCAAAAAAGAATAAAGACGATAAGTTATTTGATTTCTTTAGAGATAGGTTAATGTTTCCAATAAAAGATCGGAAAGGGAGAGTGGTTGGTTTTGGTGGCAGAGTTATGAATCCTGATGATCAACCAAAATATTTAAATACCGGAGAAACCTCAGTTTTTCAGAAAAATAGAGAACTTTATGGATTTTACGAGGCCTTAGAATTTAGAAAGGATTTGAAAGAAATTTTTGTAGTTGAAGGTTATATGGATTCTATAGCTATGTATGAAAATGGTATGACAAACTCAGTCGCTACACTGGGAATTGCAACGAACAGATTTCACATTCAAAAGCTACTGCAGGTAGTAAACGAAATAATCTTTTGCTTTGACGGTGATGATGCTGGAAGAGGAGCTGCATGGGGTGCTCTAAAAAATGTTTTACCAGCTGTAACCGATGGTAAGACGATAAAATTTCTATTTCTACCTGAAGGAGAGGATCCAGCTAGTTTGTTAGAAAAAAATTCTGTGGAGGAACTGAAAGCAAAGTTTAAAAATGCAACATTATTATCTGAATATTTTATAGATAGACTAACTATGGCTTCTGAAGTCACTTCTCTAGAACAGAAAGCTTCACTGGCCTCTAAAGCTATGGAATTACTTTCTGGTATGCAAGAAAGTTCGATTAAGAAATTATTGGAAGGGGAGGTATCTAAGTTAACAGGTTTAGAAATTAAAGACATCAAAACTCATAGCAAAAAAATAAGTTATCCTAAGCGTGAAACCAAAAATCCAACATCCGATCTTGGGGAAGATAAAATAAGTTTTGACTCTACCTTATTGGGATCTAAAATTTTATCCTTAGTTCTAACTTATCCTTACTTGGCTAATCAGATCAATGATCATGAAAAGTTCAGTGACTTTCATGAGCCTGAAGTTCAGCTAATGATAGCAGTTGTGTCATTTTTTAAAGAAAATCCTGATGCAGGTATTTCTGATCTCTTAAGCACCCTGGATAAGGAATCAGCTTCTTTCATAGGTGCATTGATTTCAGTTCACGATGCGATAGACGAGCAAAATGCTATTGATTATTTGAATGACTGTATATCAAAATTGAAGAAATCGGATTCCGTAACAAGAATAATCGAGCTAAAAGAAATATTTGAAACAGGAAAATTATCCGAGGATGAAACTTTTGAGCTTCAACAACATCTGTTGACTAATCTTCATCGACTTGAAGAACCGGAGAAGAATTTATTAAGAGAACTTAGTCAAAAAGGCTATTTAAATTAAAAGTTAGGCATTTTGTAGAAAAAACTAATATAATTGCCCACCCTTAAAATTTGTTATGGCAAGAAAAGCAAAAAATCCACCCGTTGAGTCAAAAGAAAAAGAAATAGAGGCTGTTGAAGCATCTGATGAAGCCCTTTTTGGAGAGGAAGACCTTGAAAACTCAGGGCTTAGAGAACTTGTAGATAAAGGAAAAGATCAAGGGTTTCTTACCTACGAGGACATCAACTCCATGCTACCTGAAGATATATCTGATCCTGATCAGGTTGAAGAGACTATTCAGATGTTAATGGACATCGGTATAGAAGTTCTTGAATCAAATAATTCTGCCAATGATGATAATTCTGAGGCAGCTCCAGAAACCATTGCAGATACCAGAACCACGTTGACTACTGTTGAGTCTGAGGTAGGAAGGACAACTGATCCAGTTCGTCTCTATATGAGAGAAATGGGAACAGTAGACCTCCTTACAAGGGAAGGTGAAATAGCAATAGCAAAAAGAATTGAAGAAGGCGCAAGAGAACTATTGCAGGCTTGTTGTTTTTACCCAGGTATCGTCGATAGAATTTTAGAAGAGTATCAAGAGGTTGTAGCAGGAGATAGAAGGTTATCGGAAGTATTAGTTGGATTTATGGATATAGAAGAAGGTATTCCGCCGCCAGCTTTAGCTCAAAAGAAAGAGAAAGAAGAGAAAGGAGAATCTGATGAAGAAGAAGCTTCAGGACCAGATCCAGTTGAAGTTAAGAAACGCTTTAGTTCACTTAAAAGGCAATTCAATAAATCGAATAAAGCTTGTGCAAGAACAAGAACAAGTAAAGCAGCTATTCAAGAACAAGAAAAATTAGGTGAAATCTTTCAATTTCTTAAATTATCTCCCACTCAATTCGAAATAATAGCTGATCCCGCAAGAGATGCCCTTGAAATTATTAGAGAAGTTGAAAAATATCTTTTTACTATCTACGTTAAGAGAGGAAAGATGCCAAGAAAAGAATTCATCCAAGAATATGCTGGAAACGAAGCTGACGCTTCTTGGTCTGAAAAGATAGCTAAATCGAGAAAACCTTGGGCAAAAGAAGTAAAAGAAAATTTAACCGAGATCGTTAGATTGCAAAATAAACTTTCTAAACTTGAAAAAATTATTCAATTACCTGTCAGCGAAATTAAAGATATAAATAGAAAGATGTCTATAGGTGAAGCGAAAATACGAAGAGCTAAGAAAGATATGGTAGAAGCGAATCTCAGATTAGTTATCTCCATAGCCAAAAAATATACCAATAGAGGACTTCAGTTTTTAGATCTTATTCAAGAAGGCAATATTGGTCTGATGAAAGCAGTGGATAAATTTGAGTATAGAAGGGGTTATAAATTTTCTACTTATGCTACTTGGTGGATACGTCAGGCAATAACACGTTCTATAGCTGACCAGGCAAGAACTATTCGTATTCCCGTCCATATGATAGAAACTATTAATAAGCTTAATCGTGTATCGCGACAGATGGTTCAAGAAATGGGAAGAGAACCTACTCCTGAAGAATTAGGCGAGCGTATGGATCTTCCAGAAGATAAGGTTAGAAGGGTCTTAAAAATAGCTAAAGAGCCGATTTCAACCGAGACTCCAATCGGAGATGAAGAAGATACAACCTTGGGTGACTTTATTGAAGATACTTCTATCGATGCACCTGATATTGCCGCTATAGAAGAAAACCTCGAGGGTGCTACCGATGACATATTAGGCAGTCTTACAGCAAGAGAAGCTAAGGTTTTGAGAATGAGATTTGGTATTGGGATGAATACTGATCATACTCTGGAAGAAGTTGGTAAGCAGTTTGATGTAACTCGAGAGAGAATTAGACAAATAGAAGCTAAAGCTTTAAGAAAATTAAGACACCCAACTAGATCCTCTCACTTGAAAGGTTTCCTAGACGAATAAGGGCCTGTAGCTCAGTTGGTTAGAGCAGTGGACTCATAATCCATTGGTCGGAGGTTCGAGTCCTCCCGGGCCCACCAACTAAAATCTTTTTATTCTATTCTTTTCTACTCGACTCATTAATATCAAAACCAATGTAATTGTAATTGGGAAAGCCAAAATCATCACTATAAGTCCACAGAAAAAAGACACAATTTGAAAAAGGTTTGCAGAATTTGCTTCTGGAATATCAGACTTAAAAAACTTAGACGAATATAGATAAGGATATCCCTTAAAGTGTTTTTCCATGGTATTTACCCATTTTCTAAGGTTTGGAAGTCTTTGATCATTGATAAGGGAATTCAATGCAGGTACAGGAATACTTGCATGACACTGTATTATTCCAAACATTACAAAGTCCTTTGAACCTGGTTTAATACCATCTATGAATGGACCTTCAGACGTATCAAGTGCTTTCTCCCAATACATGAATTGATCTCCAAAATTTTCAGGTTCTTTTTGTTTTAATGTCCATTTTCCAATATTTATTAACATAAACATATAAAAGGCAACAAAGCTTAAAAGAAAGTTACTAACCGTATTATTTACGAAAGACTTTGAGATCTGTCCACCACGAGCAAAATGTAAAAAGAACTTAAATGGATTATCAGTACGATGCAAAACTCCTTGCCAGGAATTATTAGCAGCTTTAAGTTCGTCAGCGAGTATAGGTTTATAACCTAATTTAGTGAGTATTTGAGTTGACTCAATTTCCCAAGGACCATCATCTAATGAAACTACAGGCATATAAACACCCCATTTTTTGAAGACATCATAAGGTGGTCTTACATAAAGATCGTAATCTAGTTCTTTTTCATATAGAGCCAGTAAGACTGCCTGTACCCAAGGAGAGTGTGTAAAACCATATACTTTTGCATTCATCTTTAATTTTTATAATGATTCAAGAGCCTGCTCATTAAAAAGGAACTTAGTCCAAGCAAAAAATATCCTTGAATTAGGATTTTATTTTCTTATTTCTGCATAAACTTTAGTTGACCCATCTTTGTAATGCACAAGTACATCATAAGGTGTAAAGCGATCCTCAACTTCCATGCCCGGAGAGCCCAAAGGCATTCCAGGAACTGACAGGCCTATTGCATCTGGATTACCTTCTGAAAGAAATTGTGAGACATATTTACTTGGAATATGTCCTTCAAAAAAATGTCCTTGCGAGGAAACCCCCGTATGACATGACCTATGCTCAGGTTCTATTTTTAGTTCCTCTTTTATTTTTACAAGGCTTTGGTGATCTTTTATATTTACTGTAAATCCGTTTTCTTCCATGTGGTTTACCCACATTTTGCAACAGTCGCAGGTCGGAGTTTTGTGAACCAGTAGTTCAAAATTAGATTCACTATTTTGTTTACCGATGTCAGAAGCTCCTACGAATGAGGTTAATAGAGACAATAGAAAACTATGATAAATTTTATTCATTTATTCATTTTATACTTTTTAAAAGTCTTTCGTTAGATTGATTTATGTTATTAATACTCTCATAATTGAATTGTTACAAATCAAATTCATTTGTAACTCACCAAACTTCATTAATGCTTTATTTTATAACGATAATTATCATTGCAATAGGCTTATGGATTGGTAATTCAGCTGTCTCACTATTTTTAGGTATATCTCTAGCGCTCTTTTATAAATTGCCTAAAGATTTTCTTACTCAAAAGTATGGATCCAGAATTTTACAGACTGGCATAGTTTTTTTAGGAGGTAGTTTGAGTTTAGATTCATTTTACGAGACCAATTCAGTTTACTTCTTTTGGATTTCGCTCTATGTGGTTTTGGCATTCGGTGCAGTTATATTGCTAGGCAAACTATTGGGTGTTTCTCAAAAGCTATCCTTTCTTTTGGCTTCTGGAACAGCTGTTTGTGGCGGAACTGCTATCGCTTCCGTTGCACCTTCAATTAGAGCTAGACCAGAAGACTTAACCATGGCAATTACGATAGTTTTTTTATTAAATGCTGTCGCTGTTTTATTATTTCCTATCTTAAATAACTTCATTCAACTAAACGAAGTTCAATTTGGTGCATGGGTTGCACTTGCAATACACGATACGGCATCTGTTGTTGGTGCTGCTTCTAGTATAGGTGAATTATCAGTTGAAGTTGCAGCAACACTTAAAGTAGCAAGGACCATTTGGATAGTCCCCTTGGTAATCTTTGCAGCTTGGCTTTATAGAAGTAAGAGTGAAGGACTAGGCTTACCTCTTTTTGTCATTTTTTTCTTGATTGCTACTTTATTAAATTCTTTTCTTCAACCTGATGAGCTTATTACAGGCTACCTCAAGGAAATTAATCGAATTTGCCTTTTGACAGGTCTTTTTTGTATTGGAACTCAGATAAATAGAGAGAGCTTGAGTAGGCTTCAATTCAAGCCAGTAGTTTTGGCATGTTTAATATGGTCGATAATTATCCCAACTTCTTTATTATTAGTGCAAGGCCTTTAATTAGAACTTTTTCTTTTGTTTTTCACAGTTTCCTTTTGCAAGAATTTCTATTTTTGGATCTTTACCCTTTTTACCATCTACTCTTTTTAGCCAAATATCTCCCTTAATTCTCGCTTTTCCAGTAAACCAATTTATCTCATTATTTATTTTATAAATATCAACTTTATATTCAGGATAATTTGGATGCATTGCTCCATTCTCAATGAAATGAGTTACCATAATGCCGGTCTCTTTTTTCTCCTTTACCCAATCACTTTGCGTAACCCAGACCGGAGCTGGCTCGACAACATAGTCTAGTTTTAGGAGATCATCTGAATTTTCATCTAAGGCCCAATATTGGATCACATCAATTTTATTTTTATCCCATGCATCTTTGTTAAGAGTTTGTTTCGCTCTATTTAAAAAAAATATTGATTGAGTAGTGGTGACAGCTACATTTTTTGCAATCTCTACAGCTTCATTAAAATAATTTCTTCTGAAATCATCATAAGTAATGGAATAATTCCCTTCCAATTCACATAAAACTTTCTTAGGTTCTTCAGAATATGACGAATCAGCAATGAGAAGTACTGCCAGCAAGGTAAAAAACTTATTCATCTCAAGATAAATTTTACATTCAAAAAAAGTAACTAGAAAGTAACTTTATTGCTCTAGAAAAATTTAAAAAAAAATATTATATTGTCATAGTGTCTGCTGATTGTTTGATATTGAATAGAGATGGAAGGCCTCTGAGCTTTTTTCCACTTTCAGTAGTCGACTGGCACTCTGCTATAAAACTTACTTTAAACCGAAAAGTCTTCGTTGTGAAAGATCACAATGATTGGGTTGTCAGGTCACCAAGCATGGCCTTAAATGTGCCGAGCATAATAATGCTCTCTAATTATCATCATCTAAAAAAAGAGGTAAAGTTTTCAAGATCTAATGTTTTTTCAAGAGATAACTATGTATGCCAGTACTGTGGAAAAAAATTTCCTAGAAATGACCTTACTTTAGATCATGTAATTCCAATTTCAAAAGGTGGTGATACTTCTTGGGAGAATGTCACTACTTCATGCAAAGTTTGTAATAACAAAAAAGGGAATTCTGATTTGAAGCCATTGACGACGCCCAAGAAACCGACCTTAAAGCACATGATGAGATCTTATTTAGATTCATCTTATAACTTTAAAGATGAGGAATGGACAAAGTATATTGATATCGATTGAAATTTACTTCCAAACTAGCGTCTTAGAAGCAGTCATTTCTTTTATAAAAATCTCCTCTTCCAAAGAGTAAGGGCTACCATCAGCTCTTAAAATATCATGAAACCATACTTCAGGCTCAGGTACATCATCTCCTTCATTTAAAAAATCACCTTCTTCCTTTTTCTTTTTTAGGTCTAAGATTGTAGACCAGCCAAAATGTGTTTGGCTTTTTCCAGCTACAAGCCCCCAGTTAAAACATCCAATATTATTTTTTTTAAAAATAGGTAAGCTAAATTCAAAAGTTGACCCAAATTCTCTAGCCATATACTCAGTACATATTAAAGGTCTATTGAAGTTTTTAAGTCTATCGATTGTCTCTTGAAGTTTTTCGCCCTCGTAAGTGTGAAAAGTAATTACATCAGAATTTTTTTGATTTAATTCAATAATCTCTTGACCCACTGAGCCATCTAAACAGGACGTTAATGGCTGAGAAGGTCTAATTTCTAATGCCCATTCCCAAACTAATTTTAACAATGCAAAAGATTTATCACCTATCCCAAATTGACCTGGTTCATTATAAATATCCCAAAGAAGTATTCTTTGATCATTACTAAAATACTTTAGTGTTTCTTGGACGAAATTCTTTAATCTTGGTATTTCAGGATGATTATCATTCTCATGAATTTCACTAACAATGGCCATGCCGGGGCTTTGCTTCCAGCCTGAATTATGAACTCCTGTTACCGGTTTAGGTTGTGTACCAAGTTTTGGAAAAGGTCTGTGGCAGTCATCAAATAAAACTAATATTGGTCTTATATTGTTTTGTTCACAAATGTTAAGGAATCTATCTAAGATATCTTTAAAGGTTTCTGGATCATTCCAAAGCAAGTCATGCAGATAAACCCTAACTGAGTTAAAGCCTAGATTATTCGCCCAAGATAATTCCCTCTTATTTATTTCACTATCAAATGTTTCTGGCTGGAACATCTCTAGCTGATTTATAGCGTTACTCGGTAGATAGTTGCATCCAACAATCCAATCTTGCTCTTTATACCAGTCTAAGGCTTCCGATTCTGACCATTTAGCCATTATCTAATCTGTTTTTAGACATTTAGTCATACCTTTTATAAAGATACCTTGTCTTGCTATTTCACATTGCTCCTTCAGACGAAAAGGCACGGGATAGGTTATCCATTCACAACTTTTACAGGTTTTTATAAAGAGACTAAACTCATTTGCAAATAAAGTTGATGGAACGATTAACGTCAAAAGAGTAGTTAGTATAAAAGCCTTTTTCATAATTATTTTATTCTATAATTAACATCGAAGAACCATGGCTATTATAAGCACAAAAGACCTAGATATATATTTTGAAAGAAGTACACCTCGTGCTAACGGACCCTTATTATTTATAGGGGGCACAGGAGGTGATTTGAGAAATAAACCTAATCAGCTTGATTCGCCTCTTTCAGAACATTTTGAAATTATTAGTTATGACCAAAGAGGGCTTGGTCAGACTTCCAAGCCATCCGGTTCTTATTCAATGCAACAATACGCTGATGATGCTGCTCATCTTCTTGATGAGCTTAAAATAGACACTATTCCAGTTATGGGTGTTTCTTTTGGGGGTATGGTCGCTCAAGAATTTATAAAAAGACATGCATCCAGAGTAAGCAAACTCATTTTGGCCTGCACCTCTTCAGGCGGAGATGGCGGTTCTTCCTATCCTTTACACACATTAGAAGAAATGAACGAAGAAGAAAAACTCGAGACAAGCATCAAAATAAATGATTTGAGAATTACCGATGCGTGGATAGAGGAAAATGATGATTTATGGCAATCTATAAAACAACAGGCGGAAAATAGGAATGCCTATAAACCTCTACCAAGAAACCTTCTTAAACAACTACTCGCAAGAAAGGACCATAATACATATGGAGATTTAGATGAAATCAATATTCCTACTTTTTTATTGGGAGGTAAATATGATGGAATAGCTCCAATGTTAAATATGGAGAAGATGCACCAAAAAATTGATAACAGTAAGTTAGAGTTTTATGAAGGTGGACATCTATTTCTAATTCAGGATACCAATGCCTTCCAAGACATAATTAATTGGCTGATTCATTAAAGCTAATTATTTTACTTGCTGTAGATTCCCAAGAAGATCTTATATCTGAGTCTATATCTGATAAATCTGGAGGAATATTGTATCGCCTTATTGATTTCCTGATTATTTCACCATCTTCTTTCGTATCAATATCAATAATATTTAAAGCGGCATGATCCTGATCAAATTTTGAAGCTAGACTTATATCAATGTCATTTAACCAGCACATGATTGCAGCATTAACTGCACCGTGCAAAACAATGGCTATTTGACTCCAGTCTTCTTTTATAATTTTTTCTAATTGTCTTGTTACTCTATTATAAAATTCGTCAGCCTCTTCAATTCCACCTATCGCATTTTTTGATTTAGAGCTTTCAAAAAGATATCCGAATTTTTTTACATCATTATCTTGAAAAGATTTTGGATCCCATTGATATTCTTTAAGTTCTGGATAAGCTTCTATTTCGATTCCTCTCCTTTCTGCCATGTGAGCACCTGTCTGAATAGTTCTTGGTAAGCCTGAACTAAGAATTCTTTCAAAATATATATCCTTTGTATTCTCATCGATTAACTTCGCTTGCAAAAGGCCTTTTTCAGTTAAGTCTACTAAATTTGGATCTGCAAC
>CACBUE010000007.1 GCA_902542325.1 uncultured SAR86 cluster bacterium | reverse complement strand
TTTTGAACATGCAACATTAGAATTTTATAAGAATTCTCGGGCGGTAAAGACAGCTAGTTCCGAGCAAGTTAGAGAGCCCATTAATAACAAGGGGCTCCATCAATGGAAAAAATACGAGTCTTATCTTGGTGATTTGAAATATCACCTCAAGGACTTAATCTAAAGGTCTTTAGTGAAATTACAGTTACTATGTATACAATACGCATCCTGTTATGACTGATAAGAAAATTAATAAAATTGTTTTAGCATATTCAGGTGGTTTAGATACTACTGTAATACTGCATTGGCTAAAGAATACCTATGATGCTGAGGTCATAGCTTTTACAGCAGATATCGGACAGGATCATGACCCTGAACAAGTTGAGGAAAGGGCAAATGCTATTGGAGCCTCAAAGATACTAATAGAAGATTTAAAGGAAGAATTTACAAAGAATTATATTTTTCCAATGTTCAAGGCAAACACATTATACGAAGGTGAGTATCTTTTAGGAACATCGATTGCAAGACCATTGATTAGTAAAAGGTTGATAGAAATTGCAGAAGAAGAGGGTGCAGATGCAATAGCTCATGGTGCAACTGGTAAAGGAAATGATCAAATTAGATTTGAAATTGGATCTTACTCATTAAATCCAGACATACAAGTCATAGCTCCCTGGAGAACCTGGGAATATTCTTCAAGAGCCGACTTAGTAGATTATTGCAAAAAACATCAGATAGAAATTGATGCAAGCCCCGATGATCCTTTATATTCAACTGATGAGAATTTACTTCACACGTCTTATGAAGGAGAGATATTAGAAGACCCGTCAGTAAAAGCACCAGAGGAAATTTGGCAAAGAACTTCTTCTTTAAAAGATGCTCCAGACGAGGAGGAGATAATCTCAATTGAGTTTAAATCTGGTGAACCTATATCAATCAATAATATTAATAATTCTTCTTCTGAAATACTTTCAAAATTAAATAAATTAGCTGGTAAACATGGTATTGGCAGGCTTGATCTTGTTGAAAACAGATATACGGGCATGAAATCAAGAGGATGTTATGAAACTCCTGGAGGAACTATTCTTCTGAGAGCTCATCGTGCAATAGAATCTATAACACTAGATGCTGAAGCTGGGCACTTAAAGGATGGATTAATGCCAAAGTATGCTCAACTTATCTATGACGGCTATTGGTGGAGTCCAGAAAGAGAAGCTCTTCAAGCGTTGATTGATAAAACTCAAGAATTCGTTTCAGGTAGTGTCAAAATGTCATTGTATAAAGGTAATGTAACTATTTTAGGTAGATCCTCAGATCTAAGCCTTTATGATTCAAAAATTGTAACTTTCGAAGACGACGAAAATACTTACAATCAAGAAGATGCAACTGGGTTCATTAAGATCAATTCTCTACGATTGAAGCAAGTGGCAAGAAGGAAGAAGAAGACAGAAAGTTAATCTCTAACACCTAGTTTCTTTTGTAACTTAGTATTGGAAGTTGTATAACCGAAAGGAACTCTTTCACCGGGATTTGATCTTCTGAAAGCTTCTTGGACCGCTAAGGTAGTTTCATGAAATCCACAAAGAATAAGATCTAGCTTTCCCGGGTAATCATTTATATCTCCAACTGCAAAGATTCCTTTTGTTGTTGTCTCATATTTTTCTGTATCTACGGAGATCTTTTTGTTGTTCATATCAATACCCCAATCAGCAATAGGACCTAATTTTTTATTAAGACCAAATAAGAATAGAACTTCATCACATTTGATCTCTTCTATTTCCTTTGACTCAAAGTTTTTTATCAAAACACCTTCAATTTTTTCTGTGCCAACTAGATCTTCTATCACATATGGAGTTTTCAAATCTACATTACCTGTTTCTACTAATTCTCTCATTTGAGCTTCAGTATTAGGTGCACCTCTGAACTCATCTCTTCGATGAATTAATTTTATAGATTTTGTGAAATCGGCTAATTCAACCGTCCAGTCTAATGCACTATCGCCACCTCCAAAGACTAGCAAGTCTTTATTTTTAAATTTCTCTTTAGATTTAACAGAGTAGGAAACACCCTTCTCAAGAAATCTATCAGGATTTTCAATATTTGGAGGTCTCCTAGGCTCAAAAGATCCCGCTCCTGCAGCTATAAAGATGCTTTTAGCTTTAAGTTCATTACCTTCAGATGTAGTTATTTTCCAAGAAGAGATATCCTCGTCTTTGATTTCTTCTAAACTCTCGACTCTTTCATTTAGAAATACATCATATTTAAAAGGCTCTACCTGTTTCAGTAATGCATCAACATGTTCTTGCGCTGTTTGATTGGGGACACCGGGTATATCATAGATTGGCTTTTCAGGATAAAGCTCACTACATTGGCCTCCGATTTTATCTAGATTGTCTATGAGGATGCATTCAAGCCCTAAGAGTCCTGCTTCGAAGACGGTGAAAAGACCTACTGGCCCTGCACCAATGATTATAATATCTGTCTCTTTAGTCATTACCTTACTTGCATACCAGGTTTTGCACCTTCATCCGGTGATAAAATAAAAATTCCTATATCATCATCACCTGCAGCTAATATCATTCCTTCTGATGTACCAAATCTCATTTTTCTATGTTTCAGGTTATTGACACAAACTACTAATTTATCGACCAAAATTTCCGCATCATAAGATTTTTTCATTCCAGCAAAAACCGTTTTATTTCCGTAACTACCTACATCAAGTTCTAATTTTAATAATTTATCAGCATCTTCTACTGGTTCTGCATGGATAATCTTGGCTATTCTTAAGTCCAATTTCATAAAGTCTTCGATATCTATTTCATCCATTTTAACTTCCCATTAATTTGTCCAAATGATTATCATCTATTCTTGTGACTATGGCTTCAAAATTGTCTATTTTACAATTTAAAAGAGTCTTATTTATTGAATTCCATTCTATTTTATCTTCTTTTAAGAATCTTAAACTTTTATCAACAAAACTAGGTATAACAGGTTGTAGCATTATAGTTAGTATTCGAAATAAATTTATTGAGGTTGTGCAAATAGAGTGAACCAATTTCTCATTACCTTTTTCTTTTATGAGAACCCAAGGTTGCTTTGAATCTACATATTGATTAGCTTTATCGGCTAATAACATTATTTCTTTTTGTGCTTTACTAAATTCAAGTTTTTCGTAATGGTCAGCTATTTTTTGTGATGTATTTTTAAACTCTTCAATTAATTCAGGTGAATCCAATTCCTCTGAAAGACTATTATTAAAATTCTTATTAATAAACCTAGCAGACCTGCTGGCAATATTTGCATATTTATTTACTAGATCAGAGTTACATTTTTGTTTGAATTCATCTAAATTTAGATCAATATCATCGACGCCAGTACTAAGTTTGGATGCAAAGAAATATCTTAGATAGTCTGAATCTAAGGTGTCGATATAGTTTTCTGCAGAAATAAAGTTACCTCTTGATTTAGACATTTTTTCGCCATTGAGTGTAAGAAAGCCGTGCACAAAAACACCATTTGGGGTCTTTAGATCTGCATTCGATAACATTGCTGGAAAAAATAACGTATGAAAGTACATTATATCTTTGCCTATAAAATGAAAAACTTCCGAGGGTGAATCTTTGTTCCAGAAACTTTCGAAGTCTTTTTCGGAATCGTGCTTTATTAAATAATTTAAATGACTTGCTAAATAACCTATTGGTGCATCGAGCCAAACATAAAAATATTTATCATCGTATCCCGGTATTTTGAAACCAAAGTAGGGCCCATCTCTACTGATATCCCATTCTTTTAAATCAGAATCTAACCACTCATTAAGCTTATTCCTTACTGGTTCTTGTATTTTAGATGAATCTAGCCAATTATTAATCTCATCTTTCAATAGACTAAGCTTAAAGAAAAGATGTTCTGATTCCTTAATTATGGGTTTTGTACCTGTAAGAACAGATATAGGGTCTTTTAAATCTATAGCATTATATGTGGCACTGCATTTCTCACAATTATCTCCATATTGATCTTCTGCTCCACAATTGGGGCATGATCCTTTGACGTATCTATCGGATAAAAACATATTCCTTGAGGTATCAAATAGTTGGTTTATAACTTTCTTTTCTATAAGACCTTTTGAATACAAAGATTTATATATTCTTTCAGATAGAACCTGATTTTCACTACTGTGCGTTGAATGATAATTATCATGTGAAATATTAAAATCTTCAAAAGTACTCTTATGTTCTTCATAGATTATTCCAATTAATTCTTCAGGGCTCATAGATAACTCTTCAGCTTTTAACATTATGGGAGTGCCATGCGCGTCATCTGCACATACGTAAATACATTCATTTCCGTAAAGTTTTTGAAATCTCACCCAAATATCAGTTTGTGTATGTTCCAATATATGGCCTAGATGTAATGACGCATTTGCGTAAGGTAAAGCGCTTGTTACTAAAATTGATCTTTTTTCAGAATTTTGTGCCATTGTAGGGTTAGAATATTAGATATTTGCTAATTATAACCTACTTGTATGAGTTCTTTTTTAACAAAATATGGCGCAAACAGATAACAAACTAAGGATTCCTGAAACTCTTAGAAAAGTTAAGAGTATAGTTGGTGTATTTTCAGCAAAAGGAGGAGTTGGTAAGTCAGCTATTGCACTCCAAATCGCATTAGCTTTAAGGGACAAAGGATTTTCTGTAGGATTAGTCGATGCAGATATTTACGGTCCATCACAACCTATTATGCTTGGTTCATCTGCAGGTGAATTGAAGTTATCAAAAGCACAGGTTATCGAACCACTAACCAAAGAGGGTATTAAATTTATTTCAATGGGCTTAATTTCCGGTGAAAATATGCCCGTGATTTGGAGAGGTCCAATGGTAAGTGGAGCAGTTATGCAGTTACTCTCTCAAACGGATTGGGGTGAATTAGATTATCTTATTGTAGATACTCCTCCAGGAACGGGAGATGTTCAATTAACCTTACTCCAAAGAATACCTTTAACTTCCTCAATAGTCGTCACGACACCGCAAGAAGTTTCAATTTCTGACTGCAAAAAAGGTATTGAAATGATTAAAAGATTAGACAAACCAATAACAGGACTTATTGAGAATATGAGTTGGTTCCAACCTGATGATCAAGACAAAAAATATTTCTTATTTGGAAAGGGTGGTGGAAAAAAACTTTCTGAAGAATATTCTATAGATTTATTGGCTCAACTCCCTTTGGTGGAAATCTCACAAGATTCTAATATTCAAAATCATTCACTTTTAAAAATGGAATTTGTTAACATAGCAGAGAAGTTAGTAGATTCATTAAAGGCTCTTAAGGAAAAGAAATCATCTGGTATACCTCAGATCAACATAATCAAATGAATGTAATAAAGATTTGTTTTATAGGGATTATATTTATTTTAAGTAATACTGCTGCATCTGAAATTGATCCACTAAAGAATATTAATGAGAGGACTCATAATTTAAATCAAACATTAGATCTTCAATTTGCTTCTCCAATAGCAAGGTTCTATAAAAGAGTAACACCTGACTTTATCGAAATATCAATTACTAATTTCACACGTAATATGGAAGATCTCAGCATAGCAATAAATAACATATTACAAGGTAAACTTAATGATGGAATTTCAGACATAACAAGATTTACCATAAATTCAACTCTAGGAATTGGTGGATTTATCGACGTAGCATCAGGCCTAGGCCTTGATAAAAATGACGAAGATTTTGGACAGACATTAGCGGTTTGGGGTGTACCTGATGGTCCTTATTTAGTTTTACCAGGTTTAGGGCCAAGCACGATGAGAGATACATTGTCTATGATCCCAGATGCATTTTTAACTCCTCTGTGGTTAATAGATCATGACCGTACAGCGTATTCTCTTACTGCAATTGATTTAGTAGATACTCGGGCAAGATATCTTGGTTTAGAAAGTGTTGTAATAGGGGATGAGTATCTTTTCTTCCGTGATGCTTACTTACAAAGCAGAGAATTTGAAATTCTTGATGGACAAGTAGACGATGACTTTGACGAATTTGATGACTTTAATTAATCACCCTTGACTTCTAGCTTTATATTAATGTAGTCACTGTGACTAATATGAACCAAGTCAGAAATTTTTCTAATGAGATGCTCTTCATATTTGTCTAGATTTCCGTCGGCATAAGCGACTTTCCAAAGATTCTTCAAAAGACTTAATTTGTCTTCATACCCAAATTCATCATTAACAATTCTAGTGTATCCATAAAGTGAAGTGCTTTCAGATACTGTATTTTCTGCATCTCTTATAATTTCATCAATTTCAGCCTCTTCAATTAAATAAGTCTCTATCAATGTTTGTTTCAGTGAAGTTTTTTCAGTTTCATCAAAATCTTTGTCCGCAAAGGCTATCTCTACTAATAACGCTGCACAAGCATTATTGAGCTGTGATATTGAAGACTCTTCTACTGTTTCTTCTTTGTTACCAAACTTAGTTATTAAATCCTTAATTTTATTAATCATATTGCTATCTCTGAAAGAAAATTCTCATAGTTATCAACTGGCTGCACTTCATTGCTTAAAGATACTAAATACTTTCTTATATTTTTTGCACCATCAAAGCCTTTAAAAAGTCCCATTAAATGCTTTGTGATGTGAGATATTTTAGTTCCTTTATCTATCTCAGATTGAATATACGGAAGCATTTTGATGAGGATATCCGTTCTTTGTATCGGGTGCATTGCATCGGAAAAGATTTCACTATCAACTTCTGTCAAAATAAAAGGATTATCGTATGCTTCTCTACCTAACATAACGCCATCTACATAGTTCAAGTGTTCAATAGATTCTTTAATTGTTTTGATACCTCCATTAATAATAATATTTAGCTCAGGGAAGGTTTCTTTAAGTTTGTAGACTCTTTGATAATTAAGAGGCGGTATTTCTCTATTGTCTTTAGGACTTAAACCACGGAGCCAGGCTTTTCTTGCATGTATTATGAACGTCTCACATCCTGAAAAACTCAATTCTTTAATGAACTTATCTAGATATGCGTCTTCGTCCATATCATCGACCCCAATTCTGCACTTGACAGTTACGGGTATACTTACAGACTTTTTCATTGCATAGATACACTTTGATACCAATTCCGGTTCTCTCATCAATACAGCACCAAATCTTCCTTTTTGCACTTTGCTACTAGGACATCCAATATTAAGATTTATTTCCTCAAAACCAAATTCCTCAGATATTACTGAAGCTTCTGCTAAAGAGCTTGGATCGGATCCTCCTAGTTGAATAGCCAAAGGATGTTCTTCTGCCCTAAATTCAAGTAATTTATTTACATCACCGTTTAAAATTGCATTTGAATGTAACATTTCGGTGTATAAGAAGCTCCTTTTTGTAAGTAATCTATGAAAATATCTACAATGTCGATCTGTTCGATCCATCATAGGAGCTACGCAAAATCTATGATTCATCAAGGATGAAGCGGGAGGGCATAATAATCAAAGAACAAATACATGATTACTGTACAAATTACCAACGTCAACAACATCACAGGTAAACCTTTTTTTGCCCATTTAAGCGGGGTAATCGCCATATCTGGATTACCAGTTGTCTTCGCTAGTTTCTCTGAGACTGTAACAATGTAGACATTTGCTGTAGAGCCTATGTGTGTTCCATTACCGCCCATTCCTACACCTATCGCAAGACACCAACATAAAGCAGCAATATTCACTCCTACTGCTTCTAGTGAAGCAATTATGGGGATCATAGCTGCGGTGAATGGAATATTATCAATGGCAGCTGACATAATAGCTGCAACCCACATTAACGCGATACAAGTCATCATGAAATTCTCTTGAATGACTTCCCCGCTAACTGGATCAATTATAAATGGAACAATGTATTGACCTAAATACTCAAGAAATTTACTTCCCTCTACACCACCAACAAGCATAAACAGGGCAACAAAAAACATAAGCAGGGGTATTTCGTGCGTCATATTTTTCATAACATCTTCAAATTCAATTTCTTTTGCAAGGATAGTTAGTAGAATCAGACCCGTTCCTGCTACCATCCAAGGCTCCCAATGGATTGTGTTATGAATTACGAAGAGTATTACCATTAAGCCTAAAATTGAAAGTGACTTATTCCAAAGGTTCTTATCTTTATAAGGAATGGTTTCTTCAAATTTTCCTTCAGGTACGATTGCAAGTTCTTCTTTAAATAAAAACTTCATAAAGTATAAAGTTGCTAACCAGGCAACAAGTACTATAGGAAACATTTTATATGCGAAGGGCATAAATGCTATATCAAAAGCAGATCCAATCATTAGATTGGGAGGATCACCCACAAGTGTTGCGACACCACCAGTGTCTGATAGTAAGGCTGCGGCCATTAAATAGGGTATAGCACTGACTTTCATTTTTTGACATATCAATACTATTAAAGGCCCAAATATTACAACTGTTGTAACGTTATCTAATAGCAGAGATATAACGGTTACTGCTGTTCCAAGCAGAGCAAGCAGTAAGTATTGTCTTCCTTTCGCTATTTTTCCTATATTCCCGGCAAGGACTTCGAATCCTCCAGTATTTATCATGATAGATACAACAGCCATCATGGCACCTAGTAGAAATACTACATTCCAATCAACAGCTTCAAATGCCGCTTCGGGTGAGTAGAAACCATAGGATTGACCAACAACAAGCATTACAGCAGCTCCAGCCATTGCAACTTTCACTCTATGAAATCCGTGTAGTGTTTCTGTAAAAATAAGAACAAAACTAGCAGCCAAAATAATACCTGACACCAACATACCTTGATTCATTACAATCTCATGCATAACTACCTCTAAAAGTTTATTAATCTATATTAAACTATTCTTTAATAGCTTAAACTTAAAAAATGATTCCCGTAGACAATAATTTAGTATTTACGCCAGAAAATATCAACACTTCATCTGAACCAGGTGTATCAATTATCTTAAGAAATCAAGAATTTTTAACTTCTAAGGCTTCTGAAGTTTTGTTATTTGAGGATGACGATCTTAAGTGGTCTGAAATGAAATTTATCAATAAACATTTCTTAGGTTACCTTGGTAAAAGACCTTGTTTCGTATCTTGCTTAGAGGATTCTTCACCTATATCAGATGAAATGATTTTAAGTCCTCTAAGAAGTCTTCTAGGAAGAATTCCAGACTCTATATTTAACATTTTCTCTAGATCTCTCCAAATTGACAATTGGTATATTTCAAATCAGTTTTGTGGAGGATGTGGAAAGGGAATAAAAGCTCATGAAACCGAAAGGGCAATGATATGTGAATGCAAGAATAAGCTTATATATCCAACAATTTCACCATGTATTATTGTTCTAGTTACAAATGGTGAAGAACTCTTATTAGCTCATAATAAGAATTTTCCAGGAGAATTTTATAGCACGCTAGCAGGCTTTATCGAACCTGGCGAGTCCGCTGAATCGGCGATTGAGAGGGAAGTTTTTGAGGAGGTGAGTGTAAGAATTAAAAATATTACTTACTATGGAAGTCAATCTTGGCCTTTTCCAAGCCAACTTATGCTTGGATATCACGCCGAATATGATGAAGGGCTTATTAGTCCCGATGGCGTGGAAATCGATAAAGCAGATTGGTTTAACTTTAAAGAGTTACCTCAAGTTCCAACTGGAAATATCTCTATTTCAGGAAAGTTAATTGAAAGTTATATTGAAAAATTAAATAGTTAAGATTTATTTCTGGGATCGTTTGAAGCTCTTCCCCAATCTTTGGCACTATTAACATTTTCTTTAATCTTAGTTTCTGTAACTGTATCTGGTTTAGACTTCTCATCAGCCACTGTGTTAGGTTTATTACCCTTTTCTGAAGATTCGACTTTATCAGTTTTTTCAATTGTTTTATTTTTCGCCTTTTCACTTTTCTTAGCATCCGCTACAGAAGGCTTTTGTTTCTTGTTTTCTTGGATCTTTTCAATATCTTTCTTAACATTATCAACTTTAGGTTTACTCGATACTTTTTTCACTGATTTACTTTGATTTTTATTCGCATCTTGTTTAGTTTGTTTGTCAGCAATTTTCTTTCTAGTTTGTGATTTTGGTTGAGAATTTTTAGTTTCAAAATCTTTTTTATTTTCTTTAGGTTTTTCTTTAATAGGATTTCTACTTTGAGGTTTTTTGGTATCTTTTTTTTCTAGATTTGGTTTAGGTCCTCTTTTATTTTGATTTTTGCTATCAGATTCTTTTTTATCTAGACGTGTGTCATTAGATCGAGAATTATTTCTATTCTGAGGTTTTCTATTTCTGTTGTCTGGTCGCCTCTTATTCCTTTGATTTCTCTTTTTCGATGTTGAGTTTTGCTTTTTATCATCTTTTGCCTCAAACAAATTCAATAATTTTTTGAATAAGCCTTCGCCTTTTTTCTTTGGTTTTTTTGGTGGAGTAAGATTTACTGCAGGCTTTTCAAATTTAGGCTTTTTATAAGTTTCTTTATTTGCACCATTAGCTCCAATTTCGCTTTGAATATCATAACTTGCATTATCCTTAGATTTCTTACCATCGGTTTTCAACCTAGTAACTTCAAATCTATTATCAGAACGAGTAGGATCAGAGACGACTATTACTCTAACGTTAGTCCTTTCTTCAATTTCATTCACTCTTGCTCTTCTCTCATTTAGCAAAAATGTAGACATATCAGATGAAACCACAGCTCTGACTTCTCCACTTTTCTTTTTACTTGCTTCTTCTTCGATAAGCCTAAGAACTGCTGTAGATAAACTAGCAACATCCTGTGTCCATCTCTCTTGCAGGGAAGGCCTTAGCCTTTGCCTAGACATTTCCATTAAGCCAAATCTAGATATCCTACCTACTTGAACTTTTGCTCTGTCTATTGAAAGAGCCGACCATAATTTGTCTTCGACTGCACGTTTATTTTTTAGAGAAAGCATATCTATAAAGTCGATTACAACTAAACCTCCTATATCTCTAAGTCTTAGTTGTTTACCTATCTCAACAGCAGATTCTATATTTGTATTCAAAGCTGTCTCTTCTATATCGCTCCCACCAGTAGCTTTTGCTGAGTTAACGTCAATTGCAACTAAGGCTTCTGTTTGATCTATTACTATAGAACCTCCGCTTGGAAGAGAAACTTCCCTTTGATAAGCAGTTTCTATCTGACTTTCAATCTGATATCTAGTAAATAAAGGAATTGCCTCATCATATTTCTTAATCTTTTCTTCGAAGTCAGGCATTAATTTAGAAGTGAAATCATGAGCTTTTTCAAACGCTTCATCGGTATCAACAAATACTTCTGTAATATCATCTCGCAAAAAATCTCTCAATGAACGTGATATGAGATCATTTTCACGAAAAATTAGGAACGGAGCCTTTCTTTGCTGATTAGCTTCTGTAATTGCATCCCATAGATTTACTAAATAGTCTAAATCCCATCTTAATTCTTCCAAAGAAACGCCATCTCCTGCAGTTCTCACTATCAAACCCATATCTTTAGGAATATTGAGTTGTTTAAGCTTATCCCTTACTTCGTCTCTAGCCTTTCCTTCAATGCTTTTAGAAATTCCGCCTGCTTCAGGACTATTTGGCATTAAAACTAAATAATGACCGGGTAGGGATATAAACGTGCTTATTGCAGCTCCTTTTGTTCCCCTCTCTTCTTTTTCGACCTGGATGATAATTTCATCTCCTTGAATCAAAATTTCGTTAATGGGAGCTTTTTGATTTTTGCCTTTGTAAAATCCTGGATGCAGTTCTTTAATGGGTAAAAACCCATGTTTTTCTGAACCAAAATCCACAAATGCAGCACCCAGACTTTGTTCTACGCGAGATACACGCGCCTTATAGATATTTGATTTTTTTCTTTCTTGACCAACTTGTTCTATGTCAAAGTCGTATATGCTTTGACCATCAACAAGAGCTACACGCAACTCTTCTGGTTGAGTTGCATTAATAAGCATTCTTTTCATTTTTTACCCTATGTAGGGAAGCAGTAAGCAAAAGCCAAATATTATGGTTGTTTTGGTAGGCGAATTACTTAATTTGCCACGCCTACGTAGCGATTGTTCTTGTGAGCTTTTTAGCTAATCTGCTTCTTAAATTAAACTCTAATTCTTTATGCGCCTTACAATTAACTCATTAAAATGCGCAATCTGAGGAGTATAATAGCTCATATACTTGCTATTACAAAGCTCAGTTAAAAATGGAAGAAATTTTTCACCAAGTATCGTCATATAAAGTAACTTCTGATTTCGAGGGGGTCCGCCTTGATAATTGTTTAATTTCAAGGCTAAAAGGGCTTCCAAGAACAAAAATTTATTCTATTATCAGAAAAGGGGAAGTAAGAGTAAATAAATCGAGAGCTAAACCAAGTCAAAAGCTCAAAATAGGAGATTTGATTAGAATACCACCCTATAAACAGTCCATTAAAATGCCCGGTATGGTATCAAATAAAGATAAGGATAAAATTTTTGAATCCATAATAAAAGAAGAGAAAGAGTTCTTAATATTAAATAAACCTGAGGGGATAGCATGTCATGGTGGTAGCGGAATTTCTTCTGGTGTTATTGAAGTAATAAGGAAGATAGATAATAAATACAAAGATGCCCATCTAGTTCATAGAATTGATAGAGACACTTCTGGTTGTCTTGTAATTGCATTAAAAAAATCTTTTTTGAGGAAATTACATCAAGAGATAAGAAATAAAGATGTAGATAAAATCTATGATCTTATTGTTTTTGGAGAGTGGCCAGAAAACTTAAATAGTATCGAAGCTCCTTTATCCAAGGAAAGAATTGGCTCAGGAGAGAAAGAGGCCATTGTTCAATCAGATGGAAAACCATCAATAACCCAATTTAAAGTTATCAAATCAACGCAAAAATTTTCACAGTTAAAGGCAAAAATCCTAACGGGTAGGATGCATCAGATAAGAGCTCATACTAAATTCAAGGGGTATCCAGTTGTGGGAGATAGAAAATATGGTGATGAAAACCTTAATAAAAATGAGAGAAAAAATGGATTAAATAGAATGTTACTTCATGCCTTTTCAATAAATTTTAAAAATCTTGGTATTGAATGTACTGCGGAAACACCAAAACTATTTTCTGAGATGATGTCATGAAAATATTAAATTTAAATGAAGGCTCATTTCCTATAGAAATGGATTTAAACTTAAATTCCATAGATGTGCCTGATGTTGGAAGTTTAAAGGATACTCTTGATATAAAGCTAAAAATATCAAAATTATCATTAAATCTACTCAAATGTGATGGTTATATCAGTGCTAAATTCATCGATACCTGTCAAAACTGTCTTAAAGATACAGAGGTTCTCATAGATGGATCCGTTGATGTAACAATTAAAGACATAAAAGAACTACATGCAGATTCCTCAGAACAAGACCAAACTCATTATCAGGATCTAGAGTACTTCAATATTGATAATCTCATAGAAGAAGAATTGGCTTTAATTTATCCAGATATTGTTAAATGTGATCGGAAATGTCTAGAGAAAAAAGATCCGTTGATTGAAAAAAAGAACTTACCATTTAAAAAAATTAGAGACTTGATCGATTAGTTAATTTAAAATTCGCGCCGGAGCATATTATGGCAGTACAAAAAAGTAAAAAGTCTAAATCAAAAAAGCTACAAAAGAGAGCTCATCAATCTCTTACTAATCCAACTTTGTCCAATGATCCAGTTACTGGTGAAAGACATCTCAGACATCAAATGACAGCAGATGGTTTTTACAGAGGAAAAAAAGTTGTCGAAATTAAACAAAAAGAAGAACAAATAGAGGAATAGTGCCTTGCCACGAAAACTAGGTTTTGTTTTCCCAGGACAAGGTTCTCAATCTATTGGCATGCTCTCGGAGCATTTCGCTGGCTCAAAAATCTTTAATAATACCTTTGACATAGCTAGAGAAGTTCTCGGAGTTGACTTCAAAAAGCTAGTCCTTGAAGGGACTGCGGAGGATCTATCAGCAACACAAGTAACTCAACCTTTATTGTTAACAGCGAATCATGCTATCTGGAAAACTACTAATATAAGCCCATCTGAAGTAGAGCTTATGGCTGGACATTCTCTTGGTGAATATTCTGCATATGTAGCAGCTGAATCCTTGGATTTTGAAGAAGCCTTAACCTTGGTTTCTTTAAGAGCTAAATTTATGCAAGAAGCAGTTAAAGAAGGAGAGGGGGGAATAGCAGCAATCATAGGTTTAAATTATTCAGAGCTTTTGACCATTTGTCATGAAATTACCGAAGATGGAAATTTAGTCAGCATGGCAAATATTAATTCTGACAACCAAATCGTTATATCGGGTACAAAAATTGCTATAGATAAAGCTATAGAGGTGTGCATGGATAAAGGAGCTAAAAGGGCTATACCTTTAGCAATGAGTGTACCATCTCATTGTAAACTGATGACCCCAGCATCTATTAAATTTTCAGTAGAATTAGACAAAATAGATTTATCTCCTCCAAAGACCCAAATATTACAAAATTTTTCTGTATCTCATTCTGATGACTTAAATGTTATAAAAGAGAATTTAGTATCACAGCTATATAGTCCTGTTCGTTGGTCAGAAACAATGGATTTGTTTCAAAAAACACAAATTACAAAACTTTATGAATGCGGACCAGCAAAAGTTCTAACGGGCCTAGTCAAAAAAAGATTTAGAGATATTGAGGTATCCTCTCTAAGTGATTACGATATTTTAAATAACTTAAAAGGTAGCTAATATGAAAACTGCATTAGTAACTGGAGCAAGTAGAGGCATAGGTAAAGCTATAGCTGAAAAACTAAAAGCAGATAACTATAAAGTTCTTGGAACAGCCACAAGTGATTCCGGGGTCGATACACTAAATAGTAATGGTATAGAAGGCCACCTACTAGACCTAAATTCAAAAGATTCAATTGAAAACTTTTGGAGTAAATTAGAAAGTGATAACAAAACTATATCAGTGTTGGTTAATAATGCAGGCATTACAAGAGATAACATTATTCTTAGAATGTCTGACGAAGAATGGTCAGATATTATGAATGTCCATCTTTACGGGACGTTCCAACTGAGCAAAAGAGCATTGAAAATGATGCTTAAAAATAAATGGGGTCGAATAATCAATATATCGTCTGCTTCAGCTTCGATAGGTAATAGAGGTCAATCTAATTATGCAGCTGCTAAAGCTGGTGTAGAGGCATTTACCAAATCTCTTGCTAAGGAAGTTGGTAAAAGGGACATAACTATAAATGCTGTTGCTCCAGGCTTCATTTCAACTGATATGACTGAAAATAACACAGGAGTAAATGAAGATTATTTAGTAAAAGAAATACCACTTGGAAGATTTGGTAAACCTGAAGAAGTGGCTTCTTTAATCAGTTTTATGTGTTCTGATGGGGCTTCTTATATAACTGGACAAACTATACATATTAATGGTGGTCTTTACATGTAGGTATTTGACATTTTATTTTTTAATAACACTAAACAGAAGAATATTTTTTTAAAATTAGTATAATGCGCAGATTCTAAAACCCACATCCGTGTTTTAGTTAGGAGAGATAATATGAGTGTTGAAGATAGAGTTCAAAAAATTGTTTGCGAACAGCTTGGCGTATCTGCAGAAGAAGTAAAATTAGAAGCTTCTTTTATAGATGACCTAGGGGCAGATTCACTTGATACTGTTGAATTAGTTATGGCTTTTGAAGAGGAATTTGAAATCGAAATTCCAGATGAAGAAGCGGAAGGAATTCAAACAGTAAAAAATGCTGTCGACTATATAAATAGTAATTCGTAAATTCTAGCCTTTAGGGTTCCATGACTCACAAAAGGGTAGTAGTTACTGGTCTTGGTATGTTGTCGCCCGTCGGTAACAACGTCACTTCTTCATGGAAGAACATAATTGAAGGCTCCAGTGGTGTTAAAGAAATAGACAAATTTGATACTTCAGACTTTGAGACTAAATTTGCTGCTACTGTAGACATTAATCCCGAAGATTATCTCGACAAAAAAGAAACAAGAAGAACAGATCCCTTTATTCAGTTCGGTTTAATTGCATCCAAAGAATGCTTAGATGATTCGAAAATTGATCTTAAAAATACAGATCTCAATAGATTTGGTGTTTCTATAGGATCAGGTATCGGTGGCCTTGGCACTATTGAAGATAATAAAACAATACTTTCTGACAGGGGTCCAAAAAAGATTTCTCCTTTTTTTGTGCCAGGAGCTATATCTAATATGGTATCAGGATACGCTTCTTTAAAATTTGGGTTAAGAGGTCCAAATATATCTATTGCAAGCGCTTGCTCTAGTGCAAGTCATTCTATTGGATATTCGTTTCGTAGCATTGTTCATGGAGATGCTGACCTCATGCTTACAGGTGGTTCTGAAATGGCTACTACACCCCTTGGGATAGCGGGTTTTAATGCAGCCAAAGCTTTATCTACTAATAATGAAAATCCAACAGAAGCTAGTCGTCCATGGGATCAAGACAGAGATGGATTTGTTTTGGGAGAAGGTGCAGGTTGCTTACTTCTTGAAGAATATGAACATGCCATTGCAAGAGGAGCAAAAATCTATGCTGAGATTATTGGATTTGGCATGAGTGCAGATGCTCACCACATTACCTCTCCACCAAATGAAGGAGAAGGAGCTGCGCTATCAATGCAAAACGCAATTTCTGATGCCGGCATTGAAGTATCCGAGATTGACTATGTTAACGCTCATGGAACATCTACTCCTGCTGGAGATATCGCAGAAACTAAAGCAATTAAGACAATTTTCAAAAATGAAATAGATGACCTGATTGTAAGTTCAACTAAATCTATGACAGGACATCTTTTGGGAGCGGCTGGAGCAATTGAAGCTATTTTCTCAATATTAAGTATTCAAGATAACATCTGTCCACCTACTATAAATTTAGATAATCCTGATCCAGAATGTGATCTTAATTACTCTGCACACACCGCGACAAAAAAAATAATAACTTATTCTCTTTCCAATTCATTTGGATTTGGAGGAACAAATGCTACTCTAATTTTTAAAGAATTAGACTAAGTGAAAAATTTTAAATTTATCTCCATATCTTTTATATTTTTTGCGGTATTCGCTTTAACATTAGTTCATTTCAAAGCTACCAAAGAGTCTTCTGTGATAGTAGATATTCCTGAAGGATCAAGTATCACTTTGATATCGAATATATTATTTGAAGAAGGTTTAATTCTTAATCCAATTCTTTTTAAGATTTATACGAGACTTACTTTATCAGATAACAAATTACAAGCAGGAGAATACTTAATTGATTCATCTCAATCTGTTTATACTTTGAATAAAAAACTTTTAGAAGGAGATTTTTATTACAGAAAATTGACACTTTTACCAGGTTCTACACTGAAGACTATATTAAATCTTGCTGATTCTGCAGGTTTAGTAAATGACTTAGATACTATTGATATTACTCTTGAGGAGGGAATATTTTATCCCGACACATACTATTATTTAAAGGGAGAGACTTTCTCTTCTATTCTTTTTCAGTCCCACATGAGATGGAAAGAAATCTCTAATGAGCTATGGGAAAGTCGAGATGATGACCTTCCGTATGCCAACATAATGGAAGCAACAACATTAGCATCAATTATTGAAAAGGAAGGCATAGAAAAAGAAACCATAGCAGGAGTTTTTATTAATAGATTGAAACTAAATATGAAACTACAATCTGATCCAACAGTGATCTACGCTCTAGGAGAGAATTTTGATGGTGATATTAAAAGAAAAGATCTTCGAATAGATAGTCCATACAACACATATCGTTATAGAGGTCTGCCTCCTGGACCGATATCTATTGTTAGCGAAGATTCATTGCATGCAGCACTTAGACCTAAAGAAACTGATTATTTGTATTTTGTATCTATGGGCAATGGCTTTCATAAATTTTCAAAAAATCTAACAGATCATAATAAAGCTGTTTTAGAGTATCAAATGAATGAGAGGTAAATTTATTACATTAGAAGGGATTGAAGGATCCGGAAAGTCTACAAGCCTTAAAGACATCGCTAATACACTCGACAAAAAATCGATTGACTATATCTTAACTAAAGAACCAGGTAGTGGTTCTTTAGGGAAAGACTTACGATCATTACTATTGAGTAATGACAATAAAATCTCAAGTGAAGTTGAGCTTTTATTAATGATGGCCGATAGAAAGAATCACCTTGATAGTTTGATTATTCCTAATCTTAACAATGGAAAATGGGTCATATCGGATAGATATTTAGATTCTACATATGCTTACCAAGGCGGAGGCAGGAACATGGACTTTGCTTTAATTGATGAATTATCAAATAGCTTAAATTTACCAGCTCCTGATTTGACTATATTATTTGATTTACCAGTAGAAATAGCTTTAGAAAGAGCTAAACAAAGAGCAAATTTAGATAGATTTGAAAAAGAACCAATTGACTTCCACAATAGAATAAGAAATATATATAAAGCTAGAGCCGAAGAAGACTCAAAAAGAATAAAAATAGTAGATTCTTCAGTAAGTTTTCAAGAAGTTAAAGACCAAGTTGTATATATTATTTCTCAATTCCTAAATGAATAATAATTTACCTAGTTGGTTGCAAGGATATATTAATATTTTTGATAATGAGCATGTTCACCATGCATTTATTATTTCTGGTTCAAAGGGTATAGGTAAAAGTCTTCTTATCGAGAGTTTAGCTGAAAAGATCTTAAATAATAAACTCTCATTAGAGAATAATCCGGATTTCCATAATCTAAGAATACTTGATGAAAAAAAATTAATAGGGATAAATCAAATTCATGAATTAAGAGATAAATTATATGAATCCTCTTTTTTAGGAAAAAATAAAGTTGCGGTCATAAATGAAATAGAAAAAATTTCTTTAGATGGTCTAAATGCTATCCTGAAGATATTAGAGGAACCTCCAAAAAATACTTACTTTTTACTTTCTACTAATTTTTTAAATCAAATTCCTTTAACTATTCAAAGTCGATGTTTTGATCTAAGAATTTCTTCACCAGAAATTGAGCAAAGCTTAGCCTGGCTTTCTGATTATCAAACAAAGGAAGCATTAAAGGCTCTAGAAATAACAAATAATTTACCTATCAAAGCTAAACATTTTTTAGATAATAATTTACTTGATGCAAGGGATAATTTCGTAAAAGATATTTCGGGTATCATTAAAGAAGGTAAGGATATTGTCTCCATCTCTGAAAAATGGATTAATGATAATGCCACCCTTAATTTAAAATTAGAATGGATGTCACAAATTCTTTCTGACTCTATTATATTTCATGCGGATAAATCTATTGAGAGTCTTACCAGCGATACTGATGCTATCAGCAAGTACTTAAGTGATACAGTTACTACAGAAAGAATACATACGCTGATATCTAAAACTAATAATTTATGGAATTTATTTTCCAGAGAGACAAATCTTAGAAAAGATTATCAATTAGGTGCTTTGTTTATAGACTGGGAAAAATACCTAGGAGTCAGCAAAAAAGTTTAATAATTTATCATTAAATTCATCAGTTTTTTCTAAATGCAGAAAATGGCCACAATGATCTAGAATTTCAATTTCTAAATTTTCGAAGAAGTCTTGCATTCCATCTGCTAGTTTGTAATCAATACATCCATCGTTCTTTCCATGAAAGTAGAGACAAGGAGGCTTTATTTTGATTCCAAGCAGTTCAGAAGACTTAGCGTTAATTCTGTCAAGCTGGAGAGATCCTTGAAAACTGCACCTATAATAAGCTAAGGCATTGGAGAGCACATTTGCTTTATTCAGCACAGTCACAACAGTATTAGAATATTTCTTATAGTCTTTTAAGTCTGGAGACCATTCTCTCCACAATCTATGGATAAACTCATACTCATTCATTGGTACAGATATTTCAGCTAATGGAAGTTGAAAAAAAAACATATACCAGGATTTTCTTTGCTGATCACCATCAGTTAGGAAAGCAGTTTGAAGGCTAACACCATGAGGAACAGATCCAGTTGAAAATTTATTAATTAAGTCTGGTTTTAATTGAGCTATTCCATTAACGATAGGCGCACCCCAGTCATGACCATAAAGGTATATTTTTTCATCACCACTTACCGACTCAATAAAACTAATGAATATCTCTGATACTCTCAAAGTCTGGTAAGTGTCTAACTCATTATCATTTTCTGAATAACCTGGAAGAAAGGGAGCTATAACCTTATATCCATTTTCTGAAAAAAAGTTAATTTGAGCCTCAAAGTTTTCTGCACAATCTGGAAAACCATGAATAAGGTATAGAGGTTTACCAGAACCTTTAGTGAAATAATTAATGTCATTAGAAATTTTTTTATCCATTAATGATCAAAAGTTTGTTAAATAGATGTAGAAAATTTAATACCTTCAAGTATTATAAAACCTGTCTTTATATAGTGGCAATTTAACAAGGAAATATCAATGATAGAAATATGGTCTAAACCCAATTGTGTATTTTGTGATAAAGCGGTGATGCTTTGTAAAATGAAATCTCTAGAATTTAAAAAATATATGATCGATGTTGATTACACCAGAGAAGATTTTATTGAAAAATTTCCTGATGCAAGAACCTTTCCTCAAATTACTATGGACGGAGAATATATTGGTGGTTTCACTGAATTAGATGCCCATCTAGGTTAGTGGAAACCTTTACAGCAATTCTTGAATTTCTAACCTTCTGGTTGGTTGATCAATATTGGTTTCCAGTATTTCTAATTGGATCAGGAATCTTCTTTACGATTTATCTCGGTTTTCCACAAATAAAGTATTTTAAACATGGGTGGAGAATCTTAAGTGGAAAGTATGTAAAAGAAGATACCAAAGGAGAGACAACTCCTTTTCAGGCGCTTTCAACTGCACTCTCAGGAACGGTCGGCACAGGTAATATAGGAGGTGTCGCATTGGCAATATTTCTTGGCGGTCCTGCAGCTATCTTCTGGATGTGGATAACTGCGTTCTTTGGAATGACCACTAAATTTGTCGAAGTAACTTTAGCGCATAAATATAGAGAAACTTTACCTGATGGATCTATCTCCGGTGGACCCATGTATTACATTGAAAACGGTCTTAATATGAGATGGTTGGCAATACTATTTTCTATTTGTCTTCTTTTGATGTGTTTAGGTACAGGAAATATGCCACAAATAAGTAGTATAGCTGTTGTCATGAATGACACCTTCAATATCCCTAAAATTGTAACTGGTGGTGTTTTAGCCGTTCTACTTTGGATGGTAATAATTGGGGGCATAAAAAGAATAGCTCAAATAGCCTCTAAACTAGTTCCCTTTATGGCTTTTTGGTATTTGGTTGGTTCATTTGCAGTAATTGTTTCTAACTATGAAAATATCATTCCTTCACTACAATCAATTTTCATACACGTTTTCACTCCTGCCGCAGCTGTTGGAGGTTTTTTAGGAGCCTCAGTAGCTGCTGCTCTTACAAGAGGAGTCAACAGAGGACTTTACTCTAATGAGGCAGGACAAGGATCAGCACCAATTGCACATGCTTCTTCAAAAACTGAAAATCCTATAGAGGAGGGTATGGTTTCCATCTTAGAGCCATTTATAGATACGATAGTTATTTGCACTATAACTGGCTTAGTCATCCTTTCGTCCGGAGTATGGACAGAAAAATTTGAAAACAGATTTGAACAAAGCTCCATGTGTTACTTAGATGGAACTTACTCAGATTCTAAAACAGAAGATATAAAAATCTTACAAGACTATATCTTGTCTTGTTCTGGGCCACAGACTTATTCTGGAAAAGAAGAGGTAATAGATGGCAAATTATCAAACAATGAAATAACACTCATGCACAATCGTTCTGTTTCAGAAAATGTCATTTATAATCATGAGGGAGCGCCTTTTACCGGTTCAGTAGAAATAACTGATGGGAAACTTAAGACGCCTGGTATTTTTATCACAGGCGATTCACTGCTATTGGGTGCAGACCTAACGAGTAAAGCCTTCACAAGAAGTCTTTTCGGTGAGTTTGGACAATATATAGTGGCGATAGGCTTGCTACTGTTTGCATTCTCTACTGCAATTGCATGGTCTTACTATGGCGATAGAGCCACAGTGCACCTTTTTGGAGAAGGCTGGATTCTTTATTACAGAATAATTTATGTAGGAGCATTTTTTACTGCTGCAATTATTGATACTAAGATTGTCTGGGATATAGCAACAGTTATTGGGCCAATAGCCACTGTTCCAAATTTATTGGCCATCTTGTTCTTGAGAAAAGAAATTAAGAAACTTGATTCTGAATACGTTATAAGAAGCTAAAAAAGATACCCTATTTGTAAAGCAACTTGATCATTAGAACCTTTATTAGAATATTTAATCTTTCCGTATAGAGATTCTCCAAAAACCATAGATCCATAAACTGTTGAATTTATTTTTTGGTTTAGATTTAAATTCTCTTCTAAGAATAAGTCATCTATTGAGTTGTCTATATTTACTTTCATTTTCAATATTTCTTCATTATAAATAGGCTTACTTATTTCAAAACCTATATCAATTTCAAAATTGAGAAGTGGTAAAGTTTTAGAAAAATCTAAGAAAGGAAGAAAGAGATTTAGATCAATTTCTTCAATTTCGTAATTATTAGCAAATCCATTTAACTTTTCTTCAAATGGATTAAACTCAATGCTTAAGTGAGCAAAAGAAAATCCTGCTTTTAGATTTCCAGATAAGGTATTGAAAGACTTTGATATGTGAAATATTTTACTATCTATTTCTTTATTCTTTTTATGTGATCCTTGGAAAATATACGAGTTTATAAACATGGATCTTGATGATTTATCATCCTTTTCTTCTTTGTATAGTTTGAGATATATATCTATATCTTTAAAGGGTAGTTTGTAGCTGACCTCATATGCAGAAGATTCAGAATTCGTATTAGAAGTCTTACCATTAAGGTCTGAATCTATATTGAAGTAAGCAAGGTTAATTCCAGAATAATTAACATCGAACCTATTTATCCTCGAATCGTAGTTCATTTCATTATTTTTATAATTGATTTTAGATTCACTTATAAAAATTCCCTGTTTTTGATTAGTCTTAAGTATTTCTAGTCTATAAAGAAGTGGGCCAATATCATTTGTAAGGACCAACTCTTCAATTTTCTCAGAGACCATTTGATCAGTCTCAACATAATTAATTTGATCTAAGATATTTTGTAAGTTAGGTGATGTTTTTTTGTTTAATGAATCTAGATACCTCCCAACTAGTTTAGACTTATTATTTAAACCAAAAGAGGCGTAGGAGGGGTTAAATATTAATAGATTTATAGAGCTATCTTGATATTCAATTTCTTGCCTAAGTCGACCTAGGTTTGTATTTAAAATTTCTAAATCAGAAAATTCTGAACCCTCTTTAGATGAAAAACTTAAAAAATTAAAACTAGTATTGGCTTTGTAAAAATTAGATATTGGATTTATTAATAACTTGCCTCCGATTGTGAATTTATCTGCAGTTATAAGATCACTATTTCCTGATGTTTCTAAATCTATTTCTATTTTTCCCTTGTTAACTAAATTACTCTTAAAAGATAAGTTGCCTATTGAATTTTTTTGCTCTCCTGGATTTATTGTCCCGTTATTCAAAAATATATCGGACTTGAAAGTGCCATCACCCGATATATATGCTTCATTGGACTCAATAATCGATGCTGAAACATGACCATTGTTTAAAAGAGATCCGTTTGTAATTCGTAGAGTGTTTTCAAATGATGAATTGTTGTAGTTTTCAAAAATTCCATTTTCTATAAAAAGATTGGAGCTATTAAAACTTCCTTGATTACTCATGGATCCTTGATGAATATGAGAATCTAACAACACACTTAATGATGAATCGGGTTCTAACACCAAGTTTCCTGAATCAATAACATCTAAGGCATCAATCTCAATAGCCGCTTTAAGGTTTATAGAATTAAGAAGTGAAACTGAATAGTATTTTGCCGACTCAGCACTGTAATTTAATTTGTCAGGAGATTGGTTAGAAGGATAGCTGCTTTCATCCCAGTTTAAGTTTTGACTCCAGATACCATCTGAAATTGATGAGATGTACCTCAATGGATTGTTATCATCTATCCATAAAGAATTTTGTTCTACTGAAACAAATCCTGCTGTAGAACCATATCCTCTGTTTTGATCAAGACCTTTTTTTACCCATGATGCGACTCCAATTAGGAAATACACCTGGTCATCTTTAATCAATAACGGGCTACCACTGTCTCCAAGACTAATCATGGTTTCCAGCGTGCTTTTATTCATGTCAAAATTAATAACATATATGTCTTTATCTTCAGAATTTAAGTTTGAAATGCCGTTAATTAGATCTTCTGCACTAATTGCAGAAATCGAGTTACTGCCCCATCTTTTTTTTCTGTCAAAGCCTTGATCAGGATTAGATCCAGTTCCATACAAACCATATCCAGATAAATAGATTTCATCGTTCATATTGGGAATTGTACTACTCATATTTATTGAATTAATTTCAATTAAAGGCTCTTTTAGGCTGATTAAAGCAAGATCATATGAAGCCCCAGTAAAATTAATATATCTTTTATTTTCTGGATAACTTATGAAACTAGTTGTTTCTTTAAAAGAAGAGCTCTCGTCTATATTGTTTCCTAAAAATATTTGAGCTTGACTAGTATCATTGAAGCAATGAGCTGCAGTTAAGATAGTTCTATGATTAATAAGTGTTCCAGTACAGATTACATTTCCTGTTTTGATATAAACAATGGACTCAAACTCGCTTGGGATATTAAAAGGATCATCTCTTAGATCGTCTACATTTATAGCATAGGTTTTATTAGTGCCTATAAAAAAAAGATAAATGACAAAAGCAAAAGCTTTAGAGTTACTTGGATACCATTTTACTCTTAAAGTATTAAATATATTTGGCATTTAAATTCACTTGAAATTCCAATAACTTTGTATATATTGATTTAAGTAGGTTCACGCTTATTTTAGTGTGTTGGAGAGGATTATAGTCCCAATCCTACGGGATTTTAAAAAATAAAAGAGGCTTGTAATGGGTGATATTAAATCAAGATCAGTAAATAAATCTTTCAATCAAACTGATGAGTTAAAGGAAGCTTTAATGGACTCCTTAAAAAGTAATCCTGGAAAAAAGCAAGTCATCCAGCTTAATGGCAAATCATCTTTACTTTTTGCAAACCTGACTGCACTCACTTTAGCCTCTTGTGGTGGTGGAGGAGGAGGAGGTAGTTCTACTCCCGCAGCTCCTACACCTACATCCTCATTTTCCTTGTCCAATCAAAGCTTTGATTTTACCGAAGATACAGCCAGTGCATTTTCTATTATTTCATCTGGAGAAGTCTCTGACTCATTTACCATCACTGTAGAATCTATACCTTCTGGCGGAACACTTACACTAGCATCTGGAACAGTATTAACCGCAGGAGCTACTCTCGCATTGACTGATCTTGCTGGTATTACCTTTACTCCTAATGAAAATGTAAACAGTGACAATGATGTAATAGGAGATCTTGTTCTAAGTATTGTTGATAATACCATAGCTAGCAGCGCAACTATTTCACTGATAGTAAGTGCTGTTAACGACAATCCAACAATTGGCTCTGCAAATGCTGTTGAGGTTTTTGAAAGCGTAGCTGGTGGAGCAGTATTACTGACTTTAACAGGTTCTGATGTTGACGGAGATACACTCACATATTCTTTGTCAGGAGACGATGCAAGTCTTTTTAGTGTAGATGCCTCTGGAAATGTTTCATTCATCGCATCGCCAAATTTTTCTTCTCCCGGAGATGTTGACGCTGATAATACTTATTCTCTTAATCTAGTAGCAACAGATCCTGGTGGATTATCAATTTCAACACCTTTAACTATAAATGTCCTTAATGTATCGCCAAAAGGTCAAGCAATTGACGGATATTTGGTAGGTGCAACCGTATGGGTCGATTTAGATGGCGATGGAATAAAGGACGAAGGCGAACCTGAAACAACAACAGATAAAACCGGTGCATTCGAATTTACTGATGATATACCTGCTGATACTAATATATATGTACAAGGTGGTTACGATTTAGGAACTGGAAAACCAAATGAACAAACTTTCAAGCTTACTACCGGAACAAATGGAGATGGTTCTGAAGCTCTGATTGTTAGTCCGGTCAGTACCCAAATTTCAAGAGCTTATTCAAAATCTGGTGTAACTTTAGATCAAGCTCAAGAAAAAATAGGAAAAGCATATGGTCTTGATGCAGCTTTTGATAATCTTACTAATTTCGATCCTATTGCTCTAGCTTATACGGCAGACTCAAACACACAGGCTCAAGCGGCTCTAACGGCTCAAGCAAGAAATATAATGGTTTCTTCTCTTGGTGAGCTTTCAAAAAAAGTATCAGAATATTTTTCAACTGAAATAACTCCTACTACGAGAACTCAAATCACTGATATTTTTAAATTTGGAACACAAACTCTTAGATATTCATCTTGGGATAGTGGCGTTGATCTTGAGACGCAACCAAGAATTGTTATTGAGTTAGATGGATTAGAAGATCTTCTAGACTCAACAAGTGATACTTTTAATGACAAAATAGTAGAAGCTATTCTTGCTTCAGAAGATTTAACAAAAATATTTGAAATGAAAGCTGATGGCTCTGGTCAGTTTGATCAAGTCATAAATCAAGCTACTTCTGCAATCATATTAGAAATTAAAAATATTATTCTTTCTGAGATGGGTTTTGATCCAGCTACAAACTTTACTACTTTTAAAACCTTAGATGGTTATACAGGTGAGACAGTTACCTTCCTTGGCTCTACGAAAACTTTAGGAGAGTGGGCAGTATTAATGGTTGATGTTTTAGATTCTCAACAACCAGATCCTTACCTTGGAAGAGTGAATTTTGGACCTGATGGCGGAGTAACAGATATGGTCGGTAAATACTATGCCGAACAGATGGTCAAAATGGTTAGGTTGATGGAAACAATGACCGGTCTTACCTTCGAAAATCTTACTGATACTCAGATAGATCAAATTGTTGACATGGGCTTTGAATACAATAGAGCTTCAACTTTTAATGATAGTTATTCAAGATGGATTCCATTTGATGAATTCGGACAAGAACTGTGGTCACAAGCAATATACCTAAATTATAGTGGAGAGAGACTTCGTTATGATTCAAATGGAAATGAAATCCAGGGAAATACAGGCCAATGGCAATTAACAGCTGATCAAGTTAAAGCTTATCTCAAAGATCCTACAACTCAGTTAAATGATGGTAATTGGGGTAATGATTTTACAACTTATAATTGGACAGTTAAAACAGGTGATCTAGGTGTTTACTTGGCACTTGCTGAGGGCAGAACTCCAGACGAAGTAACTACTTTATTAAATTCTGTATCTGCTACTAGTGACGCTATAGCTAATTTTAATGAAATACTTACTGCTTCATTTACCCAAGCTACTAAAGTTTTCACTAATTTAGTTACAGGAGCTTTGGATTTTACGTTAGATAAATTTACATCTTTTGTAGAAAAACAAATTGATTACAGAAATGATGAACAAATTCTACCGAAAGAAGCATTCGGTATTCCAGTTTCAACCATAGAAACTGTTACCATACCGGGCGAAACAGTAGATCAAACTATAGTTGTGACTGTTGCAAATGACGGTAATGGTAATAAGTTCTATTTTGACGGAGTACTCGCTCCAAACTACACTTTTGATATAGGCGCAACTTATACTTTTGATGTTAGCGATTCGTCGAATTCTGGCCATCCTTTTAGATTCAGTACTACTCAAGATGGTACACATGGAGGAGGGGTTGAATTCACAACAGGAGTAGCCTTTAATTCGGGATCTGTAGTTCTCACTGTAGATGCTAATACTCCATCAACTCTTTATTACTATTGTGATGTTCATAGTGGTATGGCAAATGAAGCTGTATTAAATGCACAAGCTGTTGCTGGTAAATCGTTCGAATTAGAGACTGTTTCGGGCATCGGATATATGGTCAATGGAGATGCACTAAATCCTGATGTACAAGAGTCTGGAGACTTTTCATACGCTATCACCGGTGGCGCAGACAAAGATTTATTCAGAGTAAGTGATAATGGTTCATTATCTTTTAAAGATTCAGCTCCTGATCCTTCCAATCCTAATGACTCAAATGCTGATGGAGAATATATAGTAGAAATTACCATAACCGACAACTCGGATGATTTCCAACAAGTTGTTGAATTTGTTATGGAAATACCCGATTGGGACTATTCAAGAACCTACTCTACTAGCACCAAACCAACCTTGGTAAGCAATGTAATTAATGTTGAAGAACATTCAATAATGAGACAGTGGAGCAGCTATGATCCTGATACACAAACAAATCTGGAAATTTACAAGGGAATAGAAGTTCAAATAGCCGGTCTAGAAGGTTTAGATCCAAGTTTAAATATAAACGTTTGGTTACCAGATCGTGATGATGCAGGTAACAAGATCAAAGATAATTCTCTGTTTTATCTCAATCGTGATGATGATGGAAAATACTATCTAAGTTTACGTGATGGGAACTCTCTAGATTTCGAAGATCCAAAAGATTCTAATGGCGATAATGTTTACGAGCTAATGGTAAATATAGAAATTCACGGCAATGGAGTTGAATCAGTAGGAACAAGAGCTGATCTACTATTTGTTGTAAATAATTCAAATGATCCTGCAGTTTCATACCCAGATTGGTGGCAAGACGATAATTCCTCTCATGGAAGTTTCGCAGAAAATCAGGCTGCTGTTGCAACTTTAACTCAAGTAACGATTGATGGAACTGTACAAGACAATGTCTTTGTAGTCGGTGAAGTGTGGCAGATTGACCATCAACCAGGAGTAAATCCTCAGACTATAGAGGAGCTTCAGGCAATCACTTTTGCAGGAACAGTAACCTCTACAATTACTGGTGGACCAGATGCAGATAAATTTATCCTAAGAGATACGGATTGGGGAACACAAGTATTTTTTACAGAAAGACCTGTATTTGCTTCGCCAGCTGATGCAAATGGTGACAACATCTACGAATTTGAATTAACTAAAACTGGAGCTGATGGAAGTTCTATAACCAAAACTGCAAGAATAGAAATAAGGGAAAAAGAAGCTGGTACACCAGATCCAATAGCTGCACCATCATCGCCTTTGGTTTTTTCTGTGGACGAAATAGCCGAAAAGCTTGATACAGGAGAAGGCAGTAGAAATGTTTTGGGAACAGATGGAGATGATATTTTCGTAAGAGAAAATAATGGATTTCAATACATTGATGGAGGCGCAGGTAACGATAATTTTGATAACTTTAGGGAAGGTTACTTAACAGGTGGTGCAGGTGGAGATATCTTCCAATTAAGTGGAGAACATCTTGAAAATCCTCTAAATTTTGGAATAAGAGATTATGCAAAGGAATATCTAGAAGGAGCCGCTGAAGGGATTAATGGATATGACGAAAATAGAGATGGTGTATTAGATTTAGCAACTGAACTAAATTGGACAAGAGTAGCTTTAATCTCTGACTTTACACCCGGAGAAGATAAATTAGCTCTAACTACATTAGGTTGGACAGGAAATAATGTTCCAAATCTATCTAAGGCTGATATTTCTTTCGTCCAAGGTTCAGGAGATCTCTCAGCACATACCTTTGTTATGTTGACTGGAAAACAAGCTGAAGATCAAGGCTTGACCGATGGTGGAATCATTGCGGTTCTATTGGATATTGATGCGAGTACCATTTCAATAGATACCGATGTCACAGAAGTGGGACCACAATATGACAATGTTTTAGGAAATATTAAAGATGCAATAGGAGCAACTGTAACGATAATTCAGGATCAAGATGGAAGAGATACTCCTATTTTACAATTACCAGACGGACAATATGTTTGGTTGGGACTTGATTATACTGAATTTGATAACGCATCCTTTTTCCAAAATTTTGCTGTAGCTAGTGATGGTACTTTATATGTACCCCGACAAGAAAATTTAGATTTTGAAGATCCCAAAGATGGAAACAAAGATAATATCTATGAGTTATTATTTACCGGTTCTACTTTCACAAGCATAGAGTTAAGAAAAGAAGCTTGGGGCGGATACAATGTTGATTGGGAAAACTCTGAAAGGACTGGAAATATAGCTTTTAAAGTTTTCATAGATGTAAATGATGTCATCTCAGACAATGTCGGTAAACTCTCCATTGCTGAAACTGATTTCTTCTCTGCATCTGATGCACAAACAGGTGATGCAGCTTTAGATACACAGCTTATAGATCTAGTTTTAAGTCAAATTTCAGCAGTGCAAGGTTCTCTGATGGATATTGACTTTAAAGCAATAGCTGAAGAAATTAATTTTGACTTCGCTTTCTTCTCAACTGCAGATCAACAAACCCAAGCCGAAGAATGGTTTGGTGATTACCAAGAGAATCGATTCAGCGACTTTAATAGAGAATTAGAGAGTACTTTTGAAAGAAATCTCCTTTCAAAATTCTCCTCTTACACAAATGCAGATTCATTAACTAACTTAACAGGTACAGCTGAAGCAGATTCCTTAACAGGTACAGATGCAAAAGAAACAATCTTTGGTAAAAAGGGAGATGACACAATCTTAGGTGGAGCTGGTGATGATGTAATATTTGGAGATCAAGGAGCTGATATCTTAGATGGTGGTGCTGGAGCTGATGCTATAGACGGCGGTGCTGGTGACGATACTATTAAAGTAGGTGAGGGTTTAGATGTATTAGATGGTGGATCTGGTAATGATAAATTTGATTTTACAAATATAACTTCTTTACCAGAGTTTATAAAAGGTGGTAGTGGTACAGATACTTTAGTTCTCTCTGGTTTGAGCAGCGTTGGATTAGAAGTAGATGATGGTACCGATGCTGATTCATTGCCGGACTATAGTGGTATAGATCTTAATAAACTTGTTTCAGTTAAAGAGACTTGGACATATCAAGATGAGTCAGGCAATACAGTTGAGGAAGAGGGATGGAGAAATAGAGTTGAAAGTATTGAAAAGATTGATTTAAGAGATTCTCAATCCTCCATTGTAGATACTCTAGCAGCTGGTGCAAGTTTTGGTGATGAACTGAATATAACTTGGGACGCTCTGCAAAGAATGAGCTGGGACAATAGAACCTGGACCATTCGAGGTGATGATACAGATACTGTCAGGTTATTAGGTCATGAATACAGCTACAATGAAGGAAGTATAATCAAAACTCAGTTCGAAGCTTTTAGGGCCAAAGGAACAACAGTTGAAGATGGCATTACTTACAATGTTTACGAGTTATGGGATGGTCGAGTTCATATAGAACAAGGTATAACAGTAATTCATACAAAAAGAGATCTAGGCAAAGCGGTAGCTGGAGAAAATACACAACCAGATTTCTGGTATCAATATACAACTATTTATGAAAATTCAACTGCCGTATTTGGTGCTGTCAAAGATTCATGGGATGCAGATGGAGATACTATTACTTACTCACTTGATGCCTCTTACCCTGATGCTGCTCTTTTCGACATTAATTCATCTACCGGTGAAGTTACATTCAAAGTAGCACCTAACTATGAAGCCCCATCTTCTATTTCTTCTGGTGCTTCCTCAATTGGTTCAGCGGAATCTGACTTTAGTAGCTTTGATCAGAATAACCTGAGAGGATTAAATCAATATAGGATTAAAGTTCTAGGCGATGATGGATCAGGTGAATCTAATGCCATAAATTCTTATGACATGTATATTGATGTGCGAAATCTACCTGATTATGCGGGTTACGATTCAACGAATAAAATCCCTTTCTTTAAAGACATGTGGGGAAGTGATTCTAAATTTATTGATGATGCTGCAAATCAGTCTATCCAAATTAAAGGTTTTGATTTGGATTTTGATACTCTAACTTGGGAACTGCTGGGAGTTAGGACAGATACAACATACGGAACAATGGAAGATGGTGATTCCGGAAGTGCCATAGGAAGCGCTCCATTTACACTTTCGTCTACTGGACTTTTTACACCCAATAGTGCTCTTAGTTATGAAGATGGAAATACCAATATACAGGTATACGTGAGTATTACTGATGGTAAATCAACTGCTGTAAAGAAAACTTTTTATTTTTCAATTGAAGATACCTTAGGTGATGGTAGTTTATCTGTTTCTGGTACAGCTATGGTTGGATCTTACTCTTTAGCAAACGCGACTATTTGGCAAGATCTAGATAATGATGGTATCAAGGATGCAGGCGAGCCAAATACTACTTCAAATTTGAGTGGTTATTTCAATTTATCTGTTACTAAATCTGATACAGATGCTCCAATACTAGCCACTGGTGGATACAACGCGGGTACAGGCGTTGCCAATGAAGGTATATATAAAATTAATTCAAACCTTAAACTTACTTCGGGTAGGGAATGGGGTGAATATTCTTTAAGTCCTATGTCATCTGTTGCATTAAGCATGCAAAATATCGATAGAAGTATTTTAGATAAAACGACTGTAACTGATGCACTTAAAGCATTTGGCATGGATCCTCTTTGGATGGAAGGAGATGGTAACTTTTATGGTGAGAGATTCTATGACATTAAGAATAGATTGGATGGCCAGACTTCAGTTGGAGAATGGGAATTATTCAATCTAAATGTATTTACTCTAAATAATCTTCTAACGATGATTGGTGATGCTGCATCTAAAACTGGTATGCAAATAATTACTGATGCATTGGCTGATGTGAATACAAAAGTAAGTGGTACATCAAATGTCAGTGGATATAGTGCCGCTTCTTTAACAACAGCCCAACAAACCTCAATCAAACAAGCTGCTTATGAAGCTTTAACAGACGCTGTTGCCGAGGTTATTACAGGCCAAACTTCCTTTGATGGCTTCAGGATGTCTAAATCTAATCCTGTCACCATTACTGATCATGAAGGATCTCAAAATGTAGTTCATACTCCTAATTTTACTGTAGCTAGTAATGTATTAACTCTTGATTCATCACAAATTCAAGTGAATCAAGCAGCCCTCCAAGATGCTTTAGATTTAAAAGATGGTTCAAAGGGATTGAAAATAGAAGTCGAAGTAGGAACTTTACCTTCAACGGCTCAGACCATAGAGTTCACTGGAAAATTAATTGATGGCACTAACTCTTCCATTGATACTGGCGAGAGAGCCATCGAAATAAAATTCCAAGTTCTTGTTGATCCGACACAAGAGGTTGGCTCTTCACAGTATGTTTATGCTCCAGGCTCATCCGATATAACTGTTATCTATACCGGTGAAGATGGAACAACCACTTCAACAACGCTAGACCATAGTGGAAATATGGTAACAGTGGAAACATCATCCACTGGTGTACCAAAATTTGTGGTCGATTTTACTGAAGTTTTTGCCAGAGGCATACCTGAAACTAATTTAAGTACTTACTTTACAACTTCAACTGCTAGCAATGGTGACTATTACATGGAACTAGATTTTACTGGAGCTACACTGACAACATCAGCAGGAGAGGCTTTCACAAAGGTCATTGCTCCGTTTAAAGTTGCTACTACAACAACTCCAGCAGTATATTTCGATGATATATCGGTTTCTGAAGCTGAAGGTTGGAATCAAATAGAACTAAAATTAAGCAAACCTGCAACGGAAACTTTCACGATTGAATATAATTTGGATAGTTCTGGTACTGCATCACAAAATGATGATTTCTGGTGGTGGTCAGATGAGACTGGCTATAGATCTGTAACATTTGTTGAAGGACAAAGCACTGCAGTAATAAATGTAGATGTAAGAAATGATTCATTAACTGAAAGTGATGAAACTATTGTTTACGGATTGAGAATTGCTTCTGGTTCAGAAGGAAAAGTAGTCTTACCAAAAAATACTATCACAGTAACAATTAATGATGATGAGAGTGCATCCTCTATAGATCTCAATTCAGTTGTAGATAAAATGCTTACACAATTATCAACAACTTTAGCAACAGAACTAAAGACGCTAACCGATGCCAACTCAGCAGACTTAAGCTCTTCTTCAACTACTTTTTCTGACATACTATTAAGTAATACAGATATAAGTGATATTTCAACTTACTTATCAGGTGAAATAGCAGAAGACGTTACTCTTTACTCTCCTATAGCAAAAGCTGTCATGACACTAATCAATACTTATGTAACAGCTGTTAGAGGCCCATCTGGAATAAGAGAATCATTAAAAATTGATGGTTCTGAGATGGCAAAAGACATGGCTGCACTAGCAGTTGGCTTCAATGAGTTAAATCTATCAGAGTTCACTTCAACTGCAAGCGCCGATCTTAACAGTGCATTGATAAATGACATCTATACTGATTCAGGCTTTAAATATAATGGTGTTACTACAGCATTGCCTGCGATGGGGCTAGTCTATGATAGAACCATAGATACGGACTCATCGGCTTATGCGAACTTACTTTTCCCAGCTGGAGAAGGTTCAAGAGATACAGTTTATGATTCTGGAAGTGTAACAATTACTAATGGCACTAGTGGTAATGACACAGTAACGCTAAATGCTTCAAATACTAATACTCTTTACCAAGGACTGGCTGGTAACGATGATATAACTCTATCTGATGATGATAGTAATTATCAGGTATTCGGTGGAGCTGGTGATGACATTATTAAAGATACTAATAATTCAGGTCGCACCTCACTTTTAGATGGTGGTGATGGAAATGATACTTTGTACTCTAACTCACAACATCAAATTAAAATGACTGGGGGTAATGGTAATGATGTCTTTGTAATCGAATATAATAGTGCAAACTATATATGGGATTCTGGAAACTCATTCGGTGGAAATGACAATAATCAAGATCTTTCTATAAACTTTGACGAATATTATAGTATTCAAGGTATCGTAACGGATTTCCAAGATGGATCAGATAAGATTGGTCTTAGAGGATCAGACTGGTCTGGTAAGACAATAGTAGTCCAACAGGGAACAGGAACTATGTCTAATCATACATTCCTATTGACTGGAGCAACTGAAAGAGGAGGCGATAGTGATTATCAATATTGGTTAATTCTCTGGAATACAACAGCTTCGAGTATTACCTCTGATGATTTTGTCCTTGTTGATACAAATTATGCTACTTCATCTCTTTCAGGTGTAACCATAAGTACTAGTATTTCAGATGCGGGCTTAGAAAGTGAAAACAGCTCACTTAACTCCGGGAATGATGATATAGAAAATGCATTTTATGTTTCTGGTTTAGTGGATGATTCCCCTGGATTTGATTTTGGTAACATAAATAATCCTGATCCTGTGTTTGAGGTTGCTAATATTAATGACTTACTTTCAAATCAAGATCTAGCTATTCCTTCAGACGACAATAGCATTTCTATCATTGATGAAATATATGAAGAAGAAATCTTGATCTCTATTGATATAGTGTAGGAATTTCTTTGAAAAAATTGTTCATATTATTAGGGCTGCTTTTGCAGCCCTTACTATTTCATGCTTCTGAATATGAATCACTAGAAAACATACTCACTAATAGACTCGATAATCACTTTATAGTTGGTATTTCACATAGTAGATTTGACCAATCACTTGATATGCTCAATTATGCAGATAAATTAGAATCTACGAAGCCCAAAGAAGCATATACAGACAGTTTTTATCTCGGATATCAATTTGATAAATGGAAACTTTCATTTGAGTCTAACGAATCAACAGGTGAAGTGGAAAGACTATCCCAACCAAAATCAATTACAACTGATGTTAGTACAGAAACACTTACTATCTCTTATGATGTACGTGAGAATAAAAATAATTTAGTTGAGATAGGATTCCTTCTTAGAGATGAAGATCAGGACCCAGTGACTATTGATTGTTATGCTTTTGGTGAAACTATTATAGGTGGATCTTGTTCTGAAGCAGAATTAAATGTTCTAAATAGTAACGCTTATAGAACTAGTGGAGAGTTAATTTATGAGCCTGTACTTAAAACATCAGGAAAATCTGAATCCCAAGGAATTTATTTAAGAATATCTTCTAAGTCATTGGGTTTATTGAATTTTAATCATACTTTTTCTTTTAAAAATTCTAAAATTAATCAAGATTTTACTTCATCTATATTAAATACATCTGACTCTTTCATAAGAGGATTAACTGTAGATAATAGAAATGCCGGCGAATTATTAGATCAATTTAAAGAGGAATTGCCCCAGACAACTCCTTGGAAAGAAAATTCATTTAAATATTCTGTAAGTAATCTAATACCAATTGGCGAGAATTTTGCTATTTCTGGGATGTATAGCTTTATAAAAGTTAAAAGAAAAGACTATTTAGGCAATCCTTCTAAAAAAGACTTTAGTAATAATCATCTCATTGATTTGTCACTCTTTTACTCGCTAACTGATAATAGTCTTCTTTATTTAAAACTATCTGCTTCCTCAAACTATCTCATAGGTGAAAATCCTTTAGCTTATAATAGGAGGTCAAATCATTTATTTGATCATCCTTATGGGCAGGTAAATGCTGGATTAATATTAAATTTTTAAATAAATTCATGAAATCTTTCATAGCAATTATTGCAATGACTTTTTTAAGTTGTTTTCTACATACTGATGACTTATTAGATCCATATATGAGTTCATCAGAATACGAAGCCTTTATAAAACAAGTCACTGATGCAGTGAGTGATCATCCTGAGTATTTATCATCCCTCGATTCCCTAAAAGCAGCAGGAGCTAATCTGAAGGGTACTAAGGCGAATCTGTTGCCACAAATTAGATTGATAGTAGATTCTAATAACCAGTTAGATAAGAGCTTTGAAGATGGTGCCAATAATCTATTTGAAAAATCAAGATCAGATCATAAGACCGATGCAACTATAACTATTAGCCAGCTGTTATATGATTTTGGAGCAACTAGAAGTGATATATCTAAATCGGAAGCATTATTTGATGCGAAGAGAGCTGAACTTTCTGCAACAATTTTGGACTTAATTTACAGATCTGTAATCAGTTATATAAATGTTTCTGCCTACACAATTTTTACTGACACTATAAATGAGTCATATAAAAGGCACACTTCTATAAAAGAAAGAATTCAACAGAAAGTTGAAGGAGGTTTGTCTGCTCCTAGAGAACTTAGTAGAGCAGTTGCTAGAGAGGCAGAAGCTTATGCCAAATTAATAACTGTCAGGCAAAATTTAAGTAAAGCAATTTCAGAATATCGAATTTATTTTCCATCTAATGATCTACCAAAAAAACTCCCACCTGAAAATTTAAATTTACAATTTAGATCTCTAGAAGAATCAAGAAAACTAATGATGTCAAATAATCCTAATATTCTTAGGGCATTAAGTTCTTTAGAAGCATCTCTCTTTAATGCTCAAAAGGTTAAGGGTGAGTCTCTTCCTAGGTTGGATATAGAAGTCCGCGGGAGTCAATATAATCTTTCTGAGCAATCTGATGAGTATGATGTTTATTCTGGCTTAAATCTTTCATATGATCTTTATACGGGCGGAAGGAATAGAGCATTAAAAGAGCAGGCTAGAGCTGAATCAAGCGCTTACATGAATAATAAAGATGCAATTATTCGACAAATTGAAGCTGAGATGAGTAATTCTCTACAAAATATCAAGCTCATTCCGAGTAACATAGAAGCTTATCAAAACGCTTACAAAGCAAATAAACAATCACAATACTTTGCAAATGAACAATTTCAGACTTCTAATGTACTTCTCTTAGATCTTTTGCAAACTGAAAGAGATTTTTTAGAATCTTCCCAAGCGCTTTTAGAAGCCATAAGATCATCTCAAATTGAAAGATATTCTTACACTAAGCTTACAGGCGAACTTGGATCTGAATTCGAATTAAGGGTGAATTAATGAAACTTATTGATCACTGGTTTTGGTCCGCTTTTTTAGAGAATAAACAGACTTATTACAAAGTTATGTTGGCAGCTACACTTGTTAATTTTATGTCAGTAGGAAGTTCTATTTTCATCATGGTTGTTTATGACAGAGTCCTTCCTAATTCAGCTTATGAATCTCTCTATGCTCTTACGATAGGTATGGCTTTGGTTATCATTTTTGACTTTGTTTTGAAGATGCTAAAAACATATTTCATTGATTATGCAGGAGAATATGTAGATAAGAATGTTGGGGACACTATCTTTAACAGATTACTTGATGCACCTACAGCTGTTGTAACTGGGCCTGTTGGAGCAACAGCTAATACCTTTAGAGAATTTGACTCTGTAAGAGATTTTTTCACTTCTGCAACTCTATCGTTGATAGTAGATATACCATTTATATTTTTATTTATTTTCGTTATTTATCTCATTGCTGGGCCTTTGGCCTATATACCTCTTGTTGCTGTTCCAGTAGTTTTATTAATAGGAATCTTAATTCAGCCATTTCTATCCAGAGTAAGTGAAGATTTGGGTCAACATAATCAAGAGAAGCAGTCGGTACTTGTTGAAACCATAACAGGTATTGAATCAATCAAAGTTTTAGGTGGTGGAGATCTAGTTAAAGAAAGATGGAATGATGCAGCGACCAAGCAGTCAAGTCGTAGCCGATTATCAAGAGCGTTAGCACAAATTGCTGTTAACTCTGCTCAATCGGCCCAACAAATATGCCTTGTGGGAATAGTTTTTTATGGTGTTTTTCTTGTTTCAGAAGGGACGGTAAGCATGGGGGGTATGGTTGCGGCTGTTTTATTATCTTCAAGAACTCTTGCCCCTTTGGCACAAATTGCAAATTTATTTGGAAGAGCGAATAACGCAAAGACTTCCTATAAAAGGCTTGCATCGTTTATGGAAGAAACACAAGAAGATGATGTATCAGTGAAAAATAAAGGTGCCATAAGAAGAGAGAAGCTTGGAAGTATTGAATTTAAAGATACAAAATATAGATATCCTGAAGCAGATTTAGATACTTTAAGAAGCATTAATCTATCTGTTAATGAAGGAGAGAAGGTAGCTATACTTGGAAGAAACGGTTCTGGTAAAAGTACTTTAATGAAACTCGCATCTGGTCTTTTCAAAGCCTCAGATGGTCTTGTTATGTATGATGGTGTTGATATTAAACAACTTCATACAGATGATTTATCAAGATCTATTGGTATCGTTCTACAAGATGTTCAGCTATTTTCTGGATCAATAAGAGAAAATATTACCATGGGAAGGCAGGACATTAATCAGGATGATTTGATCAATGCAGGAAAACTCTCTGGATTAGATGATTTTGTCTCAAAAATACCTGGTGGATACGATCTGCAGCTATCAGATGGCGGCAAAGGTCTATCAGGTGGCCAAAGACAGTCTATAGCTCTCGCAAGGGCCATCGTCCATAAACCCACCCATTTTATACTTGATGAGCCAACATCAGCCATGGATATGAATGCTGAAAATATTTTCATTAGTCAGATGGGTTCCATAATGCAAGATTCTACGATGCTCATAGTCACCCATCGAATGCCTCTTCTAAATCTTGTAGATAGAATTATAGTGATGAATGAAGGTCAAATTGTTGAAGACGGTCCAAAGGAAGAGATCATTAATAAACTTAATCAACCAAGATAATGTTAAGTAAATTAAAAAATATATTTTCCACACCTAAACCTGATTTAATTTTATATGTAATACTTTTCTTCTTTATCACTTTCTTTGTTTGGGCTTCCAATGCAGAGTTAGAAGAAGTGACAAGAGGTAATGGTAAAATTATAGCCTCTAGTAAATTACAGGTAATACAAAATCTAGAAGGCGGAATTATTAATGAAATTGCAGTCAACACAGGTGATAAAGTCAATAAGGGTGATTTATTAGTAAAACTTGATGAGACTAAATTTCTGGGAGATTTAAACTCTTCACAACAACAATTAAAATCCCTAGAGCAATCACTCACACTCCTTGAAGAAGAAAGGTTTATTTTGGAACCTTTAGTTGATAGTAATGTGGAGCCTCGAATCAATTTAATCAGACTTTTACAAAGAATTTCAACTGCAGAATCAGAATATCAAGCAACATTAGACCAAATACCAAATCTGCAGGACAAACTTAAAAGAACTAATGTAACAGCCCCCATGGATGGGATAATCAATAGAATCTTAATTAATACTACTGGAGGTGTTGTTCAGCCAGCTAGTCCAATTCTTGAGATGATTCCACTAAATGATGAGCTAATTCTTGAAGTAGAAGTATCTCCAATGGATATTGCTTACGTAATCAAAGGACAAAAGGCAATAGTTCAGCTAAGTGCATTTGATTTTGCTATATATGGTAGCTTAGAAGGTGAAGTGCTAAATGTAAGTGCTGATACTGTATCAAAAGATGATGGATCTACCTGGTATGTATGTTTAGTAAGTATTCCTTCAGATGGAATAACTAGTATGTCTAGAGAGTTACAGCTTCTTCCTGGCATGCAGGCAACAGTGAATATTGTGAGCGGTAGTAAAACTATTTTAAAATATTTACTACAACCTGTTACCAATATAAAAAATAAAGCATTCAGAGAAAGATGATCCAGAACTTTTGGAAGTATATATTAATAACTTTTTTATTTTCGGCGAATTTAAAAAGTACAGAGTACGAAATAACAATTTTAGCTACTAATATTGCAAATTTTGGAGGAATAGGGGAATGGAGTTTTTCTGCGCTCCTTGAAAGCGATCAAGAATCTATCTTATTCGATACAGGGTTTGATGAAAATACTGTTCTTCATAATGCAAACCTATTAAAAAAAGATCTAAGCAAAGTTGAAAAAGTCATACTTAGTCATTTTCATGGAGATCATACAGGTGGATTAATCAAACTTAGAAAAACATATATGAATTCAAATCCTAAAGCTTTTAGTGACGTTTATGTTGCAGAAGGTTTTTTTGATCAAAGATTTAATGACCTCGGTGAACTAAGAGGATTTATTGGTGGTTTTAATCAAGTATCTGACTTCAAGGAAAAGGCAGAAAATTTAGGAATCAATTTTATAGTCATTGATGAAGCTTACGAACTAGCTCCAAATTTAGTACTTTCTGGTCCTGTTGAAAGAATCTTTGAAAGAGTAGTTGTTTCTCCTGGTTTTTATTTGAAAGAAAATGGTGTATTGGTTGATGATCTATTGAAGGATGATCAGTCTTTGGGAATTAAAACTGATAAAGGTTGGTATATGATGTCCGGTTGTGGGCATGCAGGAATGATGAATACCGCTCATAAATTTCAACAAATTGAAAATAAAGATGTATTTGGCGCAATAGGAGGCTTTCATCTATTCAGATCTTCAGAAGAAGATATTAGTAAAACTGCTAAATCACTTAAAAAGTTTGGTCTTAAGCAATTAGTCGGTGGACACTGCACAGGTATACATGCAGCAAGAACCATAGCCGATATAGCTTCAATTTCTAAAGAAAACTTATCTCACGGAGCTATAGGAACGGTTGTTACAAAAAATCTAAAAATAGTCAGAAGCTCAGTTGAATAATGATCGATAAAGATTTAATAATTTTGGTTGTTCAAATAATTGCTGCCCTAGGTGTGGTTGTTTCAGTCATATATCTTGGACTACAAATAAGACAACAGAATATAATTACAAAGGCTCAATTTGGACATTCTCTCACTCAAAGACTATACGATCGGTACTTTCAATCTTCAAAAGATCCAGAGTATGCAGAGTTCTTATCCACTGATTGGCATGCGGATAAATATGACCCAGTAGAAGGATGGAGAATTAGCATGGCAATTATGACTTATTTAGTAGATCTTTTTGATGTTTATGACAAAGTTCAAGACGGACTTGTTGACAAAAGTCATTTAGAAACAAGGATGAGAACCTTAAAGCTTGGAGTTATGAAGACGCCAATAGCAAGGGGCGTCTGGCAACAATGGAAAGGTAACAGATCGAAAGAATTCATTGATTGGTTTGAAAGTGAAATTTATGCAGATTCAAATGCTAATATCGATGAAAATTTATTTAAAGAATCTGCAAATAATATGAACGTTACTCGTGATTAGAATTAATACGAAATAAGGATAAAAATATGACTAAACATTTATGCAAAATAGTAATTTTTTTAATGCTCTCTAGCTGTGGAAAATCTAATGATACAAATATTGAGTTATTCGTTTCAGGTGCACAAATAGCTGGAGTGAACGGCATGCATTTTGGACCTGATGGTCTTCTCTATGCTGCTTCTGTTATTGGTTCAGATATTTCTCTCGTTGATACGGAAACTAATAAAATAGTAAAAAGATACGATCTATCCGATGGAGTCATAGGACCGGATGATGTAGCTTTTAATTCTAAAGGAGAATTCTACTGGACATCTATACTTACAGGAGAGGTAGCTGGTTTTGATGTAAATGGGGAAAAAGTTATAGCGGGTAATCCTGGACCTGGGGTTAACCCAATTACATTTTCTGATGATGATAGATTATTTGTTGCTCAATGTTTCTTTGATAATGGTTTGTTTGAAATGGATCCCTCGGGACAAACTGCTCCTAGAATTATCAAAGAAGAGATTGGAGAATTCTGTGGATTAAATGGTATGGATTGGGGTCCCGATGGAAGACTTTATGGACCTAGATGGTTCAATAATGAAATAGTTAGTGTAAATGTAGATACAGGTGAGATCAGAAAGGAAGTAGGGGGATTAAATGTCCCCGCTGCAGTTAATTTTAACTCTAAAGGTGAACTTTTTATTCTGGATACCGGTGATGGAAAAGTCGTAAAATTTGCCGAAGGCATCAAATCTGATTATGCACTTGTGGAACTCGGCCTAGATAACCTTGCTATTGATGCCAATGATGACGTATTTGTCTCAAGTTACTCAGAAGGTAGTATTTTGAAAGTGTCTCCTGATGGCATTGAAGAAGTTTTACCTGGAGGTATCTCGCATGCAGGTGGCATAGCTGTAGCAGGTAATGATCTTATTGTTGCTGACATACAATCTGTTAAAGCATATAGCTTAATAGATGGCTCTGAATCTTGGAATTATAAAAATGTATTTAGAATTTCTCCTCATGGTGCAAATACGTCAGTCTCAACTTTCGATGATTATGTAATATTATGTAGCTGGTTAGATAACCATGTAAAAATTATGAGACCAGATACCGGTGAAATTCTAGAAAGTCTTGATGGATTAAATATACCAGTTTCAGCAACTAAATATGGAGACCGAATAGCTGTAGCTTTACAAGGCGATAAATCAATTACTTTATTTAATGTTCAAAATGGAGAAGGGGAAATATTGGCAGACGGATTCATGGCTCCTACTCATGTAATAAACTATGAAGAAGACTTGCTTGTTTCGGATAGATCAAGAGGTCAAATAATACGTGTTAATAAAGAAGGAGCTCAAGAGGTAATAGTTGATGGTCTAGATTCTCCTGAAGGCATCGCTATAAAAGATAATTCCATCTACATTTTTGAAGGGAATACTGGTCAAATAAAAAAGTTTACTGAAGGCCAGATTACATTGATAGCTGAAGTCATGCCGGGAAGTCCAGTTCAATCAGAACTTCAACCTCCTTCAATGGTATTCAATGGCCTGGCTATTAAGGATAACTATCTATATATATCAGGTGAACTAGAGAGGTCCTTATTCCGTCTAGCTCTTTAGAAATGGTACAAATAAGTAACATAAAAATTTGTGACAAAAAGAATAAAATAAACTATCTTAGATCTAAGGAGAATTATATGAAAACAATTAAAAATTTAATAATAATGTCATTAATTAGCTTTTCCACTGCAGCATTTTCAGATGTAGTTGAAGTGTATACATGGAAAGCTAAACCAGGGAAGGATGCTGAATTGATCCAACTTTTTAGAGATGCAGCAGCAATTCACGAAAAAGAAGGTGCTACAGTTGCAATGGAAGCTATGAATGTTGGCGATACCATGGGAACTTATCAATATGTCATGAGATGGGACAATTCAACTGATTGGGGTATCTCAAAAGATAAACTAAATACATCTGCTGAATGGGCTGCATTAGGAGAAAAGTATACTCCCGGAGAACTAGGTGAAATGACTTCAAGCCTATCAGGAGTAAATCTTGATAGCACAGTGAAAGCATCGGACTTTTCAGATCCATTTGTGTATTCGGTACAGGTATGGGAGGCAACTCCAGGGAAAATACAAGAAATGGTATCCAACTTTATGATGGCAAAATCAATGATTGAAGAAACGGGAGCTAGGGTAGAGATTTATTCTGAGGGTACTGGTGGTAATGGCAAATTTCATTATGTCTTACTATATGATAATTGGACCAAAATGGGTGAAAGCTATGCAGCATTAGGTGCCAGTTCAGAGTGGGCAGCTTTTCAAGCTTCTACTGCTCAAGGAAATTCTGGAACACTAGTTAGTTCACATTCAGGCCAAGTTATACAATAGGAGATAATATGAAATTTTTAACACTAATAACCTTATTTCTCAGTTTAAATATATTTGCTTTACCTACTTGGACTGCTCTAGAAGTTGAAATTAAGCCGGGTAAGTATGAACAGCTGCAAGAGGGTTTAGATGAATTGATGAACTCACCTGTAGGAAAAATGTATCCAGGCTCAGTAGAACTAAACTGGCATTTAAATAATGGCGACAATCCAGCAACACATGCAATAGTCAATCTTTTTCCATCTATGGTAGCTTCAAATGAATGGGGGGCTGTATTTTGGTCACCAGAAGCTACATCAATTAGACAAAAATGGTTTGATACCCTTAACGACAGTGCTGATGTTGTTAGAGACATGTCATTTATTCAAATTGCTAATTGGCAACCAGAGGAAAATCCTCAAGACTATCCTTATGTTGAATATGTACCAATGCAAACAACAGACACAAGAGCTGTGATTGATGCGTTAAATAAATTTATAGCAACTGATGACGGGAAGAAGTTTCCAGGATTAGTTTCTATGCATCAATGTAACTACTGTGGAGAATCAGATACGAATTCTGCTTTAATAGTTCAATTTAAAGATGTAAAGGATTTAGAAAGCTGGTATGAGATAACCACTACTTCTGAAGCTTTCGCAGAATATTTGCGTGATGCGAGAGAAGGGGCTGACTTTCTTGGAAATTCGTTGGTTTTAGTTTTGAGTACTTGGAATAATACACCAGCTACTTTTAATCAATAGAAAGGAATAATAAAAAAGGCTCCAATTGGAGCCTTTTTTTATCTAGTACTTTGCTTCTAATAAACTCTTTGAAGCTCAGCAATGTTAGTAGTAAGTGAACCGTCTAGCATTACAGTATTTTCAAAAGTAATAGAATTAACATCATTCATTGTCCATTTCATTCCAGTAACAAAACTTTCATGATCAGCATGTAGGTCTGCCTTTTCTTTATCCAATTCAAAACTCATAGTAGAAGCAGATAAAGTTTTTACCTTAAAAACTGGTTCAGTACCTAAACCACAATAATGTCTAATTACAAGTTCTCCGTCATCATCGCTGTATGTTGTAAGCATTTGAACTCCGTCTTCAACTAGAGTTTCGGTAATTGTGTTTCCACCTGATGTCAGAGAGAAAACATAAGATACATCTATAATAGCTCCATTAAGTCCTTGAACCATTGTTCCTTCCCATTTTCCTAGTTTTTTCTTAACCTGCTCGAAAGCTTCACTCTTTGTATCAGAAGCCATCTCAACATCACCAATTTTATAACTGTCATCAGCAAAAATTGTTAAAGAAAAGAAAATGAAGAAGATCCAAGTAATAAGTTTTAATTTCATTTTAATAATCCTTAATAAATATAAAGGACATAATTTATCTTAACTCTTAATAAAAGCAATAAAAGTTGTCTCTTATGAGTAAAATTATTCTTTATTAAAAGGGATTATTAGTACAAACCCATATTTAGATAAAGATTATGATAAAAATACTATATAGAGTTAGTATATATTCGTATAATATATATTATGTTAAATTAAACATTTATCCACAGATTCATCAAAAGGTGTTATTAAGAGTAAGGTTTATTATGCTCTACCCTAAATACGTCTGGTTCTAGTCCTTCATAATCCACAGATTTAACAGTGGACACATATTTGAATTGAACCTCTACATCTAATTCTGTAATGTTCAATGAAACGTATCCTTGATTTCTGCCGTTCACCCATACTAAATCTTTATTATCCTTTATAAATTCATCCTCAATAATTCTAGTTTTATCTTTAAAGGTATCACCAAAACTTGGTGATGATATTGCGGGTGCCCCTATCTCTATCCCGACAAATTCATTATTTTCATCATATAAATTGGAAAACCATGAATTATGAGAGTCTCCTGCTAATATCAAGTTAGATTGAGAATTTGATATAGTTCTATAGAACTCTTCTCTTTCCCTTGGATATCCATCCCATTGATCAGTATTAAAAGGTAGTTCTTCTCCTGCTAATTCACTTGTGTAATAAGAACTATCATTTGAAATTTCTTCATTTTTAAATATTTCTGGTAAATATTTTGGTCCAATTAGAAGTTGTTGTCCGAATATTGACCATCTATATTTCATATCTACTTTATTTTTGACCCATTTCAACTGCTCCTTACCAAGCAAAGCTCTAGGCTTTAGAAGATCTTTTTTAAACTCATCTTTATTTAATTTATTATCATTAAAATATTGTCCAATCTCTAATTGCTTTTCTCTTCCATAAAGCCTCGTATCCAGCATCATTAAATTTATTAAATTTCCTACTGAAAAACTTCGCCATATTTTTTCTCTTTCCTTAACTTCACGTATAGGCATCCATTCATAATATGCACGTATTGCATTATTTTTTCTGTCGTAAAATGAGCCTTCGTCTGGCGAATGGTTTTGTGCTCCTAACTTCCATGTATCATTAGTTATCTCATGATCATCCCATACAACAATCATTGGTTTTGATTTATGCAGAAGTTGGAGATCCTTATCGCTTCTGTAGGTAGCATATCTTTTGCGATAATCATCTAATGATATGATTTCATTTGATGGATTAACCTCTCTTCCCATCCTCTTGGCATCAGACGATGCATAGCCCTCTCTGCTATATTCATATATGTAATCACCTAAATGTAAGACTAAATCTACATCGGCATCTCTTGCCATTTCTTTATATGCATTGAAATATCCTGATGGATAATTAGAACAACTGCAAAAAGCTATGTTAAATTTATCTGGGTTTTTTACTGGTAACGTAAAAGTTGTACCTATTTCTGAATAAACTCCACCTGATTCGAATCTATAAAAAATTTTCTTTGCATTAAGTTCCATCGGAATCTGAGCATCTACCTTTACTATGAAATTATTTTCTTTTTCTGAGATATATGATCCATTGGCGATTGTATTTAAGAAATCTTTATCGGATGAAACTTCCCAATTTACCTCTTGATTTGAGGAGCTAGGAGTACTTAATTTTGTCCATAAAATCACATGTGTGTTAGTAGGATCACCACTGGCAACTCCGTAGTCGAATGATATTGGTTCTTTTTTTATTGAAGGAAATATCCTTAAAGAAAAAGAAGCAATTGTCAGTAATAGAGCTTTAAAAAATAATCTTCTGTTCATATATTGAACATTACCAAATATCTATTAAATTAGAGTTACGGTATTGTGTATTTTTAAGGGAAAGAAGATCAATAAACTATGGAAGAATTAATTGAAATATCTGCCCTTCCCCATATTTCCTTAAACTTATTAAGAGCTTCAAAAGATTCTTCTTGGTTATTTAATTCATTTTGTGCGACATGTAGTCCGAAGTAAGACCATCCATTTCTAGGGTAATCTTTTAAATCTCTTTCAAAAACTAACGCTGCTTCCTCAAATGATTTATTCATCAAAAGTGCATGACCTAAAGTTTGACGAGTTGGATAATACCAAAATGGAGGTTCTGTATATGGAAGAGTGTCTTGGATTGTTACAGCTTCTTTAAAAGAAGCTATAGCCTCAATATATCTACTTGAGTACATATCAATCGATCCTGAAGCAAGTAAAGAAGCTATTTTCATTAATGATTTTGTTGGGTGACCTGCCATTACCATAGCGTTTACTTCTTCAGATTCAATATCATTTAATATCCTGCTTTGAAATCTATTTGCTTCAAGTGAGTTTCCATTAGCAGCATGTGCAACAGACAGAGCATAGTTGAAAATAGAATTGGAAAATTTGAAATCATCATCTGGTCTTTCATAAGAAAAAACTTTATCCCATTTTGCAAATCTCACGTAAGACAATAAAGGTATTGTATGAAAGAATTCTAAGAAAGGTATATTTCTAATTTGCTCTGGCGAAACATAATTTGATACCTTTATTGCTGATTCAATAGATAAGTCGCTCATACCTTCCATTGTTGATGCAGCCCAAAGGAAATGGACATTATGAGGATAATATAAGGCTGGGTAAAAACCTTGAGCATTACATTGAGCAATATACTCCTCATCGACCTTGGCTGCTGCTATGTTAGCTAATGATGCATCCTCATATCTCCCCACTCTCCAATAGATATGAGATGGCATATGTACTAAATGACCAGCTCCAGGAACCAAATCAGCTAACCTGTCAGCGGCTTCTTCTGCCCTACCAGGATCACTTGATGCTTCTACAGCATGTATATAAAGATGAATTGCCAAAGGATGATTTGGATCTTTATCAAGAACTGATTCGATAGTATCGATGACTTTAATTGTATCTGGTTTAGGATTACCATCTTCTGCCCAATAGTTCCAAGGCATTGTATTCATCAAAGCTTCAGCATATAGCGATGCTGCATCAGTGTCATCTGGATATTTAGATGAAAGTGCCGCCATTGCTTCAGCATAAGCAATATCAAGTGGTACTCTTGAGGAATTTACATCCCCGTTATATCTTGATTTTAAAGTCAGAATGAAATCCTTTTCTTTCGGTGAGGCAAATTCTATTAGCGCTATGGCTTTATTTGTTTTCTTAAAAGCATCAAGTCGCTCTTGAGGACTCATTATTGCTTTGCCATCACTTGTAACATTAATATTAGGGCCTAAGGCCAGAGCTTCTCCCCAGAAACAAATTGCACAATTAGGATCTAATTTTTGAGCAGCTTTGAAGCTTCGAATAGATTCGGCATGATTGAAAGCAAACGCCATAATCAGACCCTGATTAAAGTAATCCTGTACGCCTTCAACTTTAGAGGAAATGGTAAAAGAATGAGATCCAAGTCCATTTAGTAATGGTGCACCAGCTCTTTCTATTAAATCATTTCGATCAATCGAAGTATCTTGAGAACATGAATAAACAACAAACAGAATGGGTAAAAATAATTTTAATTTCATGAAGTTAATATAACAAACTGATCTATACATTCAAGATGAGTCATTGAGCGTCTAAACTCTGTAGTACAATCTCACTTATGAAGCCATTAAATGGGGTAAAAGTAATCGACCTGACACATATGTTAGCTGGACCCTATGCTGGAATGGTTTTAGCAGATTTAGGAGCGGAAGTTGTTAAAGTTGAACCCTTGGGAAGCGGAGAAATGACTAGAGGATTATTAAAAAATGATCCAAATTATTCTTTCAAAAACTTTGGAGCTTATTTCCTAACTTTAAATAGAAATAAGAAAAGCGTCTCTATTGATCTTAAAAACAAAAAAGGTCTGGAAGTATTTTATGATCTTGTAAGATCTGCTGATGTAGTACTTAATAACTTTAGTGCAGGAGTGGTTAGTAAGTTAAAAATTGACTTCGAAAATTTGTCTTCAATAAACCCAAAGATCATTACTTGTTCTATCACTGGGTTTGGTGAAACTGGTCCGCATTCTACCAGACCTGCATATGACCAAATTGTACAAGCTTATAGTGGTGGCATGTCGATTACAGGAAAAGATTCCAAGTCGCCTACACGTGCTGGAATACCAATAGGAGATTTAGGATCTGGACTATATAGTGTTATCGGAATCCTCTCAGCCCTATACTCAAGAGAAAAAACACAAAAAGGACAACATATAGACTTGTCTTTACTTGATGTTCAAATATCACTTCTAACTTACATGGCTACTATGCAAACTTTATCAGGCATAGATCCTGAACCAATTGGAAATGCCCACTTTGTTCATGTGCCTTATAACAGTTTTACAACCAATGATGGTTTTGTCGTGATAGCAGTTATAACAGATGAATTCTGGCAATCCCTAAAATCAGTAGTGAATGTTGGCTCTTTGGATGATTCCAAATTTGATTCCTCTATCGACAGGCTTAAGAATCAAGCTTTTATAGAAAATGAACTTAACAAAGTTCTTTCTACTCAAACATCAGATCATTGGATTGATAAGTTAAATAAAGCGAAAGTTCCCTGTGCACCGATCAATAAATTCAGTGATGCATTAAATGATGAGCAAGTAAAACACAGAAATATGATAGTTGAGGTTGAACATCCTGATGGCGGTTTCGTTAAAATGCCTGGAAACCCAGTTAAGATGTCTTATACAAATGAGGAATCCTACTCTTCCCCACCACACTTAGGAACCGACACAAGAGAAATATTAAAAAATTGGTCAAAATATGAAGATGATAAAATTGAGAGCCTTGAAAACGAAAAAATTATCCAATCAATAGACTAGGATATATTTATCCAAAACATATGCAGCTAAAGCTATAAAAATAGTAATTAATGCTAAGCAAAGTAATAACGTTTTAAATTTAAATTCTTTTTCTTTCATCTTTTGCTTTAGTAATTAAGCTATCTGTTAGAAAATGTATTATATATGGCAAAACAAGATTTAATAGAAATGGATGGAGAGGTTATCGAAACCCTTCCTAATACTACCTTTAGAGTTAAATTAGATAATGATCATGTCGTTACTGCTCACATATCTGGAAAAATGCGTAAACACTATATTCGAATTCTTACGGGTGATAAGGTAAAAGTGGAAATAACCCCTTATGATCTATCCAAAGGAAGAATTATTTTTAGAGAAAGATAAATTATTTATTTATTTCTTCTATCAGAGAAATTAGAAAATTAAGTCTATGCCCAAAAGAATATCTATCTAGGGCTGCTACATCTCTTGCACTTTGCATGGCTATAACAGTTTTTGAGTCTGGATCTATCCAAATAAACTGTCCAAAAATACCATCAGCATAATATGATTTATATCCAAATCCGGCTAGCCACCACTGGTATCCATAGTAACTGAAACCTGGAGATGGTTTAGTAGATTGAATCATCCAATCATTAGGTAATGTATTTCTACCGTCAGGTAAGACACCATTTTTTAATGCAAAAAGTCCTATGCGGGCATAATCTCTTAGTGTTGCATTTATACAACAGCCTCCAAGCTCTTGGGAATAATCACTATCTAACGCCCAATAAGCATCAAACTCCATTCCGAAAGGCTGCCATATTTTCTCTTCTAAATAAGTAGAAAGATTTTGTCCAGTTGCTTCTCTTACAATTCCCCCTATGACATTGGATTCAGCAGTATTATAGTTAAATTTGGTTCCAGGTTTGCTTGATATTTCAAGTTTATTTAGATAATTATAAAGCTTGGTATCATTAAATCCGGAAGCTATGTTGACGTCTGAATTAGCATCAGCATAATCTTCATTCCAATCTATACCTGAAGACATTTGTAATACATCTTCTATGGACACATTTGAATAATTTCCTTGATTTAAATCAGTTACATAAGAGGATATTGGATCATTAACTGATTTAATAAATCCATCTTTTATTGCCGCACCAATCAGCATAGAAGTAACAGACTTAGTTACTGAAAAAGACATCCACTTAGTTGTTTCATCATTACCAAAATGATAATTTTCATAAAGAATTTTATCGTCCTTAACCACGATTAGGCCTACTACCTTAAATGTATTTATATAATCATTTATAGTAAATTTCTTACCCCCATATCTATAGGTTAAAGAATCGAGATTTATAAGTTGGTAAGCAAGAGGATAAGGGTCAGAACTTTTATTTATAAGTCTTGTTGGAAGAATATGTTGTATGTTTTTGAATCCAAGAAGTTTCTCTTCCGTATTCCAAAATAAGATGGACTTTGGAGCTTCATCACTGCTCAACTCATTTTCAGATCCTAAGAAAAGAAATGAAAGACAAATTAAATATGCAGCTAAGATAAACCTCATCAAGAGACTTTTTCTTTTTTCTTCGAGGTTTCTTTAAAATCTACTTTTATTTCATTATCTTCCAGAGACACATAGGCAATACCACCAGATTTTGATAATTTCCCAAATAGAATCTCTTCGGCCAAGACTGTCTTTATGCTGTCTTGTATAAGTCTCTGCATCGGTCTAGCACCCATATTCTTATCATATCCGTTCTCTAGCAACCAATCTCTAACTTCGTCAGAGACTTCGAGTTGAACTTTTTGAACTTCTAATTGAACTTGTAGCTCAACTAAAAATTTATCGACTACCGTACGAATAACTTCTGTTGGTAAAGGATTAAATTGTATGATTCCATCAAGTCTATTTCTGAACTCAGGAGAAAAGGTCTTCTTAATCATTTCTGTAGCATCACTTGTATGATCTTGAGATTGAAAGCCCATACTAGCCCTGCTCATATCTTGAGCACCAGTATTTGTTGTCATTATCACAATAGTATTTCTAAAATCAGCCTTTCTACCGTTATTATCCGTTAAAGTTCCATGGTCCATTACTTGTAGGAGTATATTGAAAACTTCTGGGTGTGCTTTCTCTATTTCATCCAACAGTATTACTGAATGCGGATGTTTATTCACAGACTCTGTGAGTAAACCGCCTTGATCATAACCGACATAACCAGGAGGGGCTCCAATTAACCTCGAGACCGTATGTCTTTCCATATATTCGGACATATCAAATCTTACAAATTCAATACCCATTATTTTGGCAAGTTGTTTACTAACCTCTGTTTTGCCTACTCCAGTAGGACCAGAAAACAAAAATGATCCAACTGGCTTTTCATCTACTCTCAGTCCCGCTCTGGCAAGTTTTATTGCAGAAGAAAGACTCTCCACTGCTTTATCCTGACCAAATATGACTCGTTTGAGATTTTCCTCTAATTTTTCTAAAGATTTCTTATCTGATGTAGATACTGTTTTTTCCGGTATTCTAGCTATGGATGCTACGATCTTTTCAATGTCTAGTTCGTTAATAGTTTTTTTTCTTTTGGAAATAGGAACTAATTTCTGTCTAGCGCCAGCTTCATCGACTACATCGATTGCCTTATCAGGAAGAAATCTATCATTGATATGCTTTGAAGCCAAAGAAGCAGCTGCCCTTAAGGAACCTTCTGTATATTTAATTTCGTGATGTTCTTCAAAGCGATCTTTGAGTCCTTTTAATATACTGAAAGTCTCATCAACAGTAGGTTCACTCACTTCTACCTTTTGAAATCTTCTTGATAACGCTCTGTCTTTTTCAAAAATACCTCTAAATTCTTTGTATGTAGTTGATCCAACAAATTGAAGCCCACGTTTTGCTAATGCAGGTTTGAGAAGATTGGAGGCATCCATAACGCCACCAGAAGTAGCTCCCGCACCTATGATGGTATGAATTTCGTCAATAAATAATATTGCAGAACTGTCATCTTCTAATTCTTTCAAGACTGCTTTTAATCTTTCTTCAAAATCACCGCGATATTTTGTACCTGCCAGTAGCGCCCCCATGTCTAATGAATAGATAACACTATCTTTGATCAAATCTGGAACTTTATTCTCTGTAATTAATTTAGCTAATCCTTCAGCAATTGCTGTTTTACCAACTCCTGATTCACCTACTAATAGAGGATTATTTTTACTTCTACGCGCTAATATTTGTACAACTCTCTCTATTTCGGAAGTTCTACCTATTAAAGGGTCTATTCTCCCTTCTAATGCTTCTTTATTTAAGTTAGTGGTAAATTGTTCAAGCGCATTATTTGACTCTGGTTGATTGGATTCACCAGTTTCTACACTATCAGGATCAGTATTTTCGCTTCTTCCATGACTTAAATACGATACGGCATCCAGTCGAGTTAAGCCTAATTGTTCTAAAAGGAAGACACTTTGTGATTCTTTTTCACTAAAGATAGCCACAAGTATATTGCTGCCTTTAACTTCGTCTTTACCTGAGGACTGAACATGAAAAACAGCTCTTTGTATTACTCTTTGAAAGCCCAAGGTTGGTTGGATATCAATTTCAGATTCGTTTGATACCTTAGGTGTTGTTGAACCTATAAATTCTTGTAGATCGACGCGAAGTTGTTCAATATTTACTTTGCTTGAAGTTAATAATGCAATTGCGTCAGAATTTTCTAAAAGCGCAAGTAAAAGATGCTCGACAGTAACAAATTCATGTTTTTGATCTTGTGCAAGTTTAAAAGCATTATTTAAATTTTGTTCTAATTCTTGGTTAATCATCTTCGTCAACTTCCTCTATATCACTTAATAGCGGGTGACCATTTTCTTTAGCGAAATTATTTACTTGAGCGCTCTTAGTTTCTGCCACCTCTTTAGTAAAGATACCACAAACTCCCTTACCATGTGTATGAACCGCTAACATTATTTGCTGGGCCTTATCACCATCAAAACCAAAAAATATTTGCAATACATAGACTACAAACTCCATAGGAGTGTAATCATCATTAAGGAGGATAACTCTATAAAGAGAGGGTTTCTTAACTTTAGGTTTTTCTAAAGTTGCTACTGAAGAAGTGTCTTGATTTTGGTCTTCGTGATTTTTATTATTTTTTACTAAAAGCATTAATCCATATTTGAAATTATTGCCTCTCCGAATTCAGAGCATTTTAATAGGCTTGCCCCACTCATAAGCCTCTCGAAATCGTAAGTCACAGTTTTTTGACTGATCGTTCTAGCTAAGCCTTCAATTATTAAATCTGCAGCCTCCATCCAACCCATGTATCTCAACATCATTTCTGCTGAAAGAATTAATGATCCTGGATTAACTTTATCTAATCCAGCATATTTTGGAGCAGTTCCATGAGTCGCTTCGAATAATGCTATTTTTTCACCTAAGTTTGCACCTGGTGCTATTCCTATCCCCCCTACTTCAGCCGCTAAAGCATCCGAAATGTAGTCACCGTTTAAATTTAAAGTAGCTATAACACTATACTCGTCTGGTCTTGTAAGTATTTGCTGAAGAAAAGCATCGGCTATAACATCTTTAATAACTATTTCTTTTCCTGTAATTGGGTTAGTTAGTGTATGCCATGGTCCTCCGTCTAATTCTTTGGCATCATACTTTGAAACTGCAAATTGGTAACCCCAATCCTTAAAAGAACCTTCGGTAAACTTCATTATGTTACCTTTGTGAACCAAGGTAACAGAGTCCCTGTCATTGTTTATGGCGTACTGGATAGCTTTGTCTACTAATCTCTCTGTACCCTGCTTAGAAACTGGTTTGACACCTATTCCACAATTTTCCATAAATCTTATTTTGGTTACACCCATTTCTTCAGTAAAAAACTTTATTACTTTATCAGCCTCTTCAGTTCCTGCCTCCCATTCAATACCTGCATAAATGTCCTCAGAATTTTCTCTGAAAATCACCATATCTGTTTTCTCAGGAGCCACAACTGGGCTTGGTACTCCGTTAAAATATCTAACCGGCCTCTGGCATACGTAAAGATCTAATTCTTGTCTCAAAGCAACATTTAAGGACCTAATACCGCCTCCCACTGGAGTAGTTAATGGGCCCTTAATTCCTACAAGATAAATTTCTAAAGCTCTAAGTGTTTCAGGCGGAAGCCAATTATCTTCTCCATAAACCACTGTAGATTTCTCGCCGCAGTATATTTCCATCCATTCAATCTTCTTCTTACCACCATAAGATTTCTCTACCGCACTATCTACAACACTAATCATAGCAGGTGTAATATCCGAACCTATACCATCTCCTTCGATGTAGGGGACTATAGGATTGTCAGGTACTATCAGTTTTCCTGATGAATCCATTTTTATTTTAGAACCACCTTTAGGTTCTATTATGTGCTCAAAATCCATGATTGCTCTGTATAATTAGAATTGGGGTTGCATTATATATTATTTAGGTAAATAGGTTAATTGAGCTAAATGAGTAAAGGAAAAGTACTTGTTGGACTATCTGGAGGTGTAGATTCATCTGTTACAGCTTTATTGTTAAAAGAACAAGGTTATGAAGTACATGCTCTTTTTATGAAAAACTGGGATGATGATGATGGCTCTCCATACTGCAGCGCAAAAGAAGATTTCATGGATGCAGTGTTTGTGTCTGATCAATTAAAAATTCCTTTAGAACAAATAAGTTTTTCAAAGGAATATAAAGAATCAGTCTTTTCTTATTTTATTTCTGAATTAGAAACTGGAAATACACCTAATCCAGACATTTTATGCAATAAAGAAATAAAATTTAAAGAATTTTATAATTACGCAATGTCTAATAATTATGACTTTATAGCTACTGGTCATTATGCGATAACTGATAATCAAAGCTTATACAAGGGTATAGATAATTCGAAAGATCAGTCTTATTTCTTACACGCAATAGATAAAGAAGTCTTGCAAAAAACCATATTCCCATTGGGAGAACTTAAAAAAGAGAGTGTAAGACAAATAGCAAAAGAGAATAAACTTATAACAAGCAATAAAAAGGATAGCACAGGTATTTGTTTTATCGGTGAAAGGCCGTTCCCTGAATTTGTAGGGAACTATCTATCAGGTCAGCAAGGTAACATAATAAATGAGAATGATGATGTGATAGGAATTCATCAGGGATTAGTTTTTTATACCCTAGGGCAAAGACAAGGTTTAGGAATCGGCGGTGTTAAAGGATCTCCCGATCTTCCCTGGTATGTAGCTAAGAAGAATCTTAAAACTAATGAACTCTTATGCGTCCAAGGCAATGACCATCCTCTGTTATTTTCTAGAGAATTGTCTACAAAGAATCTTTTTAAACTCGAAGATTCACTGCCGACAAGCTTTGAGGGAACTGCCAAGGTAAGATACAGGCAGGAAGACCAAGATTGTGAAATCAATGTTGAAGATAATGCTTTGAATATAAAATTTCATAAACCACAAAGGTCTGTCACTCCAGGTCAATCAGTAGTAATTTATAAAAATGATAAATGTTTAGGCGGTGGAGAGATTTGCACTATTAATTAACTCTATTTTCTTAGATCTAGTAAGTTTCTTAATCTCAATCTCTCTCTTTAGAGATCTACTTTTATCGTGAGTATGTTCTTCATAAACAAGAGAGACTGGAAGTCGACTTTTAGTATATTTTGCTCCTTTACCAGAATTATGAGTATTAATTCTTTCAGAAAGACTATTACTAATTCCGGTATATAAACTACCGTCAGAACACTTCAAAATATACACACACCATTTCATTCAGACAAAAGCAGAAGCGATCCAGAGCGTTAGGACAATAATAACAACCAAAGTACAAAGCCAAGCCCTTATTCTGTCCTCTTTATCCATCAGGCTGAAGCTGAATGCAATTCACTTAATCTAGAATAAAGATTAGAAATATTTTTATTTTCTTCACTAATAGCTTGACCAACAGAAGCACCAAAATTTAAGAAGCAATAAAGCATAATGTCAGCTAGAGTAAATCTATCACCACAAATAAATTCTTTTCCATCAAGTTGTTTATCAAGCCACTGTAATCGTTCTTGTGCAATCATCTTTAAATCATCTGCAGCTTGAGGTATAAGATGTAATCTATCTTTAAAGAGTTCATATCCTTCAGCGGATCTAAAACCATTTGTTAATGGCTCGATAATTTGTAGGTCAATTCTTCGAACCCACATTTTTGTCACAGCTCTCTCTTCAGGCGTTTTACCGATAAGATCACTATGGCCATTGATTTCATCTAAAAATTCACAAATTGCTGTTATTTCTGCTAAGTAATCTCCATTATCAAGCTCTAAAGCTGGCATTTGACCAGAGGGATTTCTTTTGAGATGTTCTTCTTGTCTATTTTCACCAGCCATTAAATCAACTTCAATCGTTTCAATATCAAGACCAAGTTCAGCTATAAACATTCTAACTACATGTGGGTTTGGACCCATTGAATTAAATAATTTCATTTTTTCTTAAGGTTCTTTTACTACCTTTCCTCCTTTCATTACAAAATCTACTGTCTCAAGAATTGATATATCCTCTAAAGGATTTCGTGAGACTCCAATTAAATCTGCATATTTATCTTTTACTATGCTTCCTAAGTTTTCTTTTTCACCAAGTAAATCAGCTGCATGAATAGTAGCGCTCATTATTGTTTCTTTAGCAGGCATGCCCCCTTCTACCATCAAAGAGAATTCTTTAGCATTTTCTCCATGCGGTGAAACGCCACTGTCTGTTCCAAAGGCTATCTTAACACCGGCTTGATAAGCCATTGAAAAGGTAGACTGAAGCTTAGGTCCTATTTCTAATGCCTTCTTTTCTACAAAGGGAGGATAATAACCTTCTAGTAGAGCTTTGTCCGAAACCCATTTCCCTGCTAAAAGAGTTGGAACATAATATACTCCATTATCCCTCATTAAAGCTGTTCCTTCATTATCCATTAATGTTCCATGTTCTATCGAATCTACTCCAGCTAATACTGCTCTTTTAATTCCTTCAGCCCCGTGCGCATGAGCAGCTACCTTAAATCCATAATCTTTTGCAGTAGAAACAATTGCTTTCATCTCGTTTAATGTCATTTGAGGATTTTGACCATCTTTAGCATTACTCAGGACTCCTCCAGTTGCTGTAAATTTAATAAGATCCGCATTTTCTTTATAACGAAACCTTACTGATTCCATAGCTTCTTGTACACCATTCATAACACCATCTTTAGGACCTAAATCAGCGGTTAATCTCTGATTTAGAGAGTTTGAAGAATCCCCGTGACCTCCTGTTGAGGATATAGTCTTGCCAGAAGAAAAGATTCTAGGTCCAATTACGATTTCATTATCAATTGCATTTCTTAGTGAAATGGTAACCGTATCTGAATCTCCTAAATTTCTAACGGTTGTAAATCCTGCAAGCAAAGTATTTTCAGCATTTTTTGTAGCCCGTATGGCATAGTCTGCAGCATTCCAAGTGACTCTCTCTAAATAGGCATTTCTAGAGCTTTCATTTGAAAGATGAACGTGCATGTCAATTAGTCCAGGTAAAATATAATAACCAGTAAGGTCAATATAAATATCATCAGGTTCAGGATTAACATACCCCTCTAGAACATTTGCTACTCTATCTCCAACAATGACAATGGACATTTGTGGTTCAATAGTTCCATTTTCAGTATTTAATAAGTAGCCAGCGTGGACTAATGTCTTAGCATTGATTGCAATGCCAATGCATAAAAAAACTAATGAAAAAAAACATTTTCGCCATATCAATAGTTTGTATCTAGTTTATCTTCAAGGCAAGGATTAAAAACATTAAGTTATAATAGAAATATGAAATCTGAAAATCTATTATCTATTTCGCCTTTGGACGGCAGATACAATAAATCTGCTTCAGATTTAAGGCCTATTACTAGTGAATTTGGGTTAATAAAATACAGAGTAATCATTGAAATCAAGTGGTTCATGCACCTCTCAAGTAATTCGAAGATTAAAGAACTCCCTAAATTAAATATTAAAGAAATTACGTATCTCAATGATTTAATTAATAATTTTGATATTAGAGATGCTAAACGTGTCAAATCTATCGAGAATAAAACTAATCATGATGTCAAAGCGGTTGAATATTTCTTAAAGGAAAAATTTAAGAAACATAAAAAACTAGACAAATATTCTGAATTTATACATTTTGCTTGTACCTCTGAGGACATAAACAATCTCTCATACGCATTAATGATTAAAGACGCTTCAGAAGTCGTTAATGTATTAATTAGTAAATTAGAAAAAAAACTTAAGTTTCTGTCAAAAAGATATTCAGGAAAATCAATGCTTTCAAGGACTCATGGTCAAAGTGCCTCTCCTACTACTATGGGCAAAGAATTCTCAAACTACTTCTACAGAATTAACAAACTTTCTAGTGAAATAAAACGACACGAAATGACAGGAAAAATTAATGGAGCAGTAGGTAACTATAATGCTCATCATGTTGCTTATCCGAACATTGATTGGGAGAAGGTTGCAAAAGATTTTGTAAAAAGTTTAAAGCTCAATTTCAATAGTCACACTACTCAAGTAGAGCCTAAAGATACTATTGCCTTGTTATTAGGTGATTACGTAAAGCTAAATAATATCCTTATAGACTTAAGTAGAGATATTTGGGGATACATATCATTAGGCTACTTCAAACAAAAATTAAAGGATGGTGAAGTTGGTTCTTCAACAATGCCTCACAAGGTCAATCCTATAGATTTTGAAAATGCAGAGGGAAATTTCGGAATGGCTAATGCCAACTTAACTCATATCAGTAATACAGTTACCATATCTAGATGGCAAAGGGACCTGACAGACTCCACTGTCATGAGAAATATAGGCACTTGTTTCGGCTACATAAACATTGCACTGAATTCTCTTGTAAGAGGTTTAAATAAACTTGAATTAAATAATGAAAAATTAATTGAGGATCTAAATGATTCCTGGGAAGTTCTTACTGAAGCTATTCAAACAATTATTAGAAAAAACAATATACCCAACGGTTATGAATTAATGAAGAAACTCTCCAGGGGTAAGGATTTAAACAAATCTGATTTAATAAAATTTATAGAAAATATGGAAGTTCCTCAGGACGAAAAACAACGTCTTTTAGAACTGACGCCTCTCTCCTATACAGGCTACGCACAGAAGCTTTCTAAGAGCTAAAAGTTAGTTGATTTATAGCAATATCTCGTTAAACTGACGCCTCTTTAAAACTAGATTACATTTTATTTTGCTGAAATAGTTTTTAAAGAATAATAGTCAATTCATATAAAGAAAAGGGAGAAAAATGGCCTCTTACAAAGAATTAATAAAAGAACTTACCGATCTAAAAAACAAAGGTAATGCTTCCAATGTAAACATTGAACCTGAAAGTGCAGCAAGAATGAAATTTCAAAATCAGTTTCAATCAGGTCTTGATATAGCTAGATATACAGCAGCCATAATGAGAAAGGATATGGATGAGTATGATGCTAATCCAGAAGCTTATACACAATCTTTAGGTTGTTGGCATGGATTTATTGGACAGCAAAAACTTATTTCAATTAAAAAACATTTTGGTAATACTGATAAAAAATATTTATATCTCTCCGGTTGGATGGTCGCAGCCTTAAGATCTGAGTTTGGACCCCTACCGGACCAGTCCATGCACGAAAAAACAACAGTCGCATCTTTGATAAATGAACTTTATACTTTTTTAAAGCAAGCCGATGCCAGAGAGCTTGGAGACTTATTTAGACAATTAGATGAGGCTGAAGAAGATGCTAAAGCAGCGATACAAGACAAAATAGATAATTTCCAAACTCATGTTGTTCCAATTATTGCTGATATAGATGCCGGTTTTGGAAATGAAGAAGCAACTTATCTAATGGCAAAACAAATGATCGAAGCTGGTGCATGCTGTATTCAAATTGAAAATCAAGTTTCAGATGAGAAACAATGTGGACATCAAGACGGCAAGGTCACCGTTCCTCATTCAGATTTCTTAGCTAAAATAAATGCAGTACGTTATGCATTTATAGAGTTGGGAGTTGATGATGGAGTAATCGTTGCCAGAACAGACTCATTAGGGGCTGGTTTAACCAAGCAGATAGCAATCACACATGAAGTTGGAGATCTTGGAGATCAATATAATTCTTTTTTAGATTTAGAAGTAGTTTCAGAGGATCAAATGGAACACGGAGATGTTCTCATCAACTATCATGGAAAAGTGGTAAGACCTAGAAGATTGCCAAGCAATCTATATAGGTTTATGGAGGGGACTGGAGAAGCACGATGTATATTAGATTCTGTTACCAGTCTACAAAATGGTGCAGATCTTATTTGGATAGAGACAGAAAAACCTCATATTGGACAAATTGGTGCAATGATGGATGAAATTAGAAAAGTCATTCCAAATGCAAAGCTTGTTTATAACAATAGTCCATCCTTCAATTGGACACTAAATTTTAGACAGCAAGTTTATGATGCAATGGAAGAAGCCGGAAAAGATACTTCAGACTACGATAGAGATAATCTTATGGATGAAAAATACGATGCAACTGAACTTGGATTAGAAGCCGATGAAAAAATAAGAACATTTCAGGCAGATGCCGCAAAACAAGCAGGAATATTTCATCATCTAATCACCCTTCCTACCTACCATACTGCCGCTCTATCTACCGATAATCTTGCTAAAGAATATTTTGGTGATAAAGGTATGTTAGGTTATGTAGAGGGTGTACAAAGAAAAGAAATACGTGAAGGTATTGCATGCGTTAAACATCAAAATATGGCTGGATCAGATATGGGAGATGATCATAAAGAATATTTTGCTGGAGAGGCAGCTCTAAAGGCTTCAGGTGAAGATAATACTATGAATCAGTTCTAGTTAACTTTCATAAAAAAAGGGAGATTTAAGCTCCCTTTTTTATTGTTCTATACATTTTGATGGATTTCCACCACAGAGTTCACATTCGCGACCTGGCTCTAAATTAGATAGTCCACCGCATGACCCGGCTATAGGCTTTTTACCAAAAAATAAACCTACAGACATAAGAGTTATTATCAGTAGAAGAACTATGAAAATTAAGAAAGTTTCAAACATTTTTACATTTTAACCTTTTGTAGCTCTTTAGAAAATAATAAATTAGGTTTGCCGTCTTGCTCATAAACAAATAAAGCCTTAATCTCATATTCATTGGCATAATCCATAGCAGCTTCTAATTCCATTACGTTCAATGTAGTGGCTAGAGCATCGGCGATCATGGCGTTATCGGAAATTACCGAAACAGATTTCTTGGATAAATTGTTGGGTGAACCTACTATAGGATTTATTGTATGGCTATATTTTTCCTCATTAAAAATTCTTATATTTCTATAATCGCCTGAAGTAGCCATGGCAAAAGAGTCATGATTACTAGAAATAAATGAATAAACAATTTTGTCAGGTTTTGAAGGACTCACGACACCTATTTTCCATGGTGTCTTGTCAATTTTGTACTTGGTAGTCCTAATTTCTCCTCCAAGTTCAACAAATAGATTATCAATGTTCAATTCACTAGAGAGATGTTTATATACCTTATCAATCGCAAAACCTTTAGCAATAGAAGAAAAGTCTAATGCAACATCTCTTTTTCTTTTGACAGCTGATGCTTCTTTATTTATCTCTATAGAATCACAACCAATTTGAGTTTTGAGATATTGAATATCTTTCGGAGGTGGTTTTTGATTCTTTTCAAGGGGTCCAAAACCCCAAGAATCTACCAATTTACCTATTGAAACATCATATAGGCCTTTAGATTTATTGCATGTATCAACAGCATATCTTAGAACTTCAATGAAGTCTTGAGAAACTTCTACCCATTCATTTATATCAGAATAATTTACTTTATTTATCAATGAATCATTTAGATAAGTTGACATTGATAAATTAACTGAATTAAAAGAATCAAATATTGACTGCTCTAAATTATCATATTCAGAGAAGACAATAACATTATAGGTAGTCCCCATAATACTGCCTTCGATTCTTTGAGGTTCATCATCATCTAAAAATAAACTTAGAACTAGAGCTGATATTAAGATTAATAAAATCAGTATTGGAAAAGTTCTTTGGATCAAACTTTAACTGCCAAAATCATCAAATTTTATTGCTTCAGGCTCTACTCCAAGACTATCTAACATATCAAAACATGCAGCCATCATTGGAGGTGGACCACACATATAATATTCACAATCTTCAGGAGCAGGATGATCTTTTAGATATTGATCGTGGATGACTTGGTGGATGAAGCCTGTATGCCCTTCCCAATTGTCTTCAGGTAAAGGATCAGATAAAGCGACATGCCATTCAAAATTCTCATGTTCTTCTGCTAATTTGTCATATTCATCTGTGTAGAACATTTCGGTTAAGCTTCTAGCTCCATAAAAGAAAGTAATTTTTCGTTTAGAGTTTAATCTTAGTAACTGATCAAAAATATGAGATCTCATTGGAGCCATACCTGCACCGCCACCTATGAACACCATCTCTGCATCAGTCTCTTCAGCAAAAAATTCTCCAAAAGGTCCGAAAATGGTCAGAGTATCGCCTTCTTTTAAATTAAAAATATAGGAACTCATTTCACCTGCAGGAAAATCTGTTCCTGGAGGAGGTGAAGCAATTCTGATATTGAATTTCATTATTCCTTTTTCATTTGGATAGTTGGCCATAGAGTAAGCTCTAATAACTGGCTCAAGTGTCTTAGAGGAGTTCTCCCAAACACCGAATCGATCCCAATCTCCATGATATTCTTCTTCAATATCAAAAGACTTGTAATCCAATTCATATGGAGGAATTTCCATTTGAACATA
>CACBUE010000006.1 GCA_902542325.1 uncultured SAR86 cluster bacterium | reverse complement strand
ACTCTAATGGAGAAATAGGTATGAATTCCTTTAAGCAAAAGTACCTTGGAAACGAAAAGATTGATGAATATAGATTTAATCTTTGGTTAATTTATATTGCTGCATCTACATTACATTACATAAATAATTGGAACCTGGATAAGCAAACAAAATCTATAATGAAACGAGAGTCAAAATTAACGATATTGAGTTCTTTCAACATTATTAAGAATCAGTCATAGGATTATCATACAACAACCTAGTTTTCCATTGAGTAATGGTGCATATTCATTAAACCTATAGACTCAATAAAGAATGAAATGTTATTCTGATTTAAATTCTGGGGACATCTTATGAGAAAATATATTGTAGTAATTTTTTTAGGCATTTTCGCTTTCTCTGTTTCAAGTTCACCTATCTGTAATATCAATCAAGAACTTAACAAAGATACTGCAGCTAAATTAAGTCAATTTAGAGATCAGACCTATTCAACTTGTTTAACATGTGCTGATAATTCTTGTCAGTTGAAAACCTGGCCTGAAGAAAAAAAAGGTGACGAGGCAGTGTGTAAACTACTTTTTTGCACACCTAGTTATGTTTCCAAATTTTTTGAAAAGCCCGATAACGTTAAATCAGGCAAAACTAAAATTGAATTTTCCTACATCATTAATTCCAAGGGAAAAATAAAAGAGGTAGAAGTGAAATCTGCCAAAGGTGCCATGAATGCTAGGGAGTCTTATAAATACTTACAAAGCTTTACTTCTAAAACTCAATTTGAGCCCTTACTAGTTAATGATAAGGCAATAGCATTAATTGATATTAAAGGAGAACATACTGCCTACACAGGAAAATACGAAGACATTGATAAAAATATGCCGGTAAATCAAGGGATTTGGAGAAATTAGTCTGTTTATAATTAGATGATCGAAAAATCTAAGTTTATTCGTGAATTAGAATTGGTTTCCACGGATAAGGAATTTATCGAGCCATATAATGTATTGATAGATTCCCTCAATAATGAGGCTAATTTAGGTTCTATAGGGCAACTAGCTGTTGAATATCAATTAAAACAACACATCAATAACCGAATACTCATCGATAAGGCTTATAGCTTAAAAAATCATTCAGTATCAAAGCCTCTGATTGTCATTGGCTTGCCTAGATCAGGCACAACATTTTTATTTAATCTTTTAAGCAAAGATCAAGATAACAGAAGTCCCTTGTTTTGGGAGATGATGAAGCCTTTTCCTTTGCTTAATAAAGACGGCTTTAGAAAGAAAGTAAGAATATTGCAATCTGATTTAATTTTATTCTTTAAAGAAAGATTTATACCAAATCTAGATAATCTTCATAAAATAAAATCTACTAGTCCTGAAGAATGTCTACTAATTAAGGTATTTGGTCTGCAAAGTATTTTATATTTCTATATGGCGAATGTTCCTACTTACTTAAATTATTTATCAAATTGTGATACTCGGATTAGTTATTCATGGCACCATAAATTTTTGAGTATTCTTGAGAATCAATTAAAGCCTAGGAGATGGTTACTAAAAGACCCCAGCCACTTGGGTAATCTTAAAGAAATATTAAGCATTTATCCTGATGCATGTTTTATTCACATTACTCGAGATCCTGCCGAAACTATTCCTTCGATTTGTAGCTTAACCGCGCGAGTAAGAAAAGGGTTTTCGAAAGATTTGGATACAAAGCGCTTAGGTCAAGAGACACTTAATTTTTGGGCTAAATCGAATGACAAGAATGAAGCCCAAAGATCTGACTTATCCTCAAATCAATATATGCAAGTTCAATATGATGATTTATTAGATGACCCAATTAATTTAATAAAAGACATATACAAGAATTTTTCTATTTCTTTGGACGATCGAACTCTATCTCTTATGAATGCTCACATCGAGGAAGGCTCTAGTGATGCGAAAGCCGAACATAAATATTCTTTAGAAGATTATGGACTTGAAAGGGCAGAAGTACATAATAAGCTGAATTATTCTTAATTTATTACTTAAATATGAAAATTCTTGTTATGGGATTACCCGGGAGCGGTAAAACCTATTTATCCGAAAGGCTTCAGCCATTGTTAGAGTCTGCATGGTTTAATGCTGATAAAGTCAGATCTATGGCAGGTGATTGGGATTTTAGTGAGGAAGGTAGATTGAGACAAAGTTTAAGAATGAAATCAATTGCTGATTTCGAATCACGTCATAATAGGATTGTGATTTGTGACTTCGTTTGCCCAACTCAAGAAACTAGGAAGATATTTGATGCAGATGTAACTATTTGGCTTGATACAATTGTAGAGGGTCGATTTGAAGACACTAATGCGTTATTTGAACCACCCTCATCAGTTGATTTTCACATCACTGAATGGAATGATCACAATCATGAAGATATAGCAAAACAAATTAAAAAAAATGTTTGATTGGAAAAAACCAACAGTTCAAATGCTAGGTAGATGGCAGCCTTGGCATACAGGACATCAAGAATTATTTAAAAGAGCGATAGAAAAAACAGGTCAAGTCATGATTCAAGTCCGAGATGTGCATGGTGCCTCAGGTGGTGATGGCCAAGACGATAACCCCTTCGACTGGGATGAGGTTTGTAAAAATATTTCTGATAGACTCCTTCTAGATGGATACGAAAGAGGAATTCACTTTGAAATTATGATGGTCCCTAACATCGTAAATATTACTTATGGTAGGGGAGTCGGATACGTCTTTGAAGAGGAAACTTTTGATGAATCGGTAACTAAAATCAGTGCAACTAAGATAAGAAAAAAAATGAGAGAAGAAGGAGATCTAGATTAACGCATGAAAATTTGCTTGAGTGAGTTTACCTATAAATCTTTTGAGGAACTGCTAGAAAAAAACTTCAAAAATGATGAGTTCATTCTTATAGATTCAGAGGCAAATATAACATCAGGAGAGGGTAAGCCAGATATTGCTTTGGTCTCATACGAACTTATGTTCAAGGCTTTGAAGTCAGAAAGTTTTTTCGAAAGATATCTCGCTTTGATTGATGAGTGTTCTTTTGTTCAAGGATCATGGGCTGGTACCGAATCTCCTCAAGCACAAGCCTTAATTTCTCATGCTAAAATTTTTTCTCATGGCGGTGGTCTTCATGCCATTCCAATAGCTACTTATGTTTTTGCACAGATTTTAAGATCTATAAAATCTATAGATGCTCACATTGAACTTCAAAGAGAAAAGAGCTGGAAACAAATGATGTCTGTTGGAGAGCTTACAGATATGACAGTAGGAATCACTGGATTTGGTGGCATCGGACAAGAAGTAGCAAGAATAGCTAAGGCTTTTCGCATGAAAGTATACGCTACAAAGAGAACACCTGTAATATCAGATAATCTTGATCAGTTATTCAAACCAAGTGAACTAGATGAGATGCTCCCTCTTTGTGACTTTGTAATAAATTGTCTTCCATCTAGTGAAGAAACTTATAGAATTTTTTCAAAGTCTCGATTTGAGTTAATGAAGACATCCTCGATGTTTATAAATGTAGGCAGAGGAGAATCAGTTGATGAGGTTAGCCTTGCAGAAGCTCTTCAAGAGAAGAAAATATCATGCGCTGCTATTGATACAACCGACCCAGAACCTCTTGATTCGAGTTCACCTTTATGGACTCTAGAAAATTGTTTTATTACCCCCCATGATTCAGCTTGGGGTCCAAGGGCACCTTTGAGAGCGGTTGAACTGTTTATTGATAATTATAGGCGTTTGAAAGAGGGTAAAAAATTACTGAATCAAGTATAAAAAAGGCCGCTTGTGCGGCCTTTTTAGTTAGAGAAGCTTTAGCCAGTAAAGCCAACAACAGCTTTAACTTCTAAGAATTCTTCGAATCCAAATAGACCCCATTCTCTTCCATTTCCAGACTGTTTATACCCACCAAATGGAGTTGTAAAATCTGCACCAGCTCCATTAATGGCAATACTTCCAGCTCTTATCCTGTTTGCAACTTTTTTAGCATGCTCTACATCTCCAGAAGATACATAACCATAAAGGCCGTACTCAGTATCATTAGCGATTTCAATTGCTTCTTCCTCATCTTTATAAGGAAGGATTGAAAGCACAGGACCAAATATCTCTTCTCTTGCAATTGTCATATCATTGTTAACATTTGCAAATACTGTCGGTCTAACAAAGTATCCTGCATTTAGACCTTCGGGTTTTCCTGGTCCGCCTGCTATAAGTTCGGCTCCTTCTTCAATTCCTTTCTCAATAAGACCTTGAATTTTATTGAATTGAACGTCACTCACTACTGGTCCGATACCAGTATCTTCTGCAAAAGGGTCACCAACTTTTGTAGCCTCAGCTGTTTTCTTTGCAATTTCTTTTGCCTCTTCGTGCCTAGATTCTGGAACCAACATTCTAGTAGGGGCATTACATGACTGACCGCTATTATTGAAACAGTGCTTTGCGCCTCCAGAGATAGCAGATTCAAAATCTGCATCATCTAATATTATGTTTGCAGATTTTCCTCCTAACTCTTGAGCCACTCTCTTAACAGTGTCCGCAGCACCTTTGGCAACCGCTATTCCGGCTCGTGTTGAGCCAGTGAAAGACATCATATCAATGCTCGGATGAGAAGACATTGCTTCACCGACTGTAGGACCATCTCCATTGACTAGATTGAAAACTCCTGCGGGCACACCAGCTTCATGAAGTATTTCAGCAAAGATCATTGCATTTAAAGGAGCCATTTCAGTTGGTTTTAGAACCATCGTACATCCTGCAGCTAGTGCAGGGGCTACTTTGCAGGAGATCTGGTTAATGGGCCAGTTCCATGGAGTAATCATACCTACAACACCTATAGGTTCGCGTCTTAGGACTGTTTTACCTCTTGTTTCTTCCCACTCAAAGTTTTGTAAGACTTCTATTGCTTGTGCAAAATGACCAAGGCCTGTTGCGGCTTGCGCTGCTTTCGACAAAGATAATGGGGCTCCCATTTCTGAAGAAATAGTTTCAGCTATTTCGTCATATCTAGATTGATAGACCTCAACAATCTTTCCGAGTATGGCTAATCTTTCTTCGACCGTGGTTTGGCTAAAGCTATCAAAGGCTTTGGATGCTGCTTTGACGGCATTATCTACGTCAGCAGAACTCCCCATAGCGATTTGTCCTATTACTTCTTCGTTTGAAGGGTTTAAAACATCAAACATGTTTTTTCCTTCCACAGGATCAACCCATTCTCCGTTTATATAAAATTGTTCATAAGTTTTCATTATTACTCTCCGTATATTTGATTTATAAGTATATATTAGGATTAGACAAAGTTAAGTTAAATTTACTTTGTTTACCTTCTCATTAGACTGGCTTTGAGTTGGCTTTGAATTCTTTCAGCCCATAATGAAATATATTTTCTTGTCTCCCGAGGATCTATTATTTCATGAACGGAAAAAGCTTCTGCCCTAGGAAATGGATTCTGATTTTTAGCCATTTTTTCTTCTAGTTCTTTTCTTTTTGCTTCAGGATCTTCCGCCTCAGAAATTTCCTTTTTAAAAGCTACAGCTACTCCACCTTCTAATGGAAGCGGTCCAGACTCTGCAGAAGGCCAGGCAAGAACATAACCATCTGGACCATAATGAGCTGCAGCAGCTACTCCAAATGATTTTCTAATCATTACCGTAGTCCAGGGAACCGTAGATTCTGTAGTGGCTAATACTGCTTCGGTACCATGTAAAATTGTTCCAGCCTTTTCTGCATCTGGTCCTATTAGGAATCCTGGTTCGTCTACTAAGCTAACAATTGGAATATTAAAAGTGTCACATAATCGTATGAATCTGGTGGTTTTTTGGGCACCTTCTGCAGACATGGAACCGGCATAAAAATTTGAATCATTAGCAAATATCGCAACTGCATACCCATTAATCCTTGCAAAGCCCGTAATTATGCCTCGTCCATAATATCTAGTCATTTCAAAGAAAGAATCCTTATCAAATATCAATTTGACTATGTCTCTCATTTCGTAGGATCTTTTTCTATCTTTTGGAATAATTGATAGTAAATCTTCTTCCATTCTTTCTATTGGATCGTCACAATCTAGTTTTTCAGTAATTTCATATTTATTTTGAGGAAAATAAGAAAGGAATTTCTTGATTTGAAGGAATGCATCTTGTTCTGTAGAGGCAACATTATCTGTCACGCCATTTACCTTGTGGATTTCAGAACCACCTAACTCTTCTTTAGACATCTTTTTCCCAAAAGCTCTTTCTACAACCGCAGGACCTGCAACAAGTATTTGAGCCGTTTCTTTTGTCATTACTCTAAAATGTGAACCAACAAATCTAGCAGCAGGCATACCTGCAACAGGACCTAATGCTGCTGATGCTACTGGAATTTCTCTCAACGTATCTGCAATAGATTTAAACCTAGACTTTGAAAAGACGGGATCACCTCCATAGCCTCCAGATTTTTTTCCAGGACCAGCAACAGATCCGCCACCACCTTCATGAAGCCTGATAAGTGGGATTTTGTACTTAAGGGCAAGCTCCTCTGTATAAACACTTTTTCTTAGACCTGCTGAATTAGGTGATCCACCTTTAACCGTAAAGTCTTCTCCGCCAACTACAACTTGTTTATTATTAATTTTGCCAAAACCTAGGATAAAATTTGCGGGTGTTAAAGATTCCAGCTTACCTTCATCATTAAGTTCTGACCCGCCTGCGATTTCACCTTGTTCTTGAAAAGAGTTAGGATCTAACAAAAGCTCTATTCTTTCTCTTAAAGTTAGCCTTCCTTTTGCATGTTGAAGCTTAATAGCTTCCTTCCCACCTTGTGCTTTAGCAAGCTTTCTTCTTTTTTTTATTTCTGTTGTTTCTTTTTTCCAACTCATAATTCTAGTGCCCCGTACAGGATTTGAACCTATGGCCTCTGGATTAGGAATCCAGCGCTCTATCCGACTGAGCTAACGGGGCATTTTAAAGGCATTTTAACAATTTAGTCTTGATTTTAAATTTTCTTTGATTATTATTTATTAAGCACCGATTTGAACCAGATTGCGGGTGCTTTATAAATACTGCTAAATAGGATTCTTGAAGACCAACCTGTTTAGCGAAAGCTGGCAGGTTTTTTTTTGGAGAAATAAGATGAGTTACGAAGGTAAAAATTTAGAAACAATAGCACTACATGCAGGCTGGAGAGCGGATGAAACTACAGGATCAGTAGCTGTTCCCATACATCAAACGACTAGTTATCAGTTTGAAAGCACTGAAAAGGCTGCAGATCTATTCGCTTTAGCGGAGTTGGGAAATATTTATACAAGAATAATGAATCCTACTACAGCTGTTCTCGAAGAGAGAATGGCAGCTCTTGATGGAGGTGCAGCTGGCTTAGCTGTCGCATCAGGACAAACCGCCTCGGCTTATTCTATTCAGAACCTAGCCAGAGCTGGAGATAACATTGTTGCTTCTTCTCATTTGTATGGAGGTACTTATAATCAATTCAAAAATAATCTATCCGAAATGGGCATCGAAGTGAGATTTGTTGATCCAACAGATCCTTCGATGTTTATTAAGGCTTCAGATACCAAAACACGAGCTTTTTTTGGAGAAACTTTACCTAATCCAAAGCTACAAGTTTTTCCTATTAGAGAAGTTGCAGATCTTGGAAGAAAAAATGGAATTCCTTTAATAGTTGATAATACAGCCGCTCCAATATTTTGTAGGCCTTTTGATCATGGGGCAGCAATAACTACCTACTCGACCACAAAATATATTGGAGGTCACGGAACTTCAATAGGAGGTTTGATAATAGATGGCGGAGACTTTGATTGGATAGAAGCTGGTTCGGAAAGACAACCAACTCTTAATACGCCCGATCCTTGCTATAACGGAGTAGTTTGGACTGAAGCTACTAAAGAAATGGGGCCGATAGCCTATATTATGAAAGCTAGAACTACCTTACTTAGAGATTTAGGCGGAGCAATGAGTCCATTTAATGCTTGGTCATTTATTCAAGGTCTTGAAACTTTACCTCTTAGGATGAGAGAACATGGTAAGAATGCCCTTCAGGTTGCTCAATATCTTGTGGATAATAATCTTGTTTCTTCTGTTACTTATCCTGGAATTTCGGAAGGCATTAGTAAAGAGAGAGCAGATACATATTTGTCAGGCGGCTATGGCGCTCTAATTGGTTTTGAGTTACCTGGAGGAGTCGAAGCTGGAAGGAAATTTATCGATTCCCTTGATCTTCTTTACCATGTTGCAAATATTGGAGACTCAAGATCACTGGCAATTCATCCAGCCTCTACAACGCACAGTCAATTAACCTCAAAAGAACAATTATCTGCTGGCGTAACACCTGGATATGTAAGACTATCGGTTGGTATTGAAAACGTAGAGGATATTATTAACGATATTGATCAAGCCATTAAAAAGGCAAGTTAGTTTATCAACGAAATTTACCTAAAGCTTGGTTGGATTTTCAATACCAGGATAAACTTCCTCTGGATCAAACACTTTCTCTGATTCGGTGAAATTTAATATAACTTCATCTTTTTCTATTGAATCGACTGATCGATAAAAGCAGGATTTATAACCAACATGACAACTTGCCCCCAAGCCCTCTATGGTGACTTTAAGCCAGATGGAATCTTGATCATCATCTATAAGTATTTTATCTATTTTATGGACCATTCCACTAGACTCACCTTTTTTCCATAAAGCTTTTCGACTTCTGCTCCAGTAGTGTGCTTCTTTGGTAAGAATTGTTTTATCTAAAGCTTCTTTATTCATATAACCAAGCATTAACACTAAATCTGATTTAGTTTCAGTAACAACAACAGGGATAACCTCCTCTGAATTAAATTTAGGTGCAAGAATATTCCCTTCTTCTACAAATTCAACAGATGATCGTTGGGCAAATTTTATTTTATTCACAATTTTTCCTATTAAGCAATTTCATTTTAACAGAACATAATTGTCCCAAGCCAATTGCATCTTAAATTCAGTTTAAAGGAGTTTTTTGTTAAAATAGACTTATCAATGCTTCCTAATTTAAAAGTAGAGAACCTGTCTTGTGTTCGATCAGAAAAAGCAATATTCAAAAATTTAAACTTTGAAGTTCTTCCTGGTAAAAATTTAGAGATTATTGGCTCAAATGGTTCTGGAAAGACTACATTACTAAGAACGCTTTTAGGTCTAATTAATAAAGAGGAAGGGATTATTAATTGGTTGGATGAAGATAATAATTTCAATGAATATCGATCTTTTGATTGTTTCTATCAAGGACACCAAATGGGCATAAAGAACATGCTTACGGTTTTTGAAAACTTAAAGTTAACTCATTACGCAAAAGGGATGAGCGAAGGGGATATAAATAAGTGCCTCGAGAGGGTGGGTCTTTATAAGATAAATGAGATGGCATCAGATCTATCTGTAGGACAAAAAAAGCGAATTTCAATTGCAAGATGGCTACTCAAAGACTTTAAAATTTATTTTATAGACGAACCTTTTACTGCTTTAGATGACCCTGCCACTGATTTAATTAAAGAAATAATTAACGAACTTAATCAAAAGGGCAGTTCATTTGTTATTACAGGGCACAGATCTTCAAATATTAACGCAACCCTTATTGAGATTTGATATGAAGAGTTCAGTATTGGATTGGCTAGGAATTATATTAAAAAGGGATCTAATTATTGCTTTTAGAAGATCGTCCACATATATAACGCCATTAGTCTTTTTTTTAATTGTCATTACTTTTTTTCCTTTAGCGCTGGGGCCTCAAGAAAGTTTATTAAGTTCTTTGGCTCCTGGAGTAATTTGGATTGCCGCTTTATTGGCTTCATTGCTTGCAGTAGAGAGTATATTTAGTGAAGACTTTAGAGATGGTTCTCTAGATGATTTCTTTATTTCTTTAGAACCTTCATTTATCTTGGTATTTGCAAAAGTAATGATCCACTGGCTCATTACTGGGCTGCCAATTCTCATTGCTTCTTCCCTTGCAGCAATTATTTTATATCTTCCTTTAGAAAGTTTTGTTCCTATGATTTTAAGCCTTCTTCTTGGAACATTCTTTATGAGTTTGTTAGGTGCTCTGGGTGCAGCTTTATCTATAGGAAAATCAGCTATCCTTAGCGCAATTATAGTTTTGCCTTTTTCTATACCAACACTATTAATGGGTACTTCTGTTGTAACTTTTTCGCTCAATAATCAAGATTATTCAGGTTTTCTAATGATGATGGGTGCTATGCTTGCCATAGGCATTCCATTGTTATGTTTGTTAACTGTAGAAGCTTTACTACTGAATTATGACTAAGATTTGGAATATCACCAAAAGGTGGTTTATTGAAATGGGATCACCTCCTTTATTTTATCGATGGTCTTCAAAGATTATGCCTTGGTTAGGGATTTTGGCCATAATTTTTTTATCAGCTGGACTTTTTTGGGGATTACTAATTGCTCCAACTGACTATAAGCAAGGTGATGTTTATAGAATTTTATATGTTCATGTCCCTTCAGCGATACTTGGTCAGTCTATTTTTATGTTTATGGCAGCTTGCGGTCTTATTAATGTTGTTTGGAGAGCAAAGATATCTGGAATGATGTTGAAATCTGCTGCACCTATAGGAATGAGCTTCACTCTCATAGCCTTAGTAACAGGTTCCGTTTGGGGCAAACCTACCTGGGGAACTTGGTGGGTATGGGATGCACGTCTCACTTCAACTCTTATATTATTCTTTATTTACGCAGCATTAATAGGCCTGTATTCATCAATAGACGATAAAACCAAAGCCGATAGGGCAGTCTCTATCTTGTCGATTGTAGGTTTGGCGATTATACCCGTGATAAAGAAATCAGTAGATTGGTGGCAAACACTTCATCAGCCATCTACTTTTACGTTGACTTCTTCTCCCTCAATGTCTCCCGACATGTATCAACCTCTTTTATTATGTGTGATTGGATTTTATTTAATTTTCGCTTTTACATTAACTCTAAATCTCAGGAATGAGGTCATTGATAGAGAAAGATCAAAGAATTGGGTCAAGCAAATATTTGTAAACTAAGAAATGTTAAACTTTAATAATTTACTTTATATGGATGGCAATGGCCTTTTTGTATGGTTCTGTATGGCTTTTTTTGTTCTTGTTGTCAGTCTAAATATCCTTTATGCCATAAAGAAGAAAAGGCAGCTTATTAAATTAATTAGATCTTCATGAACCCATTAAGAAAACAGAGACTTTATGCCTTGATTGCAGTTCTAATAGGGTCGCTATTAGCTACATGGCTAGTTGTTTCAGCTTTATCCGAGAATATGAATTTGTTTTATTCACCTAGCGAAATATTAGAAGCTGGTATTGATGAAAATGTTTTGATTAGAGCTGGAGGAATGGTGAAGCAAGGCTCTATTGAAAAAAGTAAAGATTCTTTAAATGTCAGATTTACTGTCACAGATTATCAAAATGAATTGATAATAAATTACGAAGGTATATTGCCTGATTTATTTGATGAAAATGCTGGAGTGGTTGTAAGAGGAAATTTGAGAACTGATGGCTCCTTTCAGGCAATTGAAGTTCTTGCTAAACATGATGAGAATTATATGCCTCCAGAGGTCGCCAAGTTAATTGAGGCGAAAGAATGATACCTGAATTCGGCCATTTAATTTTAATTGTTCATTTAGTTTTGAGTCTATTGGGTGGAACACTGCCACTTTTAGCAGTTTATGCAAACTACAGATCTCTTGAGATTTCAATAAAGAAGCTATCAGTTACACTTTTTTTATTAATAACCATCTCTTTTCTATCTTTGATTTATTCTTTTCTCGTCGACGATTTTTCTGTTGCATATGTCGCTCAAAACTCCAATATCAATTTACCTGTTTATTATAAGTTAGCTGCAACATGGGGGGCCCATGAGGGATCATTAGTTCTATGGATTCTGGCAATGAATGCTTGGCTGATAGGCTTTATCTTTTTCACACATTCTAAAGATAAAGACTTCCTGGCAACTGTATTTTCTATTTCTTGTCAGGTTATCTTTGCTTTTTCACTATTTACACTTTTCACATCCAATCCTTTTGAGAGAATTCTGCCTATACCTCCTTTAAATGGAGATGATCTTAATCCTTCACTACAAGATTTTGCTTTTACAGTGCATCCACCTTTACTTTATTTTGGATATTCTGGTTTGTTGATCCCTTTTGCTATAGCAGTAGCTGCAATTTTGTTTAAAAAAGATACTAGAGAGTGGGCAAGTTATTCTAGACCTTGGACCCTTCTTTCATGCAGTTTCTTAACGTTAGGAATAGCGTTAGGAAGTTGGTGGGCTTATTATGAATTAGGTTGGGGTGGATGGTGGTTTTGGGATCCTGTAGAAAATGCAGCTTTCGTGCCTTGGCTTCTATCGGTTGCTTTATTCCATTCTTTGATAACCAGTCAAAATAGAGGAGTTTTTGGTAAGTGGTCAATTCTTCTTTCAATCTTTGCTTTTGCTACGAGCTTACTAGGTACTTTTTTGGTTAGGTCTGGAATATTAACTTCTGTGCATGCCTTTGCTTTAGATCCTGAAAGAGGCATATTCCTCTTAGCTATTCTTGCTTTCTTTGTAATTGGAAGTCTTTTTATCTACTCAATAACGGACTTTGGACATGTTGAAGAAAATAAATATGAGCTCACTTCTAAAGAATTCGGTTTTTTATTGAATAACCTGCTACTTGTAGTTCTTGCTATCTCAATTTTATTTGGAACAATTTTCCCCCTTATCTACGAAGCATTTACCGGAGGAAAGCAAATATCGGTAGGGGCACCTTACTTTGAAATTATACTTTTCCCCTTTGCCCTTGCATTAGGATTGCTTCAAGGTGTTGCCCTTTATCTCTCTTGGGGTCAATCTTCGTCTTTTAGTTTTTTACCTAGACTGCTCATAGAGTCTTTATCTATATTTTCGCTAATTATTCTTATTTTATTCGTTCTCTTTGATAATCTATATCTTGGTTCTTTTGCAACAATATTTTTAGCCTCTTGGATCCTGGTAGGAACATTACAAATGACCAAAAAAAGAAATTTGAGTTATTGGAATTTCTTAAGAAAGAGATTAGCCGTTACATTTGCTCATGCAGGAATGGCTATTCTTATCATTGGAGTAGGGGTAGTATCAAGTTACTCTCTGGAAAAAGAGATAATCTTATCGCCAGGAGATTCAACAGAATTTAGTGATCAAACCATTAATTTCCAATCTATAGATGATCTGTTGGGACCAAATTATACATCTAAATCTGCTGTCGTCTCATTTGACGATGGAAGCGAACTTTCTAATATAGTAACTGAGAAAAGAACTTATTTACCCTCAGGCCAGATTACAACTGAGGCAGGAATTCAAGCAGACCTTTTTAAAGATTTATATGTATCGATTGGAGATAATTTACAGTCTAATATTTGGTCTTTTAAGATTCAAATTAAACCTTTTATCCGTTGGATTTGGCTTGGTGCTCTTTTGATCGCAATTGGCAGTTTCTTGGCAGGAGTGAAACAATTTAAAAGAAGATGAAAAAAATTATAGATGCTTTACCTCTAGTTGTTTTTGCCTCATTAATCATTGTACTTTTCTCTTTTTTAAGCGACAAAGATGATCAGTTAGAAACAGCACTGATAGATAGCTCTTTTCCAGATTTCAACCTTGGATCATTATCAGATGAATCTAGGCTCTTAACAAAACGAGACATAATTAAATTACCAGCATTGATTAATGTTTGGGCTACATGGTGTATAGCTTGTAGGGTTGAACATCCTTTTTTAATGAAATTAAAAGAAGAATCAAGACTCACAATATATGGCTTAAATTACAAAGATAATAAATTTAAAGCTCTTGAATTACTTGAAAGAGATGGAAACCCATTTGAATTTTCAATATATGATTTTGAAGGTCGGTTAGCGATTGATTTAGGAGTTTATGGTGCGCCTGAAACTTTCTTTATTGATAAAAATGGTCTTATTCGAGAAAGACATGTTGGAGTAATAGATGAAAGAGTGTGGGAAGAAAAATTTTCTAAATATCTTAATGAATAAACCCATTCTTTTTTTATTATTTATCATTTTTTCTCTGCAAGTAAGTGTTGAGGAGGGGCAAGTAAATTTTGATAACGATGCATATCCATTTACAAGTGAGATAAAAGAGTCATTATTTTATTCTCTTCTAAATGAGTTAAGGTGTCCTAAATGCCAAAGCTCAAATCTTGCAGGTTCCAATTCACCTATTTCAAATGATTTGAAGCGAGAAGTTTATGAGTTAGTGGTAGAGGGAAAATCCTCTAAACAGATTAAAGATCATCTAGTTGATAGATATGGTAATTTTATTATCTATAATCCGCCTATCGAGCCAGCCACATATGCATTATGGTTCGGTCCATTCATTTTGATACTCCTATCGGCCTTAGTAATTATTTTAGTTAGAAAAAGAATAATTTGATGAGCTATATCTATTTTTTTTTAATCATATTTATTCCTTTGTATGCTGTATTGGCTGACAAGGACAATTTTTTTAAATTTAATATCAAAATAATTATTGCTGGATTAGTTTCAGTTTCTTCTTTGCTAGTTTATAAAAATTTACTCTCTGATGGGTCTCTAGAGTTAGCGTATCAGAAACAATCATTGGAGATATTTCTTAGAGAAGATCATCAAGAAAAAGAAAATAAAAGAGAAGAAGTAAATAACTTGATTACTCAGCTTGTTAAAAAAAGAGATGTTGAGCCAGGAGAATTATATATTCTTGCACGTCAGTTAAAGAATACTAATGAATTTATACTTTCTAGAGATCTTTACGAGGAGATTTACAATAGATTTGGTAATGATTTGGACGGAGAAGTAGTTGCTGAATATGCCCAAGTATTGTTCATGAGTGAGGGTAGAAAATTTAATGACTCCATATATATTTTGTTAGAAGAAGCACTTAAAAAAAATCCAAATAATCCTTCAGCCTTAACTCTAAAGGGTTTAGCTGAACTTGAAAAAAGTAATCCTCAATTAACTATTCAATTATGGAACCAAGCTATTCCATTGTTAAATTCTGAAAAAGAGAAAGATGATTTAAGGTCGCTCATAGAAGCAGTAAAAAAAAGAAAAAATCAGTAGTTTATAGAGCCTTTATAGACTAAAATTTCTAAGCAAATGAAAGTTAATTTTGTTTCATTCATGCCTTTTTTCAAGGCATTGGTTTCTTACCCCCTAAAGGAATTACATATATGAGACTCAATTCTATCAAGCTTTCTGGCTTCAAATCTTTCGTTGATCCAACTTCTGTTAGCTTTCCATCAAGTATGTCATGCATTGTTGGCCCAAACGGTTGTGGGAAATCTAATGTTATCGATGCCGTTCGATGGGTTCTTGGCGAGAGTTCAGCAAAAAATTTAAGAAGTGATTCTATGACTGATGTAGTTTTCAATGGTTCCTCTTCACGAAAACCAGTCTCAAAAGCTTCAGTAGAATTATTTTTTGACAATAAAGAGGGACGTATAGGTGGAGAATTCTCAAGTTATAGTGAAATTTCTGTAAGGCGAAGCTTAGAATTAGATGGTCAATCTAACTACTATTTAAACGGAACAAGCTGCAGAAAAAAAGATATTACTGATGTTTTCTTAGGCACAGGATTAGGACCTAGATCTTATGCAATTATCGAACAAGGGATGATATCGCAATTAGTTAGCGCTAAACCTGAAGAAATGAGAGGTTACATAGAAGAAGTAGCCGGCATCTCACGATACCTTGAGAGAAAAAAAGAAACTGAATCAAGAATAAAAAGAACTAAAGAAAATTTATCAAGATTAGATGATTTGAGGGAAGAGATTACGAGATTATTATTTAAACTCCAGAGACAAGCCAAGGCTGCAGAAAAATACCATGAGCTAAGAAAAGATGAGACGCAAGCTCAATTAATACTTTTAGGCTCTAAATGGAGAGATGTTTCATCAGCATTAATAGTAAAAGAACAGGAAGTTAAGAATCAGGAACTCAAAGTCGAAGAGATAAATTCTGAAAAAAATACATCTGATAGCGAGATTATTAAACTAAGGGCAAAGCAAATTGAGCTACAGACTGCATTAGATAAAGTTCAACAAGAGTTTTATAGTTTCGGTGCCGATATATCTAGAACAGAACAAGATATTTCTCTTAGAAAAGACAAAGTTAATGAAATAAATGAAAAAATTTCCACTAATTCAATACTTATTGATGCACGATCTAAGGATTTACAAAATCTTGAGGAAAATAAATCGTCTGCTCAGAAAAAACTCATTAATATTGAAAAGGAATTAGAGTTTCTTAAAGAGTCGGGTGATGAGGAATCTAATAAAGTTGAGGCCAAGAAAATAGAAGGCTCTTGGCTGGTATTTATAACTCAAACTAAAAACTTAATAGTAGATCTTTCTACTGCTGTTGAAAATATACAATCCAAGTTATTTAAAAAAGAATCAGTAGAAGATGTATTTGCAAAGGTAGATTCTATTAGGAAGGAGATAAGTAACCTAGAATCTGAACCTGTAAAGTTAACTAAGTTGACGCAAGATTTTTTGATTAATGCATCTGAAGGTGCGAAGCAACAAAGAATAAACTTAATTGATAAAACTGATAAGTATGCTGAATTACAGGCAGAACTTGCTTCACTTAATTCTGAAGGATCTCATTTAGATGGGAAGATGCATGATCTAAAAAAAGAAAATTCTAAACTTGAAGAAGAGTTGAATGAATTGAAAGAGCCAATCAGTGAAATACAAAATAAGCTAGATTCACTTTTATCAGATAGACTCAAGGTTGAGGATAAATTACTACAATCAAGGAAAGATATTGAAGAATGTAATGCCTCTATTCATAACATAGAAAGAGAAAAGATCGAGAAAGAGCAAGCCGCAATAACACTTAGAGAATTGTTAGAAAATCTTAGGTTAGACAGACAAGCCTCTAAGATTGAACAAGAAAATATTGAATCACAAGTTGTTGGTTTAAATGGAAATCTCTCAAAAATAAAAGAAGATTTAGACGAAGACAAAACAGTTGAGAATTATGCTGCTGAATTAGAGCAAATAGAATTAAAGATTTCTAGATTGGGTGCAATAAATCTAGTAGCAATGGAAGAATATGATCAAGAGTTAAAAAGAAAGACATTACTTGATGAGCAACATAAAGAACTTATGGAAGCTCTTGAAACTCTAGAAAGAGCTATAACTAAAATCGATAAAGAGACTCGTACCACTTTTAAAGATACTTTTGATAAATTGAACAAAAGTCTATCTCTTTCTTTCCCAAAATTATTTGGGGGAGGTCATGCTGAATTGGTGATGCTGGGAGATGATTTACTCTCTTGTGGAATAGGAATTACTGCAAGACCACCAGGAAAAAAGAATGCAAGCGTTTCTCAATTATCAGGTGGTGAGAAAGCACTCACTGCTATAGCTACTGTCTTCGCTTTTTTTGAACTTAATCCAGCCCCTTTTTGTCTTCTTGATGAGGTAGATGCGCCTTTAGATGATCTCAATACCATGAGATTTATCGACCTTGTTGAGGAAATGTCTCAGAGAGTCCAGTTTGTATACATCACTCACAATAAGATTTCTATGGAAAAAAGTAAGCATCTTATGGGAGTTACAATGCAAGAGCCCGGAGTTTCTAGAATGGTAGCAGTTGATGTGGATCAAGCTGTGGAAATGGCTGCAAGTTAATATGTTTAACCTAGCAGAAATTCTTACATTACTTATTGGCTGTTTATTAGCATTAGTCTTCCTAGACGGCATTAGACGAGCTTTAAGAATTAGAAGAAGTAAGCTGAAAGTTGATCTAATCAATCCCTCATCTGAAGAAAGTCTAGATTTCGAAGAGGAATGGCAGGGGTATGAAGATAAAGAAGAATCTGAAGTATTATCGTCACCAGATGATCATGAAGAAGATTTAGATATCGCTCCTGCTGTTAATTTAAATATTATTCATCTTCATGACGAAAATGATTCAGTGTTTTCTGAATCTTCATTATCTCAAGCCTTGGTTTTTTATAATTACAGATTTGAAGAAAAAGGCATATTTACAATACTAGATTCAGATAATGCTCCTTCATTTACGATTTTGAATGGTAAGAACCCTGGTTTCTTTTCTGAATCTATTAAATCAAATGATATTGCTTTAGTTCTTGACCCTCAAAACCTAACTAATCCAATCGAATCTTTCGAGTTGTTCGTCGAGGTCTCTCAAAGTATCCAAGAGACCTTCCAATGCCAGATCCTGGATGAAGATCGAAACTTTATGACCAAACAAATGATTGAACATATGAAAAATCAATTTCATGAATATCAAAGGCAATTTCTTGCCTCTGCTAGTTAGTTCGATTATTGATGAAAGATAGTCTTAAGATCAAAGAAAGGGTACTGGAACTCCATAAACTTATAAACCTCCATTCTCATAACTATCATTCCTTGGATGAACCTTCTATTGAAGATCATCAATACGATGCTTTGTTTAATGAGCTACTTGATCTGGAAGCCAAATTTCCAAAATATCAATTCTCCTATTCTCCTTCCCAAAGAGTCGGCGGTAAGCCTCTTGAAGGTTTCAAGAAAATAGAACACTTGACTCCTATGCTTTCTTTAGACAATGCATTTAATGATGAAGATATGGAAGACTTTAATAAGCGCATCCTAGAAAGGCTACTTATTCAGGGTAACATAAGCTTTTCATGCGAACCTAAATTAGATGGAATTGCAGTTAATCTACTATACAAAAGCGGTCACCTAGATGTAGCAAGTACTAGAGGAGATGGAAAGATTGGCGAAGATATCACTCATAATATAAGGACGATCAATTCAATACCTCTATCACTAATAGATAATGATTCTGAACTGCCGAGTCTTATAGAGATAAGGGGAGAAGTTTTTATCGAAAAAAAGGATTTTGATTTAGCAAATAAAAAAGCAATCAAAGAAGGAGAAAAAACTTTTGCCAATCCGAGAAATGCTGCAGCTGGTAGTCTTCGACAACTGGACCCTTCAATTGCTGCTTCAAGGCCTTTGAAATTTTATGCTCATGGTATTGGCTGCATAGAGGAAGGAAAATTTAAACTTCCTGACTCTCAATCAGAGATGTTAAAACAATATCAATCATGGGGACTCCCAATTAATCCTTTCAGTGATGTGGCTGATGATTTAAAAGCTTGTGAAGAATATTTTCATAAAATTTCGAATGCTAGAGAAAATCTTCCGTACGAAATTGATGGCATAGTATTCAAAGTAAATGACCTAGATAAGCAAATTTCTTTGGGAGAAGTCTCCAGGGCGCCCAGATGGGCCATTGCCAGAAAATTTCCTGCTGAAGTAGGCACTACGGTAGTCAAAAAAATCTCTTATCAGATTGGAAGAGTCGGTAGCATTACTCCTGTAGCCGAATTTACACCAGTCAATATAGGAGGAGTTACCGTTTCACATGCCAGCATTCATAATTTTGATGAAATAGATCGATTGGATGTGAGGGAAGGTGATACAGTCGATATTAAAAGAGCTGGAGATGTCATACCTCAAATTATTTCTGTTGATTTGGATAAAAGAAAAAAAGGATCTCAAAAGATATCCTTACCAAAAAGACTTCCATGCTGTAAGAAGGACTTAGTCAAAATAGAAGGGGAAGCTATCCTTAGATGCACCATGGGGCATGATTGTCCTGCACAAAGAATTGGATCTTTAATACATTTTGTTTCAAGAAATGCTTTAAACATTGATGGCTTAGGCGAAAGGATAATTGAATTATTGGTAGATAAAAATTTGGTATCAAATTTCGCTGACTTATTTAAATTAGAAATAAAGGACATTATCGATCTTGAAGGATTTGGTGAGAAGTCAGCTACAAATTTAATTCGTTCTATTCAAGAAAGCAGAGAAACTACTTTACCAAGATTTATATATTCTCTTGGAATAAGGGAGGTTGGTGAAGCAACAGCTATGAATTTAGCTTTAAATTTTAATAACATAACTAATTTCCTCTCAGCAAATGAAGAAGATTTATTGGAGATAAATGATATAGGACCGGTTGCATCAAATTTTATAAAAGAATTTCTAGCTATAGAAGAAAATATAAGTTTAGTTGAAGACTTAATCACCTTAGGAGTTAATCCTAAACCAGTGGAAATCAAAGGGGATAATCCTTTTAGCTCTAAATCTATTGTCATTACAGGTTCGTTTAATGGCATAGCAAGGAGTCAGCTGAAGGAAGAATTGATAAGAGTAGGTGCAAAGGTTTCTAGTTCTGTTTCTAGTAAGACTGAATTTTTGATTGCGGGAGAGAAACCCGGTTCAAAACTAAAAAAAGCCTCTGATCTTCAAATCCCTATTCTTGATGAAGAAGAGGCCTTAAAGATTCTGGACAGTTAGATGTATAAAATATTGATTAGTATTTTCATTTTAATAATATTGAATGCTTGTGCATCAAATAGCCCTCCAAGCACTACCACAGACGTTTGTAAGATTTTTAAAGAAAGATACAGCTGGTATAAAGCTGCAAAAAAGACTGAGAAAAGATGGAAAATTCCAGTCCCTGTTTCAATGGCTATTATTAAGCAAGAATCAAGCTTCAGGGCTGACGCACGACCAGAAAGAAGAAAGCTTTTAGGTTTTATCCCCTGGAAAAGAGTCACAAGTGCTAGAGGCTATGCCCAGGCAGTTGACGGCACTTGGGAGATGTACCTAAATGACCGAGGGGGGTGGTTTGTTAGTAGGAATGATTTTGAAGATTCAGTCGATTTTGTTGGGTGGTACAATTACAAGACTCATAAGCAATTGGGTATATCAGTAACAAATGCTAGGGCTCTATATTTGGCATATCATGAAGGGCGAGGCGGATATAAAAGGGGAAGTTATAGAACTAAGCCATGGCTTTTATCAGTGGCAGATAAAGTACAAAGACAAGCTGATAGGTATCAAGTACAATACAACAGCTGCAAAAAGAAATTAGGAAGAAGATTCATTTTTTTCTAAAATTTACATATGAAACATAAAATAAAAATATCTATTAGTGTAGTTGTCTTGTCATTTCTTGCCTCATGCGCTAGCTCTCTCGTTGTTCAATCTGACTCTGATTCACAGTATGACCTGTCTGCTTATAAATCTTACTCGATCGTTGCGCCGTCTCTTGATGATCAAGATGAGATGATCAGCATAAACCCTATTCTTATTCAAAGAATTGCAAGATCGTTGGACTCTGTATTAACTCAAAAAGGACTTAATAAGTCTGACAAAGCCGATATAACAGTGAGATTTTATATTGGCACAATGAGAGAAATAGAAAGATCAACAGACCTTGGAGGCTATGGTTATTATCGATACGGATACCTGGATTCGAGGGACCAACGTTTTATCAGGTCAGAAAAAGATGAAATATCAATTAGATTTCATGATACAAAGACTGATGATGTTGTGTGGTATGCCTTCACTAGATTTAAAAGAGCGAGTGATAAATATGATCAAGCTGGTGTAGATTCTTTAATCCAAGAGGTTCTCAATAATTTCTAATTAAACCTTTCAGGCGATAAAGACTCTAATTCTCTGCCCATCAAAGGTGGTGCCTCTCCTACAATCATATTGGCAATAATTTCAGCACTAATAGGAGCAGTAACAGACGCTCTCGAGCCGTGGCAGGTATTAATGTAGATACCATTTTTCTTTCCCACAACAGGCATATGGTCTTTAGAAACTGCTCTGTGACCAGTTTGTCCTGAGACCACATTCATTTCTTCATCTATTACTAGCTTTAAGTTATTCAGATTATATAAATGCTCATCTTCAGATAAATCAGTATCTTCACTATCGCTATAACTTGAGCCGACTAGATGAATATTATTTACTCGAGGTGAAATATATCCCTTTGCGCAAATAGGTAATTTGATTTTTGAAACACTATCTAGACTTTCAATGTGGGTTACTTGACCTCTTTTTATACCGATACCATCAATATCGAAAATCTCAGTAGTATCGCTGCCCGTACATAAGCAAACATTCTGGTATTCAAATTCTTGTTTTTCAATATTCAAATTAATACTTTCTCTATTTTTTGTTATGTTTTTTATACGAGAAGAAGTAAAAACATTTATTTTTGGAGATTCTATAAGAAATTTACACATCTCCTCAGGCAGAATATATCCTGCATCTTCATAGATAAGCCCATTAAATTTAATGTCTATTCCTGAGATGTCAGATGCTTCATCAGGATCAATAAATCGATAGATCTCGCCATCTGCTCTTTTTTCAAGAAGAGATGATTGTCTCTTTTCACTAGCTGCATCATGGTTAAGGATAATAACTCCTGTTCTTTTCCATGCATCTGTTTTTAACCGTTTATAAAAATTTGTTGCAAAGATATATGAATGGAGAGTGAAAGAACCAAAAGAAGTGTCGTGGGCAGAAAGTCTAGGATAGGTAACGAGTAGCTCATGTGAAGACGCACCCGAACAAATATTGTCAGACTTTTCATACAAATCAACTTCTATCCCTTTTTTGGCAAGTGTGTAACTCAATATACATCCTGCTATTCCAGATCCTATAACTGCTACTTTAGTATTAGAAGTATTCTTTTTTAGTTGTGTATCGACAGTACCTTTAAGCATATGCCTTTTTTCTGAAAATCCCTCTTCTCTATTATGAGTAAAACCTGATTCGGTTAAATTATTTTTAACTAATCCAGATGACGTATAGGTAGAAAATGTAGTTTTTTCATGACAAGATTTATGAATACACTTAAATAGCTTTTTTGACCAAAGATCAGGATTTTTTGAAGGAGAGAATCCATCAAGAAACCATGCATCAACTTTATTCATTAATTTAATATATTCTTGAGTACTATCAATCTCTCCAATTATCAAATTAAGAATAATTCTTCCATCAAATAATGATATTTTTTGAACACCTTGAATATTTCTTGGATAACTAAGTTCTAATTCTGAAATATATTCTTTAAGATCCGGGCAAGAAACATTTAATTTTTTAAAATCACTTAATCTGAATAAGTATTTATCAAACGAGTAAAACTCTAAAACCTGATTTTGCTTTGTGTGATTCAACCAACTCTTACATGTGGTTAAAAAATTAATTCCGATACCAAAACCTATTTCACCAATATAAAACTTAGAATTTTCTCCAAGGTTTTCAAACCTTTCGTTGAGATTATTACCTTTTATAAATACATGATTACATTCGGCAACTGCACCCTTAACAGAAGAGTACAAATCATCAAATTCTTTTGAGAAAAGGGTATTATTTTTTAAAGAAAAAGGCGCAAACTCAGAATATAAAAAAGAGTTTGCGCCTTTTCTGATATTTTTCTCTCTACTTATTTCCTGTAGGTATTTCGTTAAAAGGTAGTCCTTTATCTGCTCTCATGTCTTGAGGCATACCAAGTACCTGTTCTGAAATAATATTTTTAAGAATCTCATCTGTACCACCGGCAATTCTTATTCCAGCGGCACCATAAAATCCATATTGATACATAGATTGCTCAGCACCTTCTTCATCTGATCTCAAAATACCTGCAGAATCAAGCATATCTAAACCAAAATTAGCAATTTCTTGAAGTTTATTTCCACTTACTATTTTAGTTATAGATGATTGTGGTCCAGGTGTTTCACCTCTTGATAGCGCTGAAATATTTCTATACTTTGCATATTTCAATCCACTCTGTTGACAATACCAATCAGCTAGCTTTTCTCTGACCGAATCATTCTCGATAGCTAATTTGCCATTTAGGTCTTGTCCTCTGGCTAGAGAAAACGCTTCTTCAAAATCAGGTCCCGAGGCATCACCAACAGCCAATCTTTCATTCATTAAAGTAGTAAGAGATACTTTCCAGCCTTCTCCTACAGCCCCAAGTCTTTGACTATCAGGTATTTTCACATCTGTGAAATAGACTTCATTGAAATTAGCACCACCGGAAATTTGTTTTATTGGCTTCACCTCTATTCCTGGAGATTTCATATCTACAAAAAAGAAAGTTAAACCTTTGTGCTTAGGTGCAGAAGGATCACTTCTGGTTACAAGTATTCCGTAATCACTAAAGTGAGCACCGGAAGTCCAAACCTTTTGTCCGTTAATAGTCCAAGTGTCCCCGTCCAGTTCGGCTTTAGTTTTGATACCTGCCACATCTGATCCTGCAGCTGGTTCACTGAAAAGTTGACACCAGATTTCTTCGCCGGTAGCCAGAGGAGGTAGATACCTTTCTTTTTGTTCCTCAGTTGCATACATCATCATTACTGGTCCAGCCATTCCTTGACCAATTTCAAGATAGCCTCCAGGTACTTTGAATTTCGAGACTTCTTGGCCCCATATCACCCTCTCTATAGGAGTTGATTCTCTGCCACCATATGTTTTAGGCCAGTGAAGACATGCCCAGCCACCTTCATGAAGTTTCTTTTGCCATACTTTGACCTGCTTTAGGCCTTCTTCTTCTGATGAGGCTCTCCAACTATCTTTTGGTCCTTCTTTAAGCTCAGCATTTGATGCAAGCCACTCGTAAGCTTCTTTTCTAAATTTAGCTTCTTCGGGAGTATCATTAAAGTCCATATCTTTCTCCTATATTTGATTGGCTCTTTCTAAAGAACCGATTAGTTTATCTTTCCAAATTGATTGGCTACCTATATTGGCAGCAAGTTGACGACATCTTCTATAGTAGAGATGACAGTCAAATTCCCAAGTAAAACCCATACCTCCATGAGTTTGAATATTTTCTTTCGAGCACTCATGAAAGGCTTGACTTGCACTTACGCGACAAGTAGCAGCAGCAGTGGGCAATTCTGGAGCATCGGTACTTAACGCCCAAGCTCCGTAGTAGCAATTTGAACGAGCAAGTTCAACAGCTATAAACATGTCTGCTAGCTTATGCTTTATTGCTTGGAAGGAAGCGATAGATCTTCCAAATGCATATCTTCCCATAGCGTATTCCTTCGCCATATCCATACAAGCCTCTGCACCTCCTAATTGCTCAAAGGAAAATAAAACAGCTGCTCTATCAAGTAAACTTAAAACATCTGACCAGTCTGATTTAAGTTCAGTTGCAGGAGTATTACTAAAAGTGATAGAGGCATGAGATCTTGAAGGATCTAAAGTAGATTGAGGTTCTATTTGTATGCCATCAGCTGTGCTGTCAACTAAATAGAGGCTTACACCTGAACCGTTATTAGCTGTCACTATAAAAGTATTTGCAACATCTCCGTCAGCTACAGCAATTTTTGTACCTGATAAAGTTCCACTGGAAAAAGAGCAGTTGATATTAGCTTCTGTAGGTGATGTATTGGTTTCACTATGAGCAAAAGCACCTATTTTTTCTCCTGATGCAAGGCCAGGAAGAAAAGATTGTTTCAACGATTCATCCCCAAAGTTTATTATGGCTTCAGATGCCAGGTACACACTTGAAGAGAAGGGAGTTGGAGCTAAGCTTCTTCCAAGCTCTTCAGCAATAACACATAACTCCAAGTATCCTAATCCTAGTCCGCCATATTCTTCAGGAATTGCAGTAGCGGTGAAACCCATTTCGATGATTTGAGACCAGAGATCTTCATCATAAGATGCTTCACCTTCTAGTACATTTCTAGCTCTTTTAACTGATTCTTCTTTTTCAAGAAATTTTCTAGCAATATCTTTTAATTGCATTTGATCAGCAGAAAATTCAAAATTCATAATATTCCTCTATTTAGATCTAATTCTATTTTAGATTAATTGTTAAACTCTATTTTAGAATCTATTGTATATGCGATCAAATAGAATGAAAGAGCAAATTAAGGAACTATGAATCAAAATCTTAGTGAAGAAAAAAAGGACATAAAACCTGAAAGACCAGATTTGTCCTCAAATAGAAGAACGAGAAAAACGGGTGTAGGAGGTTTTTTATTCTCCTCTTTGATTCTTATATTGAATTCAATCGGTTTAATAATTTTATTCTTGTGGTTTTTTAATACCTCAGGGAATCAACAACAAGCCGGGCAAAATTTTGTAGAAAGAATTAGTGTTTTGGAAGAAAGGCTCGCTCAAAAGGATCAACAGATAAATACCTTATCTGAAGAAGTCGATGCAGATTTGAAGTTTGTTAATAAAGAAGTAAGAAAATTATGGGATCTTAGCAATAAGAGAAATAGAAAAAATATATCTGAAAATCTAACTTCAATTGAAATTTTGAATGAGAAAATTGAAAGCATCGACAAAAAAGACGAAGTTTTATCCGCTCAACAAAGAGCTCTAACACTTGATTTAGCTAGGATTAAAAATATTCAAGATAATATTAATAGTCAGCTAGATAACTTTGATGATATTACTCCTAATGAAGCAGGATCAGATAGATTGGCAGATATTGAGGAAAGTATTGACTCCTTCAATGCATATCGCGTTCAGGTAAATCAATCATTACTTAATCTAAGAGAGCAGCTTAATGATCTGGAGTTAGCTCTATCGCAGGCTGAAAACGAATAGGTTACATTCTTCAATTGTATGCCTATAATGATCGCTCTCGCGGATGTGGTGGAATTGGTAGACACGCCAGATTTAGGTTCTGGTGCCGCAAGGTGTGGAGGTTCGAGTCCTCTCATCCGCACCAATAGTTAATTTACTTGTTGCAGTTTTCCGTAAGTTTTTAGCATTAAATCTCTCATCCATTTTGATGAGGACTCGTTGTCATTATTTTCATGCCAATATAGATGCAAAACCAGTGGGTCAATATCAAAAGGTAATTCTCGCCAAGCTAGATTTCTATCAACGGCAAATCCTTTTGTGGTCGTTATGGCCATATCTGACTGTTCAACAATGTAAGGTGCCACTAGGAAGTGTTGAGCTCTTAAATATATATCCCTACTTAAACCCAATTTGTATAAAGTCATATCTACATGACCCATCCCAGTCTTTCTGTTTGAAATATGGATATGTGATAGATCTAAATAATCTTCTATAGTAATTTTTTGTTTTTTTAGAATTGGATGATCTTTTCTTACGATCATCACATAATCTTCTTGATATATTTTTTCATGTTTGAGATGTTGATCACTTTGAAGGGGAGGGTCAATGCTAAAATCTATTGCACCTGAAGCAAGTTCTCTAGGAGCATCTTTTCTTGCAGTGAGGTAGGTCTCGACTTTTACCTTAGGAGCTATCTTTGCAAGCTCTTTGATCAATAAAGGAAGAAGTCTATATTCTGAGGTATCACCAATTGAAATTTTAAAAGTCATGTTTGCAGTTGAGGGATCAAACTTTTCACTTACAGAAATTGTATTCTGTATCAACGATAAAGCGTTTCTTATATCTCCAATCAATTGATTTGCAACAGGTGTTGGAATCATTCCTCTTGATGTTCTTATAAATAACTCATCGTTAAAAAGGTCTCTTAACCTTGCCAACGCATTACTCACAGCAGGTTGTGTTATACCAAGAACCTGTCCAGACTTAGTCAAGTTTCTTTCTGTGTAGATGACATCAAATGCTATGAATAAATTTAGGTCTGTATCTTTAATTTTCATATTGGATTAGATTTTTTTGCAGAATTAACTGAGTCTTATAGACTAACTAGTTATATATCTCTATGATTTACAAAATTGATAATAAAACGTTATAACTAAGATTTATAATACACCAAAATAGTATTTATATAAATGATAAGGGGAAAAAAATGAGTTTTGAATTTTCTGATAGATCCAAAGATTTGCAATTGCGAATCTCTAAATTTTTAGATGATCATGTTTATCCGGCGGAAGCTATATATGCTCAACAAATGGAAGAATTTACGCAGCAAGGGGATAGATGGCAAATTCCACAAATTATTGAAGATAAAAAAGAAATAGCAAAGTCTGAAGGTCTTTGGAATTTATTTCTTCCCGAGAATCCTATGGGTGAAAGTATGAGTAACTTGGATTATGCACCTTTAGCTGAAATTATGGGAAGATCAGGTTTGGCTTCAGAAATATTCAATTGCTCTGCTCCGGATACTGGAAATATGGAAGTTTTGGCAAGATATGCAAATGAGGAGCAACAAGAAAGATGGTTAAAACCATTATTGAATGGGGAGATAAGATCTGCCTTTGCAATGACTGAACCTGCTGTCGCTTCTTCTGATGCCACAAATATATGTTCATCAGCAGTGCTTGATGGGGATGAGTATGTGATAAACGGTGAGAAATGGTGGACATCAGGAGCAGGCGATCCTCGATGTAAAGTGCTCATTTTTATGTGCATGACAAATCCAGATAATCCTAAACATCAAAGACAATCTCAGATAATTGTTCCAATGGATACTCCAGGAATAAAGATTGAAAAAATGATGCATGTTTTTGGATATGATGATGCACCTCATGGACACGGTCGTGTTTCGTTTAAAGACGTAAGAGTACCAAAAGAGAATTTACTTCTAGGTGAAGGGAGGGGTTTTGAAATATCTCAAGGAAGATTAGGACCTGGAAGAATTCACCACTGTATGAGAACCATAGGAGTCATGGAAAGAGCACTTGAATTTATGATCAAACGTTCTGAAGAAAGAGTTGCATTTGGAAAGAAAATTTCAACTTTAGGCGCTAACTATGACTATATAGCTGAAAGTAGAATAGATATAGAAACATCAAGATTACTCACTTTAAATGCAGCGCATATGATGGATACAGTTGGAAATAAAGTAGCTAGAAGTGAAATTGCGCAAATAAAGGTACATGTACCTATTGTAGCTTGTAGATTAATTGATAGAGCTATACAAATGCACGGTGGCGGTGGAGTCAGTCAGGATTTTCCTCTAGCAAGCATGTACGCTCACATGAGAACTCTCAGATTAGCTGATGGACCTGATGAAGTGCATAGAAGAGTAATTGCGAGGGAAGAACTTTCTAAATATTCTGACCAGTCTACAGAGACTATTGTCACAAGAGATTAGAGCTTCATCTTAATAACTAATAAAGGGTCCTGCAGGACCTTTTATTTTGTAAGTTCTTTGAACTCCTCACATATCTCATCAATAGATTTTTTTATACCTGGAATTTGTAGCATGTTAAAGAAACCATGGATATAAGCCGGATATTCTTTATAAACAACAGTAACATTGTCTTGTTTCAATTTTTCTGAATATTGTAGTCCTTCATCTCTTAATGGATCAAAACCGGCGGTAATAATCAAAGCTGGGGGAAGGCTGTCAAACTTCTCTGCTAGCAAAGGAGAAACTCGTGGATCATTTTTTAGCTCATCTGAATCCAGATAATGATCAACAAACCACTTCATCAACTCCTCAGTAAGCACAAATCCTGCATTACAATCTTTTACCATTGAATTAGTTACTAATCTAAGATCTGTTGCTGGATAGATAAGAAGTTGAGCCCTCGGTAAAGGTTTTTCTTTTTTCTTTCTCTCTATACATATTGATGTAGCTAAGTTTCCACCAGCACTGTCTCCACCAACTGAAATCATCTCAGAATCAATCTCTAAGAGCTCTGCATGATTTGATATCCATTCATAGGCATCAAAACAATCATTAAAAGGAATTGGAAATTTATACTCTGGTGAGAGTCTGTAATTTACTGAAAATATTTTTATATTTAATTTTTTGCAGATATATCTGCAGACATTGTCATGAGTATCAGTATCACCAATTACCCAACCACCTCCGTGAAAATAAACCATCGATGAAGCACATTCACCGATATTTTCAGAAGAATATTCCCTTACTTCTATAGTATCTCCATCAACTGGCACTTGATGATTTGAAGTTCTTATTTCTTCAAGGCCAATCTTTGCACTATTCTGAGACTTATAATTGTCTCTAAGATCTATTGGAGAGATCTGGCTATATTGAACTCCTAGCTTTTCATTTTGCTCGCAAATAAGTTGAAAAGCAGGCAGTAGTTTTCTTTCTCCCAATATAATTTGTTTTTTCCCTGATAACCACAGAAGAAAAAAGTTTGGTAACTTTAGTATTAAATTGATCATGAATACCTCTTGGTATATTGTTATTTGATTAGGTAAATTAGTTATAACACCTTTTTTAAAAAATAGAGATAAATTATGCATAAAATGATTTCACTTTTGATAATAATCTTAATTTCGACTTCGTGTTCGAAAGAAGATGCCGGACCTTTATTACCAGACATGAATGCTTACAGCGATGAGCAAAATTATGTTTTAGAAAGATTTCAATGGATAGGCTTTGACCCATCAATAATAAGATCAGAAAAGTTGAAAGATGGTTTAGGTGTAATATTTGGTTATGGAGGAAATATACTCGTATCTGTAGGGGATGATGGTGTTTTAATTATAGATAGTCAGTTTCCAGAGGTATTCGACACCATACTTTCTGAAATAAATAAACTCGGTGGAAGCTCTGTAGATTATGTCATAAACACCCATTTTCATTTCGACCATGCTGAAGGCAATAGAGCTTTTGGACCTCTAGGGGCTGATATTATAGCTCATGCAAATACTATCGATTATTTCAGAAATGGAACAGATATCAATCTAGTGGGCATAGTTTGGCCCCAGCAGCCTTATGAGATTTTAGCAACCCCAAGGTTTACTTACGAAGATGAAATGTTCTTACATCTTAACGGTCAAAGTATAAAGATAATGCACTTTGGACCTGCTCATACTACTGGTGATAGTTTTATCTATTTCGAAGATTCCAATGTTATTCATTTAGGAGATGTTGCAAATTTAACTGGCCTTCCCTTTATTGATGCAGGGAACGGAGGCACTCTTGAAGGTATGATTTTTTCTATCAGGGAAGTAATGAAAGTTATTAATGAAGATACGATAATCGTACCAGGTCATGGTGAAGTTTCGAATATTAATGATCTAGAAGAGTATGTTTCTAAGATGGAAATAGTCAGAGATAGGCTTTTAATTTTTAAAGATCAAGGACTTACACTTGAAGAAGTTCTTGAACTTGACCCTGCAGCTGATATTTTTCCTTCTAGCCCATTTGATGAAGGAACCGGAACAAAGGCATCCATCTTGTTCGTAGATAGGGCTTATACTTCTATGCTTTAATAAATAGGCTTCCTAGTCGCCTATATATAAGGCGTATTCGAAGTTTCTCAATTCTGTCCTAACCAAAATTCTGATTATTTAGGGACAAAGAAATTAAGAGGAAAATTTATAGATGTTATTATTATAGGCCCATAAATATGTACGATATTTTAATAATTGGAAGCGGACCGGCAGGATATGTCGCTGCAATAAGAGCTGCGCAACTCGGACTGAAAGTAGGGTGTGTTGAGCAATCATCTATTGGTGGAACTTGCTTAAATATTGGCTGTATTCCATCAAAATCGTTACTAGATTCTTCATATAAGCATTATCAATTGGAAGATCAGTATTCAAAACATGGTATAGAAATAAAGGATGTAAGTATTGATTTGAAAAAGATGATGTCTAGGAAAGATGAAGTAGTAGGACAGCTTACTAATGGAGTAAGTGCATTATTTAAGTCAAATAAGATTGATCTGATTGAAGGTAAAGCAAAAATCATTTCTGATATATCAATTGAAGTATTTAAAGACGGTGAAAGTCATATTTATGAAACCAAGAATATCATTATTGCTAGTGGTTCTAGCCCTGCAGAATTAAATAATATCAACTTCTCAAGTAACATCGTCGATAGTGAGGGCGCTTTGAAGTTCGAAAAAATACCAAAACAATTAGTAGTTATTGGAGCAGGCATAATCGGGCTGGAATTAGGAAGTGTTTGGGCAAGATTAGGTTCCAAAGTAACAATTTTGGAAGCTCAACAAGAGTTCTTACCAATGTTGGATGCAAGGATGTCTAGACAAATTCTTAGAGAATTTAATAGACAAGGGTTAGATATAAGATTTGGGTCTAACATTTTAGATATTTCAGATACAACGAGTGGTGTGAAAGTTAGGTTCCAAGAAAATGGAGAAGATATTAATCTGAAGGCTGAAAAAATGATTATAGCAATTGGAAGAAAGCCTAATACTCAAGATTTATTCAATACTGATTTAGTTTCCATAGATGATAAAGGCTTCATCGAAGTCGATGAATATTGCCAAACTAAGACTAAGAGCATATGGGCAATTGGAGATGCCGTGAGAGGACCAATGCTAGCTCATAAAGCTTCAGAAGAAGGAATTATGGTTTCGGAAAGAATAGCTGGTGAGAATTTTCTTATAAATTACGCACATATTCCTAATGTCATTTATACCCATCCAGAGGTTGCTTGGGTAGGTAAAAATGAAAAAGAACTTAAGAGTCTAGAGGTAGACTACAAATCTGGATCTTTCCCTTTTGCAGCTAGTGGAAGAGCTTTAGCGTCTGGTGAGTCAACTGGGTCTGTTACCATCCATGCTGATAATGAAACAGATCAAATATTAGGCATTCAGGTTTTTGGACCTTCTGCATCCGAGATTATGCACCAAGGCTTGATTGCAATGGATAATGAAATAACTTCGGAAAAATTCAGTTCAACTATTTTCAGCCACCCCACAGTATCAGAAGCTCTTCACGAGGCCACACTTGCGATGAATCAAAAGGCTATTCATATTCAAAATAGAAAAAAGAAAAAGTAACCTTTAGTCCTCTAAATAGGAGCAACAGTAATCAAATATAGTTTGTACTTTTAGTTTAAAAGAAGAGTCTTTTGGCACCTCAAAAGACATACCGGTTTTCAATTCTTTCCAACTTTCTTCTCCGGATATCAATACTTCAATTTCGCCAGAGGTAATTTCCACTAATTCTTTCAGACTAGTATTAAATTCATATTCTCCGGGAAGCATAATTCCAAGGGTCTTTTTACTTCCATCGTCAAAAAATACATTTCTACTTGTTACCTTACCATCGAAATAAAAGTTAGCCTTTGTTTCTATACTTACATTTTTGATTACTGTCATATGCTCAAATTTATCTAGCTACCAAGTTCACAACAGCAAATTCTTCAACTGTAGTTCCGCACTTCTTAGCAACTTGGTCATAAAGATCCGACCATGTCTTATCATTTGCTTGCCAATCAAATGCTTTTTCCATAGCCTCAATTGAGTCATGAAGGTCAACTGCTCCTATGGTGCCATCTGACCAAACTCCAGGAGAAGAAGAGTAGGAGATAGGACTATTAACTTTTTCATAAGCGATTGTCTTTTTTATAATCTCAATCGATTCATCAACTTTTCCTGAGGGACATTCTCCTTTATAAATAACGATGACTTGACCCGGTTTCGCAACGGGCATTAACATTTCACTTGATGCATGATGCATTGCAAAAATATTAATTGAACTCATTAACAAAAAGGTACCTAAAATATATCTCATATAAACTCCTAAAATAATTTAATCAATAATAGCACTAAGAATTGAGTGTTTAGGGATAATTCTCATTTATCCTTTTTACAACTTACCCATTTCTTTCTGAGCTTATTTCCATAATTCGGAAAAGTTCTATCACACTTTTTCTTTCTTATCTCCTCAACTTTGCTCAATCTAGAATCATCAGTATTTATAGTATTCTTGTGTTGATCTTCAAAAGAAAAAGAAGACAGACTATAAGAAGACAGAAAGCATAGTAAAAACATCAATTTCTTCATAGAAATAACTTAATTTCGCTGGTTCTCCTTGAGGGTGTTGAATACTGAATCAACTTCTTCTTCTTCGAGGTTTTCACCAAATTCATCAATCAGCTGAGACATATCGTCATATTCCTGTTCATCTCCTGTGAGAGATCTTTTACTAAATTCGTCCTCAGACAGCGGTTGACGCATAGGCGGCTTAATTTCTTCAACGCCTGCTCTCCAAAATAATTTAAGCAATTTTTTTATCATTATTCAAAAGGCTCCCAAAGTTCTATAGGAAGGCCTTTCTTTGAGCATTCAGTTGAGTAACCTTTAAAGAAAATTGTCCTACCTTTCCTATCTTTTTTTGTATCACCAATTTTATAAAGTTTCTTGGGCATCTACTTTAGATCATTAATTAAAGTTTCCATTTGTTATAAGTAACCATACAAAAAAACCACTCACAACGAGTATAGACATATAGACGCTCCATTTATTTGTCATTTGTTTTCTTGTTTTTTCAACATCGGGATTTTCTTCTTTGTTAGAGTTATCGGATAAATTTCTAAACCATAATATTCCGATAAAAATTAATATAGCTAATAAAATTAGTTCAATCATATTTCTTTAAAAGAAGAGTTCAAGTACAGCTACAATTATAAAACAAATACCTATTACCCAATTCACCCAGTTATTCATAAAAATTAGTATATTCTTTTTTCTTTCTATAAATATAGATGATTTCAGGAATACCTAATAGATTAAAAATCAGGAAAAATAAAAATGACCTTTTGTCATCCAGTTTGGAGGCAATCCAACACGCATGGTAAGTCCAATATACTTCCCAAGCAGCTATGATAATGAATAAGATAATCAACATGATTATGGGTTCATTTTAAGATATTTATAAGAGATTTACTCCTCACAATTGTAATCACATAACTAAAATTCTCTATATAATGCTAAAAAATTGGCAATAGACACGTAGCTCAGTCTGGTTAGAGCACCACCTTGACATGGTCTTGGGTACACTTCTTACTATCATCTAAACACCTTTTAAACGTTGATTTAAAAACAATATAGTTGATGCACTTTACATTAGAAACGGTATAAGTAATAGATATTTTGCCGTACATATGCCGTACAAGGTATACTAAAGCAATGTGGAGACAGGATACAGTTGATAATTTTAAACCTAGAGAACGCAGTTACAAAAAGACTGAACAGAACCTAGTTGTACGTATACATCCAACAGGCAAGAAAGTTTATTACGCATATGTGAACAGGAAAGATAAATTCTTGGGCAACTGTGAAGATATAACACTTAAGCAAGCAAGACTTTTACGAGATAACCTCCTTCAGGAATCTAGAGCAGGAATAAAAGAAAACACTAAGCTTACCTTTAAAGAGTTTATCGAGACCAAGGACTTTCTTGATTGGTCAGTAGTCAACAGAACAAGCCATGATGAAAGAATGAAGTCTCTCTATGGAGTTGTTGTTCCTATTCTGGGAGATATAAAACTAGCCAATATCAATCAACAGGCAATCATTAGATATATAAATCATAGAGCTTCAGTTGATGAAGCCTCTAACTCTACTATCGAAAGAAACTTAACAGACATTCGTGCAGTTCTCAGATGTGCCTATGATTTTGAATACATCAATAAGCTTATCAAGATTAAACCATTGAAAATTGATAGAGGAAGAGAGCCAAGAGCTTTGACCGATGAAGAAATGAATAGATTAAGAAGAGCAGTTTCTGGAGAAGGTCTCTCTAAATATCATGCAGACAAACAGAAGCACATGCCGTTGATTATCGAGTTGGCTTTAACAACTGGGGCAAGGAAGTCAGAGATACTTCAATTGAAGTGGGGAGATATAAAAACTTCAGGAACCAAATGGGAAGAGATTGATGTCATTGCATTGTCAGAAGAAACAGATGAACCTCAAGACATAGAAGAGCTAAGAGAAGACCATAAAATGCTTTTTGAGTTAGCTCCTAATAAAGGCATGTTGCAACTAAGAGGACTGATAACAAAATCCAGACAAACACGACTAGTTCCATTGACTGAAGATATGTACAACATGTTGATTGAGTACTATATGAATCATTGGCTTAGTAGGGAAGAGTTTCAATATAGAATGGAAATGCAATATTCAGACCCTAGTAAATTTGGTTCTGCTTCTAGTATTAGCGAAGCTGATTACGATAAGGATATCTTCCCAATGAGGGATATAAAAACATCATTCAATAAAGCAAAAAAGAAAGCAGGTCTCGGTAAAGAAATTACCTTTCATTGTTTAAGACATACATTCTGTTCAGTAGCTTTAGATTTCATGAATATAAATACTGTAAAGAAACTTGCAGGGCATTCAGATATAAGAACTACTCAACAATATCTTCACGCAAACAAGAAACAACTGATTGAAGAACATGCTAATTTTGCTAATTCAATTAGTGCAAATAGCATTACAGAATCTGGTATATGACATTTACAAATATTTATATAATTTAATATATCAATATATTACCTTATATTATTGAATATATTCAATATTTATAATACTTTATAAGTGTTTTGTTAGGTATCAAAACAATACCAAATAGGATATAAATAAAGGGATAAATAATACTTATCTTTTAACTTTGCGGGGCTTGTAAAGATATATAGTCTTAATAAGTTATATATAACTTTATAGGTTTAACAGACTCCACTGTTCTCCTAATGAGCCGTTTCTATTTTTTCAGATAAAATGGAGTTGATGGATGAGATTCTGAATATTTTTAAAGACCTTTACGATTTTATTTTCTGGGATGTAATCTTTCTTTTAATCTCTATAGCAGGTGGTCTAGGTTCATCCTATCTTTTCGATAAGATTTATCAATCCTTTGATGACTATAAACAAGACGGTTTATGGGCATTCCTTTTTCTCTTATTTGGCGTAGGTACTTTTCTTCTGATAGGCTACCTTATCGACTTTCCTCAATTTGATACTTTATTTACTTTAGTCGGAATACTCATACTTTTGTCTCTACTCTTAGTTACTGCGGAATTTTTCAGGATAGTAGTTTATGGAATTTTATTTATTGAACAGGATGACTATCCTGTTTTAATTTACACTTTAAGAGCAATTGGCGTTCTTGGAATTATTTGGTTTGTTGTAGAAAGTCCATATTTTATAGACGCGATAGAGAGATGGTATCGTTACAATATAGTGTACCGTTCGGGTATCGAAATTATAGGTATTTTGCTTTTAGGAATCTTGGGAGGATATTTACTAGCAGGATTGTTTCTCCGCATACAAGAGTTTTTTATTGAGTCCAAGGATGAAGACAGTTTGCCTAAAAGCAAGGAAGCTTTTGTAACCCGCTTGTGTTTTTGCACTTTAGGAATAATCTTTGCGTTCTTTGTAAGTTCTTAATGCCATTCCTAAACCTACATCTAGACTCCGGGATTGATATAGAACCTGAGAGTCTTGGTTTAGATATCAATAGGACAAAACAGAAAAGGGCACTCAATGTCTTACTCTCTAATGTATCCAAGTATGGGAAGTCTGAAATACTTTACTCAAGGAGACACGAGGAAGCTTTACCTGAGAAATTAAATCCATTCGGAATTAGTAATAAAACAATTTATAACGTAATTGATAAGCTCGAAGAGGCAGGGTTTGTTGAATCAATAACTGGGAATAAATACTTCACGGAGAAGTTAGACCACATCGCTTATCTGTCTAAGTTCAAAGCGACAGAGAAACTTTTAGACTTTGTAGATTCTCTTGGTCTTAAAGTAGAAGAACAGGAACAGTCTTATATCTGGCATAGACAAGAAGGCAAGCATGTTCCTTATCTTGAAGATGCATACAGTTTGAGAATAGAAAAGATAATGTCTGAGATTTCAGACTATCTAAATCAACAGACTATTACTTGTGAAGGTGAGTCATTAACTCCAATGCACTTAACAAGACGTTATGTTGCTTATGACAATTCCGGAGACTTGAGGTTTCACGGTAGAGCTTATGACCCGTACATGAGCTTTCCAAAAGAAAAACGAGACAAGATATTAATTAATGGAAAGCCTACTAAGTCTCTTGATTACTCAGCTTCTGTTTTTTCAATAATGTATGAAATGCTCACTGGAGTTAGTCGAAAAGATGTAGCTAAAAGATTTCAACCTTATGAAGATTTAGCTATAGAACGTGATGTGGTTAAGACCTATTTAACTATTATGCTTAATACTTCACAGACTGGATTCAAGAAAGCAATTAATAACTATTACGAGAAAGAAGCTACACCTGAAGAAGTAGAACACCATAATCATGCTCTCAATCACAATGGTGGTATCAAGGGTATTCAGAGAATGGTTAAGGAAAATAATTATCAAGTATCAGGTTTTCTAGGGCAGGGTAAACAATTTGGAGGACACTTCTCTTGGATTGAAGCTAACATCACTCATGAGGTTCAGCACTATGGTTGTATCCATTCTGATATACCAATACTTACTGTTTATGATGAGTTTATATTTCCTGAAGATAATGAGGATGCAGTTGAGGAGTTAATGTTCTCTGTAGGTCTAGGTGATGAATATAATCATCCGTATACAGAGTTAATCAAAGAGCATGCTGAGTTTATTCGACAGAAAGAGTTGGATAAGTTGAGAGACTAACTAAGAAGCCAAACAGGAACACCTATAGAAAAGGCAATTAAAAATAGAACTGATAAGACGAGTGTCATCTCCTCTCGATTGTCTTCTCTAACTCTCTCTTCCTCCCAATCTTCATTCTCCTTTTTCGGATAATATAACTTTGATAAAAGTTTAGGCATTACTTCAAACATGAACATATAACCTGCCGGCATAACAACTATCAAAAAAAATACAGCTAAAATTGGGTCATTCAGCCAATTGCCTTCGTAGAAATATATTATTAGAACTATTGGAATACTGATTACAATTGAAAGTTGAAAAAATGCCTTGATGTCCGAATATATCTTTTCTTTTTTCTTTTCCTTTTCTATTTTTTCAAAGTATATTTTTGCTCTTTCATCTTCCGTTAATTCTTTTTGAGTCTGCATAGACTTTCTAGAAGAAAAGAATTTAGAGATGCGTCTAAACATTTCATAATTAAACCTAGGAACGAACCAAAACCAAAACCATAAAGCTGTTGGTATGAAGATTGCCATGAATATGATGTCGAGGATTAAATCTAAATCAGACATACATCCAGTCTAGCATAGGGCAGAACACTACTAAAAATATGCCTCTAGAACGCACAGAAACGAGCTATATTGAACGATAAATTTTATTTGGATGAGGTGCTAGGGATAGCCTTTTAAATCGCTTAGAAAGCTAGTTCGTTAAGCGATTCAGCGTATCATATTTTTGTTTATAAAGTCAACTTTTTTGAATTAATGTTATTGTTATCAGCATGAGTATCTCTAAAGACGATTACATACTAAGAGCCTTCTCTAAAATCCAACACAAGAAATGGGAGCTTTATGTAATCACCAGGATAGTTCATCTCTTGGATGACCCTGAACTTGAATTTGTTTGTCAGCAGCTAATTAAAACTCCTGATCATAAAAGATATCTTGCAGACCTTTGCTTTCCCGAGTTGGAATTGTATTGCGAAGTCGATGAGCTTCAGCATAGTTCTCATGAGCATGCCATTGCAGATGAAAACAGAATGAAGGAAATAATCGATGCCAGTCATTTTACTGAAAAGCGAATCCAGATTTATGACAATAATTTAAAAATTAAAGAACTGACACAAATTAATGAAGAGATAGATTTATTAATTCGGTACATAAAGGATAGAAAGCAAGAATATATCGCAAACAATAATTTCAATCCTTGGGATTATTACAATAAATACAATCCGGAAGTACATATTGAAAGAGGATATATAGACACTAAAGATAATGTCAGTTTTTTATATCACCGTGATGCATTGCGGTGTTTTGGATATGACGGAGGTCACTTTCAACGTGCAGTTTGGTCGATTAAAGGGTCCAATAAAGGAGTATGGTTTCCAAAGTTATATGAAAATGACCTCTGGAATAATGCTCTAAGTGATGATTTCTCGCGTATAGAAATGACCAAGAAAGATCACTCAATAATAGACATCGAATTTGAAGATGTTGAATGGTACACGTTTGCTCATTACAAAGACTTTTTAGGTCAAACAGTCTACAAATTCCTTGGGGAATTTCATTCTTCAAGAGAACTCTCAACTGAATCCTGCCGAATTTATACAAGGGAAGGAACCTGTGTAGATCTTTCAAAATTTTTAAACTAATTTCACAAGAGGGTATTAGTTAATTTAGTGTAGTATTGGATAAATTATGCAGTCCAAACAATATTTTAGAATCATGCTGGGAAGAGCCCACTCCTTTGCAGATGAATGTTTTGAGGGGAATTTTATTGGAGCAGATTTTGGAATAAACCAAGATCTCACTGATGAACTGCCAGAGAATTGGAGAGAATTTAACGCCAAATTTATACCAATCTATATCGAGAATCATCCTGAGAAGTCTAAAGTAGCAGCAGGTCTTGCTTGCGGTGCAATTCATACAATCTCTAAAGCCATGAATACAGGTGATATTATATTGGGTCCTACAGGTCAAGGGACCTATAGGATTGGAGAAGTGACTGGTGGGTATTCTTATGTAGATGGAGCTAACCTTCAGCATCAAAGAAATGTTGCTTGGTTAAATCAATTCATAAATAGAGACGAGATGTCTGAAAGTTTAAGAAACTCTTCAGGTTCCATCGGCACAGTTTCTAACTTAACTCGATATGCCAATGAAATTGAATCATTAATAGAAGGGAATGTATTGACTACATTGTCCTCAACGGATGACTCGGTTGAAGATCCAACATACTTTGCTTTGGAGAAACATCTGGAAGATTTTTTAATAGAAAATTGGTCAAGAACTAGGCTGGGAGAAAAATATCAAATCTATTCTGAAGAGGGAGAGATAGTCGGACAACAATATCCCAGTGATACCGGGCCCATAGATATTTTGGCAATAAGCAACGATGGTAATGAGATACTTGTTGTCGAGCTTAAAAAAGGAAGAGCGAGTGATTCAGTGGTAGGTCAAATTCAACGATATATGGGTTACGTTCAAGATGTATTGGCCGAAGAGCATCAAACGGTATCAGGCGTTATAATTGCCGCAGAGGATGATCAACGAATTAGAAGAGCACTATCTGTAACTCAAAATATTTCTTTTATGAAGTATTCAGTCAAATTCGAATTAAACGATGGCTAGTTCTATTACTGTTGAATAACAAATTTTTCCTGGTTGGTCCTAAATAGTCTGTTAAAACCAGTTATCAGTTGAATATTTAATCTCATATTCATCACATAATTTTCTCAAACCGGCAACAGTAAACCTCTCTTCAAAGGTAAACCCTTTCCAAAAGCAACAAAGAATAAACTTTGCCACACCCTCCTGATGAATCATCATAATATATTCGTATTCATCTGTTCCCCAAATTGGTTTTACACCATTTCCAAGATCATGCTCAGTAAAATGTAAGTTTCCTTTGTCATCCCAGTCAACATGAACGTTATGATTTATCTTCCCCTGAGGAAGTTCGTATTCGCATTTAAATACTTGCATATTTTTCTCCATAAAAAACACACCTGGAATTAGGCATGTGTATGTGAGTAATGGGATTTGAAATAAGAGAACTATTTCTTTCGTTACACTTACTTATTTGCGGGTTTTTTTTGTTTTTTCAAGATTAAATTCAACCACCAACGGAGAGTGATCACTTAGTCTTAGGTCCCTTGGTGAGTGCTCATAAAATGAATTTTTTACATCAATGTTTTGATCAGAAAACACGTGATCATATCTTCTGCCAATTCCCTTGTTTGTATACCAACTTCCAATTGTAACTTCATAACCATTTTTTGCTCGAAAAGCATCCCTTAGACCTAAAAGGTCATGGTTCTGGATTATGCTTCTTTCTGCCTTATCCCATCTTTCTCCTGAACATTGATTCTTCCATTTAGGGTTAACAGATATCTTAGGCAGTCCAGATGAATTAATTTTTTGACCCCAAGTCACAACCTCCCCAGTATCTAGTTCCAACTTGGGAGAGTTAAAGTCTCCTGTTAATATTTTTTGTTTATCTTTCCTTTCATTCAGGTAATTAAAAAGACCCTCAAAATGCTCAACCTTAATAACACCATTAGAGGAACCAGGAGGCACGTGAGTTGTGTGTATCTCTAACCCAAATGTTTCAATTAAACCTGAAAGTACCCTTTCAGGGAAAGGTATCTCGGTGCATGGATCTGAAACAAATTTAATAGGTTTCTTTGAAATTATTAACTGACCATACTTTCTATTTTTCAAAAGAATGGACTTATCTGAAACAAGATCAAACGAAGATAAAATATGCATATCTTTGAATGACTCTTTAAAAAACCCCTCTGAGTTAAGTGTAACTTCCTGAAGAGTTATTAAATCGAAATCACCTGATTTTAAAAAATCAGACTGACCTTTGAGAGTTTCTTCATTTGTTCTTGAGTTAATATTCCAAGTAATTATTTTCACATCCCAATGGTATCAATTCTAAGCAACAAACTTTTCGCTTATATACTTTTTCCACTCCATTGGAGATAGTTCTTTCTTAATCTTTGTACTTTCTTTAAGTATTGTAAAAATTCTATCTATACTTTCCTGCTTAGCTTTGGGTATTTCTTCGAAGAATTTTATAAATTCTTCTAAGGATAATGGGATTATGTTCGCAATTACTGATGTGTTTTCATCAAAATAATAAGTATCAGCAACCTGATAACTATTTAATGTGTTTAGATTTATCTCAGGAGCAAGAAATAAGCAATAGGTAGGCTTTTCAGAATCTTTAGCAATAGAGGCTACATGTCTAATAACAGGCTCACTTTCATCTGCAACCTGTCTTGAACTGGTCGTCCAAGTAACTTCTACAACTAGATTGAACTCATCAAACTCCATCAATAAATCCGGACCTCTGCCTGGGGCATGACTTGTGGGTTTCAATTCAGAATCAAGAGGAAACTTCCTTGATTCATATGGCTTATTTGATAGATTATTGATAGAGAGAAAAGCTCTCCAAACAATCCACTCCAAGTATTGAGGTCTCTCATCTTTTCTAAAGGCAATGTATTCTCCTTCAAAATCTTCTTCATTTCTTTTGTTTGAAATTAAAGAATGAAACCATTTGGTAATGACTGTTACTTTATTTCTTTGTTCGTAAGCAAATCTTTTTTCATTTTCTTTCCTAATTTTATCATCTTGGTTTATTCTCAAAAGTCTCAGTTCCTCATTGTCGAGGTCTTTTATATCTGAAGGCTTGGAGTCTAAGGCCTCAAAATTATTTATGATAATTGATTCCAAAATTTCCCTATTATCGTCAATAGGCATTTCAGGAAGATTAGATATCTTTTGATAATAATCATTTTCAGACAGAGAAACGATATCATCTTCACATAACGAATCTAAAAGATTTAAATATTGTGGATTTAGTTTGAGCTTAGAGCCCTCCAATCTAAAAATTCCCGATAGTTTTAATAGCCTAAAAGTCACATCAGGATATTCTTTTGAGATAGTATCAATGCTAGGTTTTCGATTATTTCTTTCATATACTTTTTGGTACGTTTCGTTGTAAAAATTTACGAGGTTACCCTCATTGGCTTTTACTTCTTCTCTGAATTTAACTATTTCATCAAAATAATCTTTCGCATCTAATTTTGGTCTATAGTCCTGGATAGAAATTGCAAATTCTTTTTGATTAATCGATTCTATATTTCCAGAATCTCTTAACAGCTTCATAACCTTTAATATTAATGTAACTGGTCTGAAAGGCACTTCTTTGAATGCATCATGTCTAATCTCAATGTTGTAAATTATTCTTAAAAAAACATCTTCTAACTCTGCTTCATTAGAAGCATTTAAAAGTGCTCTACCTGTTTTAGTAATACTGCCTTGGTTTTCTATTGGTACGTTTTTGTATGCAATTAACCCCGCCCTATATAAACCTAATCTCCATTTTCTTCCATTCCATTCATTATCTCTGACTTCACTGTCAATAATTCCTGCATCTAAAATCAAATTATAGAGTTCCCTTTGAGCTTCTATATGTCCTTTTCTAAATAATCCCTCAATGCCACCATGCTCATCATAAACCTTTAAGGCTTCAGTCATTCTTCCAGGATTTCGAATAGTTGTATTGTTAAGATGCCAAATCATTAATCTTTTCCAACAAAAATATACTCACTTACTTTATTTTTTATTTTATCTTTTGCAAAGCCTTGATTAGAAAAGCTGTAGCGATAATCAACAGATTTAACGTGCACATTAGATTTGTATTTCTTTAGTATTTTTAGAATCACATTTTTCTTAGGTAATGCATTAGAAGAGTAAGAAATTACAATATGAGATTTGGCATATTTTTTAATTAACTCTTCAAAGGCTTGTATGGTCGTATCAAGTTTTGAAAACGGAGAAGGATAACTCTTAAATTTTTTAGTTTTTGTATGCTCTTGTAATTCAACACCCTGCCAGTCCCTGGCTACACCTTCTACAAAATGATATCTCCTTACATATTCGTTATCTGATAGTGGTGAGAAATAGGGTGGGTCTATATAGACAAGGTCTACCTGCTCATTGACATCCATAGAGTCAATATTCAGAGCTTTATTAGTAAGTTTATTTGAAAAAACTGCATTATTGATGGTTTCGACACTGTGAATAAAATGTTCGCCAATAGTTTGCCTTAAATCCTTTCTTCCGTCGTTGTATCTAAGACCAGTGTAAGCAAAAATACCTCTGGGTCTTTTTTTTATACATGCCCTAATTAAGGCAGCTTTTGCAAGATACTTTTGGGAAGGTTTTAATAAATGTTGGATATTGTTGTTTATATTTTGTATTTCTCTTGTGTCGGCGTCATCAAAATAAATTCCTGAGAAATTATCTTCAATGAATTTATTGGTTCTATTATTTTTTAGTAATTCAGTAGCAATATCATCAGGTAGTTTCGTCCCATTATTAGAGACTAAGCTTTTTGCTATAACAAAGTTCATACGCATGTAATCATTGGTGGTAACTTTCTTATTCATTGCTTTAAGCAAATAAGCTACTGAGTTAGTACCAGACATAATATCTAACGCTGAAGAAAACTCTAACTTGTTAAAAGTTCTAAAAAGCTCAGGTAATAATTTATCCTTTGAGCCCATGTAACGAGTACTAGGAAATTTAGATAGTTGCGAAAAAACTGTTTTCTCAAAGGTTTGCATGAATGATTAAGTCTTCTCCTTTTCTCTTGTTGCCTTTTGAGTTTATATTACGCTTTGTTTGTATTACTTTGAAATCAAACCCTTTATAGAGCCTTAAAACAGCTTCCGTATTGGAATTTGTCAGTATCAACTTAACACCCTTTGAAGCTAATGATTTAAATAGGTCTGCCAGGTTCTCTTGGCTGTCCATATGAAACTGTTCTTTTGTATAGCGTTTGAAATCTGCATAACCATCTAACGGCACGTAAGGTGGGTCAAAAAAAATAAAGTCCTTATTTGTAATCTCTAATTTTCGTAGTTCTTCAAAAGCCATAAGCACAATACTGTTAGCTTTAAGAAGCTTACTCGAATCTTTTAGTTTCAGTTCTTGGACGAAGTCTGGATTTTTATATCTACCATAGGGAACATTAAATTGACCACTTTTATTCACTCTATACAAACCATTAAAACAAGTTCTATTCAGAAAAATTGTTCTGGCAGCAGCTTCAATTTTTTCTAAATCTTCAAATCTTTGAGCTCTTTTCTCATAAAAATAAGTTTCAGTATTTTTCATTAAGAGAAGTTTTTCAATAACCTGTTTATGCTTCGTAGCAATCATTTTATAGACATTGATAAGCTCTGGATTAATGTCAGAAAGAAGATAATTTTTGGGCTTCAAGTCAAAAAACACCGCACCTCCTCCTAGAAAAGGTTCGTAATATTTAGCGTATTTTGCGGGGTAAAGTTTTCTTATCTCAGGTAAAAGCTGAGACTTACCACCAGCCCATTTTAAAAAAGGAGACGGCATTAAATGATTATAACTATTGCTATTTTATAAGATAGTTCCACAACAGTTTTTTCCACATTCCATCCAATTCCGAAAGAAATAAAAAAGTAGTTTCGAACATCAAAGTCTTCTAACTTTCTTTACTAAGGCTATCAAATGTTCCATAGCTTCATACTTTTCATCCCAAGGTTGAGGATTCCAAAAAACTTCTTCTTTGAGGTTGTTAAGTTCTTCCCAATTTTTATATAAATCAGTCAGAGTCCTTAATATATCAAGACACTCTGAGCTACCGGGAACTACTTTTGTAAGTGCGTTGTTGAGTTTAGCTTGAGTGAGAAGATTCTTAGCAGTTGCTTCATCAATTGCCCATCCAGTTTGAGCTTTTAGAGTACCAATACGCATCTCTTCATCAACCGATTCGTCGTTGACTACTTTCGACCAGTTTTGGTAAAAGTTTTTCATTTATCTCTCAACCAAGGAAACCAAATGAGCTTTCCGTTAATTATGTAATCCAGAATCAAAAAAGAAGGATAAGAAAGCCACCAGACATTAAACCAAAAATCTGCATCTCTGCCAGGTGCATTCATAAGAATCATAAAACCTATTGGTACAAGGTATAAAAATGCAACCCAATGCAAAACAAAAAAGAATCTATCTTTCATTATTCAATCTCCTCTCCATGATTGGCTATCATTTTTTCTATACTGCTTTTTTCATCATCTACCTTACTATCTTTCTCAAACTTAGGTCTATGTTTGATAGTTAAATAAATGCCATATGGATAAACGAGTAAGGCAATAAGAAACATAACGAATAGTTGTGGATTGAAATCTCTGTAGGCAAAGACAACTACTATCAGATTGAAGATACCTATGAAAATGATTAGTAGTCCTAAGTAAAACTTAATCATCTAAGTTTAAAGCTTTTCCATATTCCATATATGTTTTCCTCTGAATATCCATCTGATAATTGTCATTATCAAAACAATAAGAAAAGGATAGAAATTATCTAAACTAGTCCAACGTTTTAAATCAATATTTCTTTCAAGGCAGTCAGGTGCAAACTCACCTAATTGCCTGGTTAAACTATCAAAATCTTGACAATGTTTTGCTTCGAGAGATATGAAATCAAAAAAGTAGAACTCATTAATATCAATCATGACAGAGGAATAATTCCTACCTTGCTTACAAGCTTCATCGAAAAGACCTCCAAAATCCAACGGACCACAATACAACAAAGTCTCATCTGTAAGTTGTCTATCAGTATGATTAATTTTAAAAAATAATATTAGAAACAATGCCAGAACTAGATAAGAAGTCATTAACCAATAATATAAAAACCAGAATCTTTTTTTTATCATCTCCATCAATCAAACTCCTCTAAGTTATGTATCTGGAAATACTTTCTCTTTAATCTATTCTTTTCCCTGTGTTGATGTCCTTTAATCCCATTAGAAACTTTAACTTCTTTATCTAAAACTAAGTCTCTTGGGTTAGGTAGTTTTGACATGATTCTTACTCTACTACTTTACAAACCTTTTTGGCTAAAAATGTTCGACCATGTGATATATCTAGGCTATGTGGGGTGGCAGGTTCATGCCCGGGGTCCTATAGAGTTATGTTATTATTCGAATTAAAGTTGTAGGTCAGGGCAGAAAAGCAGTCAACTTTAGAGGTGTTTTGCCGTACATTTGCCGTACAGAAAATATCAATAGCCCTGAAACGCAGTAGACACGTAGCTCAGTCGGTTTAGAGCACCACCTTGACATGGTGGGGGTCGGTGGTTCAAGTCCACTCGTGTCTACCACCCCTCCCAGCTAGTTTTCAACTGATTTAAAGGCTTTTCAGCCAAATCCCGTTTTAACGATTAAGAAGGTTTAAGCAGATTAAGACCGTTTTATGATGCAAAAAGGGGACACACAAAGGGACACACTAGAATAGAAAGATAACTAGAAACATCTTCCTGTTTATTTAGCTTTTAGACCTTTCATTTATTGGAGGTGATGATTCCAGATGATATATTGGTTCAAAATCTATTAGAGATAATTTTAGAGATGTAAAGTGACTAAGAAAAAAAACGGGTCAAAAAAAAATGCGAAAAGTATCAGCTTTCATGATCGAGAAGCTGAATTTGATGAAGTTGTAGTCGAGATACTTAATGCAGTAACAATGATCAAGAGAGTTACCTATAAAGAAGTTCATCAAATGAATGCAAATTTCATTTATTTATTGGCTATATTCGATAGATTTATTGGACATTTAAATATATTTGGCGTTCAAAATAGCAAAGCCATAAAAGATAAATATATAAATATGTTTACAAGCCTATGTAATGAGAAGGTAAAAAGTCTTAATAAAGGGCAAGAGGAATGGACGAAGTTCTACAATCGCCCTACTCAAATGATTAAGAGCTATTCATTGATAGAAAAAGAGAAAAATGGATTAGTTATATTAAGAGAATTACTAAAAGATGAGGTTAGATTTACTGAGAAAACTTTGCAAAGAGAACTTAAACGTTATTATGAAGCCAGGGCTAGAAGAAATTTATTAGTGCACCGGGGTCGAAGACCAGATAAATTCTATTATGATGAACTCAATAAAAGTAAGATTGATGACAAGACTATAGAACTTGCTCATAAATTAACTTACAGTAAATCGTCTATACGCGGTGATGAAGAAGACGAATATTCAGGTAAGAAACGGGAAAATCCATCTGACAATCCCATAGATCTGTCTGTTACTCCAGCATATTTGCGTCACATCTGCATGGCTTTAATTTATATAAAAGAAAGTCTCTTGATGGATCTAAATCATCAAGACCTAAAAACAAATCTCCATGACTATATTGTGTATGCAATTGTTAACAATGATGTGCTGATTCTTTCGACTTTAAAAGATTTATTCATGAGGAAAATAGATTCCTTAGACAACATGCACAATCTTTCAATTGATGAAAAAGTAAATTTTATAATCCTAATGGAGTCTATATTTGATAAAAAAATTATTAAGCGAGATAAAGATTTTAAAGAGTCTCATGAAACTCTCATTGAGTCAATTAAAGAAGAAGATCATGAATGGGCTGTTTATATTAAACCCTTGCTCATGAGCTATCTGCATAAAAATCAAGATGAATTTTTTCATAATACAAAAGCTTTCCTAGACTCTGATCCAGATGTAATTATTAAAGTACAAAATTGGTTGATCTTTAAAAGATATCTCAGATATAAAAGGTTTAAAGAATTATTCCGTCTTAAGAGAAAAGAGTTTATTGACTTTTTAAAAAAGGAAATTAAAAAAGAAAAGTCTTAAGTTTTCGTGAAAATTGCAGAAAAGATGAGTTTTTTAATCAATTAATATGACACCACAGCAATTAATTTACAAATGTAATTCTTGGAAAGATCTTGAAGCACGAATATCTAAATTTAGTCCAAAAAAAAGAGGTACAGTTTTTGAGTGGCTTTGTGTATTTTACCTTCAGATAGATCCAAGATATCGAACTACCTATAAAAGAGTTTTACACTCATCGCAATATCTTAAGGAAAATAAATTTAAGAAAATCCTTGGCTTAACTTATAACAAAGAAGAGGGAGCAGATGCCATAGCTGAAAGGTATGATGGGAAGATAGATATCATTCAGTGCAAATATCTAGATAGTACATCTAAAAATCTTACAAAAGGTCACATCGAATCTCCTCTAGAGATAGCTAATGGAAAAAACGCCAAACCTTATGTAGATACTATCTTGATGTGTTCCAATGCAAAAGACATCACTCGAAGTAAGGATTTAAGAGACAGACACCCAAACCTTCAATTTAGGACTCTTCTTGGAGGTGACTTTAAACAACTTTCAAGAGAGGACTTCAGTAATATAAGAAAAGTTATAGATAATTTAATTCCTGAATATAAATCAAAAGAGCCATTTGAACACCAAAAGATCGCAAGAGAGAGTATCCTGAAACATTTTAAAAATGAGAGTAGAGGTCAAGTTATTCATGCCTGCGGAACAGGAAAAACTCTAACTTCTTATTTTGCTTTCAGGGAACTCAAGCCTAAGCTCTGTTTATATGTTGTTCCTAGTCTGCAACTAATAAACCAAACTCTAATCGAATGGACTAAAGAAAGCCTTGCTGACGGTGTGCCTATCTCACCCTTTGTAGTTTGCTCAGATAAGTCAAATGAGAAGATAGGCGAATGTGATCCTGAGCTGTGGATGCAAGAGCTGGGGATAAGAGTCTCAAATAAAAAGGAGGATCTAGAAGTCTTTTTAAAATCTAAAAGAACAAATAAGGTAATATTCGCAACTTATCAATCCGGTAAAGTCTTTGCTAAAAATATCTCTGCCTTGAATAGGCATATAGATTTCGCATTTTTCGATGAGGCGCACAACACTGCTACATCAAAAGAGAAACTGTCATCTCATTTACTTTTTGATGAAAACATTAAGATTAAGAAAAGATTATTCATGACCGCCACGCCAAAAAGACTAGTAGGTACTAATAATCGTATTGCTTCGATGGATGATGAAGAAATCTATGGTCAAGTTATCAATGAGATAACTGTAAAAGATGCAATAGAGGGTATAGGTGGCAAAAAGCTCTTGAATGACTACAGCATCGTCACCCAAATTGAAAGTACGGAAAAATATAGGGAACTTTTAAAAGAAAATCCATTTGTTGTAGATAAGAAGAGGCTACCTGAAGAAGTTGAACTGAAGCTTCTAGCTTCAGTTATTTCATTGAAGAAACTCAGAAAAGAAAGAAATATAAGAAATACAGTTTCTTTTCATGGAAGAAGAAATCGAGCTAATGCCTTCAGACAGGGAGCTAAAGAAATAGACGGAGATCTCAATACTTATTATGTTGATGGCAATCAGTCAGGAACTGAAAGACTTGACATTCTTGAGGACTTTTCGAGTAATCCTCCAAGCCTAGTGACTAACGCTCAATGCCTTTCAGAAGGCGTAAACGTACCTTCAATCGATGCTGTTATGTTTGTTGATCCAAAGCAGTCTAAAGTAGATATAACGCAAGCAATAGGAAGAGCATTAAGAAAGGGTGATAAAAATAAAGGGCTAAGTTACATAATTGTTCCTACCATCATCAATAAAAATTCCCCTGATCAAATAGATGAGGCTTATCAGCAAATTCTTATGGTATTAAGAGCAATGTCGGAACATGATGGAAGGCTGGTTGAATATTTCAGACTCATTAGAGAAGGAAAGAAGCCGCCTAAGAAATTCTTTGAAATTACTGGTGAGAATTTACCAGTAGACTTTAATTTAGAGGATTTCACTGAAAAGCTAAATATCAAAGCGTGGGATCGTGTGGCTAGACTGGGTAGAAGACCCTGGGAACAAGCAAAACAACTTGTCCAGGAATTGGGAATAAAGACCAGTACTGAATATAGAAAATTTATGAGATCTGAGGATGCTCCGAAAGATATGCCTATTTTTCCTGAACAACGATATAAAGAATGGAATGGATGGAATAATTTTTTAGGCACTCCAAATATTAGAGAAAGAAACCAAGAATTCTTGATCTATCTTAAACTTTGGGTTGATCAAAATACTAATCCTGTACCAGAAGCCGATGTTGTAATTGATGGATATGGCTTAGGAGAGAAATTTAGATCTGTCAAAAACTCTCATGATAAAAATACTTTGGAGGAAGACATCCTTGCGGAGTGCCTAACAATACATCCAGATATTTTTAATAAGACTCACGATGACTTCAATTGGGATATTCGTTTTGAAGCCTGGAAGTCTTATAAGAAAAAATTTAAAAAAGATCTAGCACCAAAAGGAACTGTTCATAACGGACAGAGAGTAGATATTTTTGCTGCAGAGCAAAAGATTAGATACAAAGCGTTAAAAACACCAACGATTAGAAGAAAACCTCTCAAAGAATATCAATTAATTCTGCTTGAAAAAGAGGGTTTTGATTTTAGATCCGACTATGAAAAGAAATGGTTAGAAAATTATGAAAGCGCCAAAAAAGCTATCATAGCTGGGGAGGGCAAGATTCCCGATAAAAAGAAATATTCCAAAGATAAGGCGTGGGTTACGAAACAAAGAACAAGATTCAAAGCAGGTAAATTAACTGAAAAAGAAATAATGCTCCTGTTAAAAATTCCTTACTTTACTTTCGATCCTTTTGCAGATGCTTTAAAAAAACAAATGATAATGCTAAAAGCTTATGTGGAAGATACAGGGGATACCACTATTGCTCAGAGTACGATTTACCTTGGAGAAAATCTTGGTGGGTTTCTAACTAAATGCAGAGATAAGTTCAGGAAAGGAAAGCTTGAGGAGAACATAATTAAAGAGTTTGAGAAAATAGGAGTACCTCTAAAGCCCAAATCAAAGAAAGGTTTCATAACTGAATATTAAAATTTTTGTGGACTAACCCAAGCTAATTTAGGGACGCAAAATTGCTTGAAATTGTAGAATTGCTGCACTAAAGGGACACAAAAAGGGACACAGTAAAAATACCAATGCTCTGAAATCCAGTTACGATAAGGATTATTGATTTAAGACTGTAACCTTGACATGGTGGGGGTCGGTGGTTCGAGTCCACTCGTATCTACCAAGATGTTTACTGTTCATCTTCTGCTGCTTCTTCCTCTTCTTCTGACAATACGCTTCCAACTACTTTAAAAGGAACTTCAACCACTTTGACGGCCGTTGTTACAGCTGTTTTTGTTAAACTTGCCACAGCACAACTTGATAAAGAAAATAGCATTAAAATTAAAAAGAAAGATTTCATTTTTTACCCCTAATTAAATAACTTTATTACAATACACTTTTATCAAATTTAATTATAGGAATTAAAATGATCACACTTTTTTATGCATGTGCACTGACGATACTTGCATTAGTATTAGCTTATTTGACTGGTCGTCAAAGGTTTAAAACTGGAACTAATCTAGGTTTAGGTGATAGCTTTGAATTGTTACAAATATCAAGAGCACACGCTAATTTACTAGAAAATGCTCTTCTTTTTCTTATTCTTTCATTCCTTCTTGAGACAGTAGGAAATATTCCAACTTTAGCTATCGGTATCCTTGGAGATGTTTTTTTAATCTCTAGAATATTTCATGCCTACGGTATCACAAGAGAAGGGGCAAGCAGCATATTCAGAGCACTAGGGACTATTGGTAGTCTTATAGTTTTGATTACTCAATCCATCTGGGGCTTTATTATTTCGATAACTTGGATGGCGAATAATAATTGGGGGCTTTAGTTAAAGATGAAAAAGTTTCTTACTACTTTTACTATCTTCGTAAGTATACTTGTATTTTCTTCTCAAAATGAATCTACAAGCCATATAGAGAAAATCGTACTAGGTTCTGGTTGCTTTTGGGGGGCAGAGAAAGGTTATGAAGCACTAGAAGGTGTTTTGGATGCTGTGTCTGGTTATGCTGATGGTGAAGGGGTAAGACCAACTTATAGAGAGATTACAAAGTTCTCTAATAAATTTAATCCAAATAATCATGCTGAGGTTGTAGAGGTTACCTACAACAAAAACTTGATCACACTTGAAGAATTAATAATTCATTATTTGGAATCTCATGATCCCACTCAGCTAAACAGGCAGGGTAATGACATAGGAACTCAATATAGATCAATAGTTTTGTATTCAGATGAGGCGCAGCAGAGCAAAATCTTGGAATTAATGGCGGAATATCAAACATTGCTTAGAGAAGGTGGATACGGAGACATTCAAACAATCGTAAAACCTCTATCACAGTTCTTTGTTGCAGAAAATTTTCATCAAGACTATATAAAGAAGAATCCGAATGGTTATTGTCCAGATCATTCAACTGGTATTAAGTTTGCCAGGAATGATTATGAATCCAAAAAAGACAACAATCTTTTAAAGATTGGGAAGAGTATAGTCGTCATTGAACCTGAAGGTTTTTGCCCATATTGCCAAAAATTTCGTGAAGATGTTTCTAATGAATATGCAGGGACGATACCCTTAGTTTACAGAGATGCATCTAACTTAGAGGGTTTGGCTATAAAGACTCCAACATGGGCTACGCCCACCATACTATTTTTAGAGAGAGGTTCTGAAGTTTTCGGACATCAGGGTTACTTATCTCCCAAAGAATTTTATCAGGCTCTGGGGCTATTTAAATTAGGAAATACTGAGGCATATCGAGTGGCTTTCAATGAAGGTACCGATGCAAGATATTGTAAGGAATACGAAATCTTCAAAAATACACCCGACGGAGTTTTCATTGATAAATTAAGCGGTGCTCCTTTATTTGATACAAAATATAGATTTAATTCTAGAACAGGCTGGTTATCTTTTACGAGACCTGTTGAAGGTTCTGTATATAGACTTGCAGATAATAGCTATGGAATGAGAAGGATTGAAATAAGATCTGTTACTTCGGATATACATTTAGGTCATGTATTTCCAGATGGGCCAAATGGTTTACCGAGATACTGTATTAATGCTACAGTTTTAGAATTCTTAACTAGGGATGAATACAATAAGATAAAAATAAAGGAGAAGGTATGAAGGGAAAAATAGCTAAATATGTGACAGTTGGAACTAATGATTTAGAACGAGCAAAAAGCTTTTATGATGCTTTGTTTGAAGATATGGGAGCAACCAGCTTTGGACCTAATGAAAGAAGTTTTTTTTGGACTATCCCAGGAGACGACACAAATTTTGCAGTATTTGTGCCTTACGATGGTGAAGAGGCAACTGTTGGAAATGGAAGCATGGTAGGTTTTACTATGGAAACTGAAGAAGATGTCAATGCTCTTTATGAAAAGGCTATATCTCTAGGAGCTTCAGACGAAGGTGCCCCAGGACAAAGGGCGCCCATTTTTTATGGTGGATATGTCAGAGACTTAGACGGCAACAAACTTACGATCTGTAAGTTTGGTTAGATTTATAGAAGATCAGAAATAGTATCGAATATTACATAAGCGAGTAATATTCTTATTGTGAGTGTAGTTCTTAACGAATCACTCATTTCAATACCCCATTTCTTTTTGGTATTGTTTGGCGTTATTTCAGCAGACATAAGCTTAGGTCGAGCTTACAAAGCTTGCTATGAAATAGACTCCCATTACCAAAGGAATGAAATAGCTGATTTCTTTTCCTATTTTGCCGAGGGTTTTAAGTTTTAAAGTTTTTTTAGTTTCCATACCTGAAACTATGCAATCTCTATGCCAAACCTTTTATTTCCTTATCAACGCAATTCGATCTAATTTAGTGCAAACGCAAATTCTTTTGTATAAAAAACGAACAATTGCTACTTTCTTGCTGTAACTATCCAAGTTGCACTTGGAAACAACAGCCCATCGCCATTGTGAAACTCTGAAAACTTAAGAATTAATGCTTTAAGAATTTCATCTTTCAGTTCTTTTTTTGAATTTTTAAGCATTTCAGTTACTACAGGATTAATAGTTAAGTAGTCTTCACAAGCCTCTTCAATAGATTTTCCTGAAAACATAACAATGTCTTCTTGATTATCTTCTATCTCTATATCTTTAAAATTAGATTGATTGAGAATATCCGAAATATAAATTTTATCTTCAAACGCAAAAGGTCCAGGACTCTTTGGAGGAGGAGAGGGAAGATCTAGGTACTCTTTTATAACTTGTAGAGATAAACTCTGCCAAGGATTTAAAGATGGATTTTGCCAACATACAAAACTGAGTTGACCATTTTCTTTTAAAGATTTGCATATGTTTGAAAATGCCTGGTATGGATCTTCAAAAAACATCACGCCAAATCTAGAAAAGGCAATATCAAAATCCGATGGCATATCATCAACTTGAACATCTATAACTTGAAAATTAGCATTAGATAAAGATTGATCAGAAGCATTTTTAGCTGCCCTAGACAGCATAGGCTCGGATATGTCTACCCCTATGACCTCTCCTCCTCCTAATTGCTTTGCAATTTCTAGAGTAGTTGCGCCACAACCACAACCAATATCTATTATTTTTGTTACTCCACTTAAATCCAGTTTACTTATTGCTTTAGTTCCCAATGGATTAAGCATAATATCCATCTCACTTTGTTTGTTTACCCAAACATCACCACCTGAACCAGACCAGAATTCTTTCTGTTTTAAATTTATTTCTTCCATAGTCATATCCTTATATTGATACATATCATTTTATAAGAATTAATGTAAGATTTGCACCTTATGAATATGGACGTGAATGACTCCCTTTTAGATCTAATAGGTAATACACCTATGATGAAATTGAAGTCTCTTGATACAGGGCCTTGTGACCTTTATGTGAAGTTAGAATTAAATAATCCTGGAGGATCCATAAAAGATAGAGTCGGTCTTTCTATTATTGAGGAAGCAGAGAAGTCGGGTGAACTTAAACCCGGTGGAACAATTATAGAAGCAACAGCAGGTAATACTGGAATTGGGTTAGCATTAATAGCTGCGTTAAAAGGTTATAAAATTATTTTGGTAATTCCAGACAAGATGAGTAGAGAAAAAATCTTACACCTCGAGGGGCTTGGCGCTGAGATAATTTTAACAAGATCTGATGTTCCGGAAGGTCATCCTGAATATTATCAAGATATGGCTAGGAAGTTAGCCCAAGAAACACCAGGAGCATTTCTTGCAAATCAATTTGGCAATCCTGCTAATCCAACTGCTCACAGGACAACCACAGCACCTGAAATATGGGAGCAAATGCAAGGGAATATTGATGCAGTAGTAGCAGGGGTAGGCTCTGGTGGAACACTTACAGGGCTTGCAGAGTTCTTCAAGTCTAAAGATCCATCTATCTGCATGGTTGCAGCCGATCCTGAAGGTTCCATAATTTCAGATGCAGTTCTTAAAGGCGAATATAATTACGATGGCGGAAGCTGGCTTGTAGAGGGTGTAGGAGAGGATTTCATTCCAGATACATTCGAGGTCTCTCTTATGGATGATGCTGAAACAGTCTCAGATAAAGAAGCTTTTGAAGTCTTACAAATTATTTTAAAAGAAGAAGGTATCTTAGGCGGATCTTCAACAGGAACTTTGGTAGCTGCTGCGGCAAAGTGGTGTCGTAAGCAAAAGGAACACAAAAATGTGGTGACCTTTATATGTGACACGGGTAACAAATATTTATCAAAAGCTTTTAATAAGGCCTGGTTGCAGGACAACAATCTCCTGGATATGGAGACCTATGGAGATTTAAGGGATTTAATCAACAGAAGAGCTGATAAAGGAGAAATGATAAGTGTGAACGAAACTGATTCTCTGCTTGTTGCATATAATAGAATGAGAGCATCAGACGTATCTCAAATCCCGGTTATGAATAACAATAAGTTAATGGGTATTCTCGATGAGGAAGATTTGCTTTTTACTGTCAGTAAAGATCAATCTTCTTTCTCTAATAATGTTTCTGATTACATGATGGATAAATTAGATACATTACAATTTGATGCATCCAAAGATGAATTACTTTCAATTCTTTCTGAGGGAAAAGTAGCCATAATTTATGATGATGAAACTTTTATAGGTTTTGTAACTAAAGTAGATTTAATTAATTACTATCGTAATAAATTTAAATAGTTTTTATGACTGTAAAAAAGAATAAACAAGGGTTTGAAACAAGAGCTATTCATTCTGGACAGGAACCTGATCCAACCACTGGCGCAATAATGACTCCTATTTATACTAGCTCCACTTATGTGCAAGAAAGTCCAGGGGTTCACAAAGGCTATGATTATTCAAGAAGCACTAACCCAACTCGTAAAGCACTTGAATCTTGTATAGCCGATTTAGAGGGAAGTACTTTTGGATATGCTTTTGCTTCCGGTATGGCAGCAAGTGCAACTGTATTAGAACTATTAGATGCTGGTGATCATGTGATTGCAATGGATGATTTGTATGGGGGAACTTATAGACTTTTTGAGAATGTAAGAAAACGTTCTGCTGGACTCGATTTTACATTTTGTGATTTAAGCGATCTAAGTAACCTTGAAGCATCAATTAATGATAAGACGAAAATGATTTGGGTTGAGAGTCCTACAAATCCTCTTCTTAAAATTGCTGATTTATCTGCCATCTCTACTTTTGCAAAAAAACATAACCTAATCTCAGTTTGCGATAATACTTTCTGCTCTCCTTTCGTTCAGAACCCCATAGAACTAGGTTTTGATATTGTCGTTCATTCTGCTACTAAGTACTTGAATGGTCATTCGGACTTAATAGGAGGAGTTGTAGTTTGTTCACCAGATAAAGAAAAAATGGCTAACGAAATTCTCTATCTACAAAATGCTGTAGGTTCAATTATGAATCCATTTGATTCATTTTTGTTATTGAGAAGTTTGAAGACCCTGCCGGTTAGAATGGAGAGACATTGTAAAAATGCGCAGGATATTGCTGTTTTTTTAGAGTCCCATCCTTCAATCGAGAAGGTAATTTACCCTGGTTTAGAAAGTCATCCACAACATAATATTGCTAAGAAACAAATGAATGGGTTTGGAGGCATGATATCGGTGGTAATTAAAGGCGGTTTAGAAAGTGCTACCAACTTCCTCGAAAAAACAAAATTATTTTCTTTAGCAGAAAGTTTAGGGGGAGTAGAGAGTCTCATTGAGCATCCAGCAATTATGACTCATGCATCAATACCACCTGAAATTCGAGAAGAGATTGGAATAAGTGATGGTTTAGTGAGGCTTTCAGTAGGTATAGAGTCTATCGACGATTTATTGGAAGATATAGAAAGTTCTTTAACCTAACTATCTAGACCCACCTTCCAGTTGACTAATTTTGAAGACCCTTCAATTTTGTCCTCTACTCCCAGAACTAAAGCAAACATGGCCATCCTAATTACAACTCCATTATCTGCCTGCCTAAAAATTGCTAGATTGGGATTTTCGTACAAGTCTCTATCTAATTCATTTGCATCACTTCTAGAGTCTCTTGGTAAGGGATGCATAATTACAGTATTAGGTTCACAATTAGCTGTGTAAATAGACTGGTTAAGGCTAAGTAGTCCTCTGTATTTGTTGGCATCTGATTTACTCTTAAATCTTTCTTCTTGAATTCTGGTCACATAAATAATATCAACTTCAGATATGCCATCTTCAAGATTCTCAGTCTCAGATAGATTTAGACCCGCTTCATTTAGCTGATTTAATAACTCTGGTGGGAGTTTTAGCTCTTTTGGAGAAATAAGATTTAATTTTACATTAGAGTAAAAAGAGAGAATTTTACATAGTGAGTGAACTGCTCTGCCATACTTTAAATCTCCCACTAAGGCGATTCTAAGACCGTCTAAAGATTTGTTATTCTCTGACAGTTCTTTTTGAATAGTATAGAGATCTAGAAGAGCTTGAGAGGGATGCTCATTTGATCCATCCCCAGCATTTATCACCGGAACTCTACTTGAATTTGCAAACCGTTTTACAGATCCATTTTCAGGATGTCGCATAACTATAATATCGCTATATCCACTGAGAACTTGAGCTGTATCTGCAAGAGATTCACCTTTAGCTAGGGAAGAGCTTCCAACTTCTGTGATTTCTCTAACATTTCCTCCGAGCAAGTTGAATGAGGCTCCGAAGCTTATCCTAGTTCTTGTACTAGGCTCAAAGAACATATTTCCTAGGATTGCGCCTTCGAGGACTCTTGTTATTTTTTCTTTGGAAGCGAAAGGCTCTAATTTGTCTGCAACAGAGAATAATTTTTCTATGCCCTTACGATCGAATTGATCTATAGAAAGGATGTGGTTGCCTCTAAAATCCATCTACTTTTAACTTTTGAGATGGCATATTATACCTTTAGCTTTAATTTAGATAGTTTAAGAAAATTGGAGATGACCAAGCCCTTTCTCCAATAGGAGCTAAACAATCATCAGAAGGTTCAAATTCAGGTCCACTTGCATAACAGGGTTTAATTTTTATACATTCTCCCTCTTCGTTATATTCGCAACGAAGAGGATCTCCCCCTACAGCAAGGCTTTCTTCTTGAATGGCTCTTATGTAGTAAACCGAACTTACTTTATCTTTTATAAATTGTTTGTCTTCGAAAGAAATCAAACAACCTTGGCCGGTATCGTTGCAGTCAAAAATTAACCATGGATCTTGAATAGCATTATCCAAAGCATCTAACTTTTCGGTAGGTGTAATTTTAATAACCTCAATTCTATCTATTAAATTTCTTTCATTAGTTGGGTTATAGCACTCATTTAAACATAGACGTTCTATTTCTTCTTTTGACATAGAATTATTTACATAATCAGGACACCCAGGAAGCTGTTTATAGGATCCGACAGCTCTTACTTCAAAAAATGGATTCTCAGAAAGAGCTAATTCACTTCCCATAGGAACTTCTTCCTGACCATTAATTAAATTAAACCAAAGTAAGATTCTTTCACCCGATGTTGCATATACTTCTCTCTCATACAAAGAATCATAAATTTTGTTTCTATCCAGTCTATCGGCATGAACTGCAACCAAGCCACCTGTTGAATAAAAAGATGCACCCCCGTTCAGGAGGTAATATCCAAGTTAAATTATCTTTAGCTCCCCAAGAATCTCCCATCGATTTTCTTGCAAATTCTTTATAACCAGCTCCAGCCCTGGCCTTGTGATTATCCGTAGATCCTATGAGACCTAATTTAAAGGAATTTAAGACTCCACCTGTATTAATTTGAGATGCTAATGCAGCTTGAGAGCTCATAGCAGGCCTATAGGTATAGGCTGGAAGAAAAGAATCTTTTAGTTGTCCACATTGATTCCAATCTTCTTCTGTTGCATTTTCAACTAGACCAAATCTTAATAATCCTGAGGCATTATTAGCAAATTGTTCTTTAATATCATTTGCTTTATCTACACATGCAACACCAGTTTCCTTTTTACATTGCTCATTAACTATTATTCCCGCCCTCCAGCAACAAGGCTCAAAGTTATCTGTTGGAGGAGGGCATTTGAATATTCCTGGAGAAATTTCTTCAGCATGAAGAAACTTTTGATATATTTCTGAATTTCCATGACCCGAATATACTTCCATAAGTCTTTGTTTATCTGGATCATGATTACCATCATAAAGTTGAGAGCTCATACTAGAATTCGCTGGAGAGTGAATTCCCCATGTTGTCCCATGCGGTATGACAATTGCCTCTAAACCTAGCTCATCAAGTTTACTAAATAATTCTTTAGGAGTTTCGGCCCTTTCCTTACATTCCTCATTTAAATTCCTCTCCTGATCACAAAATGGGATCGAATAGGATTCATCTCTAAATTTTAGAAAATCAAAATCAATTGCCTCCGGGGGGAAATCAGCCACTAAGGGTAAAAAAGGTGTCAGGCCATTTTCAATCAACAAATCAAGACCGGTAAGGCCTGCTCCAATAGGTACATCAGGAACATTATTTAAATCTCTAAGGATTACATTTTTATGAGCATAATGGGTTTGTGGATTAGCCCCCATTTGTGTCCATTCCCAACCGGCAAAAACAACCAGATCCTTATTGTTTTCATCCGAAATAGAATCACAGTTCCTCATAGATTCTAAGGAATCTTGCCACATTTTCTTAGTCATACCTTCTGCGTGATCAGTAATTGAAAAAAAATCTAAAGAGGAGCAAAAACGTGCAAAATTACATGCATCAGCCGGAGGATGAACTCCTTCTCCCTGAAGCATGGGTAAGCTGAAGAGAAAAGCATCTTGTGAAAACGTAGTGTGAACATGCAAATCACCAAAGAATATTTGCTTTTCACTTAATGGAACATTCTCAACCGGTCTTGGGGAATAGACTAATTCTCCATCTTCAGGAAGATTGCCGACTAGGCCCGAAGAGGAAATAGAGACGTAGATAAAAATTAAAAGAAAAGGACTTAAAACTAATCCTATTAATTTTAAGACTCTAAGCATTTAGTCCACGACCTCTAATAGAGATCCATTCATTGGTTGGACTATCAATAGCTCCATAATCAGTGCCGGTTTCAGCAAAATGATAAACCATTGCTGTTCTTCTAGAATCAGACTTATTGTCATAGGATTTATGCATTAGGAAGCTGTGAAACAATAATAAATCCCCTTTATTTAAAGTCATGGGTATTTCATCACTGAAATCATGATCCTTTATTTCGGTATATCCATAATTTGATTCTTTTCTATCATCCGGAAGGTGTTCATGAAGATGTTCATGATGTGAACCAGGAAGAACTACTAGACATCCATTATCTAGTGTCGCTTCGCTTGTTGCTAACCAAGCCGCAACTTGCGGTTCTCTGTCGAAAGGAAAATAAGAAGAATCTTGATGCCAGGGTTGTCCCCATGCGCCTGGATTCTTGAATATAAATTGGCTTAAAAAACAATCTATATCAGGTCCAATTATATCTTCCAATAGATTGCACAAGGTCTCATCTTTGATAAATGAGTTAAAAACACCTTTTGAGTGAATTCTAAAGAGCTTGGATATTTCATCCTCAATGCTAGTGGCATTTTTACTGGGTTTCATTTCTCTTATCGCTATGTGACCATCTCCCGCATAGGCGTGACTAAAAGCACTATCCTCAGGAACAATAGATTTTATAATGCTTATCACTTCATCATTCATCTCATTACAGAAGTTCTCATCAACAAAATTAGGTATTAAAATATAGCCTGAATCATTCCAACTTTTTTTCTGTTCTTCAGTCATATACTTCGTGAGAGTTAACTCTCTGCTAGAAGTTCTTCCTACTTGCTCGTTAATCTTACTTGAGAAATCTTTTTTAGATTGTTGATCTATATCTTTTCTGTCCATGACAAAAATTTTATCAATTTATTTCCACATAGGGTGGTTTAAGTTCACTTAATTTGAGAAGATGAGTTCACAAAAAAATGAAATGGAGTAAATATGGCAACTTTTGAAGAATTAAAAACTGGACTTGAAACTGCCTTTGATGCTGAAGGTGCTAAAGGAATAGAAGCAACAATTCAAATTAATATTGAAGATCTAACAAATTTCTATGTGGATATAAATGATGGAACTTTATCTGTTGTAGAGTCTGAGCATGAAGATCCAGGTTTAACTTTAACTTTTGATAGCCAAGAGACTATGGAAAAAGTATTTTCTGGAGATCAGCAAGCGGCAATGGGAGCTTTTATGCAAGGGAAAGTTAAGTTTTCAGGAGATATGGGATTAGGACAAAAGCTAGGATCAGTATTTAAAGCCCCGGAATAAATTTCTCAAGAGGCATATTTTACAGAACACCCATAAGGCTTTGTAACTGGTGAAGATATTTCTTCGCCGGTGCCCATCTCTTTCAAACTCTCTTTTACATAGTTCTTTGCTTTCAGAAGATCTCTACTCATAAACCCTCTACCACCAGCATCATCAATAGCTCCTTGGTATTTCATTAGGCCTTCCTCGTTGATTATATACATATGAGGAGTAGTCTTGGCATCATAAATTCGACCCACTTCGCCTGTTGGATCGAATAGAACATGTGATGGAGAAGCCTTTCTTGAAATTGTTAGCGCATTGGCTTCATCCGATGAAACATATCCTTGGGTACCTGGAGCTGAGGAAATAACACTCAACCATATGATTTCTTCTTCTTTAGCAAATTCTTGAGTAGACTGCATATTTCCTGTCTCGTAATGCTTTGCAACATAAGGACATCCATGATTTGTCCACTCTAGTACAACTTTTTTACCTATGAATGAACTTAGAGATATTTCGTTTCCATAACTATCAGATAATTTGAATTCGGGCGCGCTATCCTCATTTTCTACATAACTCGATAAGAATTGTGAAAAATAGAAAATCAGGAAAGTGAGAGTAATAAATTTTTTCATCAGCTAAGCTCGTTTAAATACCTTAATAGAATATCTTCTGTAAGAATTTCTGGCAAGATAATGGGTTCGCCTTCTGAAGGATACAGTAAATATAGAGGTACACCAGTTCTACCAAATTGCTCTAACTTTTTGGCAATGACTCCATCTTTCCTGGTCCAATCCGCCTCTAGATAGATAATATTTCGTTTACTCATTAATTCAGTTACTTTCTTTGAACTTAAAGCAACTCTTTCATTTACCTTACAAGTAATACACCAGTCAGCTGTGAAATTTAAAAAGACAAGTTCTTTAGCTTCTCTGTATTCATTCAATATTTCTTCACTAAAAACTTTTTCTTCTTGAGTATCTTTAGTGCTGTATTCAGTAGGAATAATTGATATTGAACCTACAACCAAAATCAATACAATAAATCTTACCAACCATCTTATCCACTTTTGAGGTGAAGTATTCTTTTCTAATATCCATAATGAAAGGCTGATAACTAGACCACCAACTAAGACCAATAATACTCTATTGCTATCTACCTGACCGCTTAATACCCACAAAAGCCAAAGTGCGGATGCCCACATAGGAAATGCCATAAATTGTTTGAACGTCTCCATCCATGCACCAGGTTTTGGTAAGAAAGATAATAATGAAGGTTTTACACTGAGCACTAAGTAAGGAAGTGCGAATCCAAGTCCTAAGCTAAAGAAAATAAGAAATGAATTTCCACTGGGCTGTAGCAATGCAAAGCCAATTGCAGAACCCATGAAAGGAGCTGTGCAAGGCGAGGCCACTACTACCGCCAAGATGCCTGTAAGGAAAGATTCAAGAGATTCATTCTTTACTTGTGCCATAGAGCTCAATTGCCCCATTTGACTGCCAAAGACTAAATTACTCATAAACATGAAGCCTAGTGCGACAAATAAATAAAAAAGAATACTTATGACTAAGGGGTACTGTAGCTGAAATCCCCAGCCTATATTTTCACCACTTGATTTTAAGAAGATTAAAAGAAGGGCAATTAACAAGAAACTCATGATTACTCCTAGGGTATAAAATAATCCGAATTTATAGGCTTGTGAGGATGAATTTTCTCCATGTTCCATAAATCTCAATATTTTGATACTTAGTATGGGAAATACACATGGCATGATGTTAAGAATCAATCCGCCAAGGAAAGCAAACACAATCAATAGCAATATTCCTTGTTCGTTTTTTGGTAAATCTGCAGTCAGAGGGAATGATATTTGATAAAAGGATTTACCTTCTTTATTAGACGCCTCTATTACACCTTCAAATTTACTTAAATTAAGATCAGCTTTAGAAGCTTTAATTTCTAAAATGAAACTATTTTGATTCTTTTCATAAATTTGTTCTTCAACATAACTGGTTAAGCCGTATTCTTTGGGAAAGAAATAGATATCATCAAAATGTTCTCCATCTTTTATATCAGTCTGAAGGAAGAAACTATTATCTAATTTCTCAATTCGATATTCTTGAGTAAAGTCACTAGGAACCGTTTCTAAATAATTATTTATTTCTTCTCGATTAGATGAAGATATGAATAAACCTTCATTTATTTGAATGTCTACGATACCTTCTTGAGGAATGCATATATCTTTGCACGTAAACCAACCAACTTTCGCTTCAATATTTATAGGAAACTCAATGTCATTTGTAGAAGATATCTTTGTTAACAAAACCACTTCATTGTTGTAACCAAAAGTCATTAAAGGCTCAACGGGAATCCTTTCTGGTCCTGGCCAAAGAATTGATGAAGCCTCTAAACCTTTTGGCAATATCCAATCTATAGTAGCTCCTTCACCGGCATCACCTGGATTTTCCCAGTAGGTATGCCAATCTTTTGCAAGTTTAAATTTAACACCCAATACAAAACTGTCTCCAGGTTGAATGGAGTATGTTTCTGAAATTAGTTCGATGCTTGAGTCGCTTGCATAGTACTTTGCCTCTGAAAATACATTGTGATTCGTAAAGATAACTCCACAAAGAATTAAGAACTTTATGATATTCTTATTAAGTTTGTAATTAATCTCTTTAAGCATGTTTGAAGATTTAAAAAAAAGTTTTAACGAAGACGGTTTTGTAGTCGTAAGAGACTTATTTGATAGCTCTGAAATTAAATTTTACAGAGAAGTAATAAAAGAAGCTATTAAAGAGAGAAAACACTTTGATGAAAGGGTTTTAAAAGACCGTTCAGATTATGAGCAGTCATTTACTCAATGTCAAAATTTATGGGAAGATTACATAGATATTAGAAAGCTTACTTTCGATCAAAGGGTCTGCAAAATAGCATCAAAGCTTTTAGATACTCATGCAATCAGATTATGGCATGATCAAGCTTTAGTGAAGGAATCGGGCGGCAGAGAAACTGACCCTCATCATGATCAGCCTTATTGGCCTATAAAGGAAACCAAAACCATAACAGCCTGGATTCCATTATGTGATATTGATGAGACTAACGGTCAATTAGGATTTTATTCAGGTTCTCATAAGATTAAGGACAAAAAATTTATCAATATTTTCTCAGGCAAGGTTGATGAAAATAATTTTTTGGAAACTGCTAACGTAAGTCCAGATCAGATAAGTTATCAAGCTATGAAAGAGGGTGATGTTTCCTTTCACCATGGTTTGACATTTCACAGAGCTAAATCAAATATTTCAAATTATGACAGAATTGTTCATACCGCGATTTTTTTTGCTGATGGATGCACTAGAGGTGATGACAAATTTCATTTTAGTGTCGATAGATCTAACATAAAGGTAGGAGAAAAAATTGATAGTGACGTAACTCCTATTGCTTTTCCTATTACTACCCTTCCTGAGAGACCGAAAAATGGTATTTCAGATGATTTTATTGGTTATAAGATGTTTGGATTATTACCTAAAGAGTAAACATTGTTTTTAAATGTTCTCTGACTAGTTTCGTCCAAATCTCATACCCTTTAGCATTCATATGGAGGCCATCTTCAACAAAAAGGTCAGGAATACGTTCTCCCTCTGCTGATAACATAGCATCCCAGATATCAATAAAAGTTACCAAATCATCTTTGAAAGCTATTTCGTCAATCATCAAGTTGTAAGCTATCTCTTCTTTTTCTAAATAAACTCTAGCTGGAGATGGTTTTATACCTATCACGAATAAATGAACACCAGGTAAAGCTTGATGAACTTTATCTTTTAGGATTTCAAAATCTTGAATAGTTTCCTCAGGTGTTTTTAGAGCAGTTAAGTCATTTGTTCCACAAAAGAAAACAATAGCTTTAGGAGAGTAACGCTGAATGACATCTTCAAAATGATGATTGACATGGGCAATGTGAGCACCACCAAAACCTCTGTTTAAAACTTTGAGAGGTTGCATATCATCTTCCAAAGAATTCCAAAATCTTATACTTGAACTACCTGTAAAAAGAACTTCAATTTCTTTAGGAAAATCTAACTTATCTTCTTCTAAGAATGCAGTTATGGCATCCTCATAAAAATCTTTTTTACTCCAAGCATTGAGATAGAGTGCAGTCTTTTTTATCTCTACAGAAGAAATTTCTGTATTATTTAACTCTGCTTGATTTTTAATCCTCTCTTCTAAAATTTGAATATCATCAGAGCACCCAAAAAAGGTAAGTGCAAATAATATTGATACTAATCTGCTTATTTTCATGCGTTACCAAAATTGGGACTTATCATTCGGATATCATAACCAACAATTTTTGACATTTCATTGATTTGGTCACTTGGATGTATTTTAAATATTAAATTACTATTTTCATCGAATGCAATCCAAGCATTATCTGAGATTTCAGTATTAAGCTGTCCTGGACCCCAGCCTGTATAACCTAGTGTTAATCTAAAATTTTTTGGACCATCTCCTTTAGCAATATCCTCTATAGCCTCAAAATCTGTACTCATGTATACATTTTCACTCACTTTTAAGGTTCCCTTCCAGCATTTATCTGAACTATGAAGTATAAATATTGCTCCTGGATTAACTGGCCCGCCTAAAAATACATTCCCTTTAGCATTATCAACTTCATTAATCTTTAAGCCTCTCAGTAGCTCCTTTAAATCAAGCTCTAAAGGTCTATTAAAAATTAGGCCAAGTGAACCTTGTTCATTATGATCACAAATATATATTAATGAGTCGGTAAAATAAGATGTTCCTTCTTCATTCGGAGAAAAGAAAAGAATTTTCCCTTTTATTTTGTCTTCGTCAGTCCACATTACATATTTTCACTTAGCCTATACAAATTATAAAAATAAAAGGCACTTACAACCAAAGCATGTTCAATCTCCCGATTTTTTATCAAAGAAGGTATTTCGTCAATATTCTTACTGATAATCTCAATGTCCTCTGTTCCATCCAAACTCTGATCGGCAGATTTTTCGCAATTAACAGCAAGATATGTATAAGTATGGTTAGCCATAATTGCAGGATTAGATTCTACTCTTCCTATTTCAACAACTTCACTTCCCTCAAAACCAGTTTCTTCTTTCAATTCTCGAATAGCAGCATTTTTCGGGTCCTCTCCATAATCAGCCATTCCTCCTGGAATTTCTAAGGACGTCTTTTCAAGACCAAATCTATATTGATTTACCAAAATTACCTCTCCAGAAGAAGTAATAGGAATAATATTTACCCATGTTGGTACTTCCATTACCCATACCTTATGTTCTGTGCCAAGCTTTGGAGACGTGACTAAATCTTCTCTCATTTTAAAAATTTTATTTTCTAATAAATATTTAGAAGAATTTTTTTCCCATTTCTTTATCATGTACTTACCTTAAAATTAAAGTTTCTTAATAATTATCCTAACTCAAATGAATTCAGAACAGTTTTTAAATTGGATTATAAGCAATCCAGAGTATGCTGGCCTTGCAATGTTCATTATAGGGTTTCTTGAGTCTTTTTTTATTTCAGGAGCCGTATGGCCTAGTGTAATTCTTTTATTATTTGCAGTTGGACTTAGTGAATCTGATATTAAGCTTGCCTATATTTGCATAGGAGCCGGATTAGGTTCTTGGATAGGAGATACCCTAAGCTTTTACTCTGGTTTATTTTTTGGACCGAGACTAAAGAAGCTTAATTTTTTACAAAAAAGACAAGCTGTTTTTATAAGAGGGGAAGATTTTTTTGAAAAATATGGTTGGGGTGGAATCCTTATCGGAAGATTGATACCACCTATAAGACCTTTTATTCCTTTCATTGCAGGCATTTCATCGATGACACCAGTTGTCTTTTTTATCAGCTCAATACTTGCCTGTTTAATATGGTCAATTGCACTGGCAATTTTAATAATAGGGATAGATAATATAATCAACTTTTTTAATAACTAATAAAATTATGTCAAGACATCAAGCTTTAGATACTTTTGGTAGATCAGGTAATCCAATAATCAGGTCATCAGCTTTTCAGGAAACTTCAATAAGTGGAGAAAAGATGACGTTAGAAGGTGCAGTCAATAAAACTGGTATCTTATTATTTTTAACAGTTTTATCTGCGGCCATCAGCTGGAATTTTCAAGGACCTTTTATGTCTTTAGTTTCAACTATTGGAGTTGCTTCCGGTGTAATAGCCGCTATTTCAACTTTTGGTTTTTACTTCTTTTTTATTGGCTGGATAATTAATCCCAGACCACATCTTGCACCTAAAACAGGCCCAATATATGCGGTAGGAATGGGATTTATGATTGGAATCATTTCTCAACAAGCTGAAGCAATGTTTCCTGGAATCGTTATACAGGCAGTTTCTCTAACTTTCTTCGTTGCAGCTTCCTTACTACTGGCTTACAAGACCGGAATAATTAGACCTACACAAAATTTTGTATTGATGATATTTGCAGCAACTTTGGGTATTTTTCTCACCTACTTTTCTAGTTTTATTTTTAGTCTTTTTACTGGAAGCTCCTTCTCAATTTTTTCAGATACTGGTTGGATGGGTATAGGTATAAGTCTTTTTGTCGTCGCTATTGCGGCACTTAATTTGGTCCTGGACTTCGACATTATTGAACAAGCGGATGAGCAGGGAGCTCCAAAATACATGGAGTGGTTTGGTGCTATGGCTTTAGTTGCAACTCTAATATGGCTATATATTGAAATTCTTAGACTTTTGATGAAATTAAGATCAAGATGATAAAGACTTGAACACTTTTATCGCCATACTAGGAATATTATCTTTCCTAATTTTTTTCTACCTTCTCAGGTTTAAGGCATCCAAAAAACAAACAAATAGAATTAATAGGCCTAAATGGTCTAAATACATCCCTTACAGAGACAAGGAGAATAAAACCAATTCTGATGACGATGCTGATTTTTCAGATAAATAAACCAATTACATAGCATCTAAGAACAAATTTTCCCACTCTTCCTGCGATGGAAGTCTTGGTGTTGTAGCATTGCTAGGATCAGTCATTGAGTGAGCTACAAGTCCTGGAATCATTTCCTCTGTAATTCCCATCTCTTTCAACCCGCTAGGTAGACCAATGGCCTTATTAAGGATTTCTATTTCCTCTGCAAGATCATTAGATTTATCTTTTCCCATGGCACGTAATATTTTTGAATACTTATTGCCAACATGATCTCTATTGAATCTTAAGATTGTGGGTAAGATAACACCATTTAACGTTCCGTGATGTAGTCTAAGTTCTTGGTCTGCACCTATTGCATGACTCATGGAATGAACAGCGCCTAGTCCTTTTGAAAAAGCCATTGCTCCTTCAGTAGAGGCCATCATCATGTTCCATCTTGCCTCTTTATCTTGACCATCTTTCACTGCCCTAATTAAGCTCTCTTCACCAACAACTTTTTCAACTCCATCTAAACCAACTGCTTCGGCAGGTGGGTCTATAACTGGAGAAAGTATCGCCTCTATACAATGCGTTAAAGCGTCCATTCCTGCCCCTGCCGTAAGAACAGGAGGCAATCCGAGGGTAAGCTCCGGATCACAGATTGCAGCATCAGGTCTTAAATGGTCACTAGCTAAAATAAGCTTTCTTCCATCATTCATGATTATCACTGCTCCTAATGATACTTCACTGCCAGTCCCTGAAGTTGTAGGTATAGCTATCATTGGCATAGTTTTATTAATTTTTCCTACACCCCCCTCATTAACAGAATAATCTACTACCTCTCCTTCATGATTAGCCATTAATGCAACCGCTTTGGCTAAATCCATACTTGAACCACCTCCAAACCCTATTACTCCGTCACAATTATTTTCTTTGTATGCTTTGAGGGCAATATTTACAGCCTCTTCGGTAGGATTAGCAGGAGTTTCTTCATAGAAAGCAGGAGATAATTCATTTGAAAGAAGACCCCTAATCTTGTCGGACATCCCAATAGAAGCTAGTCCAGGATCGGTGCAAATGAGTGGATTTTTTACTCCAAGTTCTTGCAGTACTGAAGATATATTTTTTATTGATCCAT